>NZ_JAUSLT010000015.1 GCF_030646015.1 Bradyrhizobium sp.
CGAGGTGATGCCGGTGTTGGCGGCCTGCAGCACCTGCACGCCGTTGCCGATACCGTCCAGCAGGTTGCTGATGTCGCTGGCGCGGCCATCGAGCGACTGGGCGGTGAAGAAGTTGGTGGGGTTGTCGAGCGCGGTATTCACCTTCTTGCCGGTCGAAAGGCGGCTCTGCGTGGTGGCGAGCAGATCGGCGGTCGACTGCAGTGAAAGCAAATTCTGGCGGACGGAGGACGAGAGGACAATGCCGGACATACTGTTTGATCCTTCTGGATGTTACACTTTTACACGACGCCGCTCATTCTTCGGCGACAGGCCACACTGTTCCTCCGCGTGCTACCTGTTCGTTAATTCTCCACTCCGTACAAATACCCAGAAACGCGAATACTCGGCGCCAAGCAAAGTAGTCTGTAGAACGATCATCGCCACGACGACGCGGCAGTAACCGTTGCAGCACAACGACTTCAGCATCGGGAAGATCATTCGGTCGCGTCGACCGGAAGATTACGGGGTATCAGGCTGCAAGTGCGGCGCGAATCATTCTTGCCAATTCGATTTTGCGATACGGCTTGGCGAGCAACAAAACACCGGCTTCGAGGCGCCCCTGTTGAACCAGCACGCTGTCTGCATAGCCGGAGGTGTACAGCACCTTGAGCAGCGGCCTGCGATCGACCGCTGCGATCGCGAGCTGCCGTCCACTCACCGGACCAGGAATCATCACATCGGTGAAGAGAAGATCGATGCTCTCGCCGTCGTCGATCCACGTCATGGCCTCGCGGGCATTGCCGGCCGCCAGCACGCGGTAACCGAGGCTTTGAATCTGGCCCGCAACATATTCGCGCAACAGTGCGTCGTCTTCGACGATCAGCACGGCCTCGTCGCCCCTTTCGCTGTCGGCTTCGTCAGGCGATTGAGCTGCGGCTGTCGCGCGGGGCAGATATATATTGACGGACGTTCCGCGCCCGGCGTCGCTGCGGACTTCGAGATGCCCGCCGGATTGCCTGACGATATCCTCGACCACGCCGAGGTCGGCGAACACCGGCTCCGGATACTCGGCGATGCCATCGTGACCGGAGGCGCTGACCGCGATCAGGACGAAATCTTCCGCCGATATCTCGAGGTCGGCGCGCCCGGCCTCGAATCCGAGATTGCCGCCACACGGCATGGCATCCCGCGCCAGGATCGCGAGATTGAGAATCGCCGCCATGAGCCGAGAGGGATCGGCCAGAACCAGCTGCACGCCGACAACCGGCTTCGAACTGATCGCGATTTGCTCTCCCAGCGTCGGCCGAAGCAGGCGCGCCGCGTCGGCCAGCAGTGCAGCGACATCGACGTCGCTGACCCGCGAGGGCTGGCCGCACGAGAATGCAAGCAGATTCGACGTCAGGCTGGCGCCACGGGCGGCGGCTTCACTGATCAGCGTTGTGATCGCCACGAGGTCCGGCCGGTCGGCAACGGCCTCGGCCAGGATGTCGATGGTGCCTGAGATGACGGTGAGGATATTGTTGAAGTCGTGGACGACGCCGCCAGTCAACTGACCGACGATCTCCATCCGGCTGGCTCGGCCGGCTTGCGCTTCCGCGGCTTCAGCCGGCAGGGATTTCCGAGGCATGTCACTGGATCCCGGAGTCGCCTGCCCTCCGCAACGGGCAGGAGCTGCTATCTCAACTGAACCACGCTCGCGAAACGGGACTGCGCTTCCGCCATGCACTCGTTGATCACGGCCAGCAACGCCGCCGGCGTGAACGGCTTGCGCAGGCAGCGGGTTGCACCGAGTTCGAGCGCCATTCTCAGAAAATCGGGAGCCGGCGAGTCCAGATTGGCAAAAGCGTAACCGGACATCGCGATCAGCGGAACCGTCGGTGCGCGCTCGTGGAATATCCTGATCGACTCGAAGCCGCGCATATGCGGCATGAAGATGTCGACGATCATCAGGTCGAATGGCGTGCCTTCCAGCGCGCGCAACCCTGCTTCGCCGCCATCGGCGATGGTCACCTGAAAGCTGTGGCGCTCGAGATAGATCTCAATGGCCATGCAGACCATTGGATCGTCGTCGACAACGAGAACACGTGGCATGAGAGCCCCCTGAGGCTGGACTTGTATCTTCGATGCTTCGGCAATTTCGGAATCGTGATGCAATCGGGTCTCTCCCCATTATGATTTGGATCGTAAGCGGGCAACGTCGCGAGACGAACGCCGTTTCGATCTCGACTTTTCTATGGAATCCACCAGGCATCACGCCTTGCCGCCGGTCGAAGCCTGACAGCCTCAATCTGCAAGAACATCCTCCCTCGGTTCGTGTGAAGACCTGTCCGACAGCGCGTTGGTGACGGCGGCCAGGGTAGCGACGTACTTTCGATGAGGCTCGGCCTCCGAGAGGCATTCGTCGATCACGCTCAGCAACGTCGTCGGCCTGAAGGGTTTGCGCAGGCAGCGCGTCGCGCCGAGCCTGAGCGCCATCCTCAGGAAATCGGGACTGGCCTGCTCCAGGCCGGAGAAAGCATAACCAGAGATCGCGATCAGCGGCACCGTCGGCGCGTGATCGTGAAACACCCGGATCGATTCGAAGCCCCGCATATTGGGCATGAAGATGTCGACGATCATCAGGTCGAAGGTCGAATTGTCGAGGGCGAGAAGACCGCTGGCGCCACCATCGGCGATCGCGACCTTGAAACCATAGCGCTTCAGCCACGCGCGAATGGCGAGACAAATATGTGGGTCGTCATCCACAACAAGAATGCGTCGCATGCCGGGCTTTCTCCCGCCCCTCTACGCGTTCAACCAACTCCTGTACTGATCGCGCTGTGATTTTCGCCACCGCGAATCAGCGCGCTATTCTCATTTCCGCCTCAATGCAGCTGGCTGTCTGCCCCCTGCCGTGTATAGCAACCCATGCACAACTTTCCGCCTTGCGCAATCGAATGGCCGGGCTCATCTTTGATGCATTGGCAGACAGCAACGGCTCACCCTGACCAATGACCGAACGGGCACTTGCTTTTGCCGTCTGTCCTGCATTCATCCAACCAGCTGTTGCGAGCTCTGCTCCCGGCGGACTTCGAGTTGCTGCGTCCGCATCTCCAGCTCGGCGAGCTGGTAAGGGAAGCTGTCCTTGTTGAAGCCGGCGCACCGCTGACGCATGTCTATCTGCCCCAGAGCGGCGTCATTTCCTTGAGCAACAGCCTGCTGGAAGGACACACGGTGGAGGTGGCGATGGTCGGCCCGGACAGCGTTTTCGGCGCCGCGGCCGGGCTCGCCGATGACGTATCCCTGACCGACGCGGTGGTTCGGCTGCCGGGTACAGCTGCGATTCTGGAGGTTGCGCGCTTTCGCGCGGCTGCCGACCGGAGCAGCACTTTTCGAGCTCTGCTGGCGCGGCATCAACAGGCCCTGTCCGCACAAGCCCAGCAATCCGCCGCATGCAATGCGTCGCATTCGGTCGAAGCGCGCCTTGCGCGCTGGCTGTTGCATGCGCGCGATCGGACCAGCAGCGAGAGCCTGCCACTGACGCAGGAAGTCCTGGCGCAGATGATCGGTGTGCAGCGCAACGCGGTGTCGATCGTCGCCCATGCGCTGCAGGAGGCCGGGATTCTTCGCTACAGCCGCGGTCACCTCGAGATCACCGACACGGAAGGGCTGCGAGAGACGTCCTGCGAATGCTACCAGGCAGTCAAGGCGCAACACGACCGGTTGCTCAGGGCACCCGATTGACGACCCCGCAACGGACCGAGGCTCTCGCTACGCACACGATAACGCTCATGTGAGCGGAACCGATGCCGGGAGGCACGGCCTGCATACCGATTCTCCTCGCCAACCATGCGCCTGCAGCCTATGCTTTAGTTGGATACCGTGCATATGCGTCGGCGACCCTGAGACCGGTGCGCTCCCTCTCAAGGCCGGAGGCTCGTTTGGACTCGGCTACTCGTTCACCCAACGGCTTCTTGTCGGCGCTGGCCGCGGACGATTTCGAACTGGTCCGCCCGTATCTGCGCACCGTCGATCTGACTCAGGAAACCGTGCTGGTCGAGGTCGACGAAGCGCTCAAGCGCGCCTACCTTCCGCATAAGGGCGTGATCTCCCTCGTGGTGAAGCTTGCGAAGGGAGAAAGCGTTCAGATCGCGATGATCGGCCGCGACAGCATCTTCGGCACGTTCTCCGCGCTGGGCGATCCGACCGCCCTGAACAGCGCCGTCGTGCTGGTGCCCGGCATCGCCTCGACGCTTGACATCGATCGTGTGCGGAGCGCCGCCGAGCAAAGCGCGACGTTCCGGGCGACGCTGGTGCGGCATGGACTGGCGGTGTACGCGCAGATCCAGCAGACCGCCGGATGCAACGCCGCGCACACGGTGGAATCCCGGCTGGCGCGATGCCTGCTGCACACGCGCGACCTGTCGGGCAGCAACAACCTGGTCCTGACGCAGGAATCGATGGCGCAGATGATCGGCGCGCGCCGCAACAGCGTATCGCTGGTGGCCAACACGCTGCAGCAGGCCAAATTCATCCACTATAGCCGGGGGCATATCGAGATCACCGACTTCGACGGCCTCAGCAAGACCTCCTGCGAATGCTACGCAACCGTAAAGGCCCATTACGAGAGGCTGATTCATCCGCACTGAGGCCGTGACCGCATCTAGACGGCCTGCCGGAACGAATGGTCCGGCCTGATCCTGCGGGCGTGGTCGCCGGGCCGTTGCGCATGACGATCATGGTAAATCGTGCAGCACGAACCACGCCGTATCCGTACAATTACGGGAATCCCGCAGGGAAGCCTGCAAGCCCTGGAATATTAATTCGGCCGGAATTAACGGGCTGTTCAATGACCGCTGGTAGTTGTCACGGTGCTGACGGGCGTGAATTCGAGAAAAGCATCGAATATTTTCTTTCGCATGCTGCGGATATCCCACTTGTGCCGGCAATTTGCGAACCGTGCGGAGTAACTACATGGCCTTTGATTTATCGATGCCGATCCTGGTGGTCGATGACTACAACACCATGATCCGGATCATCCGCAACCTTCTGAAGCAGCTTGGCTTCGAGAACGTGGATGACGCCAGCGACGGATCGGCAGCGCTCGCCAAGATGCAGGGCAAGAAATACGGCCTGGTGATTTCCGACTGGAACATGGAGCCGATGACCGGCTATGACCTGCTCAGGGAAGTGCGCGCCAGCCCGGAGCTTTCGCAAACGCCCTTCATCATGATCACCGCGGAGTCGAAGACCGAAAACGTCATCGCCGCGAAAAAGGCCGGCGTCAGCAACTACATCGTCAAGCCGTTCAATGCCGCCACGCTGAAGACCAAGATGGAAGCGGTATTTCCGGGATCGGCCGGGTAACATACCGCGACCGACCCAACCGGCCGGTTTCCAGGCCGAAGACCGGCCGCGATCACTTGCGGCCGACGCGATCGCAACCCGCGCACCGGTGACGAATTCGTCCCCTCCCCGCCACTTTGCCGGCCTTGCTTCGCCCTGCGCGCAGACATCGCAAAGGCGCATCTCCGCCGCCGCGGCCCCGGCGTAACGCGGCCGTACTACTACGGCGTAGGATTTTCACACACAGATAAGAATAAGCGGCGATATTGCGTGAGCAGAGGAGAGCTTCATGTTCACGTTTGAAACGACCGACCAGAAAGAAGTCCGGCGTTTTCGCATTGCGCAGTTCAACGGCAGAACCGCGACGATCCGAACCGGCGGCTCGACGGTCACCGGTCACGTGCGCTCGGTGCTGGAAAGCAAGTCGAGCGTTCCGACGCAGTGGACCATCACGATCGTCCCGACCGAACCCAAGATCAAGGCCGAGGTCTTGCGGCCGACGCCTCGCGTTCACGCCTTCGTGGAAGACTTTTATTGAGCGGCGGGATGCCCGGGGTTCGAGGCCCAAGCCTTCGGTAACCGAGCATCGTTGTCCCGAGGCCTTGCCGGCCAAGGTATTGCCAGCCTCACAACTTTATCGAAAAATCAGAAACTGAAGCCGCCAGGCGCATGATCGCGGCCGGGCGATGACGCACCGCCGGCGCGCCGCGCGATCCGGTGCTACACACCACTCGGATGCAGCAGCGCAGTGCGGACAAGATCCGCCGTGTTTCGCGCGCCGAGCTTTCGCATCGCCTCGGCGCGATGGCTTTCGAACGTCCTCGGGCTGATGCGCATTCGCAAGGCGCCCTCCTTGTTGGAGCAGCCCTCACTGATGAAGTTCAGAACCTCGCGCTCCCGCTTCGTCAGCGGCTTCTGACCGGGCTCCGATGCGAACATGACGCCCGGCGCGCGATCCTTGGTTCGGCTGGTACGCACTTCCCAGCCAGTCGCGCGGCCTGGCACGACGACGGCTTCCTCTTGCGTGCCGGCAATCTGCTTCATCATGGCGCAGACGCGCTCGGTTTGCTGAAGCGCATTCTCCACCACTTGCTGCAGGTAAGCCCGATTGCCATCGGTTTGCGTGAGCTGGTGGCTGTGTTGCTTGATTTCGCCCATATAGAGCAACAGCGCGGTCAATGGCCCGTTGAGCTGGCGCGCGATCGCCGCTCCCGCTTCATCCATCGCCTTTGTTCGCGCCGCGGACAGCCGGACAATTTCAGCATCGTCGCCGCCGATCGGCGCACTGCCTTCCGTCCACTTCGAAAAGGGCGAATCAGTGATTCGGTTTTCCTGCTGTGACATGCAATTTGTTTAACAACCCTCCGCTGTTTGAGGGTTAATTTTGTACCTAGTAAGACTACGGTGAATTTATCGGAGCCCGTAGTCGCCCGCGGCAGCGATTCAGCGCCAAATCGTGCGTATTCCGCCGGAAACGCACGAGCCACGTTAAAATCTCAGTAGTTATACTGAGAGAAAAAGCATCGAGGGCGCGGGCGCGAAGCCCGTAGTTTCACGGGTATCTGCTTTGCGTCTTAATCTGACGCCAACTGTTTTCGTGGTTCCATGCCACGACGTTTACGCCTGCACGCGTCAGGCCCATCGTCGAGACAGAATTGATCACGCGCGAACCGGATCGCAATGGCACTGGTCGACCAGATCCAGGAGTTCCTCCAACGGCTGACGCCGTTGACGCGCGGCAGCCTGTTGACCGAACTTGAGCGGCTGGAAGTTTGCGGCGCCGAGATTCCGGGCGCTGCGCCTGTCCTGGAGAAGTTGCGCGCCGAGTTCCGTGCCGATGGATCGAATGCGAGTCGCGTCAGCCATCCTTCGCGACTTTTTTTCGCTCCGCTGGAGCCGCTGCTGATTGACGCCGATCCGGACCATGCCAATTCAGGGCGAATATCGCGCGGCTCGCTGTCTCCCATTTGGGAATGGATCAGCCGGGATCTGCTGCCGACGATGGCGCGCGACTATGCCGGCGCGGTAAACAAGCTGATCGCCTCCGACAATCAAAAGGAGGTCCAGCGGGTTGTCGACACGTTCCAGACCAAGGTGGTCAAGTCCCTGGAGAATACGCTGGGCTCGCCGGATGCCACCCGTCAGGCCCAGGCCAAGCTCGCGACCTATACGACTGCGCGATCGGTCTCTCACGACCTGAACAAGATCCTTTGCGCGATGCGAGCACGCGTCGCGCTGGCCAAGTTCAACGACGCCCTTCCGGTCAAGATCGCAGAGTTCAGCGACACACTCGTCGCCAAAGTCGAATCCCAGCTGAAACTGTTCGAAAAGAAGCACGCCGATGCGCTGCCCTTTGCGCTGGCACTGGTGGCACGGCGACTGAAGACGCCATGGCAGTTGATCCGCCTTGCCAGCAAGGCCGCGCCGAGCAAGAACGCCGCCGACATCGCCGCCACGCCCTATGCGATCACGGTCTCGATGGTACTGGATCGCCTGGACATCAGGCGAACGGCGCTGCGCGTTGCCCTGAAAAACAACCGGGTGCTGGTTGCGAAGGAAATCCTGACCGAGATCTACGGCACCGAATACGCCCTGCGGGTCCGCATCGATCAGCTTGACGAATCCGAATGGGGACAGCGGCTGGAGAATCTCATCAGCGCGACCGCGACGCTCGTCGAGGCGGAAGTGAGCCGGTTTCCCGACAATGTCGGCCACGTGCTGGGATCGCGCAGCCTGCGCGGCCATCTATCCCTCTCCGGCCGCCTGACCTATCTGGCCTGGAAGGGGCGCGATGCGCTGGCCGGCGGAGCGGCCTTTTGCAGGAAACTCGTCAGCGCAGGCTGAGGAACCGGCGCCGGCCCGCGATCGCGATGCCGGCTGAGCGCGTCACTTGGTCGCCGGTGGACGGGCACGAAAAAGCCCGCCGGCTTGGCCGGCGGGCTTTGATTTTCATGTCGCTGATAGCGCCAACTGACCCCTGTGATTCCGGTACATCCGCGGAAATCGGCGGGATCGATTTGCGTTACATGGCGCGGAGGTTTTCCGCGCTGGTCTTGCCGCGCATGCTGTCGACCTTCGCTTCGTACGAAAGCTTCTGGCCTTCGTTGAGCGAGCCCATGCCGGCGCGCTCGACGGCGCTGATGTGCACGAACACGTCGTTGCCGCCATCGTCAGGCTGAATGAAGCCGAAGCCCTTGGTCGCGTTGAACCACTTAACTGTTCCGGTAGACATTTGAGTTTCTCCAAGATGCGCTAATGCGCGAGTTGCCCGCACGACCTTCGCGCGAGCGTAAATCCGATTTCAGCGATGTCTTGGGGAGTGGAGCCGGTTCGGCGCGTTCAACAAGGCAGATCGATTGTTCGAATGGCAGGCGTTTACACGGCTCTGGCCGAAATAGCAAGCGAATCCCGCCAACATGACAAAACCCTAACGAAAGCAACGGCCGCGATCCGCCGAGCCGGCGGATCCGCGGCTCGGCTGCGCCAAGTCAGAGCCAAGTCAGAGCCAAGTCAAAGGCTCCCGGTCCTGCTTTATGGGGGAGCGACACCACTCCGGTTTCCACACGTAACGCCTGCAGTTTCTCTTGCGGGTTTTGCTGCAAATTTTACGCGCATTGCGCCTTTTAACGTTACGCGAATAATTTCAATTCTGCGCGCAGGATCACCATATTTGAAACCATGCGCGCCGCTAACAAGCCTTGCACTTCAGGCGGGGGACTTGGCGATGACGGACTCGATGCGCGGTGGCAATCTCGCGCAGACAAATACTGTTTTCGGACGCCGCAAGGTAGCGCCACGCGTATGCGTCGCGGACGGCAAGAAGCATCTTCGAGCGTTCCTCACCGACATCCTTGAAGATTTCGGCTTCGTCACCAGCGAATGCGCGAAGGCCGACGATCTGGAAGAGATCCTCACGGCCCATCTTCCGGATCTCGTCGTCATCAGCGTGTCGGTCGACGGAATCGAGGCCGGCAAAATTCTCGAGATCCTCGTGCACCGCGAGTTCGGCGGCAAGGTGCTCGCCATCGGCGCGCGCGAGTCGATCATCGTCAGGGCCGTGCGGCAAGTTGGCGAGGAATACGGCCTCGCGATGCTGCCGCCGCTCGCCACGCCGTTTGCCGCCGGGGCGTTGCGCGAACGCGTTGGCAAGCTTCTCCCCGAAGACCCGGTACCCCGCCCGGCGGTTCACGTCGCGGAGGCACTGCACGCCGGCTGGCTCGAATTATGGTATCAACCGAAGATCGATGCCCGCACGCTGGTGCGCTGCCGCGCCGAAGCGCTGGTACGCATGCGGCATCCAACGTGGGGCGTGGTCCCGCCAGCCTATTTTGTCCCGGAGGGCGACGATCCCTGTTTCCGGCGCCTGTCGGAATTCGTGATCGACCGCGCCATCGAGGATTGGCACTACCTGCTGCGAAAGCAAACTCCGACAGACGTCTCGATCAACCTGCCGGCCTCCTTTCTCAGGAATCACCAGGCGGTGCGCGATCTCTGCCAGCGGGTACCGGCGCATCCGGCATTCGGCGGCCTGCTCATCGAAGTCAAGAGCGCCGAGGTGATCGACAACCTGAACGTGCTGGTCGATGTCGCCAGGGAAGTTCGGCTGCGCAACATCGCGGTTTCGATCGACGATGTTGGAACCGAATGGCCGGCGCTGATGGGACTCGAAACATTCCCCTTCGCCGAACTCAAGGTCGATCGACAATTCGCCACGGGCTGCGCCAACGACCGGTTGAAGCAGACGGTGTGCCGCAGCATCATCGAACTCGCCAGGGGCTATGGCGTGCGGGTCGTCGCCGAGGGAATCGAGACCCGGGCCGATTTTGTTGCCGCGAATGAAATGGGTTTCGACCTGGTCCAGGGCTACCTGTTCGGCAAGCCCACAGCGCTCAAGAAATTCGCCCGCTCCGCGCTGATCCATCCGGTGCTGGCGCCGAAGTGACACGGATCGGCGCCGCGATCTGTCGCGGTCGAACCCGGCCTTCGTCAGATCGACGTCACTGACTGCCCAGATCAGCCGAGCCGGCTGATCGGATCAGCCGAGCCGGCTGATCTGTTCCTCGGTCACCACGCGCTCGACGTTCTCGGTCTTGCTCTTGATGCGGTAGCGCGGGCGGCCGTCGGCCTCGATCGGCAGGCAGGTGACGATGGTATAGATGCTGCGCTGCTTCACCACGGCGCGGCCCTGCGGCCCCTGCAACTGGTGGTGGACATCGTCGTTGATTGCGTAATTGTGGGCCATCGCCTGATTTTTCCGGTGAGAACGGGCTTTTAGGCGCAATGCGTCAAAAAAGCAACAAACTTCGTTGCTCGGCGCGACCGCCGGGACAGCATGGAACCGGCTGATTATCCTGATGATTCCGGAAAATAGCCGCGCGGAATAGCTGAATTGCGGCGTTAACCACGTAGCGTCTCCGCCGCCCCTGCCCGCCCGATCGATTTTCCATTGCCTATGGCTGGCTTCCAGAACCGTGCAGGCGCAGCTCACCGGTTCGGCTGGTTCAACCTTGAGAACTCGCCCGCTTCCTGGCCCGGGCGAGTTCCCTTGCGCGTCATCCGATCAGTAGATCGCGCAGACATTGATCAAACCGTACGGCGTCAGCCTCCAGCAACTGCCGTGACGGTAGCCGTGATGATGGCCATGGCCATGGCCATGGCCGTGGGCGTGATGGCCGTGCCCATGTCCGTGGCCATGACCATGTCCGTGGCCGCCGTGGCCGTGGCCACCAGCCATAGCCGCGCTATTGATGGACAGCGAGGCCGTGCTCAGCGCGAGAACAGCAATCGCCGACACGATGAGCTTCCTGGTCCTTGTCATGGTCTTCTCCCGGTTTGCGCAGCGCGAGGATCGCCCTGCTGCGATCGAAAGCTAGACCCGCGCGATGTCGTGCGATGTGATCGCTATCACGCAAGCCGCCGAGCGCGGCGGCATCATGAATGTTCGTTGTTGTCGCCTACAGCATGACTGCCGGGATGAAAGCGCTGGCGTGTCGCGGAGCGCATATGGTGATGAGTTCCGGCATGGAATGAAACGAAGGAAAGCTTGCCATTCCCTGCGACGGCTATCAGCGCCGCACTCTGGCATTTTTGATATTCGTCGAGTATGGTTTCATCACACTTGCCGGTACACTTGGCGGTAGCGCGGATGTCCATTTTATCACGCAGATCAGGCGTTGCGTTGGTCTCGACGTTGGTCTCGACATTGGTCTTGGCGACGCTCTGCCTGGTCACGCGAACCGCTCACGCGCAAGCCGCTCCTGTCGCATACTGGATCCCAAGCTGGCCGATCGGCTTCGGCGGCGATCCGACCGGCGGCGCGGGTTCAAACACCTACGCCAACTTTCCGGGCTTTGACCGCAGTGCCGCCCGAGGCGGCGGCTTTTCCCATATGCGCTACCATTTTCCGAACGGCTGGTTCGTCGGCACCGAAGGCGGCGCCATGGGCTTGAGCATGAACGGCATCAACCAGAATGGCGCGTTCGGCAATGCCCGCTTGCTGTCTTACGAAGGCGTGCAGTTCGGTTATAACTTCCAAACCGTCGGCAATCTGCCCGTCACGGTCTATGCCGGTTTCAACACCTTGAAATATAACCCCGGGATCGGCAGTCCTTTTGCATCCTTCGACGCCACGTCCACAACACTGCCCGGCTATACCGCACATGCGGGCATCGAATTCCAGCCGGCATCGAATCTCAGCCTGTCACTTGGGGTCGGCTACACCCAACAGCCGGGGCGCATCAATTCACTCGCGCTACCCGGCGCTTCTCCGTTTGGCTTCGGCGGTGACCGCTAATACGCGCGGGCGCTGCCCACGCCGCGGGACCATGCGCCCTTGCTCGGCGATCATGCGGCAGATAGCGGCGCTGCCGTAGTCGGCGAGCAATAGCGACCCGCGGGCGATACAAAATTGTTCGTTGCGCAGGTCAACGGCGAGGCCGGGATGACGCGATTTTTCGCGCATGATCGGATGTCCGCGCGTGTCCGCGGCGAGCGACGCTTCTCCTCTTTCCTGGACGTTGATCAGGTACCCGAGCGTGCAATAGGTTCGCACGAGATCGTAATTTCCGGCCTGGCTCGCGAGCAAGTACTCGTACCTGTTCGCTACGATGCCCGCGAAAAGATTCGACAGCACCAATCGTCCGGTGCTGCCGCCGTTCTCTCTCCAGACAGCGGATTGTTGCGCGTATTGTCCCCGAAAGAGAATTTGCCACCCGCGTTTGCAGACGAACCAGATCTTGAAGCGGGCAAACTTTATTGCGAAGGGTCCTGCCAGGATCACGACGCGCGTGGTCCCCGTCAAAATCAACTTCACGTGCTCCTCCCATACTTTACTCGGCGGAAGATTCTGCTCGTGGCGTGAGATCTATTGCTCGCCTATCGGAAATTGTTGGCTAAATATCAAATAGTTATACGAATTTATTGGCGGAGAGGGAGGCCTTACACTTAGCGTCCGGCTAAGTTCAACGAAGTCCGATTAGATCATGCAGGTCAATGACTAAGACGGTATTCAACGTCCAACCACGTCCAGTGAAAATCCAGCAAATCCAAAACTTTTTGTGGTATGGCCCGCCATCCCCAAAAAGCCCTGACCTCGGTTCGGGTCAATAGCCTGACTGTGCCCGGCCGATATGGTGACGGCAACGGACTATACCTTGTCGTTGACCCATCAGGCGCGAAACGTTGGATATTGCGAACGGTTATCCAGGGGAAGCGTCATGACATGGGCCTGGGTGGGCTGCGCTTAGTATCTTTGGCCGAAGCCAGATTGAAGGCTCAGGAATATCGCAGACTGGCGCGAGAAGGTGGTAATCCTTTCGAGGCGAAGCGCAAGGCCAGAGCAGTAGTTCCGAATTTTTCTGAAGCTGCGCGAAGCACCATAGACCAGCATCGTGCGGGCTGGAAAAACGAGAAGCATGCCTCAGCTTGGATCAACACCCTAACCACCTACGTTTTCCCGGTGATGGGTGAAAAGCGCGTGGATCAGGTCGAGACCTCAGACGTCCTCCGAGCCCTATCGCCAATATGGCTTTCTAAACCCCAAACTGCGCGACGCATCCGTCGACGCATTGCGACCGTTCTGGATTGGGCTAAGGCGGCCGGCTATCGCACCGGCGACAACCCCGTAGAAGGGGTCGGCAAGGGTCTTCCCCGCCAGAACGAGAAACGCGGGCATTTCGCCGCCATCCCGTATGTCGAAGTTCCCGAATTCGTTCGCAATCTCTCCGACGTCCCTACCGGTGTGTTAGCTCGACTGGCGTTTGAATTCTTGATCCTCACTGCTGCGAGGACCAACGAAGTGCTGAAGGCAGAATGGACCGAGGTCGACTTTGACAAAGCTGTCTGGACTATTCCTGCGGACCGGATGAAGGCGGGACGGGAGCACCGAGTGCCCTTGGCACCACGCGCTTTGACGTTGCTTCGCGAAGCGCATCAGACCGGGGATGTTGGCAGAACTCAACGGTAGAGAACCTTACAAAACGAAGTATCCACGCAGCGGCCCTAAATTAAGAGCGGGAGTCGGCGAGGACCGGGTTCAAGAGATTTATGCCTGGATTAAACCGATGAGCGCAAGTTGCTCCTCCCAACTACTGTCGAGTACGACATGGCTGATGTGGCACTTTGGCGGCTGCGCGCCCGTCTTCCATACCGGCTTCGAGGTGATGAAGTTGACGAAGCGCGTCGAGCCTTTTGAGTTGTAGGGATCGAGCACCGCCAGCAGCCGTCCCTCACTGCCGCGCGTCAGCGCAATGTCGATCTTTTCCGCCGCGCGGGCGAGCTGGTCCTGATACAGGATCGCGCCGACCGGCACGCCCCGCGTGACCAGATAGCCTTCGTCGAGCCATCGGCGCGCCAGCCGCTGGATCTGCGGAAACAGATGCTGCTTGGGAAAGCCCTCGTCATCGCGGAATTGCGTGTAGAGCAGATGCTTGGCGAGGTTGAAGCTGATCTCCGAATGACGCAGCCGCTCCAGCACCTGCGGCGTGATGGTGACGCCGGCGCCGACGATGCCTTCCATCACCACCGAGGTCGGGCCGATATCGGCAGGGGTGATCTCCAGCCGGCTGTCCGCGGTGAATTGAGCTTCCAGTTTCTCGGACGGCAGATCGCGGCGATAGCCGCTGACGCGAGGAAAGCGGATCTCGAACTCCGCTCTCTCCTTGATCGCATGGACGCGCGTGACCGGCTTCGGCGCGGTCGGCGTCGCCTTCTGCGGGGACGAGGCGAAATCGAAGGGGATGCCCATGATGTCGGCATATTCGACGTCGAACAAGCTGGTCTTCGGGTTGAGCTCGTAGGACTGGCGGCGCAGGCCGCGCCCGACCACCTGTTCGCACAACAGCTGGGTGCCGAACGCCCTGATACCGAGGATGTGGGTCACTGTATTGGTGTCCCAGCCTTCGGTGAGCATCGACACCGACACGACGCAGCGGATCTGTTCGCCAAGCCGGCCGACCCGACCGACGGTATTCATCACCTCGCGCAACAGCTCGCTCTCGCTGGTTTCGCCCTGCGCGCCGCCGGCGCCTTCGCGGACCGCACGTTCGCGCATAAACTGCTCTATCTCGGGGCCAGCGGCGTCGCGAAAACCCTTGTCCAGGGCGTCGCCGGATTCGATCTGGCGCGAGTCGATCAGCAGCGTCCGCGGGCGGGGAAGGCGTCCGCCCTGGTCGTCGTAGTTTCGAAACCGTTCGAGATGCCCGGCGTGGAAGGCGGCGCGTTCGCCCTCCTCCGCGTCGCCGCGCTCGAAGCCGGCGATCCACTCGAACACCAGTTTCGAAATCGCGGTGTTCTGGCACACCACGATGAACACCGGCGGCACGGCGATGCCGGCGCGCTCCCAGCGCTCGAACTCGCCCTCGTAATGGCTGTAGAGCGCGCTTAGCGCCGTGCGCAGCATGTTGGGAAGATCGAACGGGCTTAGCTTGTTGGCGCCCGCCGCGGTCTTTGGCAGGTCCTTGCCGATGTGCTGCCACAGATGGCGATAGACCACCGAATCGGTCTGCACGAGATTGTCGGTGACGGGAACGCGGGGCAGTTTGACGATGCCACTCTCGATCGCGTCCATCAAGCTGAAATCGGACACCACCCAGGGGAACAGGGTGCCTTCATCATAGCCCGAGCCGCGCAGGAAGAAGGGGGTGGCTGAGAGGTCATAGACCGCGCGCACGCCCTTCGACAGTTTGCGACCCAACGCCTCGATGCCGTTGATCCAGAGTCGAGCGGCCTCCTCGTTCTCAGCTGCCTCCTTCTTGTCTTCCCCTGTCAGCGGACCCTCAACGTCGCCGCCGATCCTGTGCCGATAGCAATGATGCGCCTCGTCGTTCATCACATTGACGCGGTCGTAGTTCAGCAGCTTGCCGCAGGCACGGGCCAGCATCTCCGCATCTGTCTCGGTCGTCTTGATCGGCTCGGGCGCATTGCCCTGCAAGAAGCTGCGCGCGACCTTGGGCAGGGACAGAGTCTCGCGGTGCTGAAACGAATGGTAATTGGTGATCACGATCTCGGCGCGACGGACCTCCGGCAGCATTTCCGGCGGCACGATCTCGCGGGTCTCGTAGTAATTGTCCGGCTCGCTCGGCAGCAGCACGCGAAGACGGTCGCGGATGGTGATGCCGGGGGTGACGATCAGGAAGGCGCGAGAAAAATCCTTCGAATCCTTGCGGGCCGCGTTGACCGCCTGCCAGGCGATCAGCATGGCCATCACGGTGGTCTTGCCGCTGCCGGTCGCCATCTTCATGGCCACTCGGAACAGTTCGGGGTTGGCCTCTGCGTTGGCTTTGCCGATCTGATCCAGCAGCCCCTTCGTCGCCGCGCGTTTTGGTGCGACCTCGGTCAGCCAGATGATGGTTTCGACCGCTTCGATCTGGCAGAAGAACGGCTTCGGCCCGACGAAATCATGGTGCCGCCAATGTTCGAGCAGTCGCTGCGTCGTGACGGTCACGCCCCAGTCGGCCGGATTGCGCAAGCCGCGCCAGCTATCGAGATGGCCGCGAATTTCGTTGATCAGCGCATGGTCGGTATAGGTCTCCAGTTCGAGCGACGCCTGGGCCGCCGCCGCTTTCTTCCTTGAGGCCGGAACAGGAACGAGCAAGCGGGACGGCCGACGACCGCGCCGCGGCTCGCCTTCGAGCGGCTGGCCGTTCTCGTCGAGAGGATGGTGCAGTTCCGGCGCCCGATATGGCGAGTTCAGAATCGGCCGATCGTAAAAGCTGCTCAATGTTCGAATCCGCCCGCCATATGGCGCTGTCCACGTGGCGGGACGGCCAGTATTGGCAGTACTCTACGTTAGAGCTTCCAAATGAGCTATCGCTTGAAAAAGAAATGGCCCTGTAGATTGGTCTAGTTGCCAGATTTCCATGAGACACGTTGCACAACCTGCGGCTGAGCAACTTCGATTCTCCAGGACCTTCTAACTATTCACCGGACACACTTATTCAATCAACCTATAATGTGGGGTGGAATGTGGTATAGAATTCCTCATCTATAGGATTAGATAATAAAATCAATATCTTGAAAAGACGTCTGGCGGAGAGGGAGGGATTCGAACCCCCGATAGGCTTGCACCTATGCCGCATTTCGAGTGCGGTGCATTCGACCACTCTGCCACCTCTCCAGGCGCCATTGCGGGTGGTTTGATCCGCCCGCGGTCGGGCCGAGTTCTAGGCGAGGTTGGCGGGGCAGACAAGGCGCTGCGGGCGTGAATTTACCCGGTCCGGGAGCCAAACCTGCTGAAAGCAAGAGTGGGGCCGCCAGACGCGACAAAACCCTGGCGGCCCCGTGTCGCCTCATTGAAATTCTGGCCGGAAGTGCGGCTTCGCTGGCCAGTCTGAGCGACGGTCTGACCGTAGCGGGCCGCCGGAAATCGGCAACGCGATCTGTGTTTTAACCTAACCAGTCAAGGTTACCGGCCCACCGACTCAATTCCTGAGCCTCAATCCTTGCTCTTCTTTTCCTTCTTGTCGTCCTTCTTGTCTTCCTTGGCCTTCTTGCCGTTCTTTTCCTTGGCACGGTTGGTGAAGCGCGCATTGCCGAGGCCGGTGCCGATAGTCAGCACGCCCCAGCACTCGACATCCTGCATGAACGGAACCTCGGAAAGCCCCTGCGCCACGCCGTCATTATGCATCAGCACCGCGGTGTCGTGATCGCCGATCTGCGGGATGCCCTCGACCAGGCTGGCCGGCAGGTTGAACTTGCTGCTTTCCCAGTTGCCCGGCAGGTTTTGCGCGCCCTTCTCGATCGAGCCGTCCTCGTTGATGACGCCTGGACAGGAGATCCCGATGAAGGGCGCCAGCTTCAGCCCTTCGGTCTCGGCCGCGGTGATCAGGCCCTTCAGCATCTTGACCAGCCGCTTCACCGCCCCTTCACGGGTCGGCTCGTCGTCGGCATGGCGCCAGAGTTCGGACTTGAACACCCCCGCCCTGGACAGATCCTTCGCCTTTTTCCAGCGGGTTTCGACCACTCCACAGCGGATATTGGTGCCGCCGATATCGACCGCGAGAATGCTGTCATGGGCCTCGAAGATCCAGGACGGCGCCAGATGCAGGCAGCCGATCAGGCCGGCCTCATCCGGGTCAAAGCGGATCGGCACCAAATCCACCTTGAAATCCTCGGCCTTGAGCAGGACGTCCGTGCGCGCGATCGCGAGTTCGCCAACCCGGCTCTGCCGGAAGCCGCCACCGACCACGATGCGTTCGGTATCGGCCCAGGCCTTGGTCTTGAGAAACCGCCCCGTCACATAGGCCAGTTCCTGGGCAAATTCCTCGATCGCGCCGTGTACCAGGGCTGCGGCATGAATATCGTCGCCGACCAACGCCTCGTCGAGTTCGGTCTTGCCGATGTCGTGGGAATCTTTCTTGCCGAGCGGATCGTCAACCTCGTCTTTCAGCTTGCGCAGGCCGTCCAGAATCCGGCGGAACGCGCCCTTGCTGGCGCGATCGCCGAGAAAGCCGGCATCGTCCTTGAGCTCGATATTGAAACTGTCGACGTCGACCGACGGCAGCCGGGTGGCGCCGTGGCGGGCGATGCCCGTGGTGGTTACGATATCTTCAGCCATTTTGCCCCTGCTCTGCCCGGAATGGCAGGTCAACGGCCCGGGAACCCATTGGTTTCATAGGGGCGAGTAGCGAATGGCGCGTAGCGAATGGCCCCCTTTTTTCGCTACTCGCCACGCGCCATTCGCCATTTTTGGCCCAAATCCCGCATATTTGGCCGGTTTTTGGGCCAGTTTGCCTTGACTCACGGGCGTCACCGGCTATAAGTCCCGCCAATCCGGCGCGAGGTTTTCTCGCGCTGTTTGTTTTTGCGCGAATTCAAGGGATCGCTCCCAAGAGAACCGCGCGGAAATTGAACCCATAACGACTGAAGAAAAAGCCGGCCCGGACTTGTCCGAGGCCGGGATCGAACACGAAGGAATTAAACGATGTTCGCAGTCATCAAAACCGGCGGCCGGCAATACCGCGTCGTTCCGGATGATGTGCTCGA
>NZ_JAUSLT010000020.1 GCF_030646015.1 Bradyrhizobium sp.
TCTTCTCGCCTCCGTCGCCTGCGGATAGCTGGCTCATCCGCGCCCGGTCGGGCCGACTTGCCTTCCGCAGACTTGACGCCGACCACTGAGGCGTCAGGTCCACACGATTTTGCCGTACGCTTCGGCACCGCTCGTCTGCACGTTCCACGGACCGCTCACGGAGTTTATCCCGCCCTGCAATCCCGTTCCGCGCTCGATGCCGCCGCGTCCACCGCAATCCCGTCCCAACGTTCGGTGACGATGGCCAACGCCCCTTCCTAAGGGGACAGGATGGCGGGATTCTTAGGGGTGATTTGGGTTTCGGGAAAAGCGAAATCTTACCCGACGGGTTGATTTGTCGCAGGCCCAATCGCTTCCATCAAATTTCGCTCGCCGTGGCACGCGTCACAAATGAGCGGACAAGCATGACCTATTTCCAGTCGTGTTCGCTCACGATCCGCCGCCGCCCCGGGGGCGGGTTCGGCCGTGCACCGAAAGCGGCTCCGGCTTTCCCGGCGCAAGCGTGTCCAGCGTTACTTTTTTGAATCGCTCCACGAACAGTGCTTCCGCGCGAGCCATCGTGTCCGCCATCGCGGCGTTGACGCTCCTTTCGACCAGGCAATCAGGGTGATCGCTGCGGTTTCCAATGGCGAAGAGATTGGGCCGGCCAAGCGCTTCATAAACGGCGAGCAGACTGATCTGGCGCAGGGGGCGCGCCAACCGCCAGCCGCCGCCATGTCCCCTGCCGGACTGGACGTGACCTGCCTTCCTCAAGCCCGCCATGGTCCGCCGGAACACGGCCGGGTTGGTGCCCATGCTTTTCGCCAGGACCTCCGAGGTCACCGGCCCTTCGACTTGCCCCAAATGCAGCAGCACGTGCAGGACGTCGGACAGTCTGGTGTCCCTGTTCATCTCCCGAACCTCCAATCATGCGCTGCGCGTCACCGTTGCCCGAGGCATCGCCGGGATCATTGACAGGAGCGCGGATTCATTCGTATCTGTTAAAGATACATGAATGGCTCCATCTGATACATGCCTTGGAATTCCCATGTCCACCCCGAACGACGTCCACACAAAAAGCCAAGGACCTTTGAACCAGGGACCCTTCTCGAACCCGGCCATGGTCGCAACCTATGCGGACGATACGCCTCGGAAGGTGCCGGGGCTGGCCGATCTCCATCGCATGACGATGCTGCTCCTCGGCGAGCGGGCGCCGCCGGCGGCCCATATTCTCGTGGTCGGTGCGGGAGGGGGCATGGAGCTGAAGGCGATGGCCGAAGCCCAGCGGGAATGGGTGTTTACCGGTGTCGACCCCTCCGCCGCCATGCTCGACCTTGCCCGCCGACATATCGAACCGTTCAACGATCGGATCGAGCTGATCGAGGGTACCGTCGATGCGGCGCCGTCAGTTTCGTTCGACGGAGCGGCATGTCTGCTCACGCTGCACTTTCTCGACAAGCGCGAGCGGCTGCTGACGTTGAAGGACATCCATCGCCGGCTGAAGCCGGGCGCACGCCTCGTTGTCGCCCATCACAGCGTGCCGGGCGGAGGTGCAGAACGCTGGTTGGCGCGCTCGGCGGCCTTTGCCGACCGCGGCAGCGTCGATCGGGGGAAGGCCATGGCCTTCGCCGCGGGAATGGCGGGGCGCTTGCCCCTGCTTTCCGTCACCGAGGAGGAAGTGCTGCTGTGCGAGGCCGGATACTCGGATGTCGAGCTCTTCTATGCTGCCTTCTCGTTCCGCGGCTGGGTGGCGACGGCAGGCCCGGCCTGAGCGCCTCCGGCATGAAGCCATGATGTCTCAACAAGTCGGACCTCATGCCGGGCAAGCCGCGAAGTGGCCGTCTCGAAGCATGGGCTGCAACACCGAATCAGAGGCAATTGCGGATATAGAGCCGGTTGATTTCCCAGAGTTCATCGAGAAGTTGGCGCGCCGCATCCGCGGAATTCACCACGGGATCGATCAGCAGCGCCTGCAACGCCAGTTCCTTGGAAGCCCGCACCGCCGCCTCGACGGCGAGTTGCTGCACGTTGACCTGAACGGCCATGAGCTTGGCGACCGCGTCGGGCAGCGGACCCAGCGAAACCGGATGAATGCCGGCGATGTCCGCCATCACAGGCACTTCCACGGCCGCATTGGCCGGCAGGTTTGGAATCGTCTTCTGATTATAGACCACGCCGGATTCGATCAGTTGCTTGCGGTCATGCAGCACCGCCGCGATGACGGCGACGGCGCGTTCGCCCGATGGCGTCAGCCACCACCACGGAATCTCCGCTCTTCCCGCCAGTACGTCGTCGATCGTCTTTTCCGTTTTCGCCCGCTCGCCTTCGTCCCATTCGAAATTGTAGCCGCCCTCGCCGGCTTCCCAGCCATACGCCATGTATTCACCGACATGGCCGTCGCCGCAGCCGAGCCAGTAGCCGAAGGCGCGGAACAGATTGCGCGACAGTGGCGAGACCTTCGGGTCGTAATTCCTCTCTTTTTCGCGCAGCAGCGGATAGAGGTCGGCGCCGGTCGCGCGGTCGCGGATCTGGGTCAGGCACTGGAAGTGATTGAGGCCGGCACCCCACACCTCCACCTGTTCCGATGGCAGCCCGACAATGGCGGCGACCGCGTCGCGCGCCATGAAAATTCCGTGGCAGAGGCCGACCGTGCGGATCCTGCTGTATTGTCCGAGCGCCAGCACGATGCGGCTTTCCGGGTTGGAAAAATTGATGAACAGCGCCTGCGGGCAGCGCCGCTCCATCTCGCGCACGAAATCGAACACCACCGGCAGGGTGCGCAGCGTGAAGAACAGCCCGCCAGGGCCGCCGTTCTCGCCCAGGGTATGGCGGATGCCGTATTTGCGCGGCACTTCCCAATCGAGCTTCCAGAGCCGGTTGCGATCGATCACCGTCGAGTGGATGATGAACGCCGCGCCGTCGAGAGCAGACCGCCAGTCGGTGGTGGACTCGATCTTCAACCCCGCGCCCGATTTGTCGTTGAGCAGTTTTGCCAGCCGCTCGGCCCGCGCCAGCCGCTCGACGTTCCTGCCGACCATGACCAGGGTGCTGCCGGCCAGATCATGACTGGAGAACAGGTCCCGGAATATGCTGATGCCGAACGAGGCGCTGGTTGCGCCGAGAAAGACGATTTTGGTCACCGCCGTCATGTTCGTTTCCCCCCAGCCCCGAACTGCCAGCCGTTCAGGCCGGTCCAGCCAATACGACACAGGACAGCGGCGTCGGCTTGATCTGGATCAGCTGTGAAACTTCAGCTCGTCGACGATCTTGTCAATCACCTTGCGCTCGGCGCGCATGGCGAGCCCGACCAGGTTGAGCTCGGCGCGGATCACCGCCCGCACCGCCTCGCGGTTGGCGGCGTCATGCGTGGTCCTAAACATGTCCTCGGTATAGACGGCCGGCTTTACGTTGCGCGCCAGCGCGCGCTCCAGCGCGCGGGACAACTGCGGCCGGTCGGCGCCATAGATCAGGATCGGCTGGCCGATCAGCGACAGATAGGGGGTGCCCGAACCGTCGGCATAGGGCTCGCCGATGCATTCGGGAAAGGCGGCGGCAATCCCTGAGGTCAGAAACGCCGCGACGTTCAGCTTCTGCCACGCCTCGAGGTCGGTCCGGATCACGACCGCGATCTTGGTGTCGAATTGCATGGCTTTACTCCGACGTCATTCCGGGGCGCGTCGAAGACGCGAACCCGGAATGACGATCAATGGGAATCAGCCCTTGGCGTCGCAGGCCCAGGCGCGGATCACGCATTCCTTGCCGCCGAATTCGTAGCATTTTTTGGTCGCGGCGTTGAGCGAACTCGAAATCTTCGGCTTGACGGCGTAGCCGTGGGCGCCGCAGGGATTGGCCATGTCGACCGCGAAAGCCGCGCAGGCGCGCTTCATGGTCACCGCGGTGCAGTCGCCCTTGCACTGCTTCAGCGCCGCGGCGCGGGCGGCGGCTTCCGCCGGGTAGTCGTAGGCCTGGCCATAGGCGCCGCATTTGCCGACCGCGAAGGCGCCGGCCGCCCAGCTTTCGGTGGCGAAGCGCGTTGCGCCGACCACCAAAGTCAGCGCCAGAATGAACAGCGCACGGCGTTGCGCGACGACAGTCGAAACGATCAAGGTCCCCTCCCCCGAGGCAATCCGGGGGAATCTACCTCATCGGATGTTTCGACTTGGTGAACGAGAGGTTGAATTGCGGATCCGTAGGGTGGGCAAAGCTAACGGTCGCGCGAACGCGCGCCCGTTGGCGTGCCCACCATCATTTGCGCGGAGGACGAATGGTGGGCACGGCGCGAAGAGCGCCTTTGCCCACCCTACGTTTTTACCCCCGCTGCGCTTCCTCCAGCGCCTGCGGGGTGTCGATGTCGAGGAAGGCGCCGCGGCCCTCGACCGGGACTTCGGCCACCGCCTCGCCGTGTTTGGCGATCAAATGGCGGGCGCCGATATCGCCGTCCAGCGTCATCAATTCATTGAAGAAGCGGCGCGACCACAGCACCGGATTGCCGCGCCGGCCGTCGCTGACGGGCACCGCGATCAGGCTGCCGCGGTCGGGCGCAAAGGTCTCGATCAGGCGATCAATCAGGTCGGCCGAGATCAGCGGCATGTCGCCGAGACAGATCACCGCACCGTCGGCATCCCCAGGCACCGCGGCGATGCCGGCCTTGACCGAACTGGCGAGGCCCCCGGCAAAATCGGGATTGCGCGCGAATGTCACGTTCAGGCCGCTCAATGCCTGTTCGACCTGTCCGGCCTGGTGACCGGTCACGACCACCACGCTGGAGGCCTTCGAGGCCAGCGCCTGCTCGGTCACGGTCCGCACCAGTGTCTTGCCGCCGAGTTCGGCCAGCAGCTTGTTGGGACCGCCCATCCGGGTGGAACGCCCGGCCGCGAGGATGACGGCTGTTACGTTGCGGTTGCCATCCGGGCCGACAGGTGCGCGCGGCTGCGGCCGGGTCACGATTTCCATCAGGAGACCGCCGACGCCCATGCCGGTGAGCTCGGCGCGGGTGACCTTGAGCTCGGCCAAGAGGCGCATCAGCACCCAGTCGAACCCGTTCTCCACCGGCGAGCGCGCGCAGCCCGGCGCGCCCAGCACCGGGACGCCGCCGGCATTGCCGATCAGCAGCAGATTGCCGGGATCGACCGGCATGCCGAAATGCTCGATCGAACCCCCGATGCCGGTGATGGCAGCCGGAATCACGTCGCGGCGGTCGGCGATCGCGGACGCGCCGAACACGATGACGAGCTCGGCGCCGAGCCCGAGCAATTCCCTGATCGAAGCCGCCAATGCCGCTTCGTCATGCGGCACGCGGCGCTCGGCCATAATGGTGGCACCGGCGGGCGCCAGCCGTTCCGCTGTGACCCGCAGCGTCTTCTCGATCACCTTCGGCGCCAGCCCCGGCAGCAAGGTCGAGACGATGCCGACGCGCTTTATTTGATAGGGCGCGACCCGCAGCCCGCCGCCGCTGGCAGCCTGAACCGCCGCATCGCGCAACGCGCCTTCGACGCCGAACGGAATGATCTTGACCGTGGCGATCATCTCGCCTTCGACCACCGGCTTGAAGGCGGCGAGCGTGGCGAAGGTGATGGCTTCGTCGACGGCGTTGATACGGTCGACCCTGGCGCGGTCCACCACCAGCACGCCGGCCTTGGCGGCGAACAGATTGGCACGGCCGGTAAAGGCGCGCTCGACATTGACGCCGTCGCCGGCGACCGCCTGCGCGATGCTGGCGGCGGCGACGTCTTCGGAGACGTCGCCGGGCTCCAGCCGCACCACGACGATTTCCTTGACGCCGGCCTTGTCGAGCGCCGCGACTTCGGCGGTGCCGATCGTGGTGCCCTTCTTCAGCACCAGCGATCCCTGGCGCAGGGTGTGGACGGTGACGCCGCCGACCGCGTCGGCCGGACTGGCGGGACCGAACTTCATGCCGCCTGTTCTTTTTCTTTGGCGGGGAGCCGAAGCTGCGCGGTGATCTCGGCCATGATGGAGACCGCGATCTCCGACGGCGACACCGCGCCGATTGCGAGCCCGATCGGCGCGTGAATGCGGGCGATGTCGGCGTCCTTGGCGCCCTGCGCCTTCAGCCGCTCGCCGCGCTTGGCGTGGGTCTTTCGCGAGCCGAGCGCGCCGATATAGAAGCAGTCGCGCGCGAACGCGTGCAGCAGCGCCGGGTCGTCGATCTTGGGATCATGCGTCAGCGCCACGAAGGCGGTGTAGTGGTCGATGTTGAGCGGCGGCAGCGCCACGTCGGGCCATTCCGCGATCAGCGGCACATCGGGAAACCGCTCTGGGCTGGCGAACGCCGTGCGCGGATCCACCACCGTCACGTCGTAGTCCAGCGAGCGCGCCAGCGGCGCCAGCGCCTGGCTGATATGGACCGCGCCGACGATCACGAGTTTGGCGGTGGGCGCATAGACATTGAGAAACAGTTTCTTGCCGCCGACTTCGACCGTGCCGCTCTTGCCCATCCGCAGCTGCTTTGAGAGTTCGGCGCGCAGAGGGTCAGCGGCGATGTCGGCGGCCTTGACCAGCCGTTGCTCGCCATTGTCGGTATCGGTGACGACGATGACCGGCCGGCGCGCGGCGCGCTCGGCATTGACCGTCTTGAGGGTTTCGAGCTTCACGACTGGCCCACTTTCTCGACGAACACACGGATGGTGCCGCCGCAGGACAGCCCGACATTCCAGGCGGTCTCGTCGGCGACGCCGAACTCCAGCATCTTCGGCTTGCCGCTGGCGATCACGTCGAGCGCCTCGGTGACGACGGCGCCCTCGACGCAGCCGCCGGACACCGAGCCCAGAAACGTGCCATCATCGTTGATGACCAGGCTGGAGCCCGCGGGCCGCGGCGCCGAGCCCCAGGTCTCGACCACGGTCGCCAGTGCCACCCCGTGGCCGGCCTTCTGCCAGTCCTCAGCCGCTTTCAGAATATCTTCGTCGCGATTGAGCATGGGAGCCTCTTTCAAGCTGCGGATCTGATCAGGCTGCGGTGGTGCGGCGGGGGCGCCGAGGACAGCGCCGATATCAGTCCCTCGATCGAACTCAAATTATGTACCGGACGGAATTCGTCAACATGCGGCAGCATCATTTTGATGCCCTGCGCCTTGGCCTCGAAGCCGCCGAAGCGCAGCAGGGGGTTGAGCCAGATCAGGCGGCGGCAGGAACGGTGCAGCCGGTCCATCTCGAACGCCAGCTTGGCGTCGGCCTCGCGCTCCAGCCCGTCGGAGATCAAGAGCACGATGGCGCCCTGCCCGAGCACGCGGCGGCCCCACAATTTGTTGAAGGTGTGCAGCGAGGTGCCGATGCGGGTGCCGCCGGCCCAGTCCTCCACCGTGGAGGAACAGCTCGCCAGCGCCTCGTCGGGATCGCGCGCCCGCAGGCTTCGCGTCACATTGGTCAGCCGCGTGCCGAACAGGAACACCGAGACGCGCTTGCGCGCGTCGGTGATGGCATGCAGGAAATGCAGGAACAGCCGCGTGTATTCGCTCATCGATCCCGATATATCCAGCAGCGCCACGATCGGCGCCGGCTTGTCGATCCGCCCGAGTCGGTGGATGTCGATGATGTCGCCGCCGGTGCGCAGCGATCCGCGCAGGGTGCGGCGCATGTCGAGCCGCAGGCCGCGCGCGTCGGGCTGGTAGCGGCGGGTACGCAATTCGGCCTGCGGCAACCGCATCTGCGCAATGGCGCGGGTGACCTGCGCGATCTCGGCCGCACTCATCTGCGCAAAGTCCTTTTTCTGCAGGATTTCCTTGTCGGACACGGAGAGCCGCAGTTCCTGCTCCTGGGCCTGCGGCATCTCGGTGGTCTGCGGCTGCGACAGCGCTTCCTGGACCCGGCGCGACGCCGGCGGCGGCTTCTTCTTGGCGTGATCCGGCAGCGGCACCGAATCCAGCATGTGCTTCCATTCCTCCGCGGCGCGGAAGAACAGGTCGAAGGCCTGGGCGAAAATCAGCGCGTGCTCGTGGCGCTTGACGAAGATGGCTTCCAGCGTGGTGAAGACGTCGGCGCGGTGGCCGATCTCGATCACCTGCAGCGCGTTCAGCGCATCGATCACGGCGCCGGGACCGACCGGAATCCCGGCGGCGCGCAACGCGCGGGCGAAGCCGACGACGTTGTCTGCCATTTGGCCGGTGGGAGGATTGAGGTGATTGATGGGCATTGAGTCCCTACTCTCTCACGCGATCGGTGCGCCCCCTCTCCCGCTTGCGGGGGAGGGTCGGGGTGGGGGCTGCCTCAACGCTTACACTGTTCGAGGTGCAGTCGCTGTGCCAGCCAGTGCCAGACTTCGTTAATCGAGCAACCGGAGAGAGCCCCCACCCCGGCCCTCCCCCGCAAGAGCGGGAGAGGGAGCGCACCGCGGCTGCCTCTCTGCCGTCGCCTAGTTCTCGCTCGTCGCTTCCTTCAAGACCTTTTGCAGCGTGTCGCCTTGCATCCGCGCGATGTCGTCCTGGTATTTCAACAGCGCGCCGAGGGTGTCGCCGACCACCTGCGGGGTCAGCGACCGCGCGTCGAGTTCGGTCAGCGCGGTGGCCCAGTCGATGGTCTCGGCGACGCCGGGCGATTTGTAGAAATCCTGATCGCGCAGCGCCTGCACGAAGCGGACGACCTGCTGCGACAGTTTTGCCGAGATGCCGGGCACCCGTGACTTGACGATCGCCAGTTCGCGCTCGGCATTGGGATAATCCACCCAGTGATAGAGGCAGCGGCGCTTCAGCGCGTCGTGAATCTCGCGGGTCCGGTTCGAGGTGATGATGACGATCGGCGGGTGCGGCGCCTTGATGGTGCCGAATTCGGGGATCGTGACCTGGAAATCGCTGAGGATTTCCAGCAGATAGGCCTCGAACGCCTCGTCGGCGCGGTCGAGCTCGTCGATCAGCAGCACCGGCGGACCGGCTACGTCGGGCTCCAGCGCCTGCAGCAGCGGCCGCTTGATCAGATAGCGCTCGGCGAAGATGTCGCTGGAAAGCTGGTCGCGGTCGGTATCGCCGGCGGCTTCGGCGAGCCGGATCGCGATCATCTGCGCCGCGCTGTTCCACTCGTAGACCGAGGAGGCGACGTCGAGGCCCTCGTAGCATTGCAGCCGGATCAGCCTGCGCCCCAGCGCCGCCGACAGCACTTTTGCAATTTCGGTCTTGCCGACGCCGGCCTCGCCTTCGAGGAACAGCGGCCGGCCCATCCGCAAGGACAGATACGTCACCGTCGCCAGCGAACGCTCCGCGAGGTAGCCGCGCGAGGTCAAGAGTTCGAGCATCGCGTCGACGGAGGTTGGCAGCGCCGTTGCGGTCATGTGAGAACC
The DNA here is from genome assembly GCF_030646015.1 of Bradyrhizobium sp. GTDB lineage: Bacteria > Pseudomonadota > Alphaproteobacteria > Rhizobiales > Xanthobacteraceae > Bradyrhizobium. The sequence continues at coordinate 9,265 of NZ_JAUSLT010000020.1, forward strand.
AGCCTTTGCAAAGCCAGCCTGGATGCGTCAGGCAACGGAAACATCAGGCTTTGCGGTCGCGGCTTCGACAGCGCGACGCGCCAGCACCGCGATCAGATGGGCGCGATATTCGGCGCTGCCGTGCAGGTCGCTGTTCAAGCCGTCGGCCGGCACCGTCAAGCCGTCGAGCGCCTTATGCGAGAAGCGCTTCTTCAGGGCTTCCTCGAACGAGGTGACGCGGAACACGCCTTCGGAGCCGGCGCCGGTGACGGCGACGCGGACATCCGACGGACGCTTGGCGACGAACACCCCGACCAGCGCGTAGCGCGAGGCCTGGTTGCGGAACTTGATGTAGGCGGCCTTCTTCGGCACCGGGAACATCACCCTGGTGATGATCTCGTCGCTCTCCAGCGAGGTCGTGAACAGGCCCTGGAAGAATTCTTCCGGCTTGAGGCGGCGCTTGTTGGTGACGATGGTGGCGCCGAGCGCGAGACACGCCGCGGGATAGTCGGCGGTCGGATCGTTGTTGGCGAGCGATCCGCCGATGGTGCCCTTGTGGCGCACCGCGGGATCGCCGATCAGGCCGGCCAGTTCAGCCAGCGCGGGAATCGCCTCGCCGACGATGGCGGACGTAGCCACCATGTTGTGGGTGGCGGTGGCGCCGATCACCAGCGAGCGGCCCTTCATCTCGATGCCGTCAAGCCCCTCGATATGGCTGAGGTCGACCAGATGCGGCGGGCTGGCGAGCCGCTGCTTCATGACCGGCAGCAGCGTGTGGCCACCGGCGATCACCTTGGCGTCTTCATTCTTCAGCAACAGATTGGCGGCCTGTCGAACCGTCGCCGGACGATGATATCTAAATTCGTACATGAGAGTTTCCTGATCGCCGTGCGGGACGTGCGTTATGCGAGGTCGGACTTCGCCATCGCCTTGGCGCCGGCCGCGATCGACAGAACGATGTTCTGGTAACCGGTGCAGCGGCAGAGATTGCCTTCGAGCTCTTCGCGGATGGTGTGGTCGCTTAGGTCATGGCCCTTGCGGTGAACCAGGTCGACCGCGGTCATAATCATGCCGGGGGTGCAGAAACCGCATTGCAGGCCGTGGTGCTCGCGGAACGCCTCCTGCATCGGATGCAGCGGCGCGCCATCGGCGGCCAGGCCCTCGATGGTCCTGACCTCGTGGCCGTCAGCCATCACAGCCAGGGTGGTGCAGGCCTTGACCGCCTTGCCGTCGAGATGCACGACGCAGGCGCCGCATTGCGAGGTGTCGCAGCCGACATGGGTGCCGGTCAGGCGCAGATTCTCGCGCAGGAACTGCACCAGCAGGGTGCGGGGGTCGATGTTGGCGTTGACGGGATTGCCGTTCACAATAAGCGAGATCTTGGCCATTCAGCACTCTCTTCATCTGCGCTGCTGCATTGCACGGCGGCGCAGTCATTAAAATCATTCCAAACCCATAATATGGGCCATCCCGGCAATGAGCAACCTCGGGAGCCACCCATCTGGGACATGGCCCGACATGACTTATCGGGGCTTTGGGGTGGCTACTACCCGGAATCAAGAATCGGGATTGCTGCCCATCCTTCGAGACACGTCGCGTCACGATGCTCTTCACTCCCCTCCCCCCACGCGCCCTTGCGCGTGGTGGGGAGGGGTCGGGGGTGGGGGGTAGTGCGGCAAACTCGCTGCGAGCTGTAGCGCTGGTAGACCCCCCACCCCCGACCCCTCCCCGCCGCTTCGCCCGCCTTCGCCAAGAGGCTTCGGCGGACGCAGCGGGTGGAGGGGAGAAGAAGAGCACACTCTCTTGTGAAGTGGCCGCTAGCCCTGCACCGCCTTGGCGAAGTTGGCGAAAAATTCATCGGCCAGCTTCTTGGCCGATCCGTTGATCAGGCGCTGGCCGAGCTGAGCCAGCTTGCCGCCGATCTGTGCCTCGACATTATAGGTCAACAGCGTGCCTCCGTCCTTGTCGGCCAGCGCCACGGTGGCGCCACCCTTGGCGAAGCCGGCGACCCCGCCCTCGCCCTCGCCCGAGATCTTGTAGCCGTTCGGCGGGTCGAGATCGCTGAGCGTCACCCGGCCCTTGAAGCGGGCCGAGACCGGGCCGACTTTCATCTTGGCGACCGCCCGAAAACCGTTGTCCTCGGTTTTCTCCAGCTCCTCGCAGCCGGGGATGCAGGCCTTCAGCACTTCCGGATCGTTCAACTTGGTCCACACGGCCTCGCGCGGCGCCGCGAGCTGGACTTCGCCGTTCATCGTCATGGCCATGGTGGAGCCTCCCTGGATCGCTTCGCCCGTTATCCCCCAAGTAAAGCACGGCAGGCCCAAAAGGAAGGGCGGGATGGCGATGAGCGATGCATATTCGCAACGCAGCACACTTGGCAGGCCAGACTTGCGCCTGACCTTTGGGATTGGCAGAGCAAGGCCGGAAATGGTTAGGTCGCGCAGGTGACGAGGAATTCAAGATGCCGATGATCGATGCCGATGGTTGCCTGCTCAATGTGTCCGTCGAGGGCCGCGATGGCGGTCCGACCCTGATGTTGTCGAATTCGCTGGGCTGTACCTTGCAGATGTGGGAGCCGCAGATGAAGGCGCTCACCCAGCTGTTCCGGGTGATCCGCTATGACCGGCGCGGCCATGGCAAATCCAGCGTGCCGCCGGGCCCCTACTCGATGGAGCGCTTCGGCCGCGACGTGCTGGCGATTCTCGATGACCTCAACATCGAGAAGGTGCACTGGTGCGGATTGTCGATGGGCGGCATGGTCGGACAGTGGCTGGGCGCCAACGCCCCGGAGCGATTCGGCAAGATCATTCTCGCCAACACCGCCTGCCATTACCCCGATCCGACCAATTGGCACAACCGCATCAAGGCGGTGCAGGAAGGCGGCATCGCCGCCATCGCCGACACCGTCATCGCGGCCTGGCTGACCGCCGATTTCCGCGAACGCGAGCCGCAGGTCACGGCGAACGTGAAGGCCATGCTGCTGGCTACCCCGGTGCAGGGCTATATCGCCTGCTGCGAAGCGCTTGCTACCCTCGACCAGCGCGCGCTGTTGCCGAAGATCAAGAGCCCGACGCTTGTCATCGCCGGGCGCCACGACACGTCGACTCCGGTGGCAGCCGGCGAGTTCATCCGCAGCCAGATTCCGGGAGCCAGCTTAACGATTCTCGACGCAGCGCATATTTCCAACGTCGAACAGTCGCACGCCTTCACCGACGCCGTGGTCGGGTTTTTGACGCAGCGCTAAAACGCAAAACCTCATCCTGAGGAGCCGCGCGCGCTTCGCGCGGCGTCTCGAAGGATGGCAGCAGCAAATGTGCCAGATGGTTCGAGACGCGCGCCGCGGAGCGCAAGAGCGCTCCCCGACGCGCTCCTCACCATGAGGGAGCGGGGAGGAGCGCCGAGAAGTGGCCGTCTCGAAGGATGGCCTCAGGCGTTATCCAGAATTCGCGGATGCTGAAGCGACAGGTCCGATGACGGCGCACTGCGCTCGACCTGCGGCAGAGCCGGACGTTCGACCACCAGCACGATGGCAGTGCCGAGCAGCAGCAACAGCTCGGTCGCATGCAGCCGAAGGGCTGCGCTCTCGCCGACCTGCGAGGCCAGCACCATGCTGGCGAAACTGATCAGGCTGCCGATCGCCAGCGCGATGCCGAGCGCCTCGTCGCAGCCGCCGGTCTTGCGGATCGAGGCGCGGGTGATGAGAACCACGAACACCGCAAAGAATGCCACGACGGTAAGCTTGCCGAGCGCCAGCAGCCAGGCGAAGCGAACCGTGTTCACCGCCGCCAGCTGCAGATAATCGCTGATGAACAGCGCGACCGAGATGTTCGGACGCTCATAGAGGCCGTGGATCGGCGAGATGATGATCTTGAACGCGACGATGGTCCAGGTCGGGATGAAATAGGCCGCCAGCAGCGCCCCGTTGAATGAACTGATCCGCCAGTTTGTGGACATGTCGCTTCCCGCATTTCCGCATGCGCTCCGGACCGGAGCGGCGGCTTGCGGCGAGGTAACCCCCTTAAACTGCGGCGGGCAATTTAAACCCTTTGTTTACCTTAACGGCCGGATTGGCGTAGCAGAGTACCGGCGAAAACGCAGCTTGTCGTCCCGGCGAACGCCGGGACGACGCGGAGAGTGTGCCCCAAACAAAAAAGTCCCGCCTTCCGGCGGGACCTTTCCTTCGATCTCCCAAGCTCTCGCTCGTTCAGGTCAGAACTAGTGACCTGCCCTCTGGTCCGGGTTCGGCTTCTGGCCCTGACGGCCCGGATCCTGCTGCTGCTGGCCAGGCTTCTGGCCACCGCCCTGCTGTTGGCCGGGCTTCTGTCCCGGGTTCTGATTCTGCTGGCCCGGGGCCTGGTTCTGCTGGCCGGGATTTGGGTTCTGTTTGGTCATCGGGGTCTCCGTTGTTGACGCAACGGCTGGACAACTTGCAGGGCCCGGTCGGGTTGCACGGGAAACCCGGTTCCGGCGGGATCATTGCATGGCGGAGGCTTGTCGCTGCTGTGGCGGCGGGAACCCCGGCTTCAAAATGACCCATGTACAAGCCCATTCGGCCGCCCCCCGCGCTGTTGCCGCACCCGGTTCCTTGCTGTTAGAAAATGACACGACGCGGCGTACCGGCTGCCGGGGCCACCGCCGCGTCATCCAAACAACGGCAGCGCATGGATTATTTCTCCCAGCAACTCATCAACGGCCTCGTGCTCGGCTCGATCTATGGCCTGATCGCCATCGGCTACACCATGGTCTATGGCATCGTCGGCATGATCAATTTCGCCCATGGCGATATTTTCATGATCGGCGGCTTCATCGCGCTGATCTCGTTCCTGATCCTGGTCTCGTTCGGCCTCACCTTCGTTCCCGTGATCCTGCTGATCGTGCTGCTGGTCGCGATGCTGATCACGGCGCTGTACGGCTGGACGGTGGAGCGCATCGCCTACCGGCCGCTGCGGCACTCGTTCCGCCTCGCCCCGATGCTGTCGGCGATCGGCATGTCGTTCGTGCTGACCAATTATTCGCAGATCGCGCAGGGCGCGCGGGTCAAGCCGGTGCCGCCGATCATCACCGGCGGCTACACGCTGCATGAGGGCGCCGACGGCTTCGTGGTGCGGCTGTCCAATGTTCAGATCATCGTGGTGATTACCACCATCGTGCTGCTGGCGCTGTTCACCTGGCTGGTGGCGCGGACCCGGCTCGGCCGCGACATGCGCGCCTGCGAACAGGACCAGACCATGGCGTCGCTGCTCGGGGTCGATGTCGATCGCACCATCTCCATGACGTTCGTCATTGGCGCGGCGCTGGCCGCCGTCGCCGGCATGATGTACCTGCTCTATTACGGCCAGGTCGATTTCTTCATGGGCTTTGTCGCGGGCATCAAGGCCTTCACCGCCGCCGTGCTCGGCGGCATCGGCTCGCTGCCCGGCGCGATGCTCGGCGGACTCCTGATCGGGCTGATCGAGACCTTGTGGTCGGCGTATTTCTCGGTCGAATACAAGGACGTCGCCGCGTTCTCGATCCTGATCGTGGTGCTGATCTTCATGCCGACCGGCCTGCTCGGCCGTCCCGAAGTCGAAAAAGTCTGATGGCCGGCGTGAGCGCATCCGCAGCCCCTTCATCGGCCGTATCGCCCGCGCCCGGCGCAGCCTTCATCTTCAAGAAAGCCCTGATCAGCGCCCTGGTGGCGCTGGTGCTGTTTTCGCTGATGATCGGCGTCCGTACCGAAGCGGGTCCCGACGGCCAGCTCACCTATCTGGCACGGTTCGGCGATCTCGCCGCCATGGTCGCGACCGTGTTCGGCGGCAGCATCGTGGTCGAGTTGCTGCGGCAGTGGTGGGGACCGGTCGGCACCGTCAGGATCGTGCCGCCGTCGGTGGCGAGCGGCCTCGCCGTCGCGCGGCGCGGCATCGCGCCGGTGCTGCTGGTGTTCACCTTTCTGGTGCCGGTGATCTTCTACAACGAGCGCTACATTCTCGATCTCGGCATCCTGGTGCTGACCTATGTGATGCTGGGATGGGGACTGAACGTGGTGGTCGGCCTCGCCGGCCTGCTCGATCTCGGCTATGTCGCGTTCTATGCCGTCGGCGCCTATTCCTACGCGCTGCTGGCGACCAACTTTGGATTTTCATTCTGGATCTGTTTGCCGCTGGCCGGGATTCTCGCGGCGTTCTGCGGCGTGCTGCTGGGATTTCCGGTGTTGCGGCTGCGCGGCGACTATCTCGCCATCGTCACGCTGGCGTTCGGCGAGATCATCCGGCTCGTCATCATCAACTGGCAAAGCCTGACCGGCGGCCCGAACGGCGTCACCGGGATTCCCCGGCCGTCCTTCTTCGGCATTCCGCTGACGCCTGGCGATGACGGGCTTGCGGCCAGGCTCGGCATCGAATTCTCCACCACCCACCGCATCGTGTTTCTGTTCTATCTGATCCTGGCACTGGCGCTGCTCACCAACTGGGTGACGATCCGGCTGCGCCGCCTGCCGATCGGCCGCGCCTGGGAAGCGCTGCGCGAGGACGAGGTCGCCTGCCGCGCGCTCGGCATCAACACGACAACGACAAAACTCACGGCATTCGCGACCGGC
>NZ_JAUSLT010000023.1 GCF_030646015.1 Bradyrhizobium sp.
ACGAGGTCGATCTTGTTGCGCACCAGCCAAACCGGCGCATCACCCGCGGCCGGAATCCTGTCGTGCTGCGCATCGGCCAGCCACAACACCAGGTCCGCCTCTGCCGCCCGCGCCCGCGCGCGACGCACACCTTCCTGTTCCACCGGATCGTCGGTCTCGCGAATCCCGGCGGTGTCGATCACAGTCACCGGATAGCCGTCGAGATCGAGCTGCACTTCGATGATGTCGCGCGTGGTGCCGGCATGCGGCGAGACGATCGCGACCTCGCGTCGCGCCAGCGCATTCATCAGCGTCGACTTTCCGACGTTCGGCGGACCCGCGATTGCAACCACGAGGCCCTCGCGCAGGCGTTCACTTCGGCCCTGTGCCGCAAGGACTTCTTCGATTTCCGTCAGCAGCCCTTTGATCTTCAGGAGCGCCGGCGCGAGCAGTTCGGCCGGCACATCGCCCTCGTCCGAGAAATCGATCCCGGCTTCGATCAACGCCGAAGCCTCGATGATCCGGGCGCGCCAGTCCCGTGCTCGTTCACCGAGCAGGCCTTTCAACTGGCGCAATGCCTGGCGGCGTTGCCGGTCGGTATCGGCATGGATCAGGTCGTCGAGTCCCTCGGCCTCGGTGAGGTCGAGCTTGCCGTTCTCGAACGCGCGACGGGTGAATTCACCGGGCTCGGCGGGGCGGACATTTTCGAACGCCGCAAGCGCCGAGAACAACGCCGCCAGCACCGCGCGGCCGCCATGGACGTGAAATTCGGCGACATCCTCGCCGGTCGCGCTGGCCGGGCCCGGAAACCATAGCACCACCGCATCGTCGATCGGCTGCCGATTAGCATCGTGCAGTAGCGCCCGCGTCGCCATCCGCGGCAGCGGGATCCTGCCGGCGAGCGCGGTCAGGGCCACCCCGGCCTGCGGCCCGGAAACCCGCACCAGGGCAATCGCGCTCGGCGGTCGGCCCGATGAAAGGGCAAAAATGGTCTGTTCCCGCGGATGCATCGGCCTATTTGTGCCGGAGCCCTTGAAAAGGCAACGCAATTACTGCCCGTGGTCAGCTTCCGGGGAGCAGCGCAAGCATGCCGGCAGGCGGCTCGGCAGACCGCCGCACAGCCACCGGTCGGTTCGACGAACGCATCGCCGGATATCCATTAAATAACAGCCATATCAAATACTTAGCGTAATCCTGGCAGAGCTGATGCGGTCGTTATGCTGCACATTTGCTGCAGCATGGACCGCAGCATAAGCCGCAACGAAAAGGGCGCCCTCGCCTGCGCAAGGACGCCCGTTCAAGGCCGGCTTGACCGGTCAGGTATTCATCGATTCGAAGAATTCCGCGTTGTTCTTGGTGTTGCGCAGCTTGTCGAGCAGGAAGTCGATCGCATCCATGGTGCCCATCGGATTGAGGATCCGGCGCAGCACGTACATCTTCTTCAGGAGTTGCGGATCGGTGATCAGTTCTTCCTTGCGGGTGCCGGAGCGCGAGATGTCGATCGCCGGGAAGGTCCGCTTGTCCGAGACCTTGCGATCCAGAATCAGTTCGGAATTGCCGGTGCCCTTGAACTCCTCGAAAATGACTTCGTCCATCCGGCTGCCGGTATCGACCAGCGCGGTCGCGATGATGGTGAGCGAGCCACCCTCCTCGATGTTGCGCGCGGCGCCGAAGAAGCGTTTGGGCCGCTGCAGCGCGTTGGCGTCGACGCCGCCGGTCAGCACCTTGCCGGATGACGGCACCACAGTGTTGTAGGCCCGCCCCAGACGCGTAATCGAATCCAAGAGGATCACGACGTCGCGGCCGTGTTCAACCAGCCGCTTGGCCTTCTCGATCACCATCTCGGCGACCTGGACGTGACGCACGGCGGGCTCGTCGAAGGTCGAGGAAACCACTTCGCCCTTCACCGAGCGCTGCATGTCCGTGACTTCCTCGGGACGTTCGTCGATCAGCAGAACGATCAGATAGCATTCCGGGTGATTGGCGGTGATCGAGTGCGCGATGTTCTGCATCAGCACCGTCTTGCCGGTGCGCGGCGGCGCCACGATCAACGCGCGCTGGCCTTTGCCGATCGGGGCCACGATATCGATAACCCGCGCAGAAAGGTCCTTTCTGGTGGGGTCCTCGAGTTCGAGCCGGAAGCGTTGATCGGGAAACAGCGGCGTCAGATTGTCGAAATTGACTTTGTGCTTGGACTTTTCGGGGTCCTCGAAGTTCAGCGTGTTGACCTTCAGCAGCGCGAAATAACGTTCGCCTTCCTTCGGGCTGCGAATATGGCCCTCGATGGTATCGCCCGTGCGCAATCCGAAGCGGCGGATCTGCGACGGCGAAACGTAGATGTCGTCAGGTCCCGGCAGATAGTTGGCGTCCGGCGAGCGCAAGAAGCCAAAACCGTCGGAGAGAACCTCGACGACGCCTTCGCCGATAATGTCGGTTTCCTGGATCGCGAGCTGCTTGAGAATAGCGAACATCAGCTCCTGCTTGCGCATCGTGCTGGCGTTTTCGACCCCCTTCTCTTCCGCGAACGAGACGAGCTCGGCCGGCGTCTGGGCTTTGAGGTCTTGAAGTTTCATTTCCCGCATTGGGATGGTCCTGTGGAGTAACGTTGGGGAGGGTTGCGAGGAGGCTTTAAGAAAATGCGGACGCGAGCAAAAGGAAGGTCCGCAGGTCTGAGCAAGGAAAGCGCCGGAGAGGCTTCAAACCTGATGCGGCGGCCGGTTCAATGGAAAACCGGAACACGACCACATCCGCCTGCGTGGGGTGGGATTTCAGCAATATAGAAAATCGGAGGGAGTTTCGCAAGCAGGTCGCCGTTCGAGATGTTGAAGGCGATACCCCTCAAAACGGCTTCACGATCACGAGAATCACGATGCCAATCATCAGAGAAGTCGGTATCTCATTGATAATACGGTAAAATTTCTGACTTTTGGTATTCCGGTCGGCAGCGAAATCCTTCACCCAGCGGACAAAAAACCCGTGGACGCCGGACATTACCAGCACCAGCAGCAATTTTCCGTGGAACCAGCCGGCGGCAAACCAGCCACCAGACCAGGCGAGGTAGAGCCCGGCCAGCCAGGTCACGATCATCGCGGGGTTGATGATCGCTTTCAGCAGCCGCCGTTCCATGATCTTGAACGTCTCGGACTGCTTCGATCCGACCTCCGCTACGCAGTGATAAACGAACAGCCGCGGCAGATAGAGCATGCCGGCCATCCACGCGATAACCGCGATGACATGCAGCGCCTTAATCCACAGGTAGATCCATTCGTACATCGCGTCGTCTCAACCCCGGTTCGCTAATCTTCCGCCGCAACCCTGGAACGTCTCACCGGATCGCAGCGTTACGGTGAAGCAGGCTTAGCACGAGGGCGGTCCTGGCTCGAAGGCAGACATATCCTCACCCCCAGCCTTTCTAAATAACTAAGTTTAGAATCTTAGGTTTGAGTCTAAGTAGCTGTGATTAGCGCCCGCGCAAATCTGCCCCAACCTTGTCCGCACTTGTTCACATCCATCAACATATCCAGCCGATATCCCGATGAGCCGGATATCATGATCTGTTTCAATTGCTTGGCTGGCATGACGGACGGTTTATCAAGAGACAAGTCCACATAACCCCACTATCATTGCGCCGACCGGATGGAGTTATCCCGAACGGGAGGCCTGTGCAGAAAAAGCCGGGTTATCCCGGAGAGCTCGGTTCGTCTTCGATTCTCTCAGGTAAACTCCACAGCGATTCACAGGATACACAGGGGTCTCGGTGCCTACGACCGGCAATTATTTTCATCTTCATCTGGTGTCCGATTCGACCGGTGAGACCCTGATCACGGTGGCGCGCGCGGTGGCCGCGCAATACGCCAATGTGACGCCGGTCGAACACGTCTATCCCTTGGTCCGCAGCCAGAAGCAGCTCGACCGCGTGCTCGACGAGATCGAGGAGGCGCCCGGGATCGTGCTGTTCACCTTGCTGGAAAAAGATCTGGTCGCCCGGCTGGAAGCCAAGTGCAAGGAAATGAACATCCCGAGCCTGTCGATCATCGGCCCGGTGATGCAATTATTTCAGGCCTATCTCGGCGCCGCCACGACGGGCCGCGTCGGCGCGCAACACGTCTTGAATGCGGAATATTTCAAGCGGATCGACGCGCTGAACTATACGATGATGCATGACGACGGCCAGCATGTCGAAGGGCTGGAAGAGGCCGAGGTCATCCTGGTCGGTGTATCCCGCACCTCGAAAACGCCGACCTCGATCTATCTCGCCAATCGCGGCATCCGCACCGCGAATGTTCCGCTGGTGCCGGGCATTCCGATTCCGCATCAGCTGGAGACGCTGAAAAAGCCGCTGGTGGTCAGCCTTCACGCGACGCCTGAGCGTCTCATTCAGGTCCGGCAGAACCGGCTGCTGAGCATGGGTGACCGCGACAATGACACCTATATCGATCGGCAATCGGTCACCGATGAAGTCGCCTTTGCCCGGAAATTGAGTGCGCGATTCAATTGGGCCCAACTCGACGTGACGCGGCGATCGATCGAAGAGACGGCTGCGGCGATACTGAAACTGTTCACCGACCGGCAGCGGCAGCGGATGTCCGAATGACGCTGTGGCGCGGCAAAGAACCGTTGGTGCTGGCGTCGCAAAGCCGCGCGCGGCAAATGCTGCTGGCCAATGCCGGCATTGTCTTCGAAGCCGTTCCGGCCGACATCGATGAGCGCGCCGTGCAACAAGCCTCTGGCCTGCTAGCGCCCGGTGAAATAGCTGCCCTTTTGGCGCGCGCGAAAGCGCAAGCCGTGTCGCTGGGCCAACCCGGAAAATATGTCATCGGCGCCGACCAGACGCTGGCCCTTGAGAATCGGCTGTTCAGCAAGCCGGCCGGCCGAGTCCAGGCCGCCGGGCAATTGCGTGATCTCGCCGGCCGCAGCCATGAATTGCATTCCGCCGTTGCGGTGGCGCGCGACGGCAAGATATTGTTCGAGACCACGGCTGTCGCGCGCATGACCATGCGGCAGCTCAGCGGTGCGGAAATCCGGACCTATCTGGATGAAGCAGGCGAGGCGGTGACCTCGAGCGTCGGCGCCTATCAGTTGGAAGGGCTGGGGGTGCATCTGTTCGAACGCATCGACGGCGATCACTTCACCATCCTCGGATTGCCGCTGCTGCCATTGCTCGCGTTTCTGCGCAGCGCGCGGCTGCTCGGCGTCTGACAACGAACCCTGCGAATTACGAATGGCGAAGGTTGAATGATCATTCTTGGACTGACCGGTTCGATCGGAATGGGAAAATCCACCACCGCGAAATTGTTCGCGGAAGCCGGCGTCCCGGTCTATGACGCCGATGCTACCGTGCATCAATTATACGAAGGCGCGGCGGCGCCGGCGATCGAAGCGGCATTTCTCGGCACCACCGCCGGCGGCAAGGTCGATCGCCAGAAATTGTCGGCGCGCGTGGTGCACGATCCCGTCGCGATGAAGCAGCTCGAACAGATCGTCCATCCGATGCTGGGCGCCTCGCGGCAGAAATTTTTCGCAGATGCCGAGCTAGCCGGCGCACCGGTGGCCGTGGTTGACGTGCCCCTGCTGTACGAGACCGGGGGCGAGAAGCGCGTCGATGCGGTGGTGGTGGTGACGACCTCGCCGGAGAACCAGCGCGCCCGAATCATGGCGCGGGGCACCATGACCAGCGAAGCGCTCGATTCCATTTTGGCGCGGCAGCTGCCGGATTCCGAAAAACGCAAGCGGGCGGATTTCGTGGTGGATACATCGCATGGTCTCGACCCGGTGCGGGTCCAGATCCGCGACATTCTGCAACAGGTTGTTAAAATGCCGCAGCGGCGCAGCTGATTCGCCGTCTTCCGGACCAGACCCATGCGCGAAATCGTTCTTGATACCGAAACCACCGGCCTCGACCCGCTGCGCGGCGACCGGCTGGTTGAAATCGGCTGCGTCGAGATGATCAATTGCATGCCGACCGGGCAGACCTTTCACCGGCACATCAATCCGGAACGCTCCATGCCGGCCGAGGCCTTTGCCGTGCACGGCCTTTCCAGCGAGTTCCTCGCCGACAAGCCGCTGTTCGCCCAGGTGGTCGACGAGTTCCTCGAATTCATCGCCGACGCGCCGCTGGTGATCCACAATGCGTCGTTCGATATCGGCTTCATCAATGCCGAGCTCGACCGCATCAAGCGGCCCCCGATCGTGCGTGACCGGCTGATCGACACGCTGATGCTGGCGCGGCGCAAGCATCCGGGGGTGTCGAACCGTCTCGACGATCTCTGCTCGCGCTATGCGATCGACAATTCCCGCCGCACCAAGCACGGTGCCTTGCTCGACGCGGAACTGCTGGCCGAGGTCTATATCGATCTGATCGGGGCCCGGCAGTCGCAGCTGATCCTGGCGACGGAGACCCGTGACGTGCGCGCCGGTGGTGGGTACGGCGAAATGCCGCGGCGGGTCCGCGAGGCGCCGCTCGCGCCGCGCGTCACCGATGAAGATCGCGCGGCCCATCGGGCCTTTGTCGCCACGCTGGGCGACAAGCCAATCTGGAACGAGTTCCTGGGCGGCTGACGGGAACCAGGCCCGGTCGCGATTAGCTCGGCTTTGCCTGTCCGGCCTGCGCCGCAGCCTGCCGCTCCAGATTTGAGCGATACAGACCGACGAAATCGACCGGATCCAGCATCAGCGGCGGGAACCCGCCATCGCGCACCGACGTCGCGATGATCTCGCGTGCGAACGGGAACAGCAGCCGCGGGCACTCGATCATGACCAGCGGATGCAGGTTTTCCTGCGGCACGTTCATGATCCGGAACACGCCGGCATAGGCAAGATCGAAGCTGAACATCACCTTGCCGGCGTTTTCAGCCTTGCCTTCGACCGAAAGGGTCACTTCGAACTCGTTTTCGGCGATATTGTTGGCGCTGACGTTGATCTGGATATTGATCGCAGGCTGTTGTTGCTGCGGTGCCAGCGAGGCCGGCGCGTTCGGATTCTCGAACGACAGGTCCTTGGTATACTGTGCCAACACGTTCAACTGAGGAGGAGCGGCTGCCTCGGGAGGTGCGCCATTGCCGTTGGTCATGAAAATCTCTCCTGAAGCCGAGCGGGGCGGGTTTTGCGTCTGAATTCGCTCGTGAGGTACGAAAAGGCCGATGTCGGGGCGAGTGGCTATCATAGCCGCGGCTTGGTCCACAAGGACGACAATCGCCGGTAGCGGTCCAGGGCACCCCGGGGATCGGCCGGCTCCGCGAATCAGGCATCCCGTGGGCAGGCCGGATCGGTTCGGGATGGCCTAAATTGTTGAATATGCGCCATTTCCGGGCACGATCGGGTTTCCACCCGTCGCAAAAACGCGCTACAATTGCGTTATGGCAAACAGGCAATAGGCCTTGGCTTGGCCTGTTTCCGGGGGCATAGCTTCTGATGCCCGAGCGAGCCATTGGCTAGGCCTCGTTTCGTGCCTACATGCTGAAGACCCATTCCATGATTTAATCTCTGCCGTTTCCTGATCGAAACGCTCTACCACCGGCCGATCGCCGGTGCAGACCAGAAAGCGAATGCGACGTGGATATTTACACCATCATCTTCCTGGCGTTGGCGGTCTTCATCTTCCTGCGCCTGCGGAACGTTCTCGGACAGCGCACCGGAAACGAGCGCCCGCCCTTCGATCGCGCGGCGCGCAACGTGCTGACCGGGGCGCAGGACAATAACAACGTGGTACCGATCCCGGGCGCGGTGATCGACCAGGCGCCGCTGGCGCCGACCGCCGATGTTGTCCCCCCGACCGACCGCTGGAAGGGTTTGGCCGAGGCGGGCACGCCGCTGGCGCTGGGCCTCGATGCCATCGCCGCCCAGGATTCCTCGTTCGACCCGCGGCATTTCCTCAGCGGCGCGAAGAGCGCCTACGAGATGATCGTGCTGGCTTTCGCCAATGGCGACCGCCGCGCGCTGAAGGACCTGCTGTCGTCCGAGGTCTACGAGAGTTTCGAGACCGTGATCAAGGATCGCGAGAAGCACGAGCAGAAGACCGAAACGCGCTTCGTTTCGATCGACAAGGCCGAGCTGGTCGGAGCGGAAGCCCGCGACCGCGCGGCGCAGCTGACCGTTCGCTTCGTGTCGCAGATGATCACGGCCACCCGCGACAAGGCCGGCACGGTTGTCGACGGCAGCGCCGATACGGTCGCCGATATCACCGATGTCTGGACCTTCGCCCGCGACATCACCTCACGCGATCCGAACTGGAAGCTGGTTGGCACGGGAAGCGCTCAATAACGCGCGCGGCGCCGTCCGGTATGCCGTCGCGCTTGGCGCGATAGCTGCGGTATTGTCGCTGGCGCCATCGAGCGTATCAGCCGCGCATCGTTCCCACGCTTCGCATCACGGGCGTCCGCATCTTCCGGCCGCTCGCCCCCTGCCATATCCGCAGCTCGCCTGGCCGCTTGAAATCAGCGGCAGCCAATATGCACCGGTGGCGTGGGCCGATATCGCGGGCTGGAGCGAGGACGACCATCTGCTCCCCTACAAGGCGTTTCGCACGAGCTGCAGGCCGATCGCGGCGCAACGCAAACCCCCCGCCGAACCGAAGGCGCTGGGTACCTCGCTGCGGGATCCCTGCAGGGCCGCCCGCGCGCTCGATATCGATGACGGGGCCAGGGCCAAGGCCTTTTTCGAGCAGCATTTTCTTCCCTTGCGGATTTCGCGGCTTGGCGAAGCCGAGGGTTTTGTGACCGGCTACTACGAGCCCATCATCGACGGCTCCAGGACCCAGACCGACGTCTACACCGTGCCGGTCTATCGCCGCCCTTCCAATCTGTTCGTCCGCGGCACCAGTCAGAATTCCGCGGGCTTGCCCAACAAGGGCGAGGTGTTCCGCAAGATCGGCCGCCGCAAGCTCGTGCCCTATTACGATCGCGCCCAGATCGAGGACGGCGCGATTGCCGGACGCGGTCTCGAAATCGTCTGGCTCAAGAACCAGACCGATTTGCTGTTCACGCAGATCCAGGGCTCGGCGCGCGTACGCCTCGAGGACGGCTCCACCGTTCGCATCAATTACGACGCGCATAACGGCTTTTCCTATACGCCGGTCGGCCGCATCCTGATCGAACGCAACATCATTCCCAAGGATCAAATGTCGATGCAGAAGATCCGGGAGTGGATGGAGCAGAACCCCGACGGCGCCAACGAATTGCGGCGGCAGAACCGCTCCTACGTGTTCTTTCGGGAAGTGAATCTCTCCGACACGGATGAACCATCCGGCGCCCAGGGCGTTCCGCTGACGGCGGGCCGCTCGATCGCCGTCGACAAGGCGCTGCATGTCTACGGCACGCCGTTCTTCATCGAGGGCGATTTGCCGATCGACTCGGAGCAATCGAAGACGCCGTTCCGCCGGCTGATGATCGCGCAGGACACGGGATCGGCGATCGTCGGTCCGGCGCGCGCCGATCGCTAGTTCGGCGCCGGCGCCGAGGCCGGAAAGATATCGGGCCGGTTTCGGCACAATGCGCGCTTCGTCATCCTGGTCCCGAACAGCCTCGATCCCCTCGCGAGGGGCCGCAAGATGCCGGTGCCGGACCCGCGGCCGTCGGAGAAAATTGCAAAACTGTTTCCGCAGGTCGATCCCCTCAAGGATAAGCCCAAGGACGCGAAGCCGACGGAGGCTTCCGCGGCTTCAGCTACAAGGGACGCGGCGCCCGCAGCGGCGGCGGTCGCCAAACCCGTCCCGTTGCCGGAAGCGCGGCCAAGTGTCGCCCCGAGCCGCGAGACGCGCCGCCATCGCTATCGTCATCATCGCCATTACCGTCACAGTCGATGAAGCGTCCGCCCGTGATCCCGGAACTGCCCGCAGCGCCGCGGCGCAGGCGCAGCCTGAGCGAGGAAGAGCGCGCGCTGTGGGAGAGCGTCGCCAAGCAGACAAAGCCGCTGCGCAAGAAGGCGCGCGCCGCGAAGCCGCAGGCGGCGCCGCCGGATGCGGCAACGGTGGCCGCAAAACCGACAAGTCCGCTGAAGCAGCTTCCGCCGGCCAAAATTCCGCGGGTTGCGAGGCCCGTGTTGCCGCCTGCCGCCCCGCCGCTGGCGCCGCTCGGGCGCCGCGAGCGTTCGCAGCTGTCACGCGGCCGCAAGGAGATCGATGCACGGCTCGATCTGCACGGCATGACGCAGACCCGCGCGCACCGCGTGCTGTTCGGCTTCCTGCAGCGCGCCCACAGCGAGGGCCTGACTTTCGTGCTCGTCATCACCGGCAAGGGCAAATTGGGCGCCGAATCCGAACGCGGCGTGCTGCGCCGCCAGGTGCCGCAATGGCTGAGCCTGCCTGAATTCCGCTCGCTGGTGGTCGGCTTCGAGGAAGCCCATATCGGCCATGGCGGCGAGGGCGCGCTGTATGTGCGGGTCAGGCGATCGAGAACCTAGAACGGTCGCACGATCCCGACGCGCGGGATCACCGTCACGACCCAGCCGAGAATAGTGGTCTTTCGATCATCGTGCGAGATAAGCGGCACCTCGCGCGAGGCCCGCAAGGTCTTGACCGCATGCAGGATCAGGAACATGCAGACCGCCCAGTTCGAAATCCAGCGTGAATAATCGAACACGATTGCGAACATCACCAGATAGGCCGCGCTTACCGCAACGATCGCCGCGATTACGATGCGGCGATGCAACGGATCCGACAGCGATCGGATAAGGTTCGCAGAATATCTCCAGAGCGGGGCGTGCAGCCAGATCAGGAATGCGAACACCGGCACGCCCAGCAGGTTCGACGGCATCCGCTGCCAGGTGTCGTGGATTTCCTGCGCGAGCGACTGGTACCAGATGAAACTGAAGCTCAGCAGGTTGCTGCGCGATGGATCGGCCATGCGGCCCTGCAGATATTGAACGAACTCCGCCTCGGGGACATCAAGCGATCCCCAGAACTGCGCGGCGAAGAACAGCAGACCGACGGCGAGGATCGCGGCGATCCCGGCGCTTGCATTCTGCCGGGTCACTCCCTGCACCAGGTAATAGCGCAGCACCACGATGACGGCGATGGTCGGCACATACATCAGGAGATGAATGTGATGGATCAGAATAAGAATCATCGACGCCGCGGCGGCGAGCAGCACGAAGGCAACGGAGCGTGCGGGGATGAGGAGCAGGCAAATCGCCAGCGCACAGCCGTAAATGTCAAAATGCCCGAGCGTGTGCATGAAATTCTTCAGAAAGAACGGCGATCCCGCCATGAAGACGAACAGCGGCAGGTTTTCTTCGTCAAAGCCAAAGGTGCGCCGGAACAGTTTTACGAATAAAGCGAGCGTGATTAGCCACACCGCGCCGGACAGCGCAAACACCAGCCAGACCGGTACCTTGTCGAAGAACAACGAAATGGCCGCGCCGATCAATGCGCGTTTTGTAAAACCAAAGTGATAGTCGACCAACAGATGGATGTAGGGGACATAGGGCTCGCGCGGCAGCTTGTAGAGAAAGACGCCGATGAGCACCGCGATGTTGACCGCGAGCATCAGCCGCCAGGGGTTTTCCCGCAAACGCAGATTCATTCGGCACCCGAAGCAGCGGCTCGATCAGGTGCGGTTATCACACGACCGAAGTGTGGCACGCAACGCGGCATTCCCCTCGATGTCGTCCCGGCCAAGCGAGCCCTTGCGAGCGCGAGCCGGGATCCATACGCCGTGACGTCGCGTTTGTGCGTGGCGGTAGATATCCCGTCTACGACAGGCGACCGGGGTTATGGGCCCCGGCGTTCGCAGGGACGACGATGAGATCGTCGCAGATCTACAGAATGAACCGGCTCAGATCGGTGTTTTTGGCGAGGTCGCCGACGTGCTTCTGCACATAGGCGGCATCGATCTGGATGGTCTCGCCATGGCGGTCGGGGGCGGCGAAGGAGATTTCGTCGAGCACGCGCTCCATCACGGTCTGCAGTCGCCGCGCGCCGATATTCTCGACCGTGGAGTTGACCGCAACCGCCACGTCGGCAAGCGCGTCGATGGCGTCGGCGGTGATATCGAGCGTGACGCCCTCGGTCTGCAGCAGCGCGACATATTGCTTGATCAGCGATGCCTCCGGCTCGGTCAGGATGCGGCGCATGTCGTCGCGGGTCAGCGCCTCCAGCTCGACGCGGATCGGCAGCCGCCCCTGCAATTCCGGCAGCAGGTCCGACGGCTTTGCGATGTGAAACGCGCCTGACGCGATGAACAGGATATGGTCGGTCTTGACGGCGCCGTGCTTGGTCGAGACCGTGGTGCCCTCGATCAGCGGCAGCAGGTCGCGCTGCACGCCTTCGCGCGAAACGTCGCCGCCGGTTCGGCCGTCGCGTACGCAGATCTTGTCGATCTCGTCGAGAAACACGATGCCGTTGTTCTCGACCGCATGGATCGCTTCCTGCACCAGTTGATCGTTGTCCAGTAGCTTGTCGGATTCCTCGTTGACCAGGAGTTCGTGGGAATCCGCCACCGTCAGGCGGCGGGTCTTGGTCCGTCCGCCCATCTTGCCGAAGATATCGCCGATCGAGATCGCGCCCAGCTGCGCGCCGGGCATCCCGGGAATCTCGAACATCGGGGTGCCGCCGGAAGACTGCGTCTCGATCTCGATTTCCTTGTCGTTGAGTTCACCGCCGCGCAGTTTCTTGCGAAATGAATCCCGCGTCGAGGGGCCGGAGCCGGGACCGACCAGGGCATCGAGCACGCGCTCCTCGGCGGCGAGCTGCGCGCGGGCCTGCACGTCCTTGCGCTTGCGTTCGCGGGTTTGCGCGATCGCGACCTCGACCAGGTCGCGGATGATCTGCTCGACGTCGCGGCCGACATAGCCGACCTCGGTGAACTTGGTGGCTTCGACCTTGATGAAGGGTGCGCCGGCCAGTTTCGCCAGCCGCCGGGCGATTTCGGTCTTGCCGACGCCGGTCGGGCCGATCATCAGGATGTTTTTCGGCAGCACTTCCTCGCGCAGCAGGCCGGTGAGCTGCAGCCGCCGCCAGCGGTTGCGCAGCGCGATGGACACCGCGCGCTTGGCGTCGGCCTGGCCGACGATGAAGCGGTCGAGTTCGGAAACGATTTCACGGGGAGAGAAGTCGATCATGGGTCCTAGCTAGGTTCAAAATGTGGCCGGCACAAGCGGCATCAGATGATCGGCGGCCCCGCCTGCCACAGCTTGATCGCCTCGACGGGATGAATCAGCATGATGATGTTCAGTGTCAGATTGTCGCGGATGTGAAGCAACAGCACGAGCTCGAACAACAGGCCGAGTGCCACGGTCCCCGCCACCGGAAGCCGCTTCGCCAGCAGGAAGCCCGCGATCATCGCCCCCATATCGGCGACCGAATTGACGATGCTGTCGCCAAAATAATCCAGTGATGCGGTGCCGGAGCGATAGCGGTTGATGATCCAGTCGGAATTCTCCACCAGCTCCCAGGTGCCTTCGACCATCATGGCGGCGATCAGGCGCGCGGGCCAGGGCGCCTTCGGCAGCAGCAGCCAGGCGGCGCCGTAAAACAGGAAGCCGTGGAGAATGTGCGAAAACGTGTACCAGTCGGCGATGTGTTGCGAGTTCTCCGAGCTCAGCACCACGCCGTGCCAGACTTTCACGTAGCCGCAGGCGCAGAACGGCAGCCGGCCCATCGCAAACAGGATCGCGGCCTGCAGGGCAACCAGGCAGCCCGCGATCAAGGTCCATTGCCATGGTGAAAGGCCGCTGGCGGCGGGGGCGGCGTTGCGTTCGAGCGTCATGGATTGCGCACCATCAGCAGGGCCTCGCCATCGGGGGTATCGACCAGGCGGTCCTTGACGAAGCCGGCTTTTTCATAGGCGCGTATGGCGCGCGGGTTCGTTGGGCGGGGGTCAAGCACGACGCGGGGCGTACCATTGCGAAGCAGCTCTTCAATGAAGGTGCTGACGAATGCGGACCCGTGGCCCCGCCCCATCATATCGGCCTCGCCAATGAACTGGTCGATCCCGCGCGTGCCCGCCGGCTGCGGACCGAAGCCGCTATGCCATTCGCTCATACGATAGCATTGCAGATAGGCGAACGGCCGGCCATCCAGCGTCACGATGAACTGCGCCATATCCGGATGACCCAGATCGCCGCTGACAAACTCGAAAGCCTCGGGATCGTGCCACCATTCGGCGACATGCAGCTCCCGAAGCCAGCGTTGAACCAGCGGCAGGTCGGCCGCTGTCATCGGACGGAAGACATAAGGCAGCGTCACCACCGGCCGTGCTCCCTAGAGGGTCTCGAGGGTCACGTTGCGGTTGGTATAGACGCAGATGTCGGCGGCGATATCGAGCGCGCGGCGCACGATGGTTTCGGCGTCCTTGTCGGAATCGACCAAAGCGCGGGCGGCCGCCAGGGCGTAATTGCCGCCGGATCCGATCGCCATCACGCCGGTTTCCGGCTCCAGCACGTCGCCGGTGCCGGTCAGGACCAGCGAGACATCCTTGTCGGCGACGATCATCATGGCTTCCAGCCGCCGCAGATAGCGGTCAGTGCGCCAGTCCTTGGCGAGTTCGACCGCGGCACGGGTCAATTGCCCCGGATACTGCTCGAGCTTGCTCTCCAGCCGCTCGAACAGGGTAAAGGCGTCGGCCGTGGCGCCGGCAAAGCCGCCGATCACGTCGCCCTTGCCGAGTTTACGCACCTTTTTGGCGTTGCCCTTGATGATGGTCTGGCCGATCGAGACCTGGCCGTCGCCGCCGATCACCACCTTGCCGCCCTTGCGGACCGTCAAAATGGTGGTGCCGTGCCAGCCCGGCGACTGGGATTGTGATTCCTGCATGTAATACCTCGCGTTCGCCCAGATTTAGGGGTTCGCGGCTGCGGTTACAATCGGCGGGCGTTTGGAGCCGGATTCCGGTCACCATAGGCCCAAGTTCGGCCTCCGGCGGGTCATCCCGCAGTAGCGAAGGCGGCATCGGCCTGTTAAAAGGGCCGCGTTTTCGGCTAAAGGAAAGCAGTTTTCATGCGCACGGCGACCATCAAGCGCAAGACCAAAGAGACCGATATCGAGGTGACGGTGAACCTCGACGGATCAGGCGTGTCCAACGTCGCGACCGGGGTCGGCTTTTTCGATCATATGCTCGATCTCCTGGCCCGGCATTCGCGCATCGACCTCACCGTGAAGGCGGTTGGCGACCTCCACATCGACGACCACCACACCACGGAGGATGTCGGCATCGCGATCGGACAGGCGGTGAAGCAGGCGCTCGGCAACATGGCCGGGATCACCCGCTATGCCGGGGTCCATATGCCGATGGACGAGACGCTGTCGCGGGTCGTGATCGACATTTCCGGCCGTCCGGTGCTGGTGTTCAAGGTGGAGTTTCCGCGCGACAAGATCGGCGCGTTCGACACCGAACTGGTTCGCGAATGGTTCAATGCCTTTGCGATCAATGCCGGCGTGACTTTGCACGTCGAGACCCTATATGGCGAGAACAGCCATCATATCGCCGAATCCTGCTTCAAGGGTCTGGCGAGGGCGCTGCGTGCGGCCGTCGCGATCGATCCGCGCGCCGCGGGCGAAGTGCCGTCCACCAAGGGTCAGCTCGGTGGCTGATTTTCGAGCATGATCCGGAAAAGTGGGAACCGGTTTTCCGAAAAGGTCATGCTCAAACTAAAGGTTCGCGGCGGAGAGATACGATGCCGGTCTACACGGTTCATGCTCCAGTACTGAACGATGCGGGGATTCGGGCGGCCGACAGGTTCGCCTTCGTTCGCGACGGCTTTCATTTTTGGGCGGCCCTGCTGGGTCCGGTCTGGCTGCTCTGGCATGGACTGTGGCTGGCGCTGATCGGCTGGATTGCCGTGATGGTCGCGGTCGGTTTCGGAACGGCGGCGCTCGGCGTTGGCGGCAATGCGATCTTTCTCGTCGACATCCTGTTGGCGCTGCTGATGGGCCTTGAAGCGGCGAGCCTGCGGCGCTGGACCCTGTCGCGGCGCAACTGGCGCCAGCTCGACATCGTGGTGGCGGAGGATCTGGAAACCGCCGAGCGGCGGTTTTTCGATCGCTGGACCGCCAAGCAGCGCTCGCTTGTCAACGATCAGCTGGCGGTCGAGCGCGGCGGGCCGCCGCCGACGCGGGATGTTCCCGGCCAGCCGTTTTCACGGCCGCCGCCACTGCCGCGAAGCGACATCATCGGATTGTTTCCGGAACCGGGAGGTTCGCGGTGAGCGTTGCCATTATCGATTACGGCTCCGGCAACCTGCACTCGGCCGCGAAGGCGTTCGAACGCGCCGCGCGCGGCATGGATGTGCCGGAAAAGATCGTGGTGACCCGCGATCCCGAAACGGTGTACCGCGCCGACCGCATCGTGCTGCCCGGGGTCGGCGCTTTCGCCGATTGCCGAAGGGGTCTGGATGCGCTCGACGGCATGATCGAGGCCATGACCGAAGCGGTGCGCGACAAGGCGCGGCCGTTTTTCGGCATCTGCGTTGGCATGCAGCTGATGGCGACCCGCGGCAAGGAGCACGTCACGACAGACGGCTTCAACTGGATCGCGGGCGACGTCGAAAAGATTTCGCCGCGCGAAGAGAACCTGAAAATTCCGCATATGGGCTGGAACACGCTCGACATGGTCCGGGAGCATCCGGTGCTCGAGCGGCTGCCGCTCGGCCCAAAAGGCCGCCATGCTTATTTCGTGCACTCCTATCACCTCAATGCCACCAACGAGTCGGAAGTGCTGGCGCGCGCCGATTACGGCGGGCCGGTGACCGCGATGGTCGGCAAGGACACCGCGATCGGCACGCAGTTTCACCCGGAGAAGAGCCAGCGCTTCGGGCTGGCCCTGATTTCGAACTTCTTGAGATGGAAGCCGTGATTCTTTTTCCCGCCATCGATCTGAAGAACGGCCAGTGCGTCCGCCTCGAGCAGGGCGACATGGCGCGCGCCACGGTATTCAACCTCGAACCCGCGGCGCAGGCGCAGAGCTTTGCCGCGCAGGGGTTTGAATATCTGCACGTGGTCGATCTCGACGGCGCTTTTGCCGGCAAGCCGATGAACGCGGCTGCCGTCGAATCGATGCTGAGGGCCGTCACCATGCCGGTGCAGCTCGGCGGCGGGATTCGCGATATCGCGACCGTCGAAGCATGGCTCGCCAAGGGCGTCACCCGCGTCATCATCGGAACCGCCGCGGTGCGCGATCCCGAGCTGGTGAAGGGGGCTGCGAAAAAATTCCCCGGCCGTGTCGCCGTCGGTCTCGACGCGCGCGACGGCAAGGTCGCGGTCGAGGGCTGGGCCGAGACCTCGCAGGTTACCGTGCTGGAAATCGCGCGGCGTTTCGAGGATGCCGGTGTCGCCGCGATCATCTTCACCGATATCGCGCGCGACGGCCTGCTGAAGGGCCTCAATCTCGACGCCACGATCGAGCTTGCCGAGCGCATTTCCATCCCCGTCATCGCCTCCGGCGGTTTTGCCTCGATCGAGGACGTCAAGGCGCTGTTGGCGCCGCGCGCCGGCAAGCTCGCCGGCGCGATCGCGGGCCGCGCGCTCTATGACGGCCGTCTCGATCCCGCGGCAGCCTTGACGCTGATCCGCAACGCGCGCGCCGCGGCCTAGGAGTAATAGATGTTCAAGGTGCGCGTCATTCCATGCCTCGACGTCAAGGACGGGCGGGTGGTCAAGGGTGTCAACTTCGTCGACCTGCGCGACGCCGGCGATCCCGTCGAGGCGGCCATCGCCTATGACGCCGCCGGCGCCGACGAACTGTGCTTTCTCGACATTACCGCCACGCATGAAAATCGCGGCACCATGATGGAGGTGGTCCGGCGCACGGCGGAAGCCTGCTTCATGCCGCTGACCGTGGGCGGCGGGGTGCGCACCGTCGACGACATCAAGATGCTGCTGCGATCCGGCGCCGACAAGGTGTCGATCAACAGCGCCGCGGTCAGCCGCCGCGAATTCGTCAAGGAAGCGGCGGAGAAATTCGGCGATCAGTGCATCGTGGTGGCGATCGACGCCAAGCGCGTCAAGCGTGGCGGTGGCGGCGAGCGCTGGGAAATCTTCACCCATGGCGGGCGCAATTCCACCGGGATCGACGCCATCGAATATGCCCAGGAAGTAGTCTCGCTCGGCGCCGGCGAAATCCTGCTGACCTCGATGGACCGGGACGGCACCAGGCAGGGTTTCGACTTGCCGCTGACCCAGGCGGTGGCCGACAGTATCCGTGTTCCGGTCATTGCCTCCGGCGGGGTGGGCAATCTCGATCATCTGGTCGACGGCATCCGGCAGGGCCATGCGACCGCGGTGCTGGCGGCGTCGATATTTCACTTCGGGGAATTCACCATACGTCAGGCCAAGGACCACATGGTGCGCGCCGGCCTGCCGATGCGGCTCGATCCCTGACGACTCCCGGAGACAGAAGTGCTACATACCGCAAGGAGAAAGCGCCCGACTTCCGCGGCGCGCGTGTCGGGTTTGAGTTGATGCCGCGTTTCACGATCCATGATCTGGCTGCCACCATCGACGCCCGTGCAGCGGCGGGGGGCGAGGCGTCCTACACTGTCAAACTTCTCAACAGGGGTGCGGAGCATTGCGCCAAGAAGCTTGGCGAGGAGGCGGTGGAAACCGTGATTGCCGCGGTCGAGAATGACCGCGACCACCTGATCGCCGAAAGTGCCGATCTGCTATTTCACCTGCTGGTGCTGCTGAAATCGCGCGACGTCCGGTTTGAAGAGGTCGAGGCCGCGCTGGCACAGCGCACCGGCACGTCCGGACTGGAAGAAAAAGCCGCGCGCAAGCGCGACACGTAAGAGCCAAGGACACTAAAAACCAAGGGCAACGCTAGAGGCGGCTGGATGGACATTCGGGCACCGGATCAACAATACAACCCATACCGGATATTCTCGCGGGAGCAGTGGGCGCGCCTGCGCGACGACACGCCGATGACGCTGGAGCCGGGCGAGTTCGAGCGGCTGCGTTCGTTGCATGACCGCCTCGATATGAGAGAGGTCGAGGACATCTATCTGCCACTGTCGCGGCTGTTGTCGATCTATGTCGATGCGACGCTGCGGCTCTATCAGGCGCAACGACAATTCCTCGGCATCCGCGATCGCAAGGTGCCCTACATCATCGGCGTCGCCGGTTCGGTGGCAGCCGGCAAATCGACCACCGCGCGCGTGCTGCAGGCCCTGCTGGCGCGCTGGTCGCCGCGGCCGAAGGTCGAGCTGGTGACCACCGACGGCTTCCTGTTTCCCAATGCGGCGCTGGAACGGCAGGGCCAGATGCAGAAGAAGGGCTTTCCGGAGAGCTACGACCTGCCGATGCTGCTGTCGTTTCTCAGCGACATCAAGGCGGGACGGCGCAAGGTGCGGGCGCCGGTCTATTCGCATCTGACCTATGACATCGTTCCCAATCAATGGGTCGAGGTCGACCGGCCGGATATCCTGATCGTCGAGGGCGTCAATGTCCTGCAGACCGGCCGGCTGCCGCGCGACGGCAAGGCGGTTCCGGTGGTGTCGGACTTCTTCGATTTCTCTGTTTATATCGACGCCGACGAGCCGGTGCTGCGCAACTGGTATGTCCGGCGCTTTCTGGCGCTGCGCGACACCGCGTTCACCGACCCGCGATCGTATTTCCATCGCTATGCGCCGCTGTCCGACGAGGAAGCCACC
Organism: Bradyrhizobium sp.; assembly: GCF_030646015.1. Classification (GTDB taxonomy): domain Bacteria; phylum Pseudomonadota; class Alphaproteobacteria; order Rhizobiales; family Xanthobacteraceae; genus Bradyrhizobium. Next base: position 19,555 of record NZ_JAUSLT010000023.1, read on the forward strand.
GCCACCGCGCTGGCGATCTGGGAGCGCACCAACCTCGCCAACCTCGAGGACAACATCCTGCCGACCCGGCCGCGGGCGACGCTGATCCTCAAGAAAGGCGCCGACCACATGGTCGAAACCGTGGCGCTGCGTCGGCTCTAGGCCGACGCGTCAGGCCGCGTGCCGCGAGGCATCGGCCCCGAAGTGCTCGATGTAGCGGGCGCTGATCGCGGATACCGGCATCACGATCAGCACGTCGGTGGTGCCGAACTGATGGTCGATCACGGCGCCGTCGCCGATGAAGGCGCCCAATCGCAGATATCCCTTGATCAAAGGCGGCAGCTCGTGAAGCGCTGCCTTCGGATTGATTGCTTCCTTCGCCATCCGGTTCATCTCGATCCGGCGGGAGGGATGTGCGCTGGCGCGCCAGGCTGCCGGGGCCTGTGCGTAGTGATGCAGGAACGACAAGGGCAGCGCCAGCCGATCGGGATCGGTGCCCTCGAACGACGCGCAGCCGATCATGACGTCGAGCCGGTGCTGGCGGACATAGGCCCAGATCCCGTGCCACAGCAGTTCGACGGTGCGCTTGGTGCGGTAGCGCGGCAGCACGCAGGATCGCCCGAGTTCGAGAAAGCGCAAGCCGGCATGGCGATCGGTCAGGCTTGATATGTCGAACTCGTTCTCGGTGTAGAAACCGCCATTGCGTTCCGCCACCTCCTGGCGCAGCAGGCGGTAGGTACCGACCACCGGCAGTCTGCCGCGCATCGACGGTTTGGCGGCGTGATCAATCACCATCAGATGATCGCAGATCCTGTCGAACCCATCCTTGTCGCGGCGGGCCAGCAGCGTCGCGGCATCGGCGATGGCGGTGCCGTCCCGGTAGAACACGCGGTAGCGCAGCTTTTGCGCGCGCCTGACTTCGCGCTTCTCCTGCGCTAGCCGGACCTCGAGCGTGCCGAGCCGCCCCAGCGTGACCGGAAGCGGCTTGAACCAGGTGATCGCCGCCTGCGCGGTGGCTCCGATCGTCTCCGGCCGCAGCAACCGGATCAGGCGCTGCGTCGATCGCGCCAATTCGCCGTTCTGCATGGCTTCCCTCGCGACCGCGAATCGGTGCGGTCTTCGAGGGTTGAGAGATCACGGGCATCCAACAGCCATGTGACGCCGCCATTGCCGGCGGATGACAGGGCTTTAGGCCGCGAGATGCCTTGAAGCGGCGAGGCCCGCCAGCGCATCGGCGAGCTTTTCGCGATCGAGCGGCTTGATGAGAAAGCCGTCCATGCCGGCTTCGAAGCAGGCGTAGCGGTCTTCCACCAGCGTATTCGCGGTAAGCGCCAGGATCGGCGTCTGCCGGCCGGGCTGGCCGGCCTCGCACTCGCGGATCCGCCGCGTGGTCTCGATGCCGTCGAGCCGCGGCATCTGGATATCCATCAGCACCAGGTCATAGGGCGCGCCGGCGGATTTGGCCGCCAGCCAGGATTCCAGCGCTTCCTCGCCATTGGTGGTGATGACGGCAAGATGTCCCAGTCGCGTCAGCAGCGAGCGCATCAACAGCGCGTTGATCTCGTTGTCTTCCGCCACCAGGATCGAAAGCCCGCGCGCCGGCGCGATCGAAGGCGCTGCGACATTGTCCGATGTATCGATCAGGGCATCGCCGGCCAGATCCGGCGCCGGCACTTCCGGTGGCATGCTCAGGCGCGTCGCCAGCGAGGCCGCGCGCAGCGGTTTGATCAGATAGCCGGTGAAAGCCGTGGCGGTGGCGGATTGCAGTTCATGGCGGGTGGCCGGCGTGAACAACACGATGCGTTGCGTCGCATGGGTGCGGGCGGCTTCAGCCAATGCGGCGACTTCGCTGGCGCCGAGAGCGTGGTCGAGCAGCACGGCGTGCCAGGTCCGCTCCGGCAGCAGCGCCCGCGCCACCGCGATATCGGAAACCATGCAGGTCTGGCCGCCCCAGCGCTGCAGCCGCCGCGCGATCAGGGAAGCCTCGATGCTCTGTGGCCCGACCAGCATGATCGATTGATCGGTCAGATCCGGCGCGGCAAACGCAGGTTGTTCGCTGGCCTTGCCTTCGGCGGCCGCGAGCGGAATCGACACTTCGAAGGTCGAGCCTTTGCCAAGCTCGCTCTGCAGCGTGATGCGACCGCCCATGCGCTTGACGATTCGCTCGGAGATGCTGAGGCCCAGGCCAGTGCCGCCATAGCTGCGCGCGATGCGCTCGTCGGCCTGCTCGAACTCGCGGAAAATCCGCTCCCGCGCTTCGGGTGCGATGCCGATGCCGGTGTCGCGCACCAGGAAACTGATTTCATTGGGCCAGAGGCCAGGCTCGACGATCAGCGCTACGCCGCCGGTCGAGGTGAATTTGATGGCGTTGCCGGCGAGATTGAGCAGCACCTGGCGCAGCCGCGCGGCGTCGCCGAGCACTTCCATCGGCAGCCGCTCGTCGACATAGGCCGCGATTTCGAGTTGCCGCGCCTGCGCCCGCGGCGCCAGCAATTCGGTGATGTCCTCGATCAGGGCCGAGAGCGCGAAGGGGCGGTGTTCGAGATCGATCTTGCCGGCCTCGATCTTGGAATAATCCAGCAGCTCCTCGATCAGCGACAGCAGCGCGTCGCCCGAGGTCTTCACCGCCCTGGCATAGGTCGCCTGTTCCGGCGTCAGCGGCGTATCCAGCAGCAGGCCGCTCATGCCGATGATGCCGTTCAGCGGCGTGCGGATTTCATGCGACGCCATCGCCAGGAAGCGCGACTTGGCGCGGTTGGCGGCGTCGGCGTGATCGCGGGCCTCGCCGAGCGCGCGCTCGGTCTCGGTGCGGTCGGTGACGTCGCGGCCGACGCTCTGCATCTCCGAAGGCGCGCCGGCATCGCTACGAACAAGGCCTTCGCGCCAGGCGATCCAGCGCGCGCCCCGCGCGGTCGCGATTTTCTGGTCGTGGATCCTGGTGCCGTTGGTCTCGATCGCGGTGCCGCCCTGCTCCAGCACTTTGAGCGCAAAACGGCTGCCGATCAGTTTTTCGCGCGGCAGTGCCGCCAGTTCGCAATAGGCATCGTTGGCGAAGGTGATGCGGCCGTCGCCGGCGCGCAGCACGATCAGGTCGCCCTGCGATTCGAACAGGCTGCGGGCGCGTTGCTCGGCCTCCTGCAGTTCCCAATTGCGGTCGACCAGCGCCTCGTTGTGCAGCGCCATCTTGCGCATGGTCTGCCGCACCCAGCGCAGCCGGAAGCTCAGCGTGGCGAGCGCGACGCAGGCCAGCGCGAACAGGAAGCTGGCGCCGATCGCGAAGGCGTGGGGATCATAACCGGAACCCTCGACCCGGCTGCCGGAGATGAAGCCATAGGCGCCGCCGAAGGCGGCCGAGAAGATCATGAAGGAGCGGAAGGTGAAGGTGAGCCACGGGTGGCGCCGGGCGAAACGGCGTATGCGTACCTTGATCCGGAAAATCCGCCGCTTCATGCCGTGACCCTGTCGCTGTACTACCGCATCTGTCGCGGCGCTGAAGATGGCGCGGCGACCTTGCGAAGTGCTTGAGGCCGGATGGTCTGGCGTCGTCCGATCGGAACGTGGTTTACAAGACGTTAATAGCAGAGCGTTTTCGAGCGAAGTGGATACCGGTTCGCGTGAAGAAAACGCGTCAAACCAAAAGCTCAGAAGGCGGCGGCAGCCAGCCGGCGCGGCGCGCCATTGGCGCCGACGATGAGGGCGGCGGCATCGCGCGCCGAAAACTGCTTCGAGCTGACAAAAATCCGGTAATCGGCGGGACCGTGCGGCGAGAGATAAATCACGGGCCCGGATGCCGTTGACGTGGCGGAGATCGCCACGAAGCGGGTCGCGGCGTTGACTTCGCAGCCATGTGCTTCGGTGCTGTCGATATCGTCGAGCACGGCAAAATCGGCGGCCGCGGCATTGTCGGTGAGCTGGACCCGCACGGTGGCCAGCGAGGGATCGCGGGTGAAGCTGACGTGAGATTGCGCCTGCCAGGACAGCGAGGTGAGCTGGACCGAACCTTCCCCGATCGCGATGCAGGGCCGCGCGCCGGGCAGGAAGTCGCCGCGCGCGAACACGGCGGCAATCAGCAACGGAACGGCCGAGGCCAGGATCTTCAAACGCAACATGATACGCACTCGCTCGCCGATAAGCCGGGGAAACGCGGCGGCTTATGGTTGGCAGAGTGTAAAGAAAACTCGTTACCGTTGGGTTGACGGGTGGAAGCATGGCCAAGCGGATGATGTTCGGTTCACCCTCCCCTGGAGGGGGAGGGTCGTCGCGACTGAAAGGAGCGGCGGGGTGGGGTGAAGGTCTCGCCATTCGAACAGTGTCCGAGTTGAGAGATCACCCCACCCCGTCTCGCATCTCGCTGCGCTCAAAGCGAGCCGACCCTCCCCCTCCAGGGGAGGGTAAGAAAACGCGATCTTCATTTCACAATTCCAGGCACACCTTCGCATTCTCGCGGCGCGGCGCCCCCGAGGCTTGTCATCAGTTTCACCCTCCTCAAACAAGAGGGCGCAGGGAAAGCCGGGCGCCGATTGCACCCGCGTTCGTGCACAAGAAGCGCACGAGTAGACCACAGGTGAACCGGATCATCCGGCTTTCCCTGCACGATGGGTTACGGCTTATACGTGATCACCCTGGTGACCGGGCTTTCTTGCCACCATCGCCCTGCGGATTGACGATGCCTGCGAAGCCCGGT
>NZ_JAUSLT010000035.1 GCF_030646015.1 Bradyrhizobium sp.
CACCTCGTCCATGGCGCCGAAAACCACACGCCCCTTGTGCACGATCGTCCTCCCGGAAGTCCTGGTCTTGTTGCGACCCATGGGAGCAATCTAGCGGAGTCGGCGGGGAGGGGAACTGGAAATCCTTCACCCTCCCCAGGAGGGGGAGGGTCGGCTCACATGGAGCGCAGCGACATGTGAGACGGGGTGGGGTGATCTCTCGACTCGGGCACCGTGTGAGACGAGAGACCGCCACCCCACCCCGCCGCTCCTTTCAGTCGCGTCGACCCTCCCCTCCAGGGGAGGGTAAGCGAGAGCTGCGACTAGCTGAGCAACCCCGTAACTTGCGCCAGCGTCACCGGCCGTTCCGCAAGCACCAGTTCCGCGATCTCGCGTTCGAACTCGCCGTCGCCCGGCGCCAGCGGATCCTGCGCGCTGAGGCGGTGGTCGACGACCAGCCGCGCATAGAGCGCGCGACGGGCATCGGCGCCCGGCTGTGCGGCTTCCCATGTCATCAGGATGGCGCTGGTGACGTGATAGAGCGCGCTTGCCGCTTGACGCGCATTCGCTTCCTCAGCCGGCTCGGCCGCAACGCGCTCGACCAGGGCAAGCGTCCGATCCAGCGCGGTGCGCAGGCGATCGCGGAAGGCGACAGGGATGAGTCGCGCGTGATTGACCAGATTGGTCAGCGCGAGTGCGAGCGTGCGGTGGGTGCCGCTCTTGCCGACCGCGCGCCTGACGATATCGAGCGCGTTGATGTTGCTGGTGCCCTCCCACAGCACGCCGACATGGGCGTCGCGGATCAATCTGGCATGCACCCATTCCTCGATGTAGCCATTGCCGCCGCGGACTTCCATGGCGCCGGTCGCCACCGGAATATTGTCGCGGCAGGCGCGGAATTTGAGCAGCGGCGTGAGGATGCGCAGACAGTCTTCGGCGGGCCTGGAGCCGGCATTGGCGCGGTCCATCGCGCTGGCGGCAAACAGGAACATCGAGAGCGACTGCTCGGCCGGCACGATGATCTTGAGCAGCTGGCGGCGCAGCAGCGGATATTCGATGATGGTCTTGCCGAACGCCGCGCGGCCGCGCGCGCAGGTCAGCGCCTCGTTGACGCAGCGCCGCATCATCGCCGCGGCGCGGACGCCGTGCGACAGCCGCGACAAATTGACCTGCTCCATCATCTGCTTGAGGCCGCGATCGGCCTCGCCGACCATCCAGGCCTCGGCGCCCTCCAGCAGGATCTCGCCCGACGCCATCGAGCGGGTGCCGAGCTTGTCCTTGAGCCGGACGATGCGGTAGGCGTTGCGGCTGCCGTCCTTCAGCCGGCGCGGCATCGCGAACAGCGCTAGCCCTTTGGTGCCGGCTGGCGCGCCCTCGGGCCGCGCCAGCAAAAGTGCTACATCGGCGTCGGCGTGCGAGCAGAACCATTTGTCACCGGCGAGCCGCCATTTGCCGTCGACCTTGCGGGCTATGGTTTCGATGCCGCCGACGTCGGAGCCGCCGGCGCGCTCGGTCATGAACTGCGTGCCTTTCCACATCGTGGCGAGGTCGCCGGACAGCATTTTCGGGAGCAAATAATCCTGCAACTCGCGGCTTGCGAATTTGCGGATCAGATGGATCGAGGTGTCGGTGACGCTGATCGGGCACATCAGCCCGAACTCGGCCTGCACGAACAGATATTGCAGCGCGTATTTGGCGACCGCCGGCAGCGGGCGGTTCATGCCGAGCGCGCCGGCGCGGTGGCTCATGGCGTGAAACTGAAAGTCGCCGAACGCGATCGCCTCCATGTCGCGGTAGGAGGAATGGTAGTCGATCCAGTCCTCGTCGCGGCCGAACCGGTCGCGGGCCTGCAGCACCGGCGGGTGCTTGTCGGCAGTTCTGGCGAGTTGGTCGAGCCGGCCGCCGGCCAGGGCGCCGAGCCGGTCGAAGTGGGGCTCGAGCCGGCGAAAGTCGTTGGGCTGCAGATACAGCCGGAGCAGGTCGCGCAGGCCGCGATCGAGCGCGTAGAAGTTCTGGCCCGCGCAATCCGGCGCGATGTGATCGGCGCCGTATTTCGGTTCCTGCGCCGCGACGGCGCCGGACGACGGGTGGGACGAAGGCGCGTGCATGGTGGACCTCGTTTCGGATCGTCCGATCGGCCCGCGGCGCGTTGCCGTGGCCTGGCGCAATGGCCGTCCGCTCAATATCGCCTTCCGGCCGGCTATTCCAACATTATCCGGCGGTTGCGGTGCAATGCGGGCAACGGGCCTGCGGCATTTTCGCTGACTCATCAACCGTGGCATGGTATGGCCATCGCTTGATCCAGGAGATCGAAATGGTGTCACCGGCAGACTTGGGCAAGCTGAAGCTCGACGATTTCGATCCGCATCTCGATGCCGTGTTCGAGATGACATCGCCTGTCGGAACGGTGCCGCTGAAGCTTGCAAGGACCGAACGTTACGGGCAGGCGATCCGCGAGGGCGGAGCATTTTCGCTGCTGTTCGTCGCTCCCGCGGGTCCGTCGTTGCCGCAGGCGATCTATCCGGTCCGGCACCCCGCACTCGGTACGATGGAAATTTTCCTGGTGCCGGTCGGGCCGATGTCCGGCGGCAACGGCTATCACGCGGTGTTCACCTGAGGCGGCGCAGCACGGGTCAGTCGTTCGTGGCGGTCCAGCGCATGAGGTCGTAGACGCCCTTGTCTTCCTTGGTGGCGAATCCAAGCCGCCGGTAAAGCCGCATGGCAGGATTGAACTTCTCGACATGGATCGAGACGTCCTTGCCCGCGGCGGCCGCCTCATCCATCAGGTCGCGCAGCAGGGCTTCGCCGAATCCCTTGCCGCGATGCTCGGGCAGGAAAGCGATGTCGATGATGCGATGCTGGGTCGGCCAGCGCTCGATATAGAGGCGGCCGATATCTTCGCCCGCGTGCATAGTGATCAGCCAGTCGGCGTCGGGATAATACTTCTGGTAATGCGCGTGCTGCAGGCGGAACTGCTCCGCCAAAAATGCGGCCTTCTGCGCGTCGCTCAGCGGCGTGGCAGCGAGCTCCTCTGATCGGGTCGAGGCATAGACTCCCTCGAGAAACGGCAGATCGCTTTCCGCGATACGTCGGAAACCCAGGCCTGCGTCGGTCGCACGCGCCCAGCTACACGCGATCGCTGCGGCAACGCTCACTTTGGAACGCTCATCCGCGCGGCGGGAACACGCCCTGGAGGGCAATGTTGAAGTTGAGCGTAAGGTACGGCATCATGTTGTTGTGCGGCTGGCTGCCGCCGGCAGGAGGAAGCGCCTGGAACGCCATCTGGGTAAGGTTGCTCGGCGGCCCATATGCCTGGCCATTGTTCGACCGGGCCAGCGAAGCGTTGTTTGGATTGAACCTGTCGGCCGGGTCACTTTGATATCCGGACATCGAATGCGAATGCGCCGGTATTTCCGACTCGAGCAGCGTTACCGTCGTCGAACCGCCTAGTTCGCCGAGATCATGCAGCGACAGACCGGGACCCTGTCCGGGGTGCATCGGAGCATTGCCTTGCATGTCCGGCAGCGCGAAGTTCGACTTGCCGTTACCGCCATAGGTCGTGCCGAGCAGCGAGAACAGCGCGGTGTTCTGTGACAGGGGCAGCAGCTGTCCGTTACAGAACGCCCACCCTTTGGGCGGGAAGTTGAACGGGAAGATCCGGATTTCGGCGACGAATGGATCGGCCATGATGTCCTCTTAACTCGGCGGGAAGATTCCGAACAAGGAAATGATGAAGTTGACGCAGAGATAAGGCTGGAAGTTGCTGTGCGGCTGGCTGCCGCCGGTCGGAGAGATCGCCTGGGCGGCCATGAGCGTATCCGGGGGATCGCCCCAATAGAGCTGGCTGACCGCGCCGGTTCCCGGCAGCGCGTTTTGTACATTCGGCGTGTCCGCAGCATTCGTGCTTGCCACCATCGGATGGGAATGATGCCGAGCAGGGCGGCGTAGGAGTCGCCGATATAGATCGCGAACAGCCAGAGCGAGGGCAGGAAAATCGGCATCCATTCCAGCGTGTTCATCTGCACGCGGAACACCCGCTCGAAATCGGGATGGCCCGAGGTCGCCGGCGCCTTGACGCCGAACGCCACGCGCGCTCGCGACACCTGGATGCCGGTGAAGAAGTAGAACAGGATGGCGAGACAGGTGACGAGCGCGGTGAGGTGGTACATCGCAATTTCCTCTATTCGACGTCATTCCGGGGCGCGAACGAAGTGAGCGAACCCGGAATCCATAACCACGAATCGGGAGTATGGATTCCGGGCTCGCGCCAAGAGGCGCGCCCCGGAATGACGATGTCTCTGGCCTCAGTACCCGGTCATTTCCAGATATCCTAATCCGGCGTGGCTGCCCGTAAAACTGATCGGGCCCTCCCAATAGGGAAAGCTGGTGCCCATCCAGCTTTTCGCGTTCAGCGCCGTGGTCTCGATCGCAAGGCCGCGGGCGGGAATGGCGACGCGCCATGCGGTCGGCACCTTGCGGCCGGCGACGTCGGTCATCACGATCGGCGTGATGCTGTTGTCGGCGGAAGCGATTTCGATCGAGCGGCCGTCGGGCGCGATCCAGTTGCCGAACAGGTCGCTGCGTCCGTCCTGCTGGCGCAGCCGGTACAGCATCAGCTTTTCGCCCGAGTTCAGATGCAGCGAGAACCAGTCCCAGCCGGTCTGGTCCGGGCCAAGCGGCTGGCTGCTCCATTCCCGGTCGAGCCAGGCCAGGCCCGTGACCTCGACGGGCTTGTCGCCGATCGTGATGCGGCCGCTCGCGTTGAAAAACGGCTGGCTGTAATAATACGAGGCCTGTCCGCGTTCCGATTTGCGGCTGTAGCCGGCGTTGCCCTGCAGCACCAGCGGTCGCTCGGCGTCGAGCCGCAGCGCGTAACTGAAATCGGCGCCCGACGCCTTGAGGTCGAGCGGCGCCAGCATGGCGTCGCGCATTGCTTCGCCACCGCGCATTTCCCAGGCATCGATCCAGGCGTGAAACGGTCTTATGTCGACGCCGGCCTGATCGACGCCGCCGCGCGCGAAGGCCTCAGTGTAGCGGTGCGTATTCGCCGATGTCACCGCGGCATGGCCCATCCAGATCTGCTGGTTGGCCCAGCCCTGCGCTTGCGCGCCCGCGCGCGTTGCCTGACGAAACAGCGTCCACTGCGCGCCATAGGCCGCGCCGCTGGCATCCCTGAGATTCGCCGTCACGTACCACCACTCGATGCGAAATTCCGGATGCGGGCCGTGGTCGGCGGGAAACGCAAAGGTCCTGCCGGGCACGACGGCCGCAAACCCTTCCGCGTTCTCGCCGAGCCCGGCAAAGCCCTGCGCGCGTACCGCGCCACCGCCGAGCCCGAGCAGGGCAAGTCCGCCAGCGAAGGCGCGGCGCGATATTGTTCTGCTAGCGTTCATCGGCGAAAATCTTGATCAGGCTGGCCGGCTGCATGCGCGCCAGTTTCAGCACCGGAAGCAGGGCGGCCAGCAGCGATGCCGCCATGGCCACGCCCAAGAGCTCGAGCAGTTGCTGCGGGAACACATGAAACGGCAGCCGCCAGCCGAACGCCTTGACGTTCACCACCGCGATCAGGCACCACGCCACCGCGAGGCCGAGCGGCAGCGCCAGCAGCGCCGTGATCAGCGCCACCGACAGGGTTTTTGTCAATTCGATCGCGGCCAGCCGCCGCCGCGTGATTCCGATCGCCCACAATGGCGCCAACTGCGGCAGCCGGGAATTGCTCAGGGTCAGCAGGCTGGTCAACAGCGCGATGCCGGCGACCCCGAGGGTGAAGGTGTTGAGCGCCGCGGTCACCGCGAAGGTTCGATTGAAAATCCGCTTCGACTCCGCCTTCATGGTGGCCTGATCGGCGAGACTGCGGTCGCCGAGGTCGAATTTTTCGCGCAATGCCGATAGCAGCGCGGGAATTTTCGGTGGCGCTACCTGCAGGCCAAACCGTGTGGCAGGGATGCCGGGGAAGCGCCGGGTCAGCGCGGCGTAGTTGACGGCGATCTGGCCTTTCGGGTTGCCGTAATCGGCATAGACGCCGACGATTTCCAGCGGCCAGTTGCCGCCGGGCGTGGGCACCTCGATGCGGTCGCCGATCCCCAGTTTCAAACGCCGCGACAGTTGCTCGCTGATCAGGGTGGCATCGCCCGGCCGCAGGCGAACCCAGGGGTTGGCGCTGGATTCAAGCAAGGGCCAGTGCTCACTATAGGTGGTGTGATCGGGCAGGCCCAGAATCTCGATCGGCGCGCCGCGAAATTGCGCGTCGGCGCGGCCGCCGGGCAGGATCGCATCGACTTCCGCACGCCCGCGCAGCCAGGCCTTGATCGCGGTCGCCTGCGCGTCGTCTTTGGCGTTGACATAGACATCCGCCGCCAGCCGTCCGTCGAGCCAGCCGACAAAGGTCCGGCTGAAACTTTCCACCATGGTTCCGACACCGACATTGACCGCGAGCGCGAGCAGCAGCGCCATCAGCGCCAGCGAGAGCCCGGACAGTTGCTGGCGGCTGTCGGCCCAGAACCACACTGCGAGCGGGCGGCGCGCACTACGCTGGCCGAGCGAGAGAACGCGCTCCAGGATCGCGGGCAGCAGCAGGGCGGCGGCCAGCAGCAGGGCGGCAAGCACGGCAAATCCTGACACCAGCGAGTCGCCATACAACAGCAGGAAGCCAGCGGACGCGAACACGGCGAGCGCGACCGCGCTCTGAACCATCAGCCAGCGCTGCTGCGCCTGTTGCCAGGCCTGCGGTTGCGCCGCCACCAGCACCGGAAGACGGGCGGCCTTCGTCAGGCTTGCCGCCGCCGCCGCCAGCGCGCCGAGCACCGAGATGGCGAGGCCGGCGATCCACCATTCGCCCCGCAGCGTCAATTGACCGGGGATCTGCGCGCCATAGAGTCCGCGCAACGACGCCGCGACGTCGGGCAGCAGCGACGCCGCGATGACGTAACCGCAGACCAGCCCGATGATGCCGGCGATCAGCGCCAGCGCTACCAGCTCGATCACCAGCACCGCGTTCAGCATCCGCGCCGACACGCCGCAGGCACGCAGCGTTCGCAGCATCGGCCGCCGCTGCTCGAACGCCAGTCCTATCGCCGAATTGACGATGAACAGGCCGACCACAAAGGACAGCAGGCCGAACGCCGTCAGGTTGAGGTGAAAACTGTCGGTGAGCCGTTCCAGATCGCTTTCCGCATCCGGTTCGACCAGGCGCAGCCTGTCTCCGGCGACGGCTTCCAGTGCCGCGCGCGGGCCTTTTGCCTTGCCGATCAACAGCCGCGAAACTTGGTCCGGCATGTTCATTAGTTGCTGGGCGATGCCGATATCGACCACCAGCACGCCCGGCGCCAGTTGCGGCTGCACCCGCAATGGCGGCAACAAGGTGCCGCTGCTGGTCGAAGGCCGCGCGCCTTCCTGCAGATTGAGATCGGCCAGCACCTCGGGCGCCACCAGCATTTCGCCGGGCGGCGTGACGAAGGATTGCAGGCCGGATCGACCGACCGTCGGCGCGTTGCCGACCTCGCCCGGCAGCGTGACCGGCTCGATGCCCAAGAGCCGGAACGAACGTCCGCCGATCTGGATGCGGCCCTCGAGCACCGGCGACACCGGCCAGCCGGCGCGGCGCAGATCGACGAACAGGGCCTGCGGGAAGCTCGTATCGTCGCGGCCGACCAGCATCGCGGTTCGCGCGCCGCCGAAGGTCGCGGCCGCGCGGTCGTAACTGATGCGCGCCTGCGCATTCAGCGCCTGCACGCCGCTCCATAGCGCGGTCGCGGAGACCAGCCCGATCAAGAGGGTCGCCAGCTGCATCGGATGCCGCCGCCAGTGGCTGAGCAGAACCGCGAGAATCCAGAGCGCGCGGCTCACGCGATCAGCCCGGCATGCAGATGAATCCGGCGGTCGAGCGTGGCGGCGAGCCGCTCGCTGTGCGTCACCATCAGGAAGCCGCAGCCGGTGCGCGTCACCAGATCGCGGGTCAGCGCCAGCACGTCATCCGCGGTCGCCTCGTCGAGATTGCCGGTCGGCTCGTCGGCGAGCAGCAACAGCGGCTTTGTCGCCAGCGCGCGGCCGATCGCCACCCGTTGCTGCTGTCCCCCGGACAATTGCTCAGGATAACGCTTCAGGAGCGCGCCGAGCCCGAGCCGATCCACCAGTTCGGCATGCCAGGCGGCGTCGTGACGGCCGGCAATGCGGGACTGAAACGCCAGATTGTCCTGAACGCTCAGGCTCGGGATCAAATTGAACTGCTGGAATACCAGGCCGAGCCGGTCGCGCCGCAATTCCGCCCGGCCGGCATCGCTGAGGCCGGCGACATCAGCGTCGGCGAGTTTGATCTCGCCGCCATCGGCCGCATCCAGCCCGGCGATCAGATGCAGCAGCGTGCTCTTGCCGCTGCCGGATTCGCCGGTCAGTGCGACGCGCTCGCCCGCGGCGATATCGAGGTTGACCCCGCGCAGCACCGCGACCTGCTCGCCGGCCGAGCGATAGGTCTTGGTCAGGTTTCTGACGCTCAGCACGATGGGATTGCCGGTTGCAATGCCAAGCGGATTCGATGCCTCTTTGAGTGCCCTTGCGGGGATAGCCCAGTATACCAAGGCCACCTCGGGAGATCACGGTCTCAATCGTGGCGGCGACGCGATCGTGATGGGGGGCGCACGGAGCTGCGGCCGAAAATCCGTCCAAAAAATGCCCAGTTGCATTGCGGCTTGCCCCGCGGGTAGCATCCGGCGAGGCCGACCAACAGGCCAGCAAATCAAGAAGGGGGGAGCTCATGACCACGCAACCGACGCCCAAGGGCGCCTGGACAATCACGTTTCTCCTGTTTTTGTTCATGCTGGTCAATTTCGCCGACAAGATCGTGGTTGGCCTCGCCGGTGCGCCGATCATGGACGAGCTGAAGCTCGATCCCGAGCAATTCGGATTCCTCGGGTCTTCGTTCTTCCTGCTGTTCTCGACCTCGGCCATCGTCGTCGGCTTCATCGTCAATCGCGTCGATACCCGCTGGGTGCTGCTGGCGATGGCGGTGGTTTGGTCGGTGGCCCAGTTCCCGATGGTCGGCACCGTCAGTTTCACCACGCTGGTGATCTGCCGGATCATCCTCGGCGCCGGCGAGGGGCCGGCGTTCTCGGTGGCGGCGCATGCGATCTACAAATGGTTTCCCGACGAGAAGCGCACGCTGCCCACCGCGATCCTGTCGCAGGGCTCGGCGTTCGGCGTGATCCTCGCGGTGCCCGCGCTGAACTGGATCATCGTCAATCACAGCTGGCATTACGCGTTCGGCGCGCTCGGCGTGGTCGGCCTGATGTGGGTGGTGGCGTGGCTGGTGATGGGCAAGGAAGGACCGCTGGTGCAGACCGTCGCGATGTCCGCCGCCGATCCCCGCGTTCCCTATTTCCAGCTGCTGACCTCGCGCACCTTCATCGGCTGCTGCGCCGCGACCTTCGGCGCCTATTGGGCGCTGTCGCTCGGCCTGACCTGGTTCACGCCCTTTATCGTCAAGGGGCTGGGCTTCGAGCAAAAGGATGCCGGGTGGATTTCGGTGCTGCCCTGGGTGTTCGGCGCCGCCATCGTGCTGCTGACGGGGTGGATATCGCAGGTGATGCTGACACGCGGCTACACCACCCGCGGCGCCCGCGGCGTGCTCGGTTCGGTGCCGCTGATCATCGGCGGCTTGATCCTGGCGGCGATGCCGCATGTCAACGGCGCCGGCCTGCAGATCGCGCTGCTGGTGGTCGGCTCCGGGCTGTGCGGCTCGATCTATGTGGTCTGCCCGCCGATGCTCGGCGAATTCACCCCGGTGCAGCAGCGCGGCGCGGTGATCGCGATCTACAGCGCGATCTACACGCTGGCGGGTTTTGTGGCCCCGTACGTGATGGGCAGTGTGATCAAGCATGCGGCGGTGCCGCTCGACGGCTACATGACCGGCTTCGTCATCAACGCCGTCGTCATGGTCTCATCCGGATTGCTCGGCCTGCTGCTGCTGTGGCCCAACACCGAGCGCACGCGGCTGCTGGCCCAGGCGGCGCAGCCGAAATTCGCGTGAGGAAAAATGGCCCGCTACAGGCTCCATTGCATCGGCGCCTCGGGTAATTCCTACAAGCTGGCGCTGTACATGAACTGCGCCGGCCTCGATTGGGAGCCGGTCGGGGTCGACTTCGCCGGCGGCCAGACCCGCGATGCGAACTGGCGGGCCGGTACCAATGCGATGGGCGAGGTCCCCGTGCTTGAAGTCGACGGAAAGCGAATGTCGCAGTCCGGCGCGATCCTGGTCTGGCTGGCCGAGACCACTGGCAAGTTTGCGCTCGACGGCGACGAGGAGCGCTTCGAGGCCTTGCGCTGGATCCTGTTCGACAATCACAAGTTCACCAACAATCATGCGATGCATCGCTTTCAGAGGTCGTTCATGTCGGAGCCGGTGCATCCGGCGATCCTGGCATTCCTGCGCTCGCGCACCGAGGCGAGTTTCGCGATCGCGGAGAAGCACCTGACCGATCGTGCCTTCGTGCTCGGCGACAGGCCGATCATCGCGGATTTCTCGATGGCGGGGTATGTGTACTATCCGCCTGACGAGACCGGCTTTGATATCGCGGCGGATTATCCGGCGCTGGATGCCTGGCGCCGGCGCCTGGCCGCGCTGCTGGGCTGGAAACCGCCCTATGAACTGATGCCTTTCGGATCGGATCTGCGGACGACCCGCATGCGGATTGCGCCGGGGAGCGCCGAGCGCAAGCAAGAACAACACTGAAGGAGACGAGAAATGAGCCGCCATCCCGATTTCGTGCCTCATGGCGTCATTCCGGCGGTGCTGCTGCCGTTCCATGCGGACCTGTCGATCGACGAGCCGAGTTTTCGGGCTCACTTGCGTGACGTGGGCTCGGTGCAGGGACTGTCGGCGATCACCATCAACGCCCACTCCACCGAGGTTGCCTCCTGCACCGAGGACGAGCAGCGCCGCGTCATGGCGATCGCAGGCGAGGAAGTCGGCGACGTCTTGCCGATCATTCACGGTGTCTGGGCCGACGGCAGCCTGCAGGCGGCGCGGATCGCCAGGCAGGCGCAGGCCGGCGGCGCTTCAGCGCTGCTGGTGTTTCCGCCGGCTCCCTTCACGCTCGGCCAATCCCCGGAGATGGCGCTGGCGCATTTCAAGGCCATTGCGGACGCGAGCGATCTGCCGCTGATCGTATTTCAATATCCGCTGGCCACAGGGCAGGGCTACCCGGCCGCGACGCTGGAACGGTTGTTCGACGCAGTGCCGACCATCCGCGCCATCAAGGACTGGACGCCACAGGTGCCGCAGCACGAAAGCCAGATTCGCAAACTCCAGGGGCGCGCGCGTCCCATCAACGTGCTCACCACCAACAGCGCATGGCTGCTGAGTTCGCTGGTGCTCGGCTGCAACGGCCTGCTGTCCGGCTCAGGCAGCGTCATCGCCGATCTGCAGGCCCGGCTCTATCGCGCCGTGAGGGCCGACGATCTCGCGGAAGCCCGCCGGCTCAACGACCGGATCTATCCGACGGCGCGGGTGTTCTACGCCGATCCCTTCATCGACATGCACAACCGCATGAAGGAAGCGCTGGTGCTGCTCGGCAAACTGCCGCGCGCGGTGGTGCGCCCACCGCTGGTCAAGATATCGGAGGCGGAAATTGCTCGGATACGGGACGCGCTGGTGGAGGCGGGGTTGCTGGCCGCACAGGCGACGCAGGGAAGAAACGCGGCGTAATCTTCTCCCCTCCTCCCACGCGCCCTTGCGCGTGGCGGGGAGGGGTCGGGGGTGGGGGGCGTCTCAGCAAACTCACTGGCAGTCGAATGCGCGGAAACACCCCCCACCCCCGACCCCTCCCCACCACGCGGCGAAGGGCCGCGCGGGAGGAGGGGAGAAGAAAGCCCGCCCGCTAACCCGCCGCGGCGCCGAACTTCCGGGCGTCGCCCTGCGCGCCGCGTACCAGCCGGCCCGGCCGCGAGCCGGTCGCCACACCGCCGCGCTGCGTCACCACGCCCGAGACGATGGTGGCGTCGTAGCCGTCGACCTGTTGCAGCAGGCGGCGGCCGCCTACGGGTAAGTCGTAATGCACCTTCGGCGGATGCAGATGCAGTCTGTCGTAGTCGATGACGTTGAGGTCGGCCTTGTAGCCCGGCGCGATCACGCCGCGGTCGAGCAGGCCGACCGACAGCGCGGTCTTGCGCGACTGCGCCGCCACCACGAACGGGATCGAGAGCTTTTCGCCGCGGCTGCGGTCGCGGGTCCAGTGGGTCAACAGATAGGTCGGGAAGCTGGCGTCGCAGATGATGCCGCAATGCGCGCCGCCGTCGGAGAGGCCCGGCACCGAATTCGGATCGCACAACATTTCGCGCGTGGCGTCGAGATTGCCGTCGGCGTAATTCAGGAACGGCACGTAGAGCATGCCGCGGCCCTGGTCCGACAGCATCGCCTCATAGGCCAGTTCTTCCGGCTGCCGGCCCTGGCGGCGGGCCTGCGCGCCAAGCGTATTTTCCGGCGGCTGCTCGTAATCGGGGGGATCGCCGAGCAGGAACATCTTGTCGTAGTTCGGCCGGAAGAACAGCGGATCGTCGGTCGCGGTCGGCGTCTCGCTCAGGATGGCCGCGCGCACCTCGGGCTGGTGCAGGCGCTGCAACCGCTCGGCCAGCGGCAAATGGGCGATCGCGCGATAGCTCGGCAGGGTCTGGAACGGGTTGCGCGACAGTTCCAGCCCGAGCAATAGCCCGACCGGACGGGCGGCGATCTGCGCCGTGATCGACAGTCCGCGCGCGGAAGCCGCGTTGATGGTGTCGAGCGTCTGGCGCCAGCGCCGCGGCGCCCGGTCGTTCTGGGTGATCGAGAACGATACCGGGATTTTGGTATTCTCCGCCACCCGCAGCATCATCGGCAGGTCTTCATCGAGGGTCGACAGATCCAGCACGAACTGGAACACGCTGCGGCCGGTCCTGTGCATGGCGCCGGCGATCGCTGTCAGTTCGTCCTCGCTGGCCTTCAGCGTCGGCGTGTAGTCGCCGGTCGAAGTGCGGTGGTTGAGGGTGCGCGAGGTCGAAAATCCCAGTGCGCCGGCGCGCACGGCATCGCCGGCGAGCGCGGCCATGGCGCGGTTGTCTTCCGCTGTGGCGGGATCGCGGTTGGCGCCGCGTTCGCCCATCACATAGACACGCAACGCAGCGTGCGGCAGTTGCGCGCCGATATCCATGTCGAAGCGGCGTTTGGACAGCCAGTCCATGTAGTCCGGAAAGCTTTCCCAGGCCCACGGAATGCCGGCACTCAGCACCGGTTCGGGAATGTCCTCGACGCCTTCCATCAGCTGAATCAGCCGGACATGATCTGAAGGCCTGCACGGCGCGAAGCCGACGCCGCAATTGCCCATGATCGCTGACGTGACGCCGTTCTGCGACGAGGGCGTGATGTCCTGGCTCCAGGTGACCTGGCCGTCATAATGGGTATGGACGTCGACGAAGCCCGGCGTGACCAGTTTACCGCGGGCGTCGATCTCTTCGGTTCCGGTGCTTGCGATCTTACCGACCTCGGTAATGCGGCCGTTGGTAACAGCCACATCCGCTTCGAACAATTCGCCGCCGAGGCCGTCGGCAATGCTGCCGCCACGGATCACGAGATCTGGATTGGAAGCCATGGCGTTACATCCCTGATTGATCTTGTTGCCGACATCATGGATTGCGGCACCAACCTGTCAACCGCCCGGGATGCGGCTCAGGAATGCATCAGGCGGCGCGGGGCTTGCGGTCGGTGACCAGCGCCAGCAACACGGTCAGCGTCATGAACACGACGGAAGCGCCGAACACCCAATGCGGCAGGCTCTGGTCCATGATCCAGCCGTACAGCAATGGTGCGAAGATGCCGGAGAGGTTGAAGCCGGTGGAGACGATGCCGAAGGCGCGGCCGGCCGCACCCGGCGGGGCGGCGTTGCGCACCAGCATGTCGCGCGACGGCGCGATCACGCCGCCGAGAAATCCGGCGATCGCCATCATTCCCGTCAGCAGCAGCGACGGCAGGGTGGTGGTCGCAATCACCAGCATGATGACCGCGTTGATGGCAAAACACGCGGCGGCGACCTGTCCATGGCGGCTGGTGCGGTCGGCGAGATAGCCGCCGGCTAGCACGCCAATGGCGCTGCAGGCAAGAAAGGCGGTCAGTGCCAGGTTGGCCGTCGAGAATGATTCGCCATAACCCGTCATCAGCGCGACCACGCCGAAATTGCTGATGCCGGCGTTGGACAGGCCAAGCAGCATGAAGAAGATCGTCAGGATGATGATGGCCGGCGTGATGATGCTTTGTTTCGGCGGCTGCACGCCATCGACCTTGCGGTCGGCGGCGCTGGCGTCGGGAATGCCGATGGCGATCAGCACCAGCGCTACCAGCAGCCCTACGGCGCCGGCAGCGATCAGCGCGCCTGTTCCGCCGACCGTCGCCACCAGCGCCGCCATGATGGCGGGCGCCACCGCGCCGCCGAGGAAGCCGGCAAAGGTGTGGATCGAAAACGCGCGGCCCATCCGCGCTTCATCCATATGCGCCGACAGGATCGCGTAATCGCAGGGATGATAGACGCTGTTGGCCAGCCCCAGCAGTCCGGCGCAGACCAGCAGCCAGGGATAGCTCAGATTGAGACCGAGCATGAGCAGCGCCAGGCCGCCGAGCGTCAGCCCCATCAGCAGCACTTTTCGGGCGCCGATATGGTCGGCGAGGTAACCGATCGGGGCTTGCGTCAGGCCGGAGACGATGCCGAGCACGGTGATCGCAAAGCCAAGCTCGATATAGCCGACGCCGAGTTGCTCCTTCAGGAACGGGAACAGCATCGGCAGCACGAACAGATGGAAATGGCTGACCCAATGGGCCAGCGAAATCGCCGCCAGCGTCCGCAGCGAACTGTCCGTCTTGGCCTGTTGCGGTGCGGCGAGAACGTCGACCATATCTGCGCTAAAAACCCTGTTGGTAACAGCCCGGCAAGGCGCGCCAAAATACCGGCTACCGGTTATTTGTCCATGAATACCGCTGCATAGCAGCCCCCGCGAAGCGCGAAAGGCGGTGCCGTTCTTCACCCTCCCCTGGAGGGGGAGGGTTGATCGCGCTCGGCGATGCGCAGCATCGTCGGAGCGAGCGGGGTGGGGTGACAGTCTCTCGTTTCGGATAGTGTTCGCGTTGAGGGACTGCCACCCCACCCCGTCTCGCATCTTGCGATGCGAGCCGACCCTCCCCCTCCAGGGGAGGGTAAGGAAACGCCGCGTCAGCAAAGCGAGAGAATGGCCGCGTCAACCCATGTTCCAAGGCCGCTCCGGGTGCTGGTTCCCGAGGGAAACAGTACGTCCGCGCGCGAGGCGATCACCATCCTTGGACTGTCGGGCCACCACATCGAGGTCTGCGATCCCGCGCCATTCTGCCTGGTGCGGTTCTCGCGCTTTGTCCGAAAATTTCACCGCTGCCCCGGGCTGCGGGACGATCCCGCGGGCTTCCTCGCCTTTGTCGAGCGACTGTTGGCCACCGGACAATACGATGTGCTGCTGCCCACCCATGAACAGGGGTTTTTGTTCGCGCGCGTGCAGGAGCGGCTGAGGGATCGCGTCGGGCTGGCGCTGCCGGATTTTGCAAGTTACCGCGCCGCGCACAGCAAGGCCGGCTTCAGCCGGTTGCTCGACCGATTGAGCCTGCCGCAGCCGGCGACACGAATCGTGAATTCGCCGAGCGGACTGCGCGACGCCATAAAATTTCCGTCCATCGTCAAAACCTCCGTCGGCACCGCCAGCCGCGGCATCTGGTTCGTCCGCAGCAGCGATGATCTGGATCGCGCGCTACAGGATCTGAACGCCCGCGGCGCGTTCGCCGATGAAGTGCTGGTGCAGGCGTTCGTCCCGGGCGCCATCGAGAAGGCGCAAGCCGTGTTCTGCCGCGGCGAATTGCTCGGTTTTCATGCCTATCGGCAGATCGCCGCCGGCGCCGGGGGCGGCGAGGCGATCAAGCAGAGCGTTGCCAGGCCACAGCTGCGCAGCCACGTCGCCCAAATCGGACGAGCACTCGGCTGGCACGGCGCGTTGTCGGTCGATTGCATCATGCGGGACGATGGAGCGGCACCGCTGCTGATCGATTGCAATCCGCGGCTGGTCGAACCGATGAGCGCGTATCTCGCCGGGTTCGATCTGGTCGAACTGCTGTTGCGGATTTCGGTCGGTGAAGTGCCCGCGATGGCGGGCGAAAGCCGCGCGGACGTGCGGACGCATCTGGCGATGCAGGC
This sequence comes from Bradyrhizobium sp., assembly GCF_030646015.1. Taxonomy (GTDB): domain Bacteria; phylum Pseudomonadota; class Alphaproteobacteria; order Rhizobiales; family Xanthobacteraceae; genus Bradyrhizobium. Next base: position 16,203 of record NZ_JAUSLT010000035.1, read on the forward strand.
GTTGCTCGGATGCGCGTCGCGCGGGGGCACGCGGCGCGATATCATCAGGGAGTGCTGGAATCTCGCGACCGGCGGCGGGCCCTATGCCGGCAGCGCCGAGGAACTGACTCCGCTTCGGCTCGACTGGATCAGCGCGGTGCCGCTGGCGCTGATCGCGATGGTGTTGCTCGCCGCCCCCGGCCGCGGCGTCGCGCTCGCCCGTGGCGGCTGGGGCGCGCATCTGCTCGATATCGCGAGTATCCGGATGATCGAGAGTGGGGAATTTCGCTAGAGTCCCAAAACTCTCACCCGTCGTCGCCCGGCTTGACCGGGCGATCCAGTACGCCGCGCCCTCTCGCTTTATCTCGAATGTCTCTGGAATACTGGGTCACCCGGTCAAGTGCCGGGTGATGACACCTTTTATGTTTTGCGACTTGTGGTGCTCTACAGCGGCTCGTCGTCGTCGCCGCTGCGGTCGCGTTTCGGGGTGGCGATGTCGCCATCCTCGTCATCGTCGTCCTCGACCGGTCGAGGCGGCGGCTTCCGGGGTTTGCCGCCGTCCTTGCTGCCGTCCTTGGGAGGAGGCTCGCTCTTTTTACCGGTTCCGCCCATGTGGTCCCTCAAATCGGCTCATTTCGCCACGTTTGATGAGTATATTAGCCGCAGTTGGACAATCTTTCCTGCCTTTTTCCGGCGTTCGGTGTAAAGGGAGGCACAGCCCGAGCATGATCCGGACCCGAAGCGCCGCACAAGCGCAAGGCGGGAACCGGTTTTCCCTCGGGTCAAACGCGAAGCGTTTGCCCGAACATCATGCCCAATCAACGAAATGAAATCATGATCCGACCGGATCGTGATCTGGAGCCCCGATGAAAAAGCCGAAGATCGAAGCCGAAGAACAGCAGCCGCGTAAAATCATTCGCGCCGACAAAGCGCCGACCGAGGGTTATTCGCTGGTGGTGGACGGCCACTTCAAGTCGCACCACGACACCGTCGAAGCCGCCGAAGAGGCCGGCATGGCGTTGAAGAATCAGTACCAGATGCTTCAGGTGCAGGTTTACGACGCCGCCACCAAGACCCGCTCGATGATCGAGTGGCCGGCGCCGGTGTAACGTCTTTTTTGCTCCCCTCCCTCCACGCGCTCTTGCGCGTGGCGGGGAGGGGTCGGGGGTGGGGGGTGCTTCCGCGGACTCGCTGCCAGTTGTACGCGCCGATAGACCCCCCACCCCCCACCCCCGACCCCTCCCCACCGCTTCGCGGGAGGAGGGGAGAAAAAACGACTAGGTCCGGTGGCCGCCGCTCTGCCGCCCGGCCAGCCAATCCGCCAGTACCGGGCCCTTTTCTTCGGTCTTCTTGGCCGACGACGTCGACGACTTGGCGCGCGGCTTCTTGACCGCCGCGGGCGGTGCGGTGGCTTCGCGCGCGAGGCGCAAGGCTTTCAGCCTGGCCATGTTGTCGAGCACGGCTTTGGTCGTCACGTCACGATCGGATTTCACGACCTTGGCGTCGTTGGCCGCACGCGCGGCCTTGTTGAAACGCGCATCGGCGCGGTCGCGGTCTTCTTTTGACATTCAGGTTGTCTTCTTTTTCTTGGGTTTGGCCTTGGCCTTCGGCTCCGGCGGCTTTTCGCGGTCGGCGGCTTCGCGCGCCAATCGTTCCTCGCGCAGGGTCGCCGTGCGCTTTCGTATCGCGATATCGGCTGCCGCGATATCGGCCATCGCCTTGATGCCTTCGGCATCCTGGGCGGCCCTTCGGTTCAGCCGGATCTCCTTCAATTCGGCCGGGGTTTTCGGTTCGTCATCCATCGTGTGCCTCGGATTTTACGGCGCGCATCATGGTGCGGCGTCCTGCTGCCCCCTCTTACCATGCATCCTATCGCCAGCGGGCAACTTTAGGCCGGATCTGGAGGCAAAAAGGGCCGGTTTTCGGGCCAAATCCTCAATCGTGGTGAAGGTCGGCCTCGTCGGCGTCGGTTTCGAGGCCTGCCGGATCGAGGTTTTGCAGCCATGACTGCAATACCGGCGAGACATGGCCGGCGGCCTTCAGCTGCCGCAACGCGATCCGGATGCCGGCGCGGCCGTGGCGGTCTCCAGACATCGCCGATGGCGGCTGTTCCGCTGCTATCGCATCCCGCACGCGCCGCTTGAGGCTGAGAATTTCAGGGCTGCCGAACCGCGCGATGTAAGACTGAAATGACTCGTGGCGCGCCGGGTCGAACGGCCGCGCCTCGCCCGATCCATCGCGCGCCGGATGCGGCGGATAAAGATGCGCGCAGGGAACCCAGCCCTCGGGGATCGGCTCGGTCGCCGGATGGGTCCGGCCGCTCTTCAAGAGTTTTGGCAACACATGGGTGTGCGGCCCCTCGGGGCTCCTGCCCGAAGCCGGCGGGATCGGCTGATAGACCTCGATGCGGCCGAGCCGGCTGATGAAGACGCGGTGCGGATTGGCGCTGAGGATCAGTCCCATCGCGGGATTGCCTGTTTCAAACACCGCCCGGCCGGCGTGCCGGCGCAGCTGCGCTGCCGTGTCGCCATCACCGATGCGCACACAGAAATCCGCATGCGGCGCGCCGAGGCCGAGATCGAACAGGATTGAATCGCGATCGCTCGCGCGCAAGGCCCCGGTGTCGGCGCCGAGTTCGGTCAGCACGGCTCGGCCGCCCATCGCGCCATCGGCTTTGGACAGGCATAGCGCGATGCGCTGATTCCAGCCTGATTTGGTGATGCTTTCGGACGCCAGGGCCCGGTTGCGCGGATGATGCCGGATGGCGATGCCGCCGCGCGCGGTGACCGCCGAGACGGCGTCATCGGATTGCTGCAAGGTGACCGGCTCATGGGGATCGCGCGAAAACTCGGCGATGGCGCCGAAGGTGCCGAGGCTCCATTGTGTGTCGGGATCGGCAATCGCCCGGTGCAGCAGATCGATGGTCGCGGCATTCATCGCTCGATATTCTCCCGGCGGTTGGGCCGGGAGAATATCGTCTGGTGCGGTCAGGACAAGCCGGGCGCTTCTTACCTCGCCCCGCTTGCGGGGAGAGGTCGGCGCGCAGCGCCGGGTTAGGCGGACTCTCCGCGAGTCGTGCTGTTGAGAAAGCCCCTCACCCCGACCCTCTCCCCGTGAAGAACGGGGAGAGGGAGAAGAAGCAGCGCGCCGCAGCTCAGAACGTCGCGCCGGCCTTCACCATGTAGGTCCGGCCCGCCAGCGGATAGGCGCCGAAGCGGCCGGCGGTGAACGAACTCGCGATGGCATAGTCGTAATACAGCGCGTTGAGCAGGTTGTTGGCGCTGAGCGACCAGAAGAAGTGGCCGTATTCGCCGCTCAGCTTGAAGTCGACCGTGGCGTTGGCCGGAATCCGGCGCTGGGTGTTGGCCTGGTCGTTGTCCATGAAACGCTCGCTCCAGGCCCGCACCGTGGCGTCCGCCACGAGATATTTCTGCCAGATGTTCCAGGCCACGCCGCCGCTGGCGGTGTAGCGGGACACCAGGGGAACGTCCTTGCCGGCAAACTCGCCTTCGCGAAACACCGCGCCGGTATAGGCCGCGCCGCCGCGCAGCGTCACGCTGTCGCTGAGCCGCAGCGAGGCGCTGGTCTCGGAGCCGTAGCGGCGGGTCGGGTCGAGGTTGACGTTGTAGAACAGCGCCGGGATGAAATGGATCTCGTTCTCGAGCTCCATGTTGTAGATGCTGGATTGCAGCTGGAACCCGCCCGACTTGATGCGGAAGCCGCCCTCGATGTCGTGCGAGGTCTGGGTCTTCAGAGCGAAGTTGCCGGGGATGGGATTGAAGAAGGCGTCGAAGGAGGGGCCCGATGAAACCCGTTCATCGACATTCGGCGTGCGGAACGCGCGGGCGGCGCGGCCGAATACCGAAAACATGTCGTTGAAGCGATGTTCGATGCCGACATGCAGCGCATGCTGGGTCTCGCTGCTGTCCAGCGGAAGCGCCTGAGCGCCGCAGCTAAAGAATATGGCGCAATTCGGCGGATCGTTGAGGCGGTCCTTTGCGCTCAGGGTGGTGTTCTGGATCCGCGCGCCATAGGAGACATCGGTGGTCGGCAACAGCCCGATATTGTGCTGCCAGTAACCGGCAAGGGTTTTCTGCGCGAGATCATAGGTGTGGATCGGCGGCGTCCCCTTGTCCGTCGGACGTTCCTGGTGGAAGGTCGCGTCGTAAAAATCGATGCCGGTCAGAATGGCCGAGGGCATTCCGAACATCACGTTCTTGATGCTGAGGCGCGGTGTGATCGACCAGGTCTGCAAATGGGCGTCGACGTAACTGTTGCCAAAGGCATTGAAGAAGGCGGCCTGCTGCTTCTTGTCCCGCACGCCGCCGTCGACGATCAGATCGACGCCGTTCATCAGGGTCTTGGTGAAGCCGGCGGTGGCGTTGGCGCCCTGCTGGTGGCCGTAGTCGAACGGGGTGGCAGCGCCGCGGCGGTTGGTGGCGAGTTCATCGAGGCCGATCGAGGGATCGACCAGCCGGCCGCCCGGAAAACCCAGCTTCTGGTCGTCGCCGGACAGGGTCACGAACGCGGTGAGGCCGGGGGTGGTGTAATTGAGGTTGCCGACACCGTTGCGCTGGTCGAGCGCGTTGTTGACGCGGTAACCGTCGGACTTGATGCCGTTGCCATAGAACGACGTCGACCATGGGCCGTAATTGGTCGCGGCCGAGACCGAGGCCATGCGCGAATTGAAAGAGCCGACGCCGGCCTCGGCGCGCATCTTGACCGGTGGGCCGCCGACGCCGTTCTTCAGCACGATGTTGATGACGCCGCCGACGGCGTTGTCGCCGTACAGCACCGCGCCGCTGTTGCCGCGGGTGATCTCGATGCGCTCGATCGAATCGCGCTGAATGGTCGAGAAATCGACCCCGGCCATGTCGACGTCGTTGACCCTGCGGCCGTTGATCAGCACCAGGGTGTTGGAGGTTGCGAACGCGCCGAATCCCCTGAGGTCGACGCTGGTCTTCACACCGTTGACGCCGCCATACAGGCTTGTCAGTTGCACGCCCGGCGTCTGGGCGATGATTTCCTGCACGGTTTGTGCCGGGGAGTGGGCGATGTCCTCTGCCGTGATGACCGACGTCGATGCGCCGACGATGCCGCTGAACTGCCTGACGGCCGGAACGCCGGTCGCGGCTGCGCCGCCGGCCGGCGTGTTCGCCGGGACTGCGTTCGGCGCCACGCGGCGCGAACTCGTCTCCTGATCGATTTTGGGCTTCGCGCGGGTGCGGTTTTCGTCCGGCGAGGTGATCTCGATCGGCGGCAGCGCCTGGGCGAGTTGCTGCGCTTTTGCGGCTGAAACGCTCAAGGACAGAATGGGTACAAGGAAAGTGGTGGCAAGCAAACAGGTGCGACGCCGCTGGGCGGCTGTGGCGAAGATGGCAGACATGATTCAACCTCGGTATGACGTCAGTGGCACGTCACAGCGAACCAAGTCTCATCAACGTGCTCGCGCACCTCTGATGAAGCTAATGTCTGTACTCCCCGACCGACATCTTCGCGTGTGACCACGGCTGACGGCAGGTCTCCTGGCTCGCGGGTCGATACCTTGCGTCGCCTTCCCAGGACCGAGATTCCCAGTGGCGTATGACGAAAGATTCACCGCTTACAGTTGCGGGGGCAGCCGCGGCATTGGGGAAGTTTCCCCGCACCGCATTCCCTTTTGATCCCCAAGCAAGGGAACCGTCGAGGATCATGGTAGAAGTTTGTCAAACTCCGAGTCAATGCCTTGGGGGCCTGCGCGCCTCCTGCACTGGACGAATGCGCTATTTTTGTCGCATGCAACCCTGTTGCCCGGCCTGAAATCATGTATCAGCACGGCGAGTGGTCTAGGGATTGTCGATGAGTATCGGGGACGCCGTGGTGAGCGCGGATATCGGGGCAGGGCGACGCGTCAGTGTGACGATGGCGCTGGTCGCGCTCGTCGTGCTGCTGATGCTGATCTCGCTCGGCATCGGCCCGGTGCGGCTGTCGCCGCTGGCCGTGATCGAGGCCCTGTTCGGCGGCGGCAGCGATGTCTCGCAGGTGATCGTGCGCGAGATCCGGCTGCCGCGCACCATTCTGGGCTTTGCAATCGGCGCGATCCTCGGGCTGTCGGGTGCGGCGCTGCAGGGGCTGCTGCGCAATCCGCTGGCCTCGCCGTCGCTGTTCGGCGCGCCGCAATCGGCCGCGTTCGGCGCGGTTCTGGTGATCGCGCTCGGGCTCGCCGATGTCAGGTCCTACGCGTTGCCGGTCGCGGCCATCGCGATGGCCTTTGCCTCGGTGTTCGTGCTGCTGGCGATCGCCGGCCGCAATGCGGGACTGCTGATTCTCATTCTCGCCGGCCTTGCGATCTCAAGCCTTGCGGGGGCTGCGACCGCGCTGGTGATGAATCTCTCCAGCAATCCCTTCGTGGTGCTGGAAATCGCCTTCTGGCTGCTCGGCTCGCTGGAGGACCGCAGTTTTCGCCACGTCATGCTGGCGCTGCCGTTCATCGTCGCGGGCGCGGTGATCCTGTGGAACCAGCGCAATGCTTTTCGCGCGCTCAGCCTCGGCGAGGAGACCGCGCAAAGCCTCGGCGTCGATGTCGGCCGGCTGCGGCTGGTGGTGATTGTCGGTGTCGCGCTCGGGGTCGGTGGCGCGGTCGCGGTCACCGGCACCATCGGCTTCATCGGCTTGGTGGCGCCACATCTGATGCGGCCCTTGATCGGCCACGATCCGGCGCGGCTGTTGCTGCCGAGCGCGCTCACCGGTGCCGCGCTGCTGCTGGCGGCCGACATCGCGGTGCGCATCATTCCCTCGACCAGCGACATCAAGGTAGGCGTGCTGACCTCGATCATCGGCGTGCCGTTCTTCCTCTATCTGATCAGGCGCGAACGCCGCGCGCTCGGCGGAGGCGTGGCATGAGCGCCTTCCTCACCGCACAGGGTCTCAACGTCGAACTGGCCGGCCGCCTGGTGCTGAACGACATCTCGCTGTCGCTGGCGTCAGGGCATCTGGTCGCGCTGGTGGGCCCGAACGGCGCCGGCAAGACCACGTTGCTGCGTGCACTCGCCGGGCTGCTGCCGTCGGACGGCGCCATCCATGTCGGCGGCGAGGCGCTGTCGTCGCTCTCGCTGCGCGACCGCGCGCGGCGTTTTGCCTATCTGCCGCAGGGCCACATCGTGCATTGGCCGCTGCCGGCGCGCGATATCGTGGCGCTCGGCCGTTATCCGCATGGCGCGACCGACCCGGCGCGATTGTCGCCGAAGGATTCCGAGGCGGTGCTGCGGGCGATGCGGGCGACCGACGTAATGGAGTTTTCCGACCGCCGCGTTACCGAGCTCTCCGGCGGCGAGCGCAGCCGCGTGGCGCTGGCCCGCGTGCTCGCGGTGGAAGCGCCGGTCATCCTGGCCGACGAGCCGACCGCCTCGCTTGACCCGCGTTACCAGCTCGATGTCATGAAAAGCCTGCGCGCCGCCGCCGATCGGGGCGTGCTGGTGATCGTGGTGACGCACGATCTCGGCCTCGCCGCGCGCTTCGCCGATACTGTGCTCGTGCTCAGCGAAGGCCGCCTGGTGGTGCAAGGAACGCCGGCCGCGGCGTTGTCGGAGCAGGTGATGGCGGATGTGTTCCGGATCAGTGCCTATCGCGCCGAATTCGAGCGCGCGGCGGTGATCGTGCCGTGGGCGGAAATCTGATGTACCGGCGGCTTGTCACTTTCGCCGCTTCGATCGCGCTCGCGGGCTGCGCGGTGTCGTCAGCGTCCGCCGCGCCTCTGCCGCGCATCGTCTCGATGAATGTCTGCACCGACCAGGTGCTGCTGACGCTGGCCGATCCCGAGCAGATTCTCGGCCTCAGCCGGTTTTCCAGGGATGCCTGGGTGACCGGCGATGTCAGGCGTTTTCCGACGCTGTCGGGCAGCGCCGAGGACGTGCTGGTGCTGAAGCCCGACGTGGTGGTCGCCAGCGTGTTCGACAAGCGCGCGACCCGGGAGCTGTTGAAAGCCAACGGGCTGCGCCTCGCCGAACTTTCGGTGCCGCGCAACCTGATGGAGGTGAAGGACCAGCTTCGCCAACTCGGCGACATCGCCGGGCATCCCGATCGCGCGGCGCAGCAAATCGCCAAACTCGACGCGGCGCTGGCGCGGGCGCGCCGGGCCGTCGCCGACAAACACTACCGCGTGCTGCCGCTGTCGCGGCGCGGCTGGGTGGCGGGCAGCGACAGTTTTGTCGGCTCGCTGCTGGCCGAAACCGGGCTGTTCAATACCGCCGGCGAACTCGGGTTCAATTTCGGCGGATTCGCATCGCTGGAGGCGATCGTCAGCCAAAAACCCGATCTGCTGCTGGTGTCGCAGGCCGGCGATTTCGCCCGCGATGACGGCCAGGCCTTCTTGCTGCATCCCGCGCTGGAGCGATTCTATCCGGCAGCGAAACGTATCGTGATTCCGGAGCGGCTGACCGAATGCGGCGGCGTCATGCTGGCGGAAGCGCTGGACGTGCTGGTGAAGGAGCTGGAGCGGGTAGGGAAGTAAAACTCTTCCGTCGTCCCTGCGAACGAATACCGACCTCATCCTGAGGAGCCGCGCGCACTTCGCGCGGCGTCTCGAAGGATGGCAGCAGCCAATGTGCCAGATGGTTCGAGACGCGCGCCGGACAGCGCAAGGCGCTGCCCAACCCACTCCTCACCATGAGGGAGTTGGGTGTGTAGCGCAAGGAGCGACGACAAGCTACCCCGTCGCCACCGGCCCACCCGCCTTCTTCCATGCATCCATGCCGCCGGCGATGTGCGCGGTGTTGGCAAGCCCGGCTTCCTTGGCCGCCGCCACCGCCATCGCCGAGCGCTCGCCGAAGGCGCAGAAGAACACGATGCGGCGTCCGGTCGCTGCGGCCACCTCGCGCAGCATGCCGCCGGGTCGCAAGGCGTCAGCGATGGCGGGATAGGGCGCGTGCAGCGCGCCCGGCAGCGTGCCGTGCTTGGCGCGTTCGCCGGTTTCGCGGAGATCAACCAGCAGGATATCGGGCCGGCCGAGGCTGTCGATTCCCTCGCGCACGGTGAGCGACTGTCCCTGCCTGGCGAGATCGTCCTGATGCAGGCCGACATGCATGTTGGCGGGCACCGCGACGTCCATCATCTTCGGGTTCGGCAGCTTCAGATTGCCCATCAGCTCGATATATTCATCCACCGAGCGCACCTGCAGCCGCGGATTGAATCGCTTTTCCTCGCCGATGGTGGAGACGGTGTCGCCCTTGTAGTCATGGGCCGGAAAAACCATGGTCTCGTCCGGCAGTTTCAGGAGCCGGTTGAAGATCGAATCATATTGCGCCCGCGCGCTGCCGTTCTGGAAATCGGTGCGGCCGGTGCCGCGGATCAGCAGCGTATCGCCAGTGAACACCCGGTCGCCCATCAGGTAGCTGTAGGAATCATCGGTATGGCCGGGCGTGTACATGACGTCGAGGCTGAGGCCCTCGATCGTCACCCTGTCGCCTTCGGCGACCCGCATCGCCACCACGTCGGCCTTGCTCTGCTCGCCCATGATGGTGACGCAGTGGGTGCGGTCGCGCAGCTCGCCGAGCCCGGTGACATGGTCGGCGTGCAGATGGGTGTCGACCGCCTTCACCAGCCGCAGATCAAGCTCGCGCAGCAGCTGGCAGTAGCGGTCGACCTTCTCCAGCACGGGATCGAGGATCAGCGCCTCACCGCCGGCGCGGCTGGCCAGCAGGTAGCTGTAGGTTCCGGAAACGCTGTCGAACAGTTGTCGAAAGATCATGGCAGCCGGCTACCGTTGTGATGTGTGATCATGCCCAGTATCCTCACGAACTATTGTCGCACACTAATTTAGTCAATGCTGAATTATTGGAAAGCGCGATAATATCAGGATATCATATACGTTGGTATTCGTCGGGACATGCAGGTGATGAGAACAGCGGCAATAGCAAGGAACAAGGCTACCGGAATCAGCGCCGCGGACGCCGCGGCAATGAAAATGCTGGCAAAACAGGCCGTCGAGGCGGCGCGGCTGCTGAAATTGCTGGGCAACGAAAAGCGGCTGCTGATCCTGTGCTTTCTCGCCGCGCGCGGCGAAATGACGGTGGGCGAACTGGTCGAGGTGGCGAAGCTCAGCCAGTCCGCGCTGTCGCAACATCTGGCGCGGTTGCGCGCCGATGGTCTGGTGACGTTCCGCCGCGCCTCGCAGACGCTGCATTACAGTATCGCCGACAAGAAGGCACTGCGCGTGCTGCAGGTGCTGAAGGACATTTATTGCGGGAACTTGAATTAAAGCGGCGCGTCATAGATCCCGGCAATGCCCGCCGGATTTTTCCCGGAACTGGAGCAATCCCGGCTCAAAGCTGTTAAGCCTTGATCGCAAAGGACGCAATCCTATGGCTGGGTATGTCGTGGAATTTGGCAAGGACGGCGGGCGGATCGAGCCCGACGGCCGTCTCGACGCGCCGACGTTCCACCGCAACCATCTGGCGATCCGCGCGGTGCTGCAGCGGTATCTTGCGGGCCAGTCCGGCGATGTGGTCGAGGCCGGCAGCGGCACCGGCCAGCATGTGGTGGATTTCGCCCGGCATTTTCCCGACATCGTGTGGTGGCCGAGCGACCTCAACGCGGCGCATCTGAAGAGCATCGCGGCGTGGCGGGCGCATGCGGGACTGCCAAATATCCGCGCGCCGCTGCGGATTGATCTGTCGGATCCGGCGTGGTGTCGCGAATGGTCCGACGGCAGCGGCCCGGGAAAACTGCTGGCGGTGTTCTGCGCCAATGTGATCCACATCGCGCCGTGGCAGGTCGCCGAGGGCCTGTTCGCTGGCGCTGCGCGCACGCTTCGCCCCGACGGACGGCTGTTCCTCTACGGGCCGTTCAAGCGCGACGGCAAGCACACCGCGCTCAGCAACGCCGTGTTCGACACCAGCCTGCGTGACCGCGACCCCGAATGGGGCGTGCGCGATATCGCCGATCTGGAGAAGCTGGCGGCGAGCGTCGGACTGAGGCTGGTGGAAACAGCGGAGATGCCGGCCAACAATCTGGTGCTGGTGTTCGCGCGGACCTAGCTCGTCGTCGCCCGATCAAGTCGAGCGATGACACCTGTTGTGTTGAAGCGCTACTTTCTCCGCGTCATTGCGAGGAGCTCTTGCGACGAAGCAATCCAGCTTTCTTTGGCGAAGCAACTAAGCTGGATTGCTTCGCTGCGCTCGCAATGACGAACGATGGACCTACGCTTCTGTTTTCCGCCAGCCGATCTTCTGCTTCAAAAACGCATACCCCAGCGCGGTGAACGCGGCGCGCTCCTTGTTGTCCTTGCCATAGCCGTGGCCGCCCGCCGCGGGCTCGTAGAGATACGCTTCATACCCCATCGCCTGCAGCTTCGCGGCCATCTTGCGGGCGTGGCCGGGATGGACGCGGTCGTCCCGTTTCGTGGTCGCGATCAGGATCGGCGGATAGTTTTGGCCGGGCACTGCGGTGTGATATGCCGAATAGGTCTGCAGCCAGGCCCATTCCTCCGGTCTGTCGGGGTCGCCATATTCGGCGATCCAGCTCGCGCCGGCCAGCAGTTTGCTGTAGCGGCGCATGTCGATCAGCGGGATCGTGCAGAACAGCGCGCCGAAGCGCTCCGGATAACGCGTCAGCATGTTGGTGATCAGGATGCCGCCGTTGGATCCGCCCTCCGCCGCAATCCGATCAGGCCGGGTGACGCCTCGCCGCACCAGGTCAGTGGCGACAGCGGCAAAATCATCATGCGTCAGCCGCTTGCCGGCATAACGGCCGGCCTCGTGCCAGCGTGTGCCGAACTCGCCGCCGCCGCGGATGTTGGCGACGACACTGGTGCCGCCCTGTTCGAGCCACAGCTTGCCGATCGCAGAGCGGTAATAGGGCCGCTCCGAGATGCCGAAGCCGCCATAGGCGTTGAGATGCACCGGCGCCTCGCCGGTCAGGGCGGCCGGTCCGGCCTGGACATAGGGAATGCGCTCGCCGTCGATCGAAATCGCCTCGTGCTGGGTGACCACAAGTCCTTCCGCGGAGAAAGTGCGCGGCGCACGCTTCAGCACGACAGGACTGGCGATGCCCTCGATCAGCATCAGGGAGGCCGGCGTCAGCGGGTCCTGGATGTTGGCGAGCAGGTCGCCGTTGCTTTCGGCCTCTTCAGCGTCGAGCGGCCAGACATCGGCGACGCCGATTTCGGGCAAGCCCGGTAGCTTGCCGGAGGTCCAGCCATCGGCCGCCGGCGTCCAGACCTCGAACACCGGTTGCAATTCGTCGAGAATGGAAATCACCAGCCTGCCGTTGGCCCAGAAGAAGTGCTGCACCGCGCGGCGCGGTCCGGCCTCACACAGAGTCCGGAAATCCCGCTCTCCCGCCAGAAATCGCGACAGCGACATTCCGAGCACGGTGTCGGGCGCGTAAGTCCGCGTTCCCACTGTCCACGGCTTGCGTGGCTTCACCGCGAGCCAGTCGCGATGAAAATCCACCTCGGCGTCAGCAGGCAGATCGAGCTTTTGTCGCGCGCCGGTCGCGTCACCGAGCCAGACATTGTGGTTGAAGAAATCGAGCTGCTCGATGAACCATATCCGCGGCGCCGCGCCGGTGCGGTCGACGCTGGCGTGCACGCTCATATGTTCAGGCGTGGTCTCGAACAGCACCGGCGCCTGCCGCACATCAGTGCCGCGCCGCCACAGCCTGACGGTTCTGGCATAACCCGATGTGGTCGCCATATCATCGCCATGGGCGCTCGACAGCAGCAGCGTCTCGGCATCGATCCACGCCACGCCGCCCTTCGCTTCCGGCAGCGTGAAGCCACCAGTGACAAAGGATTTTGTCTCGATGTCGAATTCGCGCAACGTGGCGGCGTCGCTGCCGCCGCGCGACAGGCTGACGATTCGCTTGCCGCTTCCCGGCAGCGCCTGTGCCCCGGCAAACAGCCAATCCTCACTTTCCCCGGCGGCGAGCTTGTCCAGGTCCAGGATGGTTTCCCATGCCGGGCTGGCTTTGCGAAATTCCGCCAGCGTGGTTCGCCGCCACAGGCCGCGCGGATTATTGGCATCCTTCCAGAGATTGTAGACGAAGTCGCCGCGCCGGCCGATGAAGGGAATGTTGTCCGGCCGGTTGAGGATTTCGGCCAGCGCGTCGCGATCTCCCGCAAACCCGGCGTCGCCGAATTTCTGCAGCGTCAGGGCGTTTTGCTGCTCGACAAAGGCAAGCGCCCGTTCGCCCTCGATCTCTTCCAGCCACAGATAAGGATCGTCGTCGGGGGCTGCGATCGTCGGCCTGTCGTCGATGGACATGGAGCACCCCGGGAAACAGCATGAATGGCGGATGTGTCATTTACGCGGCTTTCCTGCGTGCTGTCCAATGTGCGCTGCTCGCATGGCGCGCGCCCGTTTGCGTCGGTTGATCGGGCGGAAGCTTGCCGCCATAGTATCGGGAATCAATGCGGCCGAATGCTTCGGGCCGCATCTGGGCGGAAAATAATGAATGATCGACGTGACTGCAGCCGACGAAATCGCGGATGACGCTCGCGCGCGATCCAATGTGGCACGGCTGGCGGCGGCGCAGGCGCTGACCGGCGCGAATTCGGCTGTCATTTTCGCCACCGGCTCGATCGTCGGCGCGACGCTGGCGCCGGATATCTCGTTCGCGACCGTGCCGCTGTCGATGTATGTGGTGGGCCTGGCCGCCGGCACCTTGCCGACCGGCGCGATCTCGCGCGCCTATGGCCGCCGCACAGCCTTCATCATCGGCACCGGTTGCGGCATGCTGACCGGCCTGCTCGGGGCTTACGCCATCCTGCGCGGCTCGTTCGTGCTGTTCTGCGTCGCGACGTTCCTCGGTGGGCTCTACGGCGCGGTGTCGCAATCCTACCGCTTCGCCGCCGCCGACGGCGCCAGCGTCGCGTTCCGTCCCAAGGCGGTGTCGTGGGTGATGGCCGGCGGCGTATTCGCCGGCGTGCTCGGTCCGCAGCTCGTGCAGTGGACCATGGATATCTGGCCGCCTTATCTGTTCGCCTTCAGCTTCCTGATGCAGGCGGTGGTGGCGCTGGTCGCGATGGCGGTGCTGGCGGGGGTCGATGCGCCGAAGCCGGCGCCGGCCGATATGCATGGCGGCCGGCCGCTGCTCGAGATCGCGCGGCAGCCACGCTTCATCGCGGCCGCGCTTTGCGGCATCGTCTCCTATCCCATGATGAATCTGGTGATGACCTCGGCGCCGCTGGCGATGCAGATGTGCGGGCTAAGCGTCAGCGATTCCAATTTCGGTATTCAATGGCATATCGTGGCGATGTACGGGCCGAGCTTCTTCACGGGCTCGCTGATCGCGCGCTTCGGGGCGCCGAAAATCGTCGCGTTCGGGCTGGTGCTGGAGGCCGTCGCCGCTGCGATCGGATTGTCCGGCCTCACCGCGATGCATTTCTGGGCCACGCTGATCGTGCTCGGGGTCGGCTGGAACCTGAGCTTCGTCGGGGCTTCCGCGCTGGTGCTGGAGACGCACCGGCCGCAGGAACGCAACAAGGTGCAAGCCTTCAACGATTTTCTGGTGTTCGGGATGATGGCGGTGGGATCGTTCGCGTCGGGCCAGCTGCTGGCGAATTACGGCTGGTCCACCGTCAACATGGTGGTGTTCCCGCCGGTGCTGCTCGGGCTTGCGGTGCTGATGTTCGCGTCGTTCGCGAGGCGTCGGGCGAGGCAGGCCGTAACGGAATTTCCCGATCCAAGTATTTGATTGCTGATTTGATTGCTGCTTGAACGTGGGAGGTTTCATGCCGTCGCGAGCCCGTCTTGATGAGTTCATCGCCGTTGTAGAATCCGGCGATCATGCCGGCGCCATCGAGCGCTATTACACCGAGGATGCCAGCATGCAGGAAAACGCAGCACCTCCGCGCGTCGGCCGCGACGTGCTGGTGGCGCAGGAACGCGCCACGCTGGAACGGGTCAAGACCGTGGTTTCGACATGCGTGACCTCGATCCTCGAGGGCGACCGCGTCGCGATCAACTGGATTTTCGACTTCACCTACCTTTCCGGCAAGACCGCCCGGATCGATGAAGTCGCGCTGCAGGAATGGCGCGGCGACCGGATCTTTCGCGAGCGGTTCTTCTACGATCCGCCAAAACCGAAGACTTAGTGACAACTGCTGACAGTTCGTTGCGGGTCGAACTATCGCTCTTGTGATTCTGATAGATGTCGTCAAGCCCGGGCATGACGGATTTAGAGAGACGTGCATTGAACGACTCCAAGCCAGTCGCCCTTGACGAAACCTCGGCCCGCTATGTGGGCTGGCGCATCGTCGTGGTCTGCTTTCTGGTGGCGACATTCGGCTGGGGGCTCGGCTTCTATGGCCAGAGCGTCTATGTCGCCGAGTTGCATCGGCTGCACGGCTGGCCCACCTCGCTGATCTCGAGCGGCACCACGTTCTTCTATCTGTCCGGCGCGCTGCTGGTCGTCTTTGTCAGCGAGGCGATCAAGGCCATCGGTCCGCGCAACTGCCTGCTGGCCGGTGTCTTCACCATGGCGGGAGCCGCCATACTGATTGGCCGGGTCACCGAGCCATGGCAGCTCTATGCCGCCAATGCGCTGCTGGCGTTCGGCTGGGCCGGCACCAGTCTCGGCATGATCACCAACACGCTCGGGCTCTGGTTCGACAAGAAGCGCGGCATGGCGATCAGCCTGGCGCTGAACGGCGCCAGCTTCGGCGGCATCATCGGCGTGCCGCTGCTGGTGGGAGCGATCGGGTATTTTGGATTTCCCGGCGCCATGGTCGCCGCCGCGATCGCCATGATCGTGGTGATGGTCCCGGTCACTCTGATGTTCGTCGGACGGCCGCCGCTGCATCCGAGCGCCGCGGTCGCCGCATTGTCGGCGGACGCGCCGTCGGCGACGCGGGTGCGGGCGCAGGCGTTGCGCGACATCGGCTTTCTCTCGGTCTCGGCCTCCTTCGCGCTGGTGCTGTTCGCGCAGGTCGGCTTCATCGTCCACCTGATCGCGTTCCTGGATTCGGTGGTGGGTCGGGAACGCGCGGCGTCCGCGGTCGCGCTGATGACCGCGATGGCGGTGGTCGGCCGGGTGCTGTTCTCGTTCGTGATCGACCGGCTCAACCAGCGGCTCGCCTCGGCGATCTCGTTCGTCAGCCAGGCCGCCGCCCTCGTCGTCATCATCAACGTGCACAACGAGGTCGCCTTGATCGCGGCCTGCGCGCTGTTCGGCTTCTCGGTCGGCAATCTGATCACGCTGCCGGCGCTGATCGTGCAGCGCGAATTCGCACCCTCCTCGTTCGGCGTCCTGATCAGCCTGATCACGGCGATCAACCAGGTGACTTACGCGTTCGGCCCCGGCGTCATCGGCCTGCTGCGCGATGCCTCGGGGAGCTATGCGCTGCCGTTTTACGGCTGCATCGCGCTGGAGTTGGTCGCCGCCGTGCTGATCATGATTCGCGGGAACAAGAAGCGCTCGTAGCCCGGATGGTGGCATGGGATCGGCGCCAACGGGTCGCGCGAATGCGCGCCCGATGACAGGCTCCGCGCGGTCCGATGACGCAATCCGGGGCGGTGTCGCGTTCACCCCGGATTACGCAAGCGCTGCATCCGGGCTACGGATCGTCATTGCGAGCGAAGCGAAGCAATCCATCTTTCCCTGAAACGACAAGAAAGAGTGGATTGCTTCGTCGCAAGCGCTCCATCCGGGCTACGAGACTGAGCCGGGGCCCATGTTTTTGCTCGGATGTGGGTCCCGGCTCTAAAGGACGCTGCACCGCGTCCGGGACACGAGATCGTTACTCCAGCTCCGACACTTCCCCCTCCGGCAATTCGAACTCGAACGTGTTCAGCGTCATCGCCACCAGCGTGTAATAGCCGCACAGCCCGATGATCTCGACGACGCCGCGCTCGCCGAGCAGTTTTACGGCCTCGTCGTAGAGAGGCTTTGCGACGCCGTGGCCTTCATGCAGCGACTTCGCAACGTCGTAGATCATCTGGCCCTTGGGATCGTCGAATGTGGGCGTGCGGCGGTCGCGGATGTCTTCGATGATCTTCAGGTCCATGCCGCCCTTCAGCGCCAGCCGCTTGTGGGCAAACCATTCGTAATGCGAGGTCCAGTGCCGTGCGGTGACCAGGATCGCGATCTCGGACAGCTTGGCCGGAAACGAGGTGTTGTAGCGTATCACCTCGCCGAGCCGGGTGGCGTGCCGGGCCATTTCGGGACTGTTGAGCCAAGCCATCATCGGCGCCGGCGGGGCGCCGCGCTTGCCGGCGATCGACTCGTCGTAGGTTTGTTTCTGGTCCGCGTTCATTTCGCCAGGCGAAAGCAACTTCAGCCGCATCTTGGTTTCCTCTTGTTTTTCAATCGTTGCGGGCGCCTGGGACGCCGGACCACACAGCCCTATCATATTCCGCATCACGGACGGGTGCGCCAGAGATATATTGAATTCCGCGATGCGACGGCTAAGGTCGATCCAACATCTCCAAATGGAAACGCCACCATGTCCGATCTGGAAAAATTCCGCAGTGAGACCCGCGCCTGGCTGCAAGCCAACTGTCCGCCGGAAATGCGCAAGCCGATGACATCGGACGGCGACACCTTCTGGGGCGGCCGCAACACCAAATTTTCCTCCGAGCCGCAGCGCATCTGGTTCGAGCGGATGCGCGACAAGGGCTGGACCGTGCCGGACTGGCCGCGGGAATATGGCGGCGGTGGCCTCGATGCCGGCGAGCACAAGGTCCTGCGCGAGGAGATGGCGGCGATGGGCGCCCGTTCGCCGCTGTCGAGTTTCGGAATCTGGATGCTTGGGCCGGCGCTGCTGAAATACGGCACCGAGGCGCAGAAGAAGGAACATTTGCCGAAGATCGCGGCCGGCCTGATCCGCTGGTGCCAGGGCTATTCCGAACCAAATGCCGGCTCCGATCTCGCCTCCCTGCAGACCCGCGCCGAAAGCGATGGCGACGATTACATCATCACCGGCCAGAAGATCTGGACTTCCTACGCCAATTACGCCGACTGGATTTTTTGCCTGGTGCGCACCGACGCATCAGCCAAGAAGCATGACGGTATCAGCTTCATTCTTTTCGACATGGCCTCGAAGGGCGTCTCGACCAAGCCGATCCTGCTGATCTCGGGCTATTCGCCGTTCTGCGAAACTTTCTTCGACAATGTCCGCGTGCCGAAATCGCATGTGGTCGGCACCGTCAACCGCGGCTGGGACGTCGCAAAGTATCTGCTGCAACACGAGCGCGCGATGATCTCGGGCATGGGCGAGCGCGGCGTCGGCCGGCCGCTCGGCCAGGTCGCCGCCGATTCGGTAGGGAGCGACGAGCAGGGCCGGCTGGAAGATCCGATGCTGCGCGGCCAGATCGCGACCTTCGAGATCGACGAAGCGGCGCTGTCAGCCGCCGCCGAGCGCGCGGTCGACCTCGCCAAGGCGGGGCAGGCCCATCCGGCGTTTTCCTCGGCGATGAAATATTACGGCACCGAGCTCAACAAGCGCCGCCACGAGATCCTGATGTCGGCCGGTGGCGTCGACGCGCTGGAATGGGAAAGCGAACGCTCCAGAGGCGGCGCCCGGCCGCGCGCCTGGCTGCGCACCAAGGCCAATTCGATCGAGGGCGGCACGTCGGAAGTAATGCTCGGCATCGTCGCCAAGCGCATTCTGGATTTGCCGGGGGCGTGAAGCTTGTCCGCCTCCATCACCCGTCATTCCGGGGCGGGAGCGAAGCGAGCGAGCCCGGAATCCCTAACCACGATCGTGAGTATGGATTCCGGGCCTGCGCCCAAGAGGGCGCATCCCGGAATGACGAACTCTAGAATGACCTGAAACATCCAAACCGGAATCCTCCCTCATGGCACTCGTCCTCAACGAAGAACAATCGATGCTGCGCGACAGCGCGCGGGGTTTTATCAGCGACAAGGCGCCGGTGTCGCATCTGCGGCAGCTGCGCGACGCCAAGGACGCGACGGGATTTTCCCGCGAGCTGTGGAAAGGCTTTGCCGAGATGGGATTTTCCGGCCTGCTGGTGCCCGAAGCGTTCGGCGGCAGCGGGCTCGGCTGCGTCGAGGCCGGCATCGTGATGGAGGAAATCGGCCGCACCCTGATGCCGTCGCCGTATCTGGCGACATCGGTGCTCGCGGCGTCGGCGCTGTCGCGCGGCGGCAGCGACGCGCAGAAGTCGCAATATCTGCCGAACATATCGGATGGTTCGCTGCTGGCGGCGCTGGCGATCGATGAGGGGGCCAAGCATCGCCCGCTGATGACAAAACTAAAGGCGGTGCGCGCCGGCAACGGCTTCAAACTCTCGGGCGGCAAGGCTTTTGTGGTCGACGGCCACACCGCGGACCTGTTGATCGTGGCGGCGCGCAGCGCGGGCTCGGCCGGTGAGCGCGACGGCCTGACGCTGTTCCTGGTCGATCCCAAAGCAAAGGGAATTGCGATCGAGCGCACCGCGATGGTCGATGCGCACAATGCCGCGCGCATCGTGTTCGACAATGCCGAGGTCAATGCCGACGGCGTGCTCGGCGAGGTCGATCAGGGTTTTGGCTTGCTGGAAGGCGTGCTCAATATCGGCCGCGCCGCGGTGGCGTCGGAGATGGTGGGGCTCAGCGAGGAAGTGTTCGGCCGCACCGTCACCTATCTCAAGGAGCGCAAGCAGTTCGGAAAACTGATCGGCGAATTCCAGGCGCTGCAGCACCGCGCCGCCCAGCTTTATGTCGACATCGAGATCACCCGCGCCGCGGTGCTGAAGGCGCTGCAGACGCTGGATGCGGGTGTCGACAAGGCCGGCGCTGCGGTGGCCGTTGCCAAAGCCCGCGCCGGCACCACCGCGACTCTGGCGGTGCAGGAAGGCGTGCAGATGCACGGCGGCATGGGCATGACCGACCAGTTCGACATCGGCTTCTTCATGAAGCGCGCGCGAGTCTGCCAGGAGTTGTTCGGCGACAGCAATTTTCACGCGGATCAATTGGCGCGGATGAAGAGTTATTGAGGTTCCACTCCCTCAGCCGTCATTGCGAGCGAAGCGAAGCAATCCATCTTTCTTTGCGTTGGGACATGGATTGCTTCGTCGCAAGAGCTCCTCGCAATGACGTTGAGACGGTTTCGCATCCCCACAACTGTCATCGCCCGGCTTGACCGGGCGACCCAGTACGCCGCGGCGTCTCGGCCCTATTACTGACGTCTCTGGAATACTGGGTCGCCCGCTTTCGCGGGCGATGACGAGCTTGGGGGATGGCGCCGCCGGTGGCTCCGTCCCGCAAATCTACCGGATCGGTGGCGCGTACTGAATTCCGCCCGCGTTCCAAAGCTGGTTCAGTCCGCGCGGAATCTTGAGTTTCGAATCCTCGCCGACATTGCGATCGTAGATCTCGCCGTAATTGCCGACATGGCGGATGATACGCGCGGCCCAGTCCTTGGGCAGTCCGAGATCTTCGCCGTAGGCGCCTTCGGTGCCGACCAGCCGCATCACGTCGGGCTTCTTCGACTTCAGCGCCTCATCGATGTTCTTGGAGGTGATGCCGAGTTCCTCGGCATTGATCATCGCATACAGCGTCCATTTCACGATCATCATCCAGTCGTCGTCGCGCTGCCGCACCACCGGCGCCAGCGGCTCCTTGGAGATGACGTCCGGCAGGATGACGTGGTCGCCTGGCTTTGCGAGGTTCAGCCGCAGCGCGTAGAGCTGGGAAATGTCGGCGGTGAAGGTGTCGCACTGGCCGGAGCTGTAGGCCTTGAAGACGTCGTCGAATTTATCGAACTTTACTTCCGTGTATTTCATGTTGTTGGTGCGGAAATAGTCGGCGAGGTTGAGCTGCGTCGTGGTTCCGCCCTGCACGCAGACCTTGCTGCCGTCGAGTTCCAGGCCGGAGTCGATCTTGCGTGCCGCCGGCAGCATGAAGCCGCCGCCGTCATAATACGCGACGGCCGGGAAATAGAGGGCGAAGTTGGTCTCGCGCGACATGCTCCAGGTCGAATTGCGTGACAGGATATCCACCTTGCGGCTCTGCAGCTCCTTGAAGCGCTCATTGGCGTCGAGCGGAACGAATTTTATCTTTTTCGGATCGTTGAAGATGGCGGCGGCCACCGCCCGGCAGAAGTCGACGTCGAAGCCGGCCCAGTTGCCCTTGTCGTCCGGCATCGAGAAGCCGGGGAGGCTGGCATTGACGCCGCACAGCACTTCGCCGCGCCTTTCCGTGCGTTTCAGGGTCTTGGTGTCGTAGCGTTCGTAGGTAATGGCCGCGGCCGCGATCGCGATTGCGACCGCCAATCCAATCAGCAGGCCGCCTCGAAATGTGCGAAACATTTTTTCTCTCACCAATGTCAGGAAAATGGGACGGCCGCGGAAATGAGCCGCTCGAATTACAGTTCCGGCTTCTGTCGAATGATGACCTTGGTGCCGACCGGGACGCGCTCATAGAGGTCGGCGACGTCGGCGTTGACCAGCCGGAAGCAGCCGGACGAAACCGCGGTGCCGATCGTATCCGGCCGGTTGGTGCCGTGGATGCGGTAGACCGTGGTGCCGAGATACATCGCACGCGCCCCGAGCGGATTGCCGGGTCCGCCGGCCATGAAGCGCGGCAGATAGGGCTGGCGCTGGATCATCTCCGGCGGCGGCGTCCAGTCCGGCCACTCCGCCTTGCGCGTGATGTTGACCAGGCCCTGCCACTGGAATCCATCGCGGCCGACGCCGATGCCATAGCGCAGCGCGCGGCCGCCGCCCTGGACCAGAAAGAGATGGCGATCCTTGGTTGAAATGATGATGGTGCCCGGCGGCTCGGAGGTGCGGTACAGCACCGCTGTCTTCCTGAACTGCGGATCAAGTTCCACGCTGTCATCGGCAATCAGGCCGGGCTGGTCGCCGACATCGGGCTTTTGCGCAAAACTCTGCGAGGCTGAAAACATCAGTCCGGCTGTCGCGGCGATCGTCCAGATCAGGTGGCGAAATTTGGTCATTCGGAGTTCTCCCGGTGGCGCCTTCGCCAAATCATGGAACCATCAAATCTCAGTGGCAACTTGATGGCAAGTTTGGGGCAGGCACACCCCATATGCTTGGGGGATCGAGATTTTCCGCGGGGAAAACCTCAGTGTCACCAACCGCTTGGTTACTGTGCATGGGGTTGTTTTCGATGTTTTTGGGTTTGTCTCGGGCCGAGGCCCGGCCGAAACCCCTTATTTCGGAGCAATCCACAGCCGCAGTCCGTAGGACAGGAGAGTGACGGCGCCGACCCCGCCGAGCCAGAGCGCCGCGAACCACAGCAGGCGCCGCGTCAGCGGCCGCGGATTTGGCTCTGGCGGGTTCAATGATAGCCGCTCCCGGCCTTTACCTTGCCGCGGAAGACATAATAGGCCCAGCCGGTGTAGCCGAGAATCAAGGGTATCAGCACGGCGACGCCGAACAGCATGAAGATCTGGCTGTTCTCCGGCGAAGCCGCCTGCCAGATGGTGATGCTCTGCGGCACGATATAGGGCCACATGCTGATGCCGAGCCCGGCATAGGACAGCGCGAACAACGTCAGCGTCAGGAAGAACGGCTGATAATCCCGTTTCCTGGCGAGGCTGCGCAGCAGCAGCGCGGTGACAACAGCGACCGCGATCGGCACCGGCGCCGTCAGGATGATGCCCGGCCAGGAAAACCAGCGCTGGGTATACTGGATGTGCAGGAACGGCGTGGCGATGCTGACCGCGCCGATGGCGCCGATCATCGCGAACAACAGAAACCAGCTGAGATGATAGGCCTTGTCGCGCAGTGGGCCCTCGGTCTTCATGACCAGCCAGGTCGCGCCCAATAGCGCGTAGCCGATCACCACCGCGATGCCGGTCAGGATGCTGAACGGCGTCAGCCAGTCCCACCAGCCGCCGGCATAATGCCGCGCCTCGACATGGACGCCCTGCAGGATGGCGCCGAGGGCTACGCCCTGCGCCAGCGCCGCCAGCAGCGATCCGGCGAAGAACGGGATATCCCAGCGATTGCGGCCGCCCGGCGTGGTCCGCCAGCGAAATTCGAAGGCGACGCCGCGAAACACCAGGCCGATCAGCATCGCAATCATCGGCGTGTACAGCGCCGGCATCAGCACCGCATAGGCCAGCGGAAACGCCGCCATCAGGCCGCCGCCGCCGAGCACCAGCCAGGTTTCGTTGCCGTCCCACACCGGTGCGACGCTGTTCATGATGACGTCGCGATCGGATTTTTTGGGAAACAGCGGAAACAGAATGCCGAGGCCGAGGTCGAACCCGTCCATGACAATATAGACGAAGACGGCGAAGGCGATGATGAACGCCCAGACGGTGGCGATGTCGATCGCGGCGGTCATGACGCGGCCCCCCGCGTGGCGCCTGCGGCCGGCGTGATGCCGGCGGCGCGCGCCGGCGTGTCGCCCTTCGGTCCCTGTTCGCCGTGATGCGGTGGCGCCGCCATCATTCGGAGCATGTAGACCACGCCGGCGCCGAACACCGCGAAATAGACGATGATGAAGGCGATCAGCGACGAGGCCACCGCGGGCGCGGCCAGCGGCGAGGCGGAATCAACCGTTCGCAACAGCCCGTACACCGTGAACGGCTGACGCCCGGTCTCGGTGGTGATCCAGCCCGCCAGTACGGCGATAAAGCCGGACGGCGCCATCATCAATGCGAAGGTGAGCATCAACCGCGAATGATAGAGCGTGCCGCGCCAGCGCGCCCATAGGCTGAAGAGGCCGAGCCCCAGCATCAACAAGCCCATGCCGACCATGATCCGGAACGACCAGAAGGTGATGGCCACCGGCGGCCAGTTTTCGCGCGGCACGGTGTCGAGGCCGGCCATCGGCGCGTCCAGCGAATGTTTCAGGACCAGCGAACCGAGTTTCGGGACTTCGATCGCGTATTTCACCTTGCCGGCGGCCTGGTCCGGCCAACCGAACAGGATCAGCGGCGCGCCGTGCGGGTGGCTATCGAAATGGCCTTCCATCGCCATGATCTTCACCGGCTGGTGTTCCAGCGTGTTGAGGCCGTGCTGGTCACCGGCAAAAATCTGGATCGGCGCCACCAGCGTGGCCATCCACATTGCCATCGAAAACATGACGCGAGGTCCCGCCAGATGCGGGTCGCGCAGCAAATGAAACGCGCCGACCGCGCCGACCACCAGCGCGGTGGTCAGATACGCGGCCAGCACCATGTGCACCAGGCGATAGGGAAATGACGGATTGAAAATCACCTTGAACCAGTCGGCGGCGATGAACTGGCCGTCGGCATTGATGGCGTAGCCGGCCGGCGTCTGCATCCAGGAATTGGCCGACAGGATCCAGAACGCCGAGATCAGGGTGCCGACGGCGACCATCAGGGTGGCGAGGAAATGCAGGCGGTGGCCGACCCGCTCCAGGCCGAACAGCATGACGCCGAGAAACCCCGCCTCGAGGAAGAAGGCGGTCAGCACCTCGTAGGCCATCAGGGGGCCGATCACCGGGCCGGTCTTGTCAGAAAACGCCGACCAGTTGGTGCCGAACTGGTAGGACATCACGATGCCCGAGACCACGCCCATGCCGAACGCGACGGCAAAAATCTTCAGCCAGTAATTGAACAGGTTGATGAAGACCTCGCGCCCGGTCCACAGCCAGAGCGCCTCCAGCACCGCGAGATAGCTGGCCAGCCCGATCGAGAAGGCGGGGAACACGATGTGAAACGACATCGTGAAGGCGAACTGCGCCCGCGCCAGTACTACAGCATCCCAGCCCTCGAACATCGGCACCATCCGTCAAGGTTGGATCGTGCGTTTCGAATACCACGCAATGCGCGCGAGGGATATCGTGAAGGACCGAATGGCAGGTTCCCGCGCGGCGCCCTTGTATGGCGCCGCGTTCTGCAGGCTCGCTCAGCTGTTCGCATTCAGCAGCCGCGCGACGGTGCGGTCGATCTGCTCGTACTGGCCTTCGCCGGCGTGCTGGAACACGATCTTGCCGTTCTGGTCGATGATGTACTGCGCCGGCCAATACTGGTTGCGCCAGGCGTTCCAGGTCTTCGAATCATTGTCCTGCGCCACCGGATAGGTGATGCCGTGCCGCTTCAGCGCGCTCTGCACGTTGGCGGCCGATCGCTCGAACGGGAATTCCGGGGTGTGGACGCCGACCACGACGAGGCCGCGGTCTTTGTATTTCTCATTGAGCGCGACCACGTGCGGCAGCGCGTTGATGCAGTTGACGCAGCCATAGGTCCAGAAATTGACCAGCACCACCTTGCCGCGCAGGTCGGCGACCTTGAGCGGTGCGGAATTGAACCATTTGCCGATGCCGGTGAAGTCGGGGGCGGCACCCTGCACCGCTGCGACTGCGAAGGGAGCGGTGGTATCGCGCGCGGCATCGCCGGCAATGCCGAGACTGGCGGCGCCGATCAGGCCAAGGGCAAACACGGAAGCGGTGGCTGCGAGGAAACGTTTTGTCATGGAAAACTCCATTCGGGGTGGATCTTTGGGTTAGAGACCGAGCTGGCCGCTCGGATAAAATCCGGTCAGCCACGCCACGATCAGCGTGTCGTATTGAAACCAGGAGGCGACTGCGAAGGCGATCACGACGGCGCCGAACCCCTGCTGCAATTTTGGCGAGATTGCCGCGACGCTGCGGACGCGGGTGGTAACGGCCTGGCCGCCATAGGCGATCGCCAGCATCGGGATCGCGGCGCCGACGGCGTAGACCACCAGCAGGACACCAGCCCATGCGGTGTCGGTGGAAGTCGCGATCACGGTCAGGATCGAGCCCAGCACCGGACCGGCGCAGGGCGTCCAGACCAGGCCGAGCGTGGTGCCCAGCACGAAACCGCCGAGATTGCCTTCGCGATTGCCTTGGCTCGCCGCGGCGTTGCCGGCCGGACCTGACCCGATCAGCCCGTTGAGCCGGACCGACAGCCATTCGAACGGCGCGGGCCAGACCATCAACAGCCCGAAGCCGAGCAGCAGCACGGTCGCGGCGGTACGCAGGCTGTTGGGATCGAAGTCGAAAATGCGGGTGATCGCGCTCAGCGCCAGCGCGGTGGCGGAAAACGACAGGACAAAGCCTGCCGCGATCATCGCCGGGCGTACCTTGCCGGTCTGGCCGACCGAAGCGCCGAGCAGGATCGGCAGCATCGGCAGCGTGCAGGGCGCCGCGATGGTGACGATTCCGGCGAGCAGGGCGAGAACGAGGTTGAGCATCGAAATGGGATCCCATGAACGATCCCGCCATTGGCCTTGCGACCGTACGGGGGTTGTCATGGTTCTTCGGGATGCCGGGCCAAGGCGTTACGTCGGGGGCGCACCGGCAGCGTCACGTGTTTGTGAGAAAATCGGCGTACTCGATCCCGGCGCCGTCAGCGCCCCCCAAAAACAGAGCGACCCGGAGGGGGGCATCCCATCCGGGTCGTTGGAGGTCACTTGGAAGGTTAAAGACTTGGAAGGTTAGAAGACTTGGTAGGCTAGAAACCTGAATTCAGCGGGTGGTCTCGCTGTCGTAGGAGATCACGCAGACCTCCGAGGGATTCTTGTTGCTGCAATCGACCACCTGCTCGCGGACGAACGTCGTTCCGGTGTCGCGCTGGGCGCGGGGGGCAGTGTTCTGGGCGGACAGCGAGGCCAGGGTGCAGACCGCGCCGAGCGGGATAATGAAGAAGCGGAAGGAAGGCTTCAGCATGTTCGTTCTCCTGTTCGGCGTTGGCGTTGCGTTGGTGATGATGGGTATAGGGGCTGAGTTTTTCCGGGTGATGTCGTGGATTGTTTCAATTGTTTCGTCGGAAGTAATCTCTTTCGCCGCCAAAACGTCCGTTTTCCACCCTTGGCGCCCTGTCAACCAGTTGAAATAACTCGATTTTATGCCGCGAGGCTGTCGACGCCGGCGCCCTTAAGCAAGTCTGCAAGCTGTTTGCGGGCATAGAACATCCGGGTCTTCACCGTGCTCTGGGGAATGCCGATGATGGCGCCGGCCTCTTCCACCGACTTCTCATGGTAGTAGACGAGGTTGATGATCTCCCGATGCGCCGGCGACAGCTTGGCGACGCAGGCCCGCAGGATCGCCGAGGTATTGCTGCGGTCCAGCGAGGCTTCCGGGGTGTCGGCCTGGTCGGCGATTTCGAGCACGTCTTCCTGGTCGATGTCCTCGTGGCGGCGCTGGCGCAGCGCGGTCAGCGCCTTGAAGCGGGCGATCGACAACAGCCAGGTGGAGACCTGCGAACGGCCCTCGAACTGGGCGGCGGTGCGCCACACGTCGAGGAAAACCTGGCTGACGAGGTCTTCGGCCATGGTGGTGTCCCGCACGATGCGCAGGATGAAGCGGTAAACCCGGACGTTGTGTCGGGAGTAGAGGATATGCATCGCGGTCCGGCCGCCATCGGAGATGCTCTGCAGCAGCATTTCATCCGAGGTCGCCTGGGCGGCAATGATGCCTTGGCGGGCTGCGGCGTTGATGGCTACGACGTTCTGCATGACACGCTCCTGGTATTCGCCATTGGCGGCGTTTCGTTGGAGCGGAGTGATAGTTAACCCCGGTTTCGGGACGTCTGCACGCCAACGGGAAAATGGTTTCATGCGCAAAAGAATTGTTTCGTCGCGCGGTCAGCGACGAAACATTCGAGGGGGAAATGTGAACGATTTCACAAAGTTGGCCGCGAGGGGCATCGCAGGTTGGGGGTGGGGAACGATTCGCGTTCTGGTGCGTATGGAGGCTCTTGCGGGGCGCGATAGCCGATATCACGCAGCTGTCGTCCCGGCCTCCGCGCCGGGACCCATAAACACAGGGCGTCGTGTTGCGCGAACTGGAGCGGCAGTCCCTTCCTTACCTCGCCCCGCTTGCGGGGAGAGGTCGGTTTCGCGCTAAGCGCGAAACCGGGTGAGGGGGACTCACCGCGCCGTCGGTGCTCGTTGAAAGAAAGAGCCCCTCACCCCAACCCTCTCCCCGCAAGAGCGGGGCGAGGGAGTCGCTAACTACGCGGCATTACGCCTTCTCGCCGACCGGCGAAAACAAATAGCCGCCGCCGCGGATGGTGCGGATCACCGCCGGCTTGGTCGGGTCGATCTCGATCTTTCTGCGGATTCGCATGATGCGCAGGTCCACCGCGCGGTCGAACGCCTCGGCATCGCGCGCGTTGGCCAGCTCCAGCAGCCGCTCGCGCGACAGCACCCGCTTTGGATTGGCCGCGAACACCTTCAACAGGCCGAATTCGGAAGCGGTCAGCGGATGCTCGTTGCCCTCGTCGTCGCGCAGCGCCTGCGCCTCGAGATCGAGCCATTTGGTGCCGAACCGCACCAGCTGGTCCTTCGCCTTGGCGCTGGTGGCCTCGGGTGCTGCAGCCGGCGCCCTGGCCGGCGCGGAGCGCCGCAGCACCGAGCGGATCCGCGCCATCAATTCACGCAGCTCGCAGGGTTTGGCGATGTAGTCGTCGGCGCCGAGCTCCAGCCCCACGACGCGGTCGATCGGGCTCGCGGTCGCGGTCAGCATGATGACCGGGACATTGGTGCGGCCCTTGAGGTCGCGGATGATGGAAAGTCCGTCTTCCTCGGGCATGTTGAGATCGAGCACCACGAGATCCGGCACCGAGACCTCGATCGCCTCGCGCAGCGTCTTGCCGCCGTCGCACAGCGTGACGCCGAAGCCGTGCATCTTGAGGTATTCGCCGACCATCTCGCGGGCCGGCGCTTCGTCGTCGACGATGATGATGTGTTGCTGGGTCTGGCTCATGACATTTCAGTCGCAGGCAGTATGACGGTGAAGGTCGACCCCCGTCCGGGCCCGGCGCTGTCGGCGGTCACCTCGCCGCCATGCATGTCGATGATGCGCTTGACGATGGACAGGCCGAGGCCGGTCGAGCTTTCGCCGGCGGTGGGTTTGGCCGACAGCCGCTGGAAACGGCCGAACAGCCGGCCGAGATCTTCCGGCGAGAGACCCGCGCCCTCGTCGGCGATGCGGATGATGGTGCTGTCCTGCTCATGGGTGACCACGACCGTGATCCTGCCGCCGATTGGTGAGTATTTGATGGCGTTGCTGACCAGATTGTCGATCGCCTCGCGCATCCGGTCGGTATCGCACATCGTGACGATATTCGGCGGCGCCGACACGGAGATGGTCTGCTGCTTGTTGACCGCCAGCGGCTGGTTGGCGTCGGCGACCTCGCTGACCAAAGCGGCGATATCGACCGGTTCGCGCCGGATCGAGATGTCGAAGGCATCGGCCATCGCGTCCGAAATCAGGTGGTCGACCATCGAGGTCAGGCGCTTGGTGGCGTCGCGGATGTGTTCGACCTGGGCGGTGATGCTCTCCTTCGAGGAGCCGGCGCCGATCAGTTCGGTCAGCATTTCGGTGCGGCCGAGGATGACGCCCAGCGGATTCTTCAGGTCGTGGGCGACGGTGCCGAGAATTTCGTTCTTGAAGCCGTTGGCGCGCTGCAGCCGCATCCATTGCGACGACAGCCGGCGGTTGGCCTGCATCAGCGCGCGGGTGCGCTGGGCGACGCGGTCCTCAAGCTGGGTGTTGGCCTCGTGCAGCTGCTGGTAGAGGATCACGTTGTCGAAGGCGATCGACAGCCGGCTGGAGAAAATCTCGACCAGCGCGCGGTCGGTCTCCGACAGCGGGCGTTCCGCCTGCAGCAGCACCACGACCTCGCGGCCGCTGCCGGTGCGCAGATAGAGCACGCTGCGGTGGTCGGCAAATTCGTTCTTGCGGCGGTGGAAGGCCGCTTCCACCATCTGCCGCAGGTCCGGATCGAGCGATTTCGATCCGGTGGTGCCGATGAAGCGGCTGTAGCAGCCGGAGCCCGCGAGCACCGAGAAGTCGTTGCCGGCGCTGCTGCCGTCGTCGCGCAGCACCAGGATGCCGGCGCAATCGACATTGAGCAGCGAGGCGAGCTGGGTCAGCACGCCCTCGGCGAGCCGCTGCATCGACTTGAAGTCGTACAGCGTGGAGGCGGCATCGATGATGATTTCCAGCCCGCGCCTGGTTTGCACCATGCGCTCGAGCTGCTGATAGCTGCGCAAGGCCGCGGTCAGCGAGGTGAACAGCTTGTCGGCGGTCAGCTCGGTCTTCGCCTTGTAGTCGTTGATGTCGTACTGGACGATGACGCGCCGCTCCGGCGCCTGGCCGGGCTGCCCGGTGCGCAGGATGATGCGGACGGTCTCGTTCTTGATCTCGTTGCGGATATATTCGACGAGGTCGAGGCCGGCGGCGTCGGTTTCCATGATGACGTCGAGCAGCACGGCGGCGATATCGGGGTGCGCCTGCATCAGCTTGCGGCCCTCGGCCGCCGAATAGGCCGACAGGATCTCCAGGGTCTGGCCGTTGAGATTGTAGTCGCTCAGCGCAAACCGCGTGCCTTCATGCACGGCCTGATCGTCGTCGATGACGGCGACTTTCCATTTGCGCGCGGTCGAGGCTACCGGAGCGGTTCCGGAATCGTCGATCAGGTGGAGGACATCGTCCTGTTCGGCCATTGCGGAATCCCGTCGCTTGCTTGTTCTGTGGTCGCGGAACCGCCCTTGGCGGCCCGCGGCATAATAATGCGAAATGTGGTGCCTTGTCCCAGTCTTGAATCCAGCATCATCCGGCCTCCGAGCTGCTGGGTAACCAGATTATAAACGATATGCAGGCCCAATCCGGTGCCGCCCTCGTTGCGCCGGGTGGTAAAGAACGGGTCGAACGCCTGCCGCTGCACGTCCGGCGTCATTCCGGCCCCGTTATCGGCGAAAATGATTTCGACATCGTCACTGCCGCGCGGCCGCGCCGAAATCGAGATGGCGCCGCTTCGGCCGTCGGCAAAGGCGTGATTGGCCGCATTGAGGAACAGATTGGTCAGAATCTGGCCGTACGAGCCCGGATAGCCGTCGATCACCAGGCCTTCGGGCACGTCGACCGACAGCGTGATCGGAGAACGCTTCAGTACCGGCCGCAGGCTCGCGATGATCTGGTCGGTCGCCTCCGACAGGCTGAACTGGCGGCGTTCGGCATGCGAGCGGTCCACCGCGACCTGCTTGAAGGACTGGATCAGTTCGCCGGCGCGATGCAGGTTCGCCACCAGCTGCCCGGCGGCGTCGCGGGACGAGCGGACGAATTCCTCCAGTTGCGACTTGCGCAGCTGCCCCTCGGACTTCAGCTCGGCCTCGAACATTTCGGCGCGGCGCGCGAAACTGGACGCCACCGTCAGGCTGATGCCGATCGGATTATTGACCTCATGGGCGACGCCGGCGACCAGGCCGCCGAGCGCCGCCAGCCGTTCGGCGTCGATCAGGTTCTGCTGGGCGGCGTTGAGTTCGAGCAGGGCGCCCTCGGCCTTTTCCTTCGAGGTGCGCAGTTCGTCCTCGGTCTCGCGCTTGGCGATGGCGTTTTCGCGAAACACCTCGACCGCGCGCGCCATCGCGCCGACCTCGTCCTTGGCATTGGTGCCCTGCACGCGCCGGTCGTAATCGCCGGTCGTGATGGCGTGCATCGACGCCATGATCTGCTGCAGCGGCAGCCGGATCGAGAGCGCGATGATGACGCCGGCGGTCAGGATGATGCCGAGAAAGATCACGGCGATCGACAGCACCTTGCGGGAAATGCTGGTCAGCGTGCGGTCGAAAGTGGCCTGCGCCTTCTGCTCGCGCTGGCGCATCTTGACCGACAGATTGTCGATCGCGCCGATCGCTTCGGCCTGGCTGGCGTCGATGGTGTTGCGCAAGAGCTCGGTCCGGCTCGCCAGTTGCTCCGACAGCTTGGCAAAGCCCTCGCGTAGCGCGGATGTCCTGGCCTGCAGCCGCTGCAGCGCCATGCGCTGCAGGTCGTTTTCGGCCAGTTCGGACATCTCCGGGATGGTTTTTTCGATGGTCTCGGTATTCCTGCGGGCGTCCTCGGCGGACGCCGTTGCCAGCGACAGATAATAGGCGTTGGCGGCGACCAGCATCGCGGTGAACGCCTCGCGGGATTTGCCCAGCGACGGCCAGATCAGGGCCTCGCGGCGCCCGGTGGCGCCTTCGATGATCGAATACAGTCCGGCCATGTCCTTGGCGGGAGCCAGCACCTGGTCCTGATAGGTCTTGGTAATCGTGGCCTGGACCGCGCGCAGCTCGCCGAAGCCGTTGAGGAATTTATCGGTGACGCGCTCGAGTTCAGCGACCGACCCCGACAGCATCGGGTCGGTCGACGCGCGCGTGGTCAGCGTGCCCAGCACCGCCTCGCGCAAGAGCAGGATCTCCGCGAACAGTTCCGGGCTCGGCTGAGTGATGTAGCGATGGATCAGGTTCTGCAGCCGGCTGGTTTCGCTTTCCAGCAGCGCCAGGATCTTGTCGGATTCGCGGACCTGCCGCACGTCGTCCCAGGCCGAACCGAGCACCTGGGCGCCGTTCCAGATCATGCCGGCAAGTACAACGACCACGGCCGAATTCAGCGCGGCGATCGACAGGATGCGCCAGCGGATCGGCACCGCGCGGACCAGCCCGACGACCCGGGCACGGCCGCGCGCGGCGAGACCCGCCGGCCGTTCCATGCGTTCGTCTTGCCGCGGCAATGCCAAGGCTAATTCACTCCACCTTGCGAATTCGTTCGATCAGCCGCGCCATCATGACATCGCGCGGCATTTTTTGCGTCGATTCGAGCCATGGCGGCTCTTGCAGATGTTCTATGGTGCGAAACGGGGGCGGTATCGGTCAACATGGTGGCCGACACGCAGGTCCCGGTCAGGGCTACAGCGACATTGCTGCGCTTGAGGTCTTCGCCCGTTGTACCGGCGGCGCGAAATTCCCGCGCCGCGGCACTCGTCGAGACCGCCGTCAGCGACAGCGCGACAACGAGTGTTACGGTCCGCGAAAGGCCGGCGCGGCTGTACACAGGCAAAACTCATCCCCTTATGATGATGTCGACGGTGGGCAGGAAAGGTTCAACCCATTTAGCAGATGCCGCCTTCCGATAGCTATCCTGCCAGCGCCACGCGGGGCGTCAATGGTGCGCTGCGCTCAACCTTTTGCGGATTGAAACCGCTGGCTCAGGGCCTTATTGAGGGCCTTCACGTTGAGGGCCTTCACGCGCGAGAGCGGCGTTTCGGCCGCCACAGATTAGATTGGTTGTATGGTGAATTCGGCTCTGAGATTTCTGCAGCTCGCGGCCGTTGCCGCAATGGTCACACTGGCGTCTCCGGCATGGGCGGTCACCGAGATCATGTGGTGGCACGCGATGTCGGGCGAACTCGGCCGGCAGCTGGAGAAGCTGGCGTCTGATTTCAACACATCGCAATCCGAATACCGGATCGTGCCGAGCTACAAGGGAAACTACACCGAAACCGTCACCGCGGCGATCTTCGCATTTCGCTCGCGCAGCCAGCCCACCATCGTTCAGGTCAACGAAATCGCGACCGCGACCATGATGGCGGCGAAGGGCGCGATCTATCCGGTGTATGAGCTGATGCGAAACGAGACCGAGGCGTTCTCGCCGGCCGCCTATCTTCCTGCGGTGACCGGCTACTATGCCGACGTCGCCGGCAACATGCTGTCGTTCCCGTTCAACGCCTCGACGCCGATCCTCTACTACAACAAGGATCTGTTCCGCGCCGCCGGCCTCGATCCCGAAGTGCCGCCGAAGACCTGGCCCGAGGTCGGCGCGGCCGCGAAAAAACTGCGGGGGTCCGGCGCGGTTTGCGGCTTGACCACCTCCTGGCCGTCATGGATCAACGTCGAGAATTTTTCCGCATTCCACAATCTGCCGATTTCCACCATGGCCAATGGCTTCGGCGGTCTCAATGCCGAACTCAATTTCAACAATCCGGTGATGGTGCGCCATGTCGCGCAACTGACGGAATGGCAGGCCACCAAGGTGTTCGATTACAGCGGCCGGGCGCAAACCGCGGAGCCGCGCTTTCAAAAGGGCGAATGCGGCATCTTCCTGGGGAGTTCGGCGACGCGCGCGGACATCAAGGCCAATTCGAAATTCGAGGTCGGCTACGGCATGCTGCCGTACTGGCCCGACGTCGCAGGCGCGCCGCAAAACACCATCATCGGCGGCGCCACTTTGTGGGTGCTGCGGGACCGGCCGCGTGTCGAATACAAGGGCGTGGCGAAATTCTTCGCCTATCTGTCGAAGCCGGAGGTTCAGGCCGCCTGGCACCAGAACACTGGCTATCTGCCGGTGACTCGGGCGGCGTTCGACCTGACCCGCGCGCAGGGTTTTTACGATCGCAATCCGGGTGCGGCGATCTCGATCGAGCAGATGACCTTGAAGCCGCCGACCGAAAATTCGCGCGGCGTCCGGCTCGGCTCCTTCGTCCTGGTCCGCGGCGTGATCGAAGACGAGCTGGAGCAGGCCTTCAGCGGCAAGAAGTCCGCGCAGGAAGCGCTGGATTCCGCCGTCGAGCGCGGCAACCGGCTGCTGCGCCAGTTCGAGCGGGCAAATCCGGACCGGTAGTTGTGATATCAGATGCATTCACTGCCAAGTCTCTCGAATTTCGAAAGCTTCGAGACATGGCGCGCCGATGCGTCGCAGTGTCTGCCGGCGGCGCTCGATATCGCGCAAAGTCACGGATTGCCGCATGCGGACGCGCATGTCTTTGCGACCGGGACCAATCTCGTGGTCGGGCTCGATGAGCATCTGATCCTGAAGCTGTTTCCGCCATCGTTGCGCGGCCAGTTCGAGTCGGAGCGGATTTCGCTGGCGCAGCTGCGTGGGCGGCTCAGCGTCCCGATTCCGGAGATCGTGCTCGAAGGCGAGCGCGACCGATGGCCGTATCTCGTTATCACGCGGCTGCCCGGAGTGGTGGGCAGCGAGGCATGGCAGGTTCTGCCGGAGGACCAGAAGGAGCGTGTGCTGGCTCAGATCGGCGAGACCATCGCACAGGTGCAGCGCGCGCCGGTCGGCGACCTCGCCGGGATCGAACCAGGCTGGTCGCAGTTCATGGCCCGGCAAATCGCGGGGTGCCGGACGAGGCATGAGCGCCTCGGATTGTCGCACAAATTTCTCGATGGGTTCGACGATCTGCTTGCCGACGCCGAGGCGCTGACGGCGCTGGACGCGCCGCCGGTCATCCTGACCGGGGAATACATCCCGGAGAATTTCTTGCTGAGTTGCGACAACGGAGACTGGCGGCTTTCGGGGCTGATCGACTTCGGCGACGTGATGACGGGAAGGGCCGAATACGACCTGCTCGGCCCCAGCGCCTTCATGACCGCCGGGATGCCGGGTCGCGTCCGCAGTCTGTTCAGCGGATTCGGCTATTCCAGCGCGGAGATCGATTTCACATTAAAGCGCCGGTTGATGGTGCTGATGCTGCTGCACCGCTTCAGCGATCCCGTCAGACACATCTGCATCGAGGGCTGGCAACACAAAGCCGGCGACCTCGTCCAGTTACAGGAATTGCTCTGGCCGAATTGACCGGCATGGCACCGGTCCGCGCTATCGAACTACAGCTCGACCATATCAAAATCGCTCTTGGCGGTGCCGCACTCCGGACAGACCCAGTCGTCCGGAACGTCGGCCCATCGCGTGCCGGGTGTGAGGCCTTCGTCCGGATCGCCCACGGCTTCGTCGTAGATGTAGCCGCAGGTCCGGCATTGCCATGATTTGTAGGGCTCGGCGTTCATCTGGATCGTCCTTTCTGCGATGCGGGAATTTTCCCCGCGAGGCGTCGTTATGCAGCAGGCACGACCGGGGCGGGCGGGAACACCATCCGGTCGTCGGTCCGGCAATAGCGGTCGGCGAACATGCGACCGATCGGATGATAGCGGTCCATGTGGACGCGCATGGCGTCGCGATCCCACAATTCGTCGCGGATGTGGAAATTGATGCCTTCGCCCATGATGAGCTGGCGGTCGCCGTTCACATCGATGGTTTTCCAGGTCTTGCATTCCATCGACCATGGCGCGTCGGCAAGCCGCGGCACCGCGATTTTGGTCGAGGGCGAAAGCTTCAGTCCGAGATAGCCGGGCTCGCCGATCTCGGGCGGAAAGTCGCCGCTGGAATCGTGCATCGCCCGCGCCAGCGGCTCATCGGTCATGTGGACGACGAATTCCCCTGATCGCTGGATGTTGACCACCGTGTCCTTGACGCGGCCGTCGGGCCGCAAATTGGCGGCGAACATGCACAGCGGCGGATCCTCGCAGAACACGTTGAAGAAGCTGAACGGCGCGGCGTTGACCACGCCGGTGGGGCCGATGGTCGTGACCCAGGCAATCGGCCGCGGCAACACGAAGGCCGTCAGTACCTTGTAGCGTTCGCGAGGTCCGAGTTCGTCGGGCGTGTATTGCATGGTGCATTCCCAGTTTTGACCGGATCTCCGGCGCGCCACCTTGTCGCAAAAACGGACGCGGTTCGAGATGGCACCGTCGATGAGCGGCAGTAAGCGAAGATGCGGGACTTTCGCCTTTTGCCGACGCCTTGGCGATGTTCCGCGGCTTGGCCTACCGCCCTGCGCCCAACAAACGAGCCAGACAAGAATATTGCATAATTTTTGAGCAGTTATCTCTCTTTGTATGCAATGCTGGGCTCAGCCGGGGAGACGACGCCCAAGCCAACTTCGGCTATTCGACAATTGAATCATGGTCTTAGCGCCACATTAGCCTTCCATTAAGATTTGGCACAAACCTTGCGATGCCGGTTCCACAGCCGATCTCGTCCGTAGCTTTGGAGCATCACATGAAGCGTCGCGATTTTCTGAAATCCGTCACCGGGGTAGCGGCAGGCGCCATGGTGCCGGCGCCGGCGATCTGGTCCGCCGCCAAGGCCCAGGCCCGCTCCGAGACGCTGCTGATCGTATCGGAAAGCGGTCCCAACAACCTCGACATCCATGGCGTCGGCACCAACGTGCCCGGTTACGAGGTTTCGTGGAATTGTTACGACCGGCTGATCACCCACGAAATGAAGACCGGCCCCGGCGGCGTGGCTTACTACGACCGCGACAAGTTCAAGCCCGAACTCGCCGAAGACATGAAGGTCGGCGACATGTCGGTGACCTTCAAGCTGAAGAAGAACGCCAAATTTCACGACGGCGCGCCGGTCACGGCGAAGGACGTCAAATGGTCGCTCGACCGCGCGGTTAGCGTCGGCGGCTTCCCGACCTTCCAGATGGGCGCCGGCTCGCTGACCAAGCCCGAGCAGTTCGTGGTGGTCGACGACAGCACGGTGCGGATCGACTTCGCCAAGAAGGACCGCCTGACGATTCCCGATCTCGCCGTGATCGTGCCCTGCGTGATCAATTCCGAACTGGTGAAGAAGAACGCCAGCGAGAAGGATCCCTGGGGTCTCGAATATACCAAGCAGCAGACCGCGGGCTCCGGCGCCTACAAGGTGACGAAATGGACCGCCGGGACCGAAGTGATCATGGAGCGCAATGACGACTGGGTCGGCGGCCCGATGCCCAAGGTCAAACGCGTGATCTGGCGCATGGTGCCGCAGGCCGGCAACCGCCGCGCGCTGCTGGAGCGCGGCGACGCCGATATCTCCTACGATCTGCCCAACAAGGATTTCGTCGAGCTGAAGGATAGCGGCAAGCTCAACATCGTGTCGGTGCCGTATTCCAACGGCGTCCAGTACATCGGCATGAACGTCAAGATCCCGCCGTTCGACAATCCGAAGGTGCGCGAGGCGGTCGCCTGCGCGATCCCCTACCAGAAGATCATGGATGTGGTGCTGTTCGGCCTCGCCAAGCCGATGTTCGGCGCGGCGGCCAACGCGCCGACCGAGGTGGCGTGGCCGCAGCCGACCAAATTCGTCACCAATATCGAGAAGGCCAGGGCGCTGCTGGCCGAGGCCGGCTTTCCCAACGGTTTCGAGACCACGCTGTCGTTCGATCTCGGCTTCGCCGGCGTCAACGAGCCGCTCTGTATCCTGGTGCAGGAAAGCCTCGGGCAAATCGGTATCAAGACCACGATCAACAAGATCCCGGGCGCCAACTGGCGTACCGAGCTGAACAAGAAGGCGCTGCCGCTCTACACCAACGTGTTCTCCGGCTGGCTCGACTACCCCGAGTACTTCTTCATCTGGTGCTACGACGGCAAGAATTCGATCTTCAATACCATGAGTTACCAGTCGAAGGAGATGGACGCCTTCATCCATGGCGCCGTCGATGCCGCCGCGATCGGCGACAAGGCGGTTTACGAGAAGGACGTGAAAGGCTTCGTCGACCTGGCGTTCAAGGACATTCCCCGCATTCCGCTCTACCAGCCCTATGTCAACGTCGCGATGCAGAAGAATGTCTCGGGCTACCAGTACTGGTTCCACCGAAGGCTGGATTACCGCGCCCTGGTGAAGGCGTAAGTGGCGAGTGGCGAGTAGCGAATAGGGGGTAGCGAAGAGTGAGAGAGAGCAGCGACGGTTTTCCATTCGCCATTCGCTATTCGCCATCCGCGCACTCCGCGAGTGCCATGCCATGCTGACCATGATCGGCAAACGGCTGATGTTCGCGATCCCGAGTCTGATCGGGGTCGTGATCGTCACGTTCCTGCTGACCCGCGCGCGGCCCGGCGATCCCGCGGCGTATTTCGCCGGCCCGGCCGCAACCAAGGAGGCGGTCGAGCAGATCCGCAAGAAACTCGGGCTCGACAAGCCGCTGATCGAGCAGTTCTTTCGCTACACCGCCGATCTGGCGCGCGGCGATTTCGGCAATTCGCTCACCACCGGCCAGCCGGTCGCGACCGAAATCAAGAACCGCCTGCCGGCCTCTGCCGAACTGACATTGCTCGGTCTCGTGGTGTCGATCGTGATCGCAATTCCGCTCGGCGTGCTCGCGGCGACAAGGCCGGGCTCGTGGATCGACCATCTCTGCCGGGTGACGACGACGGCCGGCGTGTCGCTGCCGGTGTTCTTCACCGGCCTCGTGCTGGTCTATGTGTTCTATTTCAGGCTGGGGTGGTCGCCGGCGCCGCTGGGCCGGCTCGACGTGTTCTACAGCGCGCCGCCGGCGGTGACCGGCTTCTATCTGATCGATGCCATCATCGCGCGCGATTTCGAAACGTTTCGTTCGGCGCTGAGCCAGTTGATCCTGCCGGCGGCGACGCTGGCGGTCTTCTCGCTGGCGCCGATCGCGCGCATGACGCGGGCCTCGATGCTGGCGGTGCTGTCGTCGGATTTCGTGCGCACCGCGCGCGCCAGCGGGCTGTCGCCGGGCACCGTCATCGTCACCTACGCCTTCCGCAACGCCATGCTGCCGGTCATCACCACGCTCAGCATGGTGTTCTCGTTCCTGCTCGGCGCCAACGTGCTGGTGGAGAAGGTGTTCGCCTGGCCCGGCATCGGCTCCTACGCGGTGGAAGCCCTGATCTCGTCGGACTTCGCGCCGGTGCAGGGTTTTGTCCTCACCATGGCGGTGATGTACGTGCTGCTCAACCTGTTGATCGACATTCTCTATGGCGTCATTGATCCGCGAGTGAGGTTGGAAGGATGAGCAGCGTAGCCCCCGCCGTCGAACCCGCTGTCCCCGCGCGCACTTCGGGTCTCGCCTCGATCTTCGAGCACACCCGCTATGTTCTCGGCGAGAACCGCGTTACCGCGTTCGCGTTCGGCCTTCTGGTCGTCATCCTATTCGCGGCGCTGTTCGGCCCCTACGTCGTGCCCTACGATCCCCTGGCGTCGAATACCGCGTCGGCGCTGAAACCGCCGTCGGCGGCGCACTGGTTCGGCACCGACCAGTTGGGCCGCGATATTTTCAGCCGCGTCATCGTAGCGACACGGCTCGACGTCTTTATCGCGGTCGCGTCGGTAGCGCTGGTGTTCCTGATGGGCGGCCTTGCCGGCATTGCCGGGGGCTATTTCGGCGGCTGGACCGACCGCATCGTCGGCCGCATCGCCGATACCATCATGGCGTTCCCGCTGTTCGTGCTGGCGATGGGCATCGTCGCCGCGCTCGGCAACACCGTGCAGAACATCATCATCGCCACCGCGATCGTGAATTTTCCACTCTACGCCCGTGTCGCCCGCGCCGAGGCCAATGTGCGGCGCGACGCCGGTTTTGTCCAGGCGGCGCGGTTGTCGGGCAACGGTGAGTTCCGGATCCTGCTGGTGCACATTCTGCCGAACATCATGCCGATCATGATCGTGCAGATGTCGCTGACCATGGGCTACGCCATTCTCAACGCTGCCGGGCTCTCGTTCATCGGCCTCGGGGTGCGGCCGCCGACCGCCGAATGGGGCATCATGGTCGCGGAGGGCGCGGGCTTCATGGTCTCGGGCGAATGGTGGATCGCGCTGTTTCCGGGCCTCGCTTTGATGATCGCGGTGTTCTGCTTCAACCTGCTCGGCGATGGCCTGCGCGACATCGTCGATCCGCAGCGCCGGACATGAGCATGGGTTGCGTACTTGAACGCGGTATCTCTCTTACCTCGCCCCGCTTGCGGGGAGAGGTCGACGCGCGCAGCGCGTCGGGTGAGGGGGAGTATCCGCGAGTCGCGCTCGCCGAGAGAGCCCCTCACCCCAACCCTCTCCCCGTAAGAACGGGGCGAGGGGGCGCACCGTTCGTGTGGAGACACTAGATGACCGCGCAGCCGCTGCTCGACGTCAACGACCTCACCGTCGAATTCGCCACCCGCCGCGGCATCGTCAAAGCCGTGCAGCACGTCAATATCACCGTGGCCAAAGGCGAAACGCTCGGCATCGTCGGCGAATCCGGCTCCGGCAAGTCCGTCACCTCCTATGCGGTGATGCGGATCCTCGACCGCGCCGGCAAGATCGCCGAGGGCTCGGTGATGTTCTCCGGCATCGACGTCAAGAACGCGACCGAAGACCAGATGCGCGATCTGCGCGGCCGCGAAATCTCGATGATCTTCCAGAACCCGCGCGCCGCGCTCAACCCGATCCGCAAGGTCGGCGACCAGATCGAGGACGTGCTGCGCCAGCACGTCCAGGCCGCCGCCAGCGACCGCGGCGAGAAGGCGATCGAAGCGCTGGAGGCGGTCAAGATCGCCCGGCCGCGCGAACGCTACCACGCCTATCCGTTCGAACTGTCCGGCGGCATGTGCCAGCGCGTGGTGATCGCGCTGGCGCTGGCCTGCAATCCGCAACTGCTGATCGCGGACGAGCCGACCACCGGTCTCGACGTCACCACGCAGAAGGCGGTGATGGACCTGATCGTCGAGCTGACCCGAAGCCGGGGCATGTCGACCATCCTGATCACCCATGATCTGGGACTGGCCGCCGCCTATTGCGACCGCGTGGTGGTGATGGAAAAGGGCCACGTGGTCGAGACCGCGCTTTCGGCCGATATCTTTGCCAATCCCCAGCACGCCTACACCAAGAAATTGATGCGCGCGACGCCGCGGGTCGGCGTGTCGCTGCGCGATCTGCTACCGGAGGAGGAAGCGGCGAAGCTGGCGCCGATCTCAAGCGCGGCGGGTGAGGGGGACTCTCCCAGCACCGCGCTCGCTGAGGGTCCCCCTCACCCCAGCCCTCTCCCCGCGAGCGGGGAGAGGGAGAAGAACGCCGCCGCTTCCTCACAGCCCCTTCTCCTCGTCGAAAAACTCGTCAAGGAATACCCGCGCCAGGGCGCCACGGCGACGCTGGCAAAACTGTTCTCGCGCAAGCCCCCGGTCGAGCTCGACCTGTTCCGCGCGGTCGACGGCATCAGCTTTTCCGTCGGCCATGGCGAGAGCGTCGGGCTGGTCGGCGAATCCGGCTGCGGCAAGTCCACCACGTCGATGATGGTGATGCGGCTGCTGGACCAGACCTCGGGCCGCATTCAGTTCGACGGCGACGAGATCGGCGCGATCCTGCCCAACGCGTTTGCGCGGCTGCCGCTGCGCAAGAGCATCCAGATGGTGTTCCAGGATCCGACCGACAGCCTCAATCCGCG
This sequence comes from Bradyrhizobium sp., assembly GCF_030646015.1. Taxonomy (GTDB): domain Bacteria; phylum Pseudomonadota; class Alphaproteobacteria; order Rhizobiales; family Xanthobacteraceae; genus Bradyrhizobium. Next base: position 57,826 of record NZ_JAUSLT010000035.1, read on the forward strand.
CTTCACCGCGGCGCGCGCCATCGTCGATCCGATCATGCAGCTCGGCGACATCAAGGGACGCGACGCGCTGCGCGCCCGCTGCGAGGAGCTGGCCGGCATGGTCGGCCTGCCGGTCAACCTGCTGGATCGCTTTCCGCATCAATTGTCGGGCGGCCAGAAGGCCCGTGTCGGCATCGCGCGCGCCATCGCGCTGCACCCGAAACTGGTGATCCTCGACGAGCCGACCGCGGCGCTCGATGTCTCGGTGCAGGCGGTGGTGCTGAACCTGCTGCAGGACCTGAAAGCGTCGATGGGGATGAGCTATCTGTTCGTGTCGCATGATCTGAATGTGGTGCGACTATTGTGCGACCGCGTCATCGTGATGCGTTCGGGGCGTATCGTCGAGCAGGGCACGGCGGAAAGCGTCTTGGGCAATCCCCAGGATGCCTATACAAAGGAATTGCTGACGGCGATTCCACATCCGCCGCTGCCGGTTCACTGACGCGACGGGGAGAAATATGGCCGCTGATCCGCTTGACGACTATATCGACGCTGTCGGCAAAGCCCTGGCGCTGCCGATCGAGGACGCATGGAGGCCGGCGGTGAAGGCCAATCTCGAAGTATCGCTGCGGTTGGCGCGGCTGGTCGATGAATTCCCGCTGCCTGATGAAACCGAGCCGGCCAGTGTCTTCGCAGCCTGATATCGCCATGACCGCAAATCCCGACGAGCTGTCGGCCTCGGAAATCGCGCAGGCCGTCGCCGGCCGCAAGTTGTCGGCGCTCGGCGTGACGGAAGCGGCGCTGGCGCGAATCGCAAAGCACGATTCCGCCTTGAATTCCTTCACCGACGTCACGGCCGAGCGCGCCCGTGCCTCCGCCAAGGCGATCGATGCCGCGATCGCGGCCGGCAAGAGTCCCGGCCCGCTGGCCGGCGTGCCCTTCGCCGTCAAGAATCTGTTCGACGTACAAGGGCTGCCGACCCGCGCCGGATCCAAGATCAATCGCGATCGCAAGCTGTCATCGCGCGACGCCACCTTGATCGAGCGGATGGAAGCGGCCGGCGCGGTGCTGGTCGGCGCGCTCAACATGGGCGAATACGCCTATGATTTCACGGGCGAGAACGTGCATGACGGACCGTCGCGCAATCCGCACGACGCGACACGGATGACCGGCGGCTCCTCGGGCGGCTCCGGTGCCGCGGTCGGCGGCCGGCTGGTGCCGCTGGCGCTGGGATCCGATACCAACGGCTCGATCCGGGTGCCGTCGTCGTTCTGCGGCATTTTTGGCCTGAAGCCGACTTACGGCAGGCTGTCGCGCGCGCGCTCGTTTCCGTTCGTGGCGAGTTTCGATCATCTCGGCCCGTTCGCGCGTAATGTCGGCGATCTCGCGCTGGCCTATGACGCGATGCAGGGTCCGGACGCCGACGATGCCGCGTGCAGCACGCGTGCCGTTGAGCCGGTGAGCGGGCTGCTGGCGCAAGACATTGGCGGCCTGCGGGTTGCGATTGCCGGCGGCTATTTTCAAAAGAACGTGTTCCCCGAAGCAGTCGAAGCCGTCGCCCGCGTCGCAAAGGCACTCGACGCCACAAGAACGATCGAGATTCCCGAAGCCGCGCGCGCCCGCGCCGCGGCCTATGTGATCTCCACCACCGAGGGCGCCTCGCTGCATCTCGATCGGCTGCGCACGCGGCCCAATGATTTCGACCCTGCGGTACGCGACAGGTTGCTGGCGGGCGCGATGGTGCCGGCGCCGCTGGTCGACCGCGCGCAGAAATTTCGCCGCTGGTACCGCGCGCAAGTGCTGGAAATCTTCAAATCGGTCGACGTGATCATCGCGCCGGCGACGCCCAGTGTCGCGCCGAAACTCGGGCAGGTGACCTTCTCGCTCGACGGTGTCGAACTGCCGGTGCGTGCCAATATCGGCATCCACACCCAGCCGATTTCCTTCATCGGCCTGCCGGTGGTCGCGGTGCCGATTCCGTTGCAGCCGATGCCGATCGGCGTGCAGATCATCGCGGCACCCTGGCGTGAGGATATCGCGCTGCGGGTGGCCCATGCGCTGGAGCGCATGGGGGTCGCGGCGGCGCCGCGTCCGAAGGAGTTCTGAGATGGAGGTCGATCTTCCCGACGTGCTCGCCGAGGTGACCGCGCAGTTCGCGCGCTACGAAAAGGCGCTGGTCGAAAACGACGTCGCCGTGCTCGATGAATTGTTCCGCGCCGATCCGCGCACCCTGCGCTATGGCATCGGCGAAAACCTCTACGGCTATGACGCCATCATGGCGTTCCGCGCGGCGCGCTCGCCGGTCGGGCTGATGCGCACGACCGCGCAGACGGTGATCACCGCTTACGGCCGCGACGCGGCGGTCGCCTCGACGCTGTTCTATCGTGACGCCTGGGGCGGCGGCCGGGTCGGGCGGCAGATGCAGACCTGGGTGCGGTTTCCCGAGGGCTGGAAGATCGTCGCCGCCCATGTCAGCATCATCGACGAACCGCAGGGGCAGAAGACATGAGCCTCGATGATCTTCCGGTGCTCCGGCGCGTCGACCGCGCCTCGCCGTTGCCGGACAAGATCACGCGCGCAGAGGAGCTGCGGCTGCAGCTCGCCGATGAAATCGTGCGCGGCGCGCTGCCGCCCGGTGCCGCGCTCGATGAAACCGATATCGCGCGGCGCTTCAACGTGTCGCGCACCCCGGTGCGCGAGGCGCTGCGCCAGCTCGCCGCCAGCGGCCTGATCGACACGCGGGCGCATCGCGGCGCCGTGGTGGCGCAGCCCTCGATCGAACGGCTGACCGGCATGTTCGAGGCGATGGCCGAACTTGAAGCCCTGTGCGCCGGCCTTGCCGCCGAGCGCATGACGGCCGTCGAACGTCACGCCCTGGAAGCGATCCACGAGGAATTGCGGGTGCTGAGCTACGCCGGCAATCCCGACCGGTTTCACGAGGTCAACGAGCGCTTTCACAACGCGATCTATGCCGGTTCGCAAAACGGCTACATCGCCGAGATGACGCTGGCGACGCGGGTGCGGGTGCAGCCGTTCCGCCGCGCGCAGTTCCGCAATCTCGGGCGTCTGGCGAAATCCCACGCCGAGCACGACCGCGTCGTGGTCGCCATCATGCGCGGCGACCGCACCGGTGCCGCGGCGGCGATGCGCGCGCATATCGAACTGGTGCGCGGGGAATACGAGATCTACGCGGTGTCGGTGTAGGATTCTTCGCCTCTCCCCGCTTGCGGGGAGAGGCCGGATTGCGAAGCAATCCGGGTGAGGGGGACCATCCGCGAGTTGTGCTCGTTGAGACAGCCCCTCACCCCAACCCTCTCCCCGCAAGCGCGGGGCGAGGGGACGCTAAACCGCCACCTTCTGCGCCATGAACGCACGCCAGCCGCCGAACGCGGAAATGTCGCGCGCGGCGCTGACATCGACGGCCTCGACGAGAAACCCCTTGATTCCGCGGCCGTCGTCGAGGCGGACGGTGCCGATCGACAGTGGCGGCGGGATTGCGGCGACGAATTTTCCGAAACTCGCTGATGATAGGGCCCACAGTTCGATCGCAATTGGCGTCCCTGTTCCCGCTGCGACCCGCAGCATGCCGGGTTTTGGCGGCGTGGTGCTCAGTGCAAAAAGCTTGTAGTCCGGCGCGGTGCTCGCTGCCTCCAGCAGGCGTCCGCCCAGCGCCTTCAATTCGCCGTTCAGCGCCATGCCCGACAGATGCGCGCCGACCACGGCGATGGCGATTTCGTCGCCACTGAGCCTTGCCGGCAATGCTGCGAGCGGCGGCTGCGGCAGGCTTCGCGCACCCATCGTGAGATTGGTATCGGCATGGAAGACGCGGCCGATCGAGGCCAGTTGCGCGTCCTGTCCGGCAGGCGCCAACAGCGTGATGCCGAACGGAATGTCATCTGATCGAATCGCCGCCGGCAGCGCCAGTCCGCAGAGGTCGAGCAAATTGACAAAGTTGGTGTAGGTGCCGAGCCGGGAGTTGAGCTCGACCGGGTTGGCCAGCACCTGCGCGGTGGAGTAGGCGGTCGGCGCCGTCGGCAGCACCAGCGCGTCGATGTTTTCAAAGGCGCGATCGGCCACCTTGCGCAGCGCCTGCAACCGGTACAGTGCGGCAAAGGTATCGGCGGCGGAAAGCCGGGCGCCGGCGATGGTGATGTCGCGCGTCACCGGATAGATCGCTTCCGGTGAGGACGCCAGCAGATCGCGAATGACCAGATAGCGTTCCGCGATCCAGGGCCCTTCGTAGAGCAGCCGCGCGGTTTCATAGAACGGCTCGAGATCGAACTCGACCAGACTGGCGCCGAGTGCGGTCCAGCGTTGCAGCGCGTCGCCATAGGCCTGCTCGGCAACCTTGTCGCCAAAGAAGATCAGCTGGCCGTCACGCGGCACGCCGAGCCGGAGCTGTGTTGGAAACCCGGTCATCTGCGCCAGCGGCCGGTTGCGCGAATAGGGATCCGCCGCGTCGGGGGCCGCCATCGCAGCCAGTGCCGTCATCGCATCGTCGACGTTGAGCGAGAAGATCGAGACGCAGTCCAGCGTGCGGCAGGCCGGCACCACGCCTGAAGTGGAGATCAGTCCCAGGCTCGGCTTCAGCCCGACGATATTGTTGAGCATCGCGGGCACCCGGCCGCTTCCCGCGGTGTCGGTGCCGAGCGCCAGCGGCACCAGTCCGGCCGATACGGCGACGGCCGAGCCCGAACTCGATCCGCCCGGAATGAGGTCGCCGCGCATCGGGTTGCCGGGGATGCCGTAAGGCGAGCGCACGCCGACGAGGCCGGTGGCGAACTGGTCGAGGTTGGTCTTGCCGATGACGATGGCACCGGCCGCGCGCAGCCGCGCGACCGCCGTCGAGTCATGCGTGGGCATGTAGGAGAATGCCGGGCAAGCGGCGGTCGTCGCCAGGCCCTGCGCGTCGATATTGTCCTTTACCGCAACCGGCACGCCGTACAGCGGCAGCTGTGCAGGATCCTTTTTCGACAGCGCATCGGCTTCCGCCACCGCGTCCTTCTCGTCGCGCAGGCTGATGAAGACAGCAGGATCATTATGGTCGCGGATCCGCTGATAGGCGCGGGCGACGGTCTGCGCGGGTGTCATCGCGCCGGCGCGATGGGCGGCGACGATTTCGGCGATGGTTTCAGTCACGCGTTGCCCCGATCGGACACGAACTCATTCAGCGGGTGCGGCAAGGGGCGTCTCCGGATGCGAAACGGGAAGGGATGAGATGCCAAGTTTCGCCAGCGCGAAGAATACCGCAGCTACCAGGGCATAAGCCAGTGCGACGCCGGGAGTTACCCCCAATCCGCCGCCGAACCCGACGGCTTCGCCATGCATGAAGCCGAAGTAGGTCAGCACCGCGCCCGACAGCGCGAAGGCCGCGGCCTTGACGAAGTCGCGCTCGATCACGAAGACGCCGATGGCGCCGAGCACGAGGCCGGTGAGGATCGATCCGCCGCCCATCACTTCCAGCCCGTGATAGAGCACGCCCTGCTGCGGCAAGGCGGCGATCGCGGCTGTCTTGACCGCAGCGACCTTGTCGGCGGCGAGCCCGCCCACCGCCTGCGCGGCATTGAGAGTCGATCCCAGCATGGTGTCGATCTGCAGCTTGGCCCAGGCCGCCAGATGCGGCGTCAGCGCCAGCACAACGGCGGGGGCATGTTTGATCGGCGTGGTCTGGAACGCCTGGGCGCCGATCAGCATGCCGATGTAGAGCAGGATCGGCGAGATCGCGACCACCGGCACCAGCGCCAGCAACACCGAGATGATGCCGAACCAGGAGAGCACCACCACCATGATGCCGGTCGCCGCCGAATAGCCGATCCGGCCGCCCATCGCCTTCCAGCCGGGATGGCCGATATAGACCGCGTTGATGAAGGGATTGCCCATCAGGCAGCCGATCAGGCTGACGACGCCGTCGGCGGTCAGTACTTTCGTGGTCGGATATTCGTCGCCCGCGGCCTCGGCGCTTTCGACATTGTCCATCGCCTCGACCAGATCGTAGATGCCGAACGGGATCGCGGTGACCAATATGATGCCGAGGAATTCGAAGCCGGAGAACACTTCACCGATCGCGGGGATCGGCACCGAGAAGCCGAAATTGGCAAAGGCGTCGCCGAGGCCCTTGACGCTGAGACCGCCGAGGCCGAGCCCGAACAAATTGGATCCCCACGCGATCAGCATGCCGGCGGCGATCGCCACCAGGCCGGCGGGAATCGCCTTCGGATATCTGACGCCGCCGAACCAGCTCGCCATGATGATGGCGAAGCAGACCAGGCCGATCTGCGGCGTCATGTACATCTCCAGCGCCGGCCGCATCGAGATGAAGGTCACGGAAACGCCGGCCAGCGTGCCGAGCAGCGCCGCGCGCGGCGTGATCCTGCGGATGTACGGCGCGATGAAGCCGCCGATCATCAGGATGAAGCTCTGGAAGAACACCCAGACCAGGCCGGCCGACCAGCCCTTGATCGGATCTCCGGTCTTCAGCGTGATAGGCAGCATGATCACGAAGGTGACGATGAACATGTGCGGCACGCTGACGCCCGACGGCAGCGCGCAGACATCATTGCGGCCGGTTTTTTGCGCGAGCCGGTAGGCCAGCCAGGCGTAATAGAAGGTCGAGAGGCACATCATCAGGCCGAGCGCCGGCAGGATGCGGCCGAAGACCAGTGAGTCTGGCATCTTCAGCACGAAGCGCAACAGCCCTGTAAGCACCAGCATGTTGACGAGGATGTTGGTGCCGAAGCCGAACAGCGCGTTCCAGTCGCCCGGCGTCCAAAATGCAGGTTTGAATTCGCCCTTGCTCGCCGTCACGGTCGTGCTCATTGCGATGCCCCCATTGTCCGTTGGTTGGTAGTCTCCGTTGCCAAAGTCTCCGGTGTCATGGCCTCGAGAACCGCGGCGGAGTCTGAGACCCAGCCGAAGATGCCACCCTGGGCCTTGATCATGTTCAGGCCCATCTCGTGGAATTCGGGGAAATAGGAGGCGCAGCAATCCGCCAGCACGACGCAGCGGTAACCGCGGTCGTTGGCCTCGCGCACGGTGGTGTTGACGCAGACCTCGGTGGTGACGCCGCACACCAGCAAATTCTCGATGCCGTAATTCGCCAGGATCTCGCCGAGCTCGGTGGCGTAGAACGCGCCCTTGCCGGGCTTGTCGATCACGATCTCGTCGTCGAGCGGATAGAGTGCCGCAATGATGTCGTGGCCGGCCTCGCCGCGGATCAGGATCCGTCCCATCGGGCCGGGATCGCCGATCCGCTTGCTCGGTGCGCCGCGCTCGATCTTGGCCGGCGGCGCGTCGGAGAGGTCAGGCAGATGTCCCTCGCGGGTATGCACCACCAGAATTCCCGCCGCCCGCGCGGCGGCCAGCACGCTGGCGCAAGGCGCGACCGCGCGCGCCAGCTGCGAGACGTCGTTGCCCAGGGTCTCGCCGAAGCCCCCGGGCTCGAAGAAGTCGCGCTGCATGTCGATGATGACCAGCGCCGTCGCGGCCCAGTCGAGCGCGATCGGCTGTGGCTCCGCGGCGAGCAGGCTGGTGGTTGCGGATATCGCCATGGCTGACTTCGCTCCGGCCTTGATCGGCTATTCGATCGAAGCAAGCGGTGTGCCATTGTGTACAACGGGGGCGAGGCACGGGATTCTTTAAATTGCTGTGTCTTGCCAGATACTTGGGGTTGCATTACCGGCGAGGGTCCGCGGTGTTGGAGCGACCGCAAGAAATGCGTTTGCTCAAATTATGAGCAGCGCCATTTGCGAGATGCGGCAGCGATCGTCTAGCTTGGCGTCAGAGCTTACGCGCGCGACCGCGCCACTCGCCTTGCCCGGAGTACCCGATGTCGAATTCGTTCGAACGCCGCCACGATATCCTGATCGATGCGCCGCCGGAGGCGGTTTACGACTACGTCTGCAATCCGAATTCCTGGCCGGAATGGCTGGCCGCATCACACCACATCGACAGCGCCGACCGCGCACTGGACGCTGGCGAAGGTTTTCGCGAGCAATGGCACATCCGCCGCGGCGAGGTGGTGCTGGACTGGAAGGTCACCGAGAGCGATCGTCCGAACGCCTGGACCGTGCGGGCCGAGACCGACTTCATCGGGCCCATCATCGTTCGCTACACGTTTGAACGCGTCGGCGACGCCACCCGATACACACGGCATCTCAACAACCCAAGCCGTCCCTCGGCCGCCAGCGCCGAGCAGATCCAGCGCGTGGACGAAGAGGCGCAGATCGGGCTCAGCAACATCAAGCGGCAGGTCGAGCAACGTTGGGCCGCGCAAGGCGCGCCTCAATCGGCGGGCTGACGGCGGCATCGTTCCCGGATTGCCTGCACTTCTGCAGCGCGCGCAGTCAGGTGAACGATGAGAGTATCCGGAGCAATTGCTCGCGATTCTCCGACCCGATCTTCTCCGCCACATGCCGTTCGTGTTCCGCCGCGAGCAGCTTGAACTGCCGCAACGATGCCTCGCCGCGCGCGGTCAGGTGCAGCGCGTGGGATCGCCGGTCGGTCCTGGATCGAACACGCCTGACCAGCTTGCGATCCTCGAGACTGTCCAGCAGGTGCACCAGCCGGGCGCGCTCGATGCCGAGCCGCTGCGCCACCGCCATCTGGCTCAAGCCCGGGTTCGCGCCGATTACCGTCAGCACCGAATATTGCGTCGGCTTGATGTCGACCGCCGCGAGCGTGCAGACAAAATCCTGGAAGATCCAGATCTGGAAGCGCCGTACCGCGTAGCCGGCATGGCCGAGCAGCCCGTCGAGGCCGATCTCGCCGTCGGCTTCCAGGGCGCGTGCCTTGCCGTTTGCCGTGCGCTTGCCGCTGGCAGCAGGAATTTTCGGGGCCGTCCGGGCCGCCCGGTTGGACATTTTGCTTCTCCAGCCTGTGTTCCCTTGTAGCGTATCGCGGTCGGGAGAGAAAGATTGTTGTTGACGACAACAATTGTTCTAACCAACAATATCGCCAAAGCGGCCCGGAAGTGGCCGCAGGCGCCGCCCAAGTCAGGCGGGAGTCTTTCCGGTCATCCCGGAGAACGACCGATAGGAGGAAACGGATGATTGCAGCCGCCGAGCGCGGGCATCCCGACACGCTGTTTGCGACACCCGCGATCACCGTCGATCGCCGGGCCGACGGCAGCATCATCGTGAAGTCGACCGTGCCGCTGCAGCCGGCCGCGCGCTGCGTCGGCGACTGGCTGGAGCACTGGGCGCGGCAGACGCCGGCGAAGGTCTTTCTCGGCGAGCGCGCAACGGTCGACGCGCCGTGGACGACGGTTACCTACAGCGATGCGCTGCGCCAGGTGAGGTCCGCGGCCAGCTGGATTTTGGCGCAGGGTTTGAGCGCGCGGCGTCCGCTGGTCATTCTCTCGGACAACAGCGCCGATCACGCGCTGTTCGCGCTGGCGGCAATGCATGCCGGCGTACCTGCGGCGGCGATCTCGCCGGCCTATTCGCTGATGTCGCGGGATTTCGACAAGCTGAAGAGCATGGTCGGGTTGCTCGATCCCGGCGCGATCTATGTATCCGGCACAAAACCGTTCGCGGCGGCATTGGCGGCGATCAAGCCGCTGCACGGCGCTGTGATCGTGACCGGCGACGTTGACAGTGGCGACGCGATTCCATTTCGTCAGATCGCCGCGACCCCCGAAACCGATGCCATGGCAAGGGCTTTCGCGACAGTCGGGCCGGATACGATTGCAAAGTTCCTGTTCACCTCGGGTTCGACCGGCACCCCGAAGGCCGTGATCAACACCCAGCGCATGCTGACCACGAGCCAGCAGGCCAAGGCGCAGACCTGGTCGTTTCTGGAAAACGCCGATGACGATCTGGTGATCCTGGACTGGCTGCCGTGGAGTCACACCTTTGGCGCCAACCACAATTTCAATCTCGTGCTGCGCAATGGCGGCACGCTCTATATCGACGGCGGCAAGCCGGCGCCCGGCCTGTTCGCGACGTCCCTGGCCAATCTGCGCAGCGTGATGCCGACGGTCTATTTCAACGTGCCCCGCGGCTTCGACATGTTGATCGCGGCGTTGCGCGAGGACGACGAGTTGCGCCGTCGCTTCTTCGGCGAAGTGAAGTTTGCGTTCTATGCCGGTGCCGCGCTGCCGCAGAATATGTGGGACGCGATGGAGGAACTGTCGGTCAAAGCGATCGGCCGGGCGCTGCCGATGGTGTCGGCGTGGGGCTCCACCGAAACCTCTCCGCTGGCGACCGACTGTCATTTCCAGGCCAGGCGCTCCGGCAATATCGGCGTGCCGATCCCCGGCACCGAACTGAAACTGGTGCGGTCGGGCGACAAGCTCGAGGTCCGGGTGCGCGGCCCCAATGTCACGCCGGGCTACTGGAAGGCGAAGGATCTGACAGCACAGGCGTTCGACGCCGAAGGCTTTTATCTGATCGGCGATGCCGTGACGTTTGCCGATCCGGACCGGCCGGAACTTGGATTATTCTTCGACGGCCGTGTCGCGGAAGACTTCAAGCTCAATTCTGGCACCTGGGTCAGCGTCGGCACCTTGCGTGTCGCCGGGATCACGGCGCTGGCGCCGCTGGCGCAGGACATCGTGGTATCAGGCCATGGCGGCGATCACGTCCGCTTCCTGGTATTTCCTAACATCGCGGCCTGCCGCGCGCAGGCCGGGCTCACCGACAGCGCCGATGTGAATGTGGTGATCGGCCACGAAAAGGTACGACGGGCGATCGCGTCAGGGCTGGCAAAGCTGAAGGCGCAAAGCGGAGGTGGCTCATCCGGTCACGCCACCCGCGCGCTGCTGCTGGCGGAGCCCGCCTCGGTCGACGGCGGCGAGATCACCGACAAGGGCTACATCAACCAGCGCGCGGTGCTGACGCGGCGCGCGGCCGCGGTGGCAACGCTGGAGGACGATGCGTCGGCGGCATGGATCGGGTGTCCGGGCTGAGGCCCGTCACTTCCCCACCTTGCTTGAGCCTTGCGTGATCAGCCGGGCGGCGCGCTGGTCGCGGGCGTGGATCCAGAGCCAGGAGATCGCGACGCTGAGCCGGTTGCGCAGGCCGATCAGGAAATAGATGTGGGCGATGCCCCAGATCCACCACGCGATGGTGCCGCGCAATTTGAAGCGCCCGAAATCAATCACCGCCTTGCGCTTGCCGATCTGCGCGAGGCTGCCGGCATGCTGGTAGCGGAACGGGCTCAGCTTGTCGCCGCGCAGCCGCGCCTTGATGGTGTCGGCGACATAAACGCCCTGCTGCTTGGCGGCCGGCGCGATGCCGGGGACTGGTTTGCCGTCGGGGCCGTTGATCGTGACGGTATCGCCGATCGCGAAAATATCGGGATGGCCGGGAACGGTGAGGTCGGGTTCGACCTGCAGGCGGAAGGCGCGGTCGGCAGGAGCGTCGAGCCACTGGGCCGCGGACGAGGCGCGCACGCCGGCGGCCCAGATCAGGGTTTTCGCTGCCAGTCTGTTGCCGCCATAGATCACGCCGTCAACAGAGCATTCGGTGACGGCCTGTCCCAGCACCACTTCGACGCCGAGGCTTTCCAGCGAGCGCTGCGCATAGGCCGACAGATCGTCGGGAAAACCCGCCAGCACGCGCGGGCCGGCCTCGATCAGCACGACGCGTGCCGCGTGGGTGTCGATGTTGCGGAAGTCGGGCCGCAGCGTGTCGCGCGCCAGTTCGGCGATGGTGCCGGCGAGTTCGACGCCGGTCGGGCCGGCGCCGACGATGACGAAGGTCAAGAGGGCGGCGAGGCGCTCCGGGTCGGTCTCGCGCTCGGCGCGTTCGAAGGCGACGAGAATGCGCCGCCGCAGCGTGGTCGCGTCCTCAAGCGTCTTCAGGCCGGGCGCGAACGGCTCCCATTCGTCATGGCCGAAATAGGCGTGCCGCGCGCCGGTGGCGAGAACCAGGGTGTCGTAGGGCAGGCTGTCGCCGTCATCCAGCAGCACGCGCTTGTTGGCCGCGTCGACGCCGCTGACGTTGGCGAACAGGGTGGTGACTTCGGGCCGGTCGCGCAAGAGATAGCGGATCGGCCAGGCGATCTCCGAGGTCGCCAGCGAGGCGGTGGCGACCTGGTAGAGCAACGGCTGGAACAGATGGTGGTTGCGGCGGTCGACGAGGGTGATGCTGACCGGCCCACCCTTCAGCCGATGGGTCGCTTGCAGCCCGCCAAAACCGGCGCCGACGATTACGACGCGATGGAGGTGTGAAGGCCGCGCCTGCGCTGACGTCATGGGCTGAGCTTCCGGTTTCCGGTCTCCCTTACATGTACGTGTTTACAGGGGGTGGTCCAAGGCCGGTTTCCAAATCGGTCGATAGCTGGAATGTATCGTCAGCCACCGATGTGCGATTGCAAGGGCCTGCCGACAAGGTCGCCATCATGCGGCCTGACGTCATCGACGGCGCCTGGCTGCTGGTTTGATCGGTGGTGACTTCTCAACCATGGGTGGCCGATAGTTGAAGCGGTAGTGCGCGCGCCGGCCCAGCCCCGGGAGCCCAGGCGCAAGGCCGCAGCCGCCGCACTCTGCCACCTGAACTATAATTCTTGCCATTCGCCATGGATGCGAATTATGGTGCACAAAAGTTGGCTTTGGGCCGAAGGTTCTAAGAGGGGGCCGGCGGTTCAGGCTTGCTGCGGACTGGCAATTTCGCGCACAAAACACGTCACCTAAAAGAGTGAGACCCGAGAACGGAGCGTTGAAGGCTGTTCGAACGGGGATGGGACATTTGACGGACGGCAACGTCCTTAGTGAGGAGGGAGCGAATATGAGAACGGCATTCTGGCTGGCGGGCGCTACGGTTCTGGCGCTGGCAAACCCCGCGCTGGCGGGAGACACCATCAAGATCGGGTTCGTCTCGACCTTTAGCGGGCCGACCGCCGTGATCGGCAACGACATGCGCAATTCGTTCGAGCTCGCGCTCGATCACATCGGCCGCAAGATGGGCGGCAAGCCGGTCGAGGTGATCTACGAGGACGACGGGCAGAAGCCGGATGTCGGCAAGCAGAAGACCGAAAAGCTGATCCAGTCCGACAAGGTCGACTTCATCGCCGGCTATATCTGGTCGAACGTACTGCTGGCCTCGCTGAAGCCGGTGGTGGATTCCAAGACCATGATGGTCATTGCCAATGCCGGCCCGTCGCAGGTCGCCGGCGAATTGTGCTCGCCCTATGTGTTCTCGACCTCGTGGCAGAACGACCAGACGCCGCAGGCGGTGGGCGAATACATGAACCAGAAGGGCGTCAAGTCGGTGTTCCTGATCGGCCCGAACTATGCCGCCGGCAAGGACATGCTGGCCGGCGTCAAGAGCACGTTCAAGGGCGAGGTCAAGGGCGAGGAATACACGGTGTGGCCGAGCCAGCTCGACTTCTCCGCCGAGCTGTCGAAGGCGCGCGCCTCGGGTGCGGCATCGATCTTCGTGTTCTATCCGGGTGCCGCCGGCGTCCAGTTCCTCAACCAGTATGCCCAGGCCGGCCTGAAGGCGCAGATGCCGCTCTACACGGCGTTCACCATCGACGAATTGTCGCTGCCGCTGCAGAAGGAAAACGCGCTCGGCGTTCCCGGCGCCCAGCAGTGGGTCAACGACCTGCCCAACGAGCAGAACAAGAAGTTCGTCGCCGACTACCGCAAGAAGTACACCGGCCTGCGCCCGACTTTTTACGGCGCGCAGTCCTATGACGCCGCGCAGCTGATCGCCAGCGCCGTGGAAGCGGTGAAGGGCGACACCTCGAAGAAGGACGAGATGAAGGCGGCGATGCAGAAGGCCAATTTCAAATCGGTGCGCGGCGCCTTCAAGTTCGGCAACAACCACATCCCGATCCAGAACTTCTACCTGCAGGACGTGGTGAAGGACGCCGACGGCTCGCTCGCGCTGAAGACCGTCGCCACCATCGTCAAGGACAGCCAGGACAAGTACCACGACAAATGCCCGATGAAGTGATCTAGTGGGCTTTGCAATACGGCGGCGGCGCTCAGGTGCCGCCGCTGTTTTCCTGTCGGCACATGTCTTGCTTTGCAATCAGATGACTTCCAAACTCACCTAGAGCGTCCATGCTGCTTGTCGTCGAACAATTCCTGAACGGGCTGCAGTTCGGTCTGCTGCTGTTTCTGCTGGCGGCGGGATTGACGCTGGTGTTCGGTATCATGGACTTCGTCAATCTGGCGCACGGCTCGCTCTACATGATGGGCGCCTATTTCGCGGCGACCTTCGTGGTGTGGACCGGCAGTTTCGTCCTCGGCTGCGTGCTGGCGCTGGGTGCTACGCTGTTGCTCGGCATTCTGCTGGAATTCGTCGCACTTCGGCATCTCTACGGCCGCGATCATCTCGATCACGTGCTGGCGACCTTCGGGCTGATCCTGTTCTTCAACGACGCGGTGCGGCTGATCTGGGGTCCGGCGGGTCTGGCGCTGCCGTTGCCGCCCTGGCTGACGGTGCCGTTTCAGATCATGCCCGGCGTCTATTATCCCGCCTATCGCCTCGCCATCATCGTGGTGGCGCTGCTGGTGGCGCTGCTGCTCTATCTCGTGGTGATGCGAACCCGGATCGGCATGCTGATCCGGGCCGGCGCATCGAACCGCGAAATGATCGGCGCGCTCGGCATCAACATCAAGCTGCTCTATACCCTGGTATTCGGCCTCGGCGCCGCGCTGGCCGGTCTCGCCGGGCTGATGCAGGCGCCGATCCTCACGGTGCAGATCGGGATGGGCGAGAACATCCTGATCCTCGCCTTCGTCATTATCGTCATCGGCGGCATCGGCTCGATTCGCGGCGCCTTCCTGGCCGCGATCTTCGTCGGCATGATCGATACGCTGGGCCGCGCCTTCCTGCCCGATTTGCTGCGACAGATCCTGAGTTCGGCCGCCGCTTCCACCGCCGCCCCCGCGCTCTCCTCGATGCTCATCTATCTGCTGATGGCCATCGTGCTGGTGGTGCGGCCGGAGGGCCTGTTTCCGGCCGGCCGCCGATGAAGGCTTCGCTCAACGCCCGCACCATCATCGTGGCGCTGGTGGTCGCCGGCCTGCTGTTGCTGCCGGTCTACACCACGCTCAGCGGCAACGTGTTCGGGCTGACGCTGTTCACCCGCATCATCATCTACGCGCTGGCGGCGGCCAGCCTCAATCTCATCATGGGCTATGGCGGCATGATGAGTTTCGGGCATGCCGCCTATCTCGGGATCGGCGGCTATGCCGTCGGCATCCTCGCCCATGAAGGCATCGGCTCCGGCTTCATCCAGTGGCCGGTGGCGCTGGCCGCCTCGGCGCTGTTCGCGCTGGTGATCGGCGCGCTGTCGTTGCGCACCCGTGGCGTCTATTTCATCATGATCACGCTGGCCTTCGCGCAGATGGCCTATTACGTCGCCTCGGGACTGGCGCGGTATGGCGGCGACGATGGCCTGACGATCTACAAGCGCAGCGATTTCGGCGGGCTGATCGACCTGTCGAACCGCGTGCAGTTCTATTATCTCTGCCTCGGCTGCCTGTTCGGGGGCATCTATTTGATCTGGCGCATCGTCAATTCACGCTTCGGCATGGTGGTGCAGGGGCTGCGCTCCAACGAGCGGCGCATGCAGGCGATCGGCTTTCCGGTCAACCGCTACAAACTGGTGTGCTTCGTCATCGCCGGCACCATCTGCGGCCTCGCCGGCGCGCTGCTCGCCAACAACACCGATTTCGTCAGCCCGGCCGCGATGTACTGGACCCGTTCCGGCGATCTCATGGTGATGGTGATCCTCGGCGGCATGGGCTCGCTGTTCGGTCCGGTGCTGGGCACCATCGCGTTTCTGCTGCTGGAAGAGGCGTTGTCGCAGTTCACCGAATACTGGGCGCTGATCATGGGCCCGCTGCTGCTCTTGATCGTGCTGTTCGCGCGCGGCGGCATCGACGGGATGCTGGGGAGGGCGCGCCGTGGCTGAACCCCTGCTCCGCGTCGAAGATCTGGTCTGCCGGTTCGGCGGCGTGACCGCGACCGACCACGTTTCGCTCGACGTCAACAGCGGCGAGCTGCACGCCATCATCGGCCCGAACGGCGCCGGCAAGACCACGCTGATCAGCCAGCTCACCGGGCAGTTGATGTCGCATTCCGGGACCATCAGCTTTGCCGGGCAGGATATCACGCGGCTGCCGGCGCATCGCCGCAGCCGGCTCGGGCTGGCGCGCTCGTTCCAGATCACCTCCCTGCTGCCAGACTTCACCGCTGCCGACAACGTTGCGATGGCGGCGCAGGCGCATGACGGGCACTCCTTCCGTTTCTGGGGCGATGCCCGCAAGGAAAAGGGCCTGCGCGACGCGGCGCGCTCGGCGCTGTCGCGGGTCGGGCTCGAACATCGCGCCGATACCGTGGTATCGGAGCTGAGCCATGGCGAGCAGCGCGAGCTCGAACTCGCGGTCGCCCTCGCCACCAAGCCGCAATTGATGCTGCTGGACGAACCGATGGCCGGGCTCGGCGCCACCGAATCCGCGCAGATGGTAAAATTGCTGCAGGAGCTGCGGCGCGAAGTCACCATCGTGCTGGTCGAGCACGACATGAACGCGGTGTTCGCGCTGGCCGACCGCATCACCGTGCTGGTCTATGGCCGCGTCATCGCCTGCGATGCGCCGGCGGCGATCCGCCAGCATGACGAGGTCAAGCGCGCCTATCTCGGCGATCAGCATGTGGTGACCCGCCATGACTGATGCCGCGCCGCTGCTCGAAGTCGATGCCATCGAGACCTGCTACGGCCTCAGCCAGGTGCTGTTCGGCATGTCGCTGTCGGTACGGTCGGGCGAGATGGTGGCGCTGCTGGGCCGCAACGGCATGGGCAAGACCACGACGATCCGCTCCATCATGGGGCTGACGCCGGCGCGCGCGGGCAGCGTCCGCTTTGCCGGACACGAGGCGCGCCAATTGCCCTCGTTCCGGATCGCGCAGCTCGGCATCGGCCTCGTTCCCGAAGGGCGTCAGATCTTTCCCAACCTGACCGTGCGCGAAAACCTCGTCGCCGCCTCCGGCAACCGGCTCGGCAATCCCGATCCCTGGACCATGGAAAAAATCCACGCGCTGTTCCCCAGGCTGTCCGAGCGCGGCGCCAATATGGGCGGCACGCTGTCCGGCGGCGAGCAGCAGATGCTGGCGATCGGCCGCGCGCTGATGACCAATCCGCGCCTCTTGATCCTAGACGAGGCCACCGAGGGCCTGGCGCCCTTGATCCGCGACGAAATCTGGAATTGCCTGTCGCTGCTGAAGGCAAAGGGACAGTCGGTGCTGGTAATCGACAAGAACGTCGAAAACCTCACCCGCATCGCCGACCGGCACTACATCATCGAGCGCGGCCGCGCGGTCTGGAGCGGCACGTCGGACGAATTGATCGCGGCGCCGGAGCTGCAACACCGGTATCTGGGGATCTAGATATTCCGAGCCCGGAAATTCGATTTCCGTCAGCGTCCCTGTCTTGTATCTGCCGCTGACGAGATCATGATAATCAGGTCGATCGCTTGAAGCTGATCGGCCATGGTGACGCATCAAGCGCGCCTGGGTTGAGTCGCCTTCACGTGGTGCGCCTCCGCGGAGCACACTCACGACGCGGCCGCCCTCAAGTCAGCGAGCCGTCAGGGCCAGCCCTGGCGGCTCACTTGTTTTTTGGGGCATCCTCGTCATTGCGAGCGCAGCGAAGCAATCCATCTTTCTTTGCGCCGCGGCATGGATTGCTTCGCTGCGCTCGCAATGACGGTTGAGCGATCGCGCTGACTTCACCTCGCCCCGCTTGCGGGGAGAGGTCGGCGCGTAGCGCCGGGTGAGGGGACTATCCGCGAGTCGCGCTCGTTGAGGCCGCCCCTCACCCCAACCCTCTCCCCGCAAGCGGGGCGAGGGGGCTCACCGTCAGCGCTGAAGCAGCGTTCCTTCAAATCCGCGAGATATCAAAACATCTCGAAGTATTCCCGCTGTTCCCAGTCCGACACTTCCGCCTGAAAACGCTCGATCTCGGCGTTCTTGATGTGGACGTAGTAGTCGACGAACTCCGCGCCCAGCGCCTCGCGAAAGAACGGATCGTCCTTGAGCGCGAACACCGCTTCGCGCAGCGTTTTCGGCAATAGCTCCGCCTTGGTCTCATACGGGGTATCCGCCGAGGGACCGGGGTCGAGCGCGCGGTCGACGCCGTCGAGGCCGGAGAGAATCTGCGAGGCCATGTAGAGATAGGGATTGGCGGCGGGCTCGCCGATGCGGTTTTCCAGCCGCGTCGCGGCATCGCCCGGGCTGCCGAGCACGCGGATCATGACGCCGCGATTGTCGCGTCCCCAGATCGCGCGGTCCGGCGCCAGCGAATAGGAGCGGTAGCGCTTGTAGCCGTTGATGGTCGGCGTCGTGAACACGGTCGAGGCGCGGGCGTGCCGCAGCAGCCCCGCGAGATAATGGCGGCCGAACGGGCTCAGCACGTCACCGCCGTCCTTCGTCATGAACGCGTTCTCGCCGCTGGCGCGCGAGACGATCGATTGATGCAGATGCCAGCCGGAGGCAAACACGTTCGGCAGTTTCGGGCGGCACATGAAGGTGGCGTGATAGCCGTGGCGGCGGGCGATCTGCTTTACGGCACTGCGAAACAGCACCATGTTGTCGGCGGGCTCGAGGCCTGATCGAGGCGCAAAGGTGAACTCGCACTGGCTCGGGCCGAACTCGACCTCGACCGAGCGTAAGGGAAGGCCGAGCGCCAGCACGTCGCGCCGGATGATTTCCAGCACCGGCTCCATCTGGTCGTAGCGCTGCTCGGTCAGATACTGATAGCCATGCGACAGCAGGCTGACATCGGGCGGCGTCCCCGGCTGGCCCGCATGCTCCGGCGACATTCTGGCGTCTTCGAGCTTGAAGATATGGAATTCGACTTCCAGGCCCGCGACGAAGTCGTAGCCGCGCTTGGCGAGTCTATCCAAAACGCCTCGATAGAGATTTCGCGTCGCGAACGGTACCGGCCGTCCATCCGCAAAATGCAGATCGCACATCAGCCATCCCGTGCCCGGCGTCCACGGCAGCACCCGGAACGTGGTGGGATCGGCCACCATCAGCACGTCGGCGGCGCCCTCCATCTCCTTCATGCCGAAACCGCCGCCTGATGTGAACACCGGAAACACCGTGCGGTGCGAGGTGTCCTTGGCGAGCATCGTGGTGGTGATCGAGCAGCCGCTCTCCAGCGAGGACAGCGCCTCGCTCGCTACCAGCGTCTTGCCGCGCAAGATGCCATGCTGATCGGGAAACGACAGCCGGATCACCTCCAGCCTCTGCTGCTCGACGATCTGGCGCAGGCGGCTCGCCGCCTCTTTTTGCTCTTTTGACCAGAGCCCGTGACGTTCGACAAAACTCAACACGTCACTCCTTCAGAGACGGATTCGAACCAATGCATATTGTCGTCATTGCGAGCGAAGCGAAGCAATCCATTCTTTCTTTGCGCGGCAAGCTGGATTGCTTCGCTTCGCTCGCAATGACGAAGAAACTAGACCGCCTTGAGATGCCTGACCTTGTCGGCGATCTCCTGCGGCACCGGTGCGGCCCATGGCGCGCTGCGGCGGCGCTTGACGTCGACTTCCATCCAGAAGGTTTCCCAGCCGCGCGTCGGCCCGATGCCGTCCATGGTGGCGGGGCCCTGGATGCTGCGGGCATGGGCGTCGTCGAGGAACATCATCGGCTTCTGGCCGCCCGCGACCTTCTCGATTTCCTGCCGCAGCAGCCGGCGATATTGCACGATCGCCTTGTCGGAGGTGCCGAGATGCTCGCGGGTGCGGTCCTGGATCGCGCCCATCGATTCCACCGCCCACTGGTCATGCACGTTGATGTCGGCGCCCATGCCGGTGTAGGTCGTGGTCGCCTGCTCGTGCGGGTCGAAACCGTAATCGTTGGTCTTGTTCTTGCGCGATTTATAATCGGGCAATTCGTAGAGTTCGAGCCGCTGGTCGCGCATCTTGTTCTTGTCGACCGGCGCCGAATAGGAGGTGAAGATCGCGTACCAGTAGCAGTTCTCGTCATCGACCGGCACGTGCCACTGCGTGATCGTCATCTCCGTGCTCATCGGAATGACAAAGCCGTGCGGGACCAGCTGGTTGGTGACGCGCACATGGGTTTGCTCGGCGTCGATCTCGCGCAGCGTGATCAGCCGCAGGCCATATTCGGTGTGCTCGACATTGATGATCGGGCGGTCATATTCGCGCAGGATCTTGGTCATCGGCAAGTCGCTGCCGGCGGAGGCGCCGCGGAACTGCTTGCCGTAGGCGCCTGAGGTGTCCTCGTCCTCGAAGAAGCGATGCAGGAACGAGGCATGCGCCGGGTCGATGCCGACCTCCAGCGCCTGCAGCCAGTTGCAGTTGATATGGCCCTTGAACGCGAAGGTGTGGCTGTCCGGCGCGACAAAACAGTCGATCTCCGGAAACGCCGGCGGTTCGTCTTCGCCGAGATACGCCCACAGGATTCCGCCTTTCTCGATCACCGGATAGGCCCGTTGCGTGACGTTCTTGCACAGCGGCGAATCCTTCGGCTCGGCCGGCGTCTCCAGGCACTTGCCCGCGACGTCGAACAGCCAGCCGTGAAAGGCGCAGCGCAAGCCGCCGTTTTCCAGCCGGCCGAAGGCGAGGTCGGCGCCGCGATGCGCGCAATGCCGATCCATCAGGCCGAAGCGGTTCTGCTCGTCGCGAAACAGCACCAGGTTTTCGCCGAGCAGTTTTACCGGTTTGACCGGACGCGGCCCCGTCAACTCGTCGACCAGCGCCGCGGGCTGCCAGTACATCCGCATCAGTTTGCCGGCCGGATCCTTCGGCCCGGTGCGGGTGATCAGGTCGTTCGCTTCCTGGCTCATCATGGCGGAGTGCCTCAAAAAAATGTTCGTCTATTGAACGAATGGGCGAATTATGACATGTGTCAACGGGACGGCAAGCCCAATCTTTGCAAGCACGATCTTTAACTGCGTGCCGCCCCCTTGGAACGAGAGATGCCGAAGCTGAAACGCAGCGAGAACGAGGAGCGGGCCACCGATTTCGTCGAGAGCCTCGACCGAGGTCTGCGCCTGCTCCAGAAATTCGGCGCCACGAGCGGCCCGATGACGCTCAGCGATCTCGCGCGCGCCGCCGACCTGCCGCGCGCCACGGCGCGCCGTATCCTGTTCACCCTTGAACGTGCCGGTTTCGTCGCGACCGACGGCAAGCTCTTTACCCTTACGCCGCACGTATTGACGCTGGCGGCATCCTATCTGCGTTCGAGCCAGGTGGTGTCGGTGCTGCAGCCGGTGCTCGATCAGGTCGCGACGGCCGCGCAGGAGATCAGCTCACTTTCGGTGCTGGATGGAGACGAGGTCGTGTTCATCGCCCGCGGCAGTCCCGCGCGGGTGTTCTCCACCGGGCTCGATATCGGTTATCGCTTGCCGGCCTTCTGCACCTCGGTCGGCCGCGCCATGCTCGGCCAGTTCGACAATGCCGAACTTGCAAGGCGGCTAAAGGCAATGCGACGCGAGCCCATGACACCACACACGGTGACGGACCCGAAGCTGCTGCTCGCCCGCATCATCGCCGATCGCGAGAAGGGGTATTCACTGGTGGATCGCGAGGCCGAGCCGGGGTTTCGATCGATTTCCGTGCCGATCCGCCGTTACGACGGCACCATTGTTGCCGCGATCAACATGGGCGCGCATGTCGACCGCGTCTCGACCGGCGAAATGATCGAGCGATTCCTGCCGCTGCTCCGCGAGGGCGCGGACTCGGTCAAATCCATGTTGCTGTGATCGCGGCGCCAAGCGCTATTGCGCCGTGCCCAGCCCAAAATGGCCAATGATCTCCCGTGCGGTAACCTCCGCCGGTCTCACCCCGGTATCCAGCGGGAGGCAGTCCGCGCGCGGCACTGCTGTGAATTGGTACCTGTCGAGCTCCTTGAGCAGGTAGGCCGGCGAAGTGATCTTGCGCCGCGCTACCCGGTCGGCATTGCCGACCCGGCGCGCGGCCTCTTCCCTTGAGCAATGCAGGAACACCGGCAGCAACTCGCCGCCATTCCGTCGCATGATCTCCTCGAATTTTTCAAACTGCGGCAGGTCTTCCGGATCGGCATAACAGAAGGTGGTGACGACCAGCGCCGCGCCGTGCTCCGCCGCGATGTCGAGCGCCGAATATCGGGTGGCATGGACCAGCTCCCAGAAACCGGGCGCGCCGAAGTCGAACAGGGTGCGCGCGAGGTCGATCGCCGCATGATTGTCGAACAGCCGCCCCGGCACCAGTTGCAGCAGCGCCTTTGCCACGGTCAGCTTGCCGGCGGCGGGCGCGCCGTGGAGGAAGAGCAGTTTCATGGGTGGATGAATATCGCGAATGGTGCGAGCGCACGAGCTGCCGTTTCGTAGGGTAGGCAAAGGCGCATCTTCGCGCCGTGCCCACCAATTTTTCAGCGCACGTGGATTGGTGGGCGCGCCATCAGGGCGCGCGTTCGCGCGACCCGGTGGCTTTGCCCACCCTACGATCCGTCACCCCCGCGCGAACATCTTTGCTTCGCTCTGCAGCACCGGCGCCACCGCATCGACTAGGCGCGCGGCGGCGGCGTCGACCGATAGGCCTGAGGTGTCGACCACCGCGTTGGCGCGGGCATAGAGCGGCTCGCGGCTGAGCAAAATGGTGCGCAATTCCGCCATCGCCGAGCGGTCGTCCGCCATCGGGCGCAGGTCGCCCTGGCCGCGCACCCGCGCCATGTGTTCTTCGGGCCTGGCCTTCAGCCAGATGGTGTAGAACGACTGCAGGATCAGGTCGAAGGTCAGCGGCTCCGAGACGATGCCGCCGCCGGTCGCCAGCACCATCAGTTCTTTCCGCGCCAGCAATTGCCCGAGCGCGGCCTGCTCCATGCGCCGAAAACCTTCCTGGCCGTAGAGCGCGATGATCTCGGCGACCGACAATCCGTTCTGCCGCTCGATCTCCTTGTTGAGTTCGACAAAGCTCCAGCCGATCTTCTTCGCCAGCGTCTTGCCGAGGGTGGATTTGCCAGCGCCGCGGAGGCCGATCAGGGCGATACCGGAGAACGACATCCGGTGCGCTGACGCGCCGTGGCCCTGGCCGGACAGCGCCTCCCGGGCCTGCGCGATCTGGTTCGGCGTCGCCTTGCGCAGGAGGTCACGGATCACGGGCCAGTCGGGTGCGGGGTCGGTCGCGGGAATGAGGTCTTCGAGATGCGCGCCCATCGCGTTCGACACCCGGCGCAGCAGCACGATCGAGACGTTGCCCTTGCCGCTTTCGAGCTGGGCGATATAGCGTTCGGAAATGCCGGAGACTTTTGCCAGCACCTTGCGCGACATGCCGCGCAACGCGCGCATGGTGCGAACACGCTGGCCGAGCTGCTCGAGGAAGCCGGTTTCGGGATCGAGATTTTCGGTCATATCCCTTGTCGTTGTTTTTGGCTGCGGCGGCAGGCGCTTCGGAAACATAATGCCGGCGAGGATTGACAGCAAGCGTATCTAGTGCATTTCTATGAATTATAATTCTTAAATTCAGGGGAGGAGATGTCGTGACACGCTTTTGCATGGGGAGCGCGGCATGAGCGGCATGTCCGGTTCCTACAACGCAGTGAGCTGGCTGCTCGACCGCAATGTCGACGAGGGCCGTGGCAAAAAACTCGCCTTCACCGACACCGTTTCCGAACTGACCTATCGCGGTTTGCAACAGCAGAGCTGCCGCGTCGCCAACCTGCTGCGCCGGCTCGGTGTCCGGCGCGAGGAGCGCGTGGCGATGATCATGCTCGACACCGTCGATTTCCCGGCGGTGTTTCTCGGCGCGATACGCGCCGGCATCGTGCCGGTACCGCTCAATACGCTTCTAACCTCGGATCAATATGCCTATGTGCTGGCCGATTGCCGCGCCCGGGTGCTGTTCGTTTCCGAAGCGCTGCTGCCTGTCGTCAAGGACATGGTCGGGCGGATGCCGGATCTTGAGCATGTCGTGGTCGCAGGCCAGGACGCGCACGGCCACAAGAAACTGGCCGACGAACTCGCGCTTGAAAGCGATTCATTCGCGACCGTCGCCACCCATCCCGACGAGCCGGCGTTCTGGCTGTATTCGTCGGGTTCGACCGGCATGCCCAAGGGCGTGCGCCATCTGCATTCCAATCTGGCGGCGACCGCGGAGACCTATGCAAAGCAGGTGCTCGGCATCCGCGAGGACGATGTGTGCCTGTCGGCGGCAAAGCTGTTCTTCGCCTATGGCCTCGGCAACGCCATGACCTTCCCGATGTCGGTCGGCGCCACCACCGTGCTCAATTCCGAGCGGCCGACGCCGTCCCTGATGTTCGCGCTGATGAACAAATACAACCCGTCGATCTTCTTCGGCGTGCCGACGCTGTTCTCGTCGATGCTGAACGACGAGGCGCTGAAAAACGAGCGCGGCGGCTCCCGCCTGCGGATCTGCACCTCGGCGGGCGAGGCGCTGCCGGAATCGGTCGGCAATGCCTGGAAGTCGCGGTTCAACGTCGACATTCTCGACGGCGTCGGCTCGACCGAGCTGCTGCATATTTTTCTGTCGAACGCGCCCGGCGACATCAAATACGGCACGGCGGGCCGTCCGGTGCCGGGCTACAGGGTGCGGCTGGTGAACGACGCCGGCGACGACGTGCCCGACGGCGAGGTCGGCGAGCTCCTGGTCGATGCGCCCTCCGCCGGCGAGGGTTACTGGAACCAGCGCAGCAAGACCCGCCAGACGTTTGCGGGCCACTGGACCCGCACCGGCGACAAATACATTCGCGATGCCGACGGCCGCTACACCTTCTGCGGTCGCAGCGACGACATGTTCAAGGTCTCCGGCATCTGGGTGTCGCCGTTCGAGGTCGAGAGTGCGCTGATCACCCATCCCGCCGTGCTGGAAGCCGCCGTGGTGCCGGAAGCCGATCCGGAAGGATTGTTGAAGCCGAAGGCTTTCGTGGTGCTGCGGTCGGGTGCCAAGACTGACGGCTTGCACGAGGCGCTGAAGGAGCACGTCAAGCAGAAGATCGGCCCGTGGAAATATCCGCGCTGGATCGATGTGGTGGAGAGCCTGCCGAAGACGGCGACCGGGAAGATTCAAAGGTTCAAGTTGCGCGATGGGGCGCCGTAGCCTCAACGCGTCGTCTTACCCTCCCCTGGAGGGGGAGGGTCGGCTCGCGTTGAGCGCAGCGAAATGCGAGACGGGGTGGGGTGATCTCTAAACTCGGGCACTGGTCGATGCGAGCGACCGTCACCCCACCCCGCCGCTCCTTTCAGTCGCGTCGACCCTCCCCCTCCAGGGGAGGGTAACAAAACCTCTTGGCCGGGAAAGCCCACACCATGACCAATCTCTCCCCCTCCGGCTTCCTCAAGATCGGCGCGGACGATCTCGAATACCGCATGATCGGCCCCGCGCCGGATCAGGCGCCGACCATCGTCATGCTGCATGAGGGCCTCGGCTGTGTCGGGCTGTGGGGCGATTTTCCGGAGAAGTTGCAGGCCGCCACCTCGGCCGGCGTGCTGGTCTATTCGCGCGCCGGCTATGGCGCCTCGACGCCGGCAGCGCTGCCGCGCCCGCTCGATTACATGCATATCGAGGCCCGCGAGGTGCTGCCAAAGCTGTTCGACGCAACAGGCTTTCGTCGCGGGCTGCTGGTCGGCCATTCCGATGGCGCCTCGATCGCGGCGATCTATGCCGGCTCGCACCAGGACCATCGTGTGCAGGGCGTCGCGATGATCGCGCCGCACTTTATCGTTGAGGATATTTCGGTGAGCTCGATCGCCGGGGTCAGAAAGGCCTACGAGACGTCTGATCTGAAATCAAAACTTTCGCGCTGGCACAAGGACGTCGACAACGCCTTCTACGGGTGGAACGACGCCTGGCTCGACCCAAAGTTTCGCTCCTGGGATATTTCGGAGTACCTCGCCTATATACGGGTGCCGGTTGCGATCCTGCAGGGGGTCGACGATCAGTATGGGACAATCCGACAGATCGAGATTGCGCAGGAAGAGTGCTATTGTCCGGTCGATGTGACGGAGATCTCAGGGGCTGGACATTCGCCGCATCGCGAGGCGCCGGAAAAGACGCTGAATACGATCTCGGATTTTGCAAGACGCATTTTATACACGCATGAAGGCTCGCAGGGGCGCGCCGCTTAAAAACATTGGTCAGGCGATGCCGCGATGAGCATCCCTTCGTCATCAGGGGCCAGCCTTCCGCTGCCGCGCTGGGCCTATGTCCCAGGTGCCGCCGCGGATGCCGACGCCGACTACGACACGCTGGCGCAGGTCATGGCGCTGGTGCCTTCCCGATTCCGCGACTTCGTCCCGGCGCGCCACCCGGCGCTGCGCTACGGGCTTGTTCTCAACGACCACGGCTTCTTCTGGGAGTCGCAGCAGGTGCTGGAAGCGGTGTGGGCGGCGGCACCGCAAGGCGGCCGCGAGCGCATCCTGCTGCGCGCCTGCACCCAGATCGCCGGCGCCAATTTAAAACTCCGGATGATGAAGTCTCACGCCGCGAGCCGGTTGCTCGGCGAAGCGCTCGGAGAACTCAGGACGCTCAGCCTGCGCAAGGCGGTGGCCGGTGGCGACGGGTTTGCAGACAGCTTTCCGACCGCTGCGCTTGCGGTGCTGCTGCAGGCAAAACTGGCGCAGCCGCTGCTCTCCAAGGCCGATTGGGTAAAGATCGGTGCGGTCGGCCGCACATGAAACAAAATGCAGCTTTCTGCGTTTTAGTGTAGACCTTCCGAAAAACATGCATTATTGTGCATGTTGAGTTAGACAAGCAGATCCAAAACCAATCCCAAAAAACCAATCCAAGGGTGGCCTCATGGCTGGCGAAGATCGCGTCCTCGCAGGCGGCGCGAAGTACATCGATTTCCAGACCGATCCGTCGCGCTACCGGCATTGGAAGCTGGATGTCGATGGCGATGTCGCGACCCTGACCATGGACGTCGACGAGAACGGCGGCCTGTTCGAGGGCTACCAGCTCAAGCTGAATTCCTACGATCTCGGCGTCGATATCGAGCTCGCCGACGCGGTGCAGCGGCTGCGCTTCGAGCATCCCGGCGTGAAGGTCGTGCTGCTGCGGTCGGGCAAGAACCGGGTGTTCTGCGCGGGCGCCAATATCCGCATGCTGGCCGGCGCCACCCACGCCCACAAGGTCAATTTCTGCAAATTCACCAACGAGACCCGCAACGGCCTGGAGGATTCCAGCGAGAATTCCGGCCAGCGTTTTGTCACCGTGATCAACGGCACCGCGGCCGGCGGCGGCTATGAGCTGGCGCTGGCCACCGATCACATCATCCTCGCCGACGATGGCGCTGCGGCCGTGGCGCTGCCGGAGGTGCCGCTGCTGGCGGTGTTGCCGGGCACCGGCGGGCTGACGCGCGTCGTCGACAAGCGCAAGGTGCGCCGCGATCACGCCGATTATTTCTGCACCATCGAGGAAGGCATCAAGGGCAAGCGCGCGGTGCAGTGGCGGCTGGTGGACGAGATCGTGCCGAACAGCAAGCTCGACGCCAAAGTGGCCGAACGCGCCAAGGAATTCGCCGCGGCGTCAAGGCGCAACGGCAACGGCAAGGCCATTGCGCTGGCGCCTTTGACCCGCAGCTTCGACGACAGCGGCATCCGCTATGGCCTTGTCAGCGTCGACATCGACCGCGCGCAGCGCATCGCCACCATCTCGATCAAGGCGCCGGACGCTGCCGCGCCCGCCGATATTGACGGCATGATCGGGCAGGGGTCATCGTTCTGGCCGCTGCAGGTGGCGCGCGAACTCGACGACGCGATCCTGCATCTGCGCATCAACGAACTCGAGACCGCGATGCTGGTGTTCAAGTCGCATGGCGACCGCGCCAATGTGCTCAGCTGCGACGCCTTCCTCGAAGCCAACAAGGCGCACTGGCTGGTCAACGAGGTCAGGCAATACTGGAAAAGGGTGCTGAAGCGCATCGACGTCACCTCGCGCACGCTGGTGACGCTGGTCGAGCCCGGCTCCTGTTTCGTCGGCACGCTGGCCGAACTGGTGTTCGCGGCCGACCGCTCCTACATGCTGATCGGCTCGCGGCAGGGCGATAACCGCGCGGCGCCGACGATTGAACTCTCGGCGATGAATTTCGGACCCTATCCGATGAGCCACGGCCTGACCCGGCTGCAGTCGCGGTTTCAGGCCGACCCTGAAGACGTCGCGCGCGCGCAGGCCAAGATCGGCGAGGGGCTCGATGCCGAGCAGGCCGAGGCGCTCGGCCTCGTCACCTTCGCGCTCGACGATATCGACTGGGACGACGAGATCCGGGTGTTCTTCGAGGAGCGCACCTCTTTCTCGCCCGACAGTTTGACCGGCATGGAAGCCAATCTGCGCTTCGTCGGTCCCGAGACCATGGAATCAAAGATCTTTTCGCGCCTGACGGCGTGGCAGAACTGGATCTTCCAGCGCCCCAACGCGGTTGGCGAGAACGGCGCACTGCGCCGTTACGGCACCGGCCAGAAGGCGCAGTTCGATATGACGCGGGTGTGATTCCGTGTCCCGGGCGCTGCGCGGCACGCTTGTGACGCGCTGCAGAACCGGGACCCACATCGCCCGCACTGAATAGGTCCCGGCTCTGCGGAGCAGCGTGAAGAACGCTGCACCGCGTCCGGGACACGAAAACCGACCACCAGGAGCACGCCATGAACGTCAACATCATGAACGTCGACTACTCCACCAAGATTCCCAACAACGTGAATCTTTCCGAGGACCGCCAGGTGCTCAAGGCGCTGGAGGGCTGGCATCCCGGTTACATGAACTGGTGGGGCGACATGGGCCCTGAAGGCTTTCAGCAGTCGCTGGTCTATCTGCGCACCGCCTATTCGGTCGATCCGCGCGGCTGGGCAAAATTCGATTACGTCAAGATGCCGGACTATCGCTGGGGCATCCTGCTGGCGCCGCAGGAAGAGAACCGCGTCATTCCGTTCGGCGAGAATTACGGCAAGCCGGCCTGGCAGGAAGTGCCGGGCGAGCATCGCGCCATGCTGCGCCGCCTGATCGTGATCCAGGGCGATACCGAGCCGGCCTCGGTCGAGCAGCAGCGCCATCTCGGCAAGACCGCGCCCTCGCTCTACGACCTGCGCAACCTGTTCCAGGTCAATGTCGAGGAGGGCCGTCATCTCTGGGCGATGGTCTATCTGCTGCAGAAATATTTCGGCCGCGACGGCCGCGAGGAGGCCGACGATTTGCTGCGCCGCCGCTCCGGCGACGCCGATTCACCGCGCATGCTCGGCGCCTTCAACGAGGCGACGCCGGACTGGCTGTCGTTCTTCATGTTCACCTATTTCACCGACCGCGACGGCAAGATGCAGCTGCACTCGCTCGCGCAGTCCGGCTTCGATCCCCTGTCGCGCACCTGCCGCTTCATGCTGACCGAGGAAGCGCATCACATGTTCGTCGGCGAGACCGGCATCAGCCGCGTCGTGCAGCGCACCTGCGAAGCGATGAAGGCCGCCGGCATCAGCGATCCCACCGATGTGGCAAAAGTCCGCGCGCTCGGGGTGATCGACCTGCCGACCATCCAGAAGAAGCTGAACCTGCACTACACGCTGTCGCTCGATCTGTTCGGCTCGGAAGTCTCGACCAATGCGGCGAACGCCTTCAATGCCGGCATCAAGGGGCGCTATCACGAGACCCAGATCAAGGACGACCATCAGCTGAAGAACGACACCTATCCGGTCCTCAAGCTGGTCGACGGCGTGATCAAGCGGGTCGACGAGCCGGCGCTCACTGCGCTCAACATGCGGCTGCGCGACGACTACACGCAGGACTGCGTCAAGGGCATGCTGCGCTGGAACAAGGTGATCTCGACGGCCGGCTACGACTTCAAGCTGACCCTGCCGAACGTCGCGTTCCATCGCCAGATCGGTGAGTTCAGGGATGTCCATGCCACGCCCGACGGTTTGCTGATCGACGACGCCACCTGGAACAAGCGCAAGAACGACTGGCTGCCGTCAGTGGACGACGGCGATTTCATCGCCTCGCTGATGAAGCCCGTGACGGATATCGGCGCCTACGCCCCCTGGATCTCGCCGCCCAAGGTCGGCATCGACAACAAGCCCGGCGATTTCGAATATGTGAAGATCGAGACGTGAGCCTCTTCACCTCTCCCCGCATGCGGGGAGAGGTCGGACTGCGAAGCAGTCCGGGTGAGGGGAGTATCTGCAAATGCGGCGCTTCCGTTGACGCACCAGCCCCTCACCCCAACCCTCTCCCCGCGAAGAGCGGGGCGAGGGAGTTTCACCGTCGCTGTCGCGGCGTCGTGGGCAAACTTCTAGTCCCACCCGTCGCCCTTGATTCCCGGATTGGCGTAGACGATCCCGCCATCGACCGCGATCGTCGTCCCGACCACATAATCTCCCGCGCGCGAGGCGAGAAAGATCGCGGCGCCCGCCATGTCCTCGTCGGTGCCGATCCGGCCCGACGGCACCCGCGTCGCCACCTCGTCTGAATTGTCGCGCGCGGCCTTGTTCATGTCGGACTTGAACGGCCCCGGTGCGATCGCCGTCACCACGATATGGTCGCTGATCAGTTTGGCGGCCATCCGGCGGGTCAGGTGGATCAGCCCCGATTTGCTGGCGGCATAGGAATAGGTCTCCATCGGATTGACGAAGATGCCGTCGATCGAGGCGATGTTGATGACCTTGCCCGGCCTTTCCGCGGTGGCGGCGGCGCGCAACGGGGCGGCCAGCGCCTTGGTCAGGAAGAACGGCGTCTTGAGGTTGAGGTTCATCACCTTGTCCCAGCCGCTCTCCGGGAATTCGTCGAATTCCGCGCCCCATGCAGCGCCGGCATTGTTGACGAGGATGTCGAGCCTGGGCTCGCGCTTCCGGATCTCGGCCGCCAGCATGTCGATGCCGGCCATGGTGGAAATATCGATCGGCAGCGCGATGCATTCGCCATCATAGGCGGCCGAAAGCTCCTTCGCGGTCGCCTCGCAGGGTCCGGCCTTGCGCGCGGTGATATAGACCCTCGCCGCACCCTGCGCGAGAAATCCGGCCGCGATCATCTTGCCGATGCCGCGCGATCCCCCGGTCACCAGCGCGACGCGGCCCTTCAGCGAAAACAGATCCTTGAACATTCGCTTCTCCCTTGGTTTTGCCGAGGGTTTTGGGCGTGGGGGAAGGATGAGTCAAGAAAGCCGCGCTTCCCCTCTCCCCTTGTGGGAGAGGGTGGCTCGAATGCGCTTGGCGCATTCGAGACGGGTGAGGGGTCTGTCTCCGCGGATAGAGACCCCTCATCCGGCGCGGACGATGTCCGCGCCACCTTCTCCCACAAGGGGAGAAGGGAAGAAGAGCCGCGCATTTAAGCCGCGTCGATCCGCCGAAACCCGTTGCCGAAAGCGGTCGCGGCGCCGGAGGTCAGCACGGGAAGAAACCGCCTGTCCTGGTAGTTGCCGTTGAGCGAGACCCGCTGCAGCGCGGTCAAATGATCGGCGCTCTCCGGAAAAATCATGCCCGGCCGCGTCGTCACCGCGGTCTTGAAGCCGTTCGCGCGCGCCAGCGCGAATTCGCGGGGGCCGGCCGCGATCCTGTCGCCATAGGGATAGGCGAAATGGAGGACGGGACGCTGCAATGCGCTTTCGATCCGGGCGCGGCTGGTGGCGATCTCGTCGGCCGCCATGGCCTCGGTCTGCTTGGCGAGATTGCAATGCGTGATGGTATGCGCGCCGATCGTGACCAGCGGATCGTCGGCGAATGGTCCCAGTTCATCCCAGGACATGCAGAGCTCGCGGCAATGGGCGGCCTCGTCGACGCCATGGCGCGCGCACAGCGCGCTGATTTCGCGGGCGACGTCGTGCTCTCCCGGCAACGAACGCAGCCAGTCGTGCAGCCGGTCGAAGGCCTCCTGCTTGGCCGATGGCGTTGAGGTATCGAGGCGGGTCGCGACGTCGCCGATCCGGGCCTCGATCGAGAATGCCCTGGCAATTACCCGTTCCAGCGCCACCCACCACAGCCGCCCGGTGCCCTCGGCGAAATCGCTGACGACGTAGACCGTCAGGGGTGCGCCAAACTCCCGCATCACCGGCAGCGCGAAATCCCGGTTGTCGCGATAGCCATCGTCGAGGGTGAAGCAGGCGAAGCGCCGCGAAAAATTGCGATCGATCAGCCGCTGATGCACCTCGTCCATGGTCACGATGTCGATCCCGCGCGACCGCAGATGCGTCAGCATCAGGCGCAGGAATTCCGGCGTGACCTCGAGGTGATGATTGGGCTGGAAATCGGCGTCGCCACGCGGCCGGACATGGTGCAGCATGAAAATCGCGCCGACGCCCGCGAACAGCGGTCGCATCAGATGATGCGCGCCGGTGAAATATAGCGCTTCGAGGCCAGCGCGGATAACATTGTTGCGGAACTGCTTCATCCAGGAACTGGCCGGTTGTGACGAGATTCGGAAGCTAGCCGGTGATCGCTGAAGAAACAGTTAGAAACAGTTAGTCGGATTGCGCCGCGTAACCGGTCAATTTTCGTGTTATTTCCAGTTTGACAGTCCCGCAAGGGTTTGTTTTCTCTCTGTTCTCCAGTGCTAGCGCCCCCCTTGTTGCCGAAGTTCGTGTCAGGGGGTGCCGCGATAGCTCACGAACTTCGGAATCGGGGCGCCAGGCCCCGCGGGATGCCAATGCACGGACTTTTCAGGTGGAGCAGCAAATGGTGGCCGGGCACGATTCCACTGGCCGTCTTGTGGGCGATCGCGGCCTGGACCAGCACCACCCCCCTGGAAGCCGATCTGGCCGCGCGCGCAAATGCCGCGCTCAAGGATACCGTGCTCGACAAGGCGCGGATGGCGGTCGCCGGCCGCGACGTCACCTTTGCGGCGGACGCCTTCTCGGAAGACGGCCGTCGCAGCGCGGTGGCGTCGGTGGAGGCCGTGCCGGGCGTGCGGCTGGTCGACGACCAGACCCGGCTGGTCCCCGAATCCAAACCGTTCGCCTGGTCGGCTGAGCGGGATGTCGTCCGGGTCACCCTGGGCGGCAGTTCGCCCCTGCCGGCCATCAAGAACAGGTTGATGGAGGCTGCCCGCGCAGGTCTCGGCGGGGTCGAAGTGGTGGACCGGATGAATTTGGCCCGGGGCGCGCCGCCGCGTTTCGACAATGCGGCGCTGCTGCTGCTCGATCAGATCGGGAAATTGAAGGACGGCAAGGTCACCCTTTCCGATACCAAGGTCAGCCTTTCCGGCATGGCGCGCGACCTCGGCGGCCGGGAAGCGATTGCGGCTGCGCTGAAAAATCTCCCCGAGGGTTTTTCGGTCGCCGCCAACGAGGTCAAGGCGCCGCCCTATGTCTTCCAGGCCTACAAGGACCCGGTCGCGGGGACGGTGACGCTGACCGGCTATGTGCCCGACAATAACGTCCATGCGGCGATCGCGACCGCGGCCGGGCGCAAAATCCTCCGGGAAAAGGTGGTCGACAATCTCAAGGCCAGCGTCGGGGCGCCCGCGGGCTTCGCCAATGCGGTGGTGCCGGCGCTGGGCGCGCTGGCGCGGCTGTCGACCGGCACGCTCGTGGTGTCCGACCGGGAGGTGAAGCTGTCGGGTGACGCCCTCTACGAAGCGGCGGCGGTTCAGATCCGCGCCGGGCTCGGCAAGGATTTTCCGCAAGGCTGGCAGTTCAAGCCTGAAATCTCGGTCAGGCCCGCGGCGGCGCCGGTCGATGCCACCGTCTGTCAGCAGCTGCTGGCGGATTTGCTGGCGAAAGCGAAAATCCGATTCGAATCCGGGCGCGCCACCATCGATCCGGATTCGGCGGCGCTGCTCGACCGGCTGGTCGAAACCGCGATGCGCTGTTCGACCGTCAATATCGAGATCGCCGGGCATACCGACGCCGACGGCGAGGTCGCCTTCAACCAGGATCTGTCGGAAAAGCGCGCGCAGGCCGTGACCGATTATCTGGTCAAGGCAGGCCTGCCCGCCAGCAGGTTTACGCCTGTTGGCTATGGCAGCACCCGGCCGCTGGCCGGCAATGATACCGACGAGGGCAAGGCGCAGAACCGCCGCATCGATTTCGTGGTGAGGAAAGGCGAATGACCTATCTGGCGACATTCCACTGGGGCTGGCTGCTGGCGTCGCTGTTGCTCGGTCTCGCCATGGGCTGGATTGCGGTGGTCCACCGCGGCCAGGGCGTATCGAAGACGACCGCCCGCTGGTTGTCGGGGCTGGCGGCGGCGTTGGTCGCGGCGGCGCTCACCCATATGATTCCCGGCCGCTTCGGCTATTGGCTCGACCTCGGCCTGATCCTGTTCGCATTATATCTGGTCGGCTGCGCGGTCGGATCCTGGCTGCGCGACCGGGTGCTTTCGCGGCATCGGGCATGATCCGGACCCGAACGGCCGTGTGGGCGCCAGGCGGGAACCGGTCTTGCCGCAGGATGCCCGGAAATCACGAAAACTTCACTGGCTGCCGGCGCAAGTTCGCAGCCACCGGGCCTGTAAGGACAGAGGAATGCAGCAAATCTGTGCAGCTGGTGTCACGAATGCCCCCTAATATATTGAAGGTGCGTGTTTTATTCGGCCCAAGCGAATTCCACTTCGGCTCAAAACGCGCTACCAGTTCGGGTCGGGGAACAAGCGTGGCGCCGGGACGGCAGAGATCGTCCGGCAGCCGCAAGTATGGGATCGCACTTAGAGGTGGAGATGCTTGAATCAATACGCAGGGCGGTCTCGTTTCTGCGCCAGAAGCAAATCCTGCACAAATTAGGTGTTGTGGTCAGCGTCACCGTCATCGGGATCGCGTGCTACGTCCTCTACCATATGCTGCGCACCATCGACACCGGCGAGGTCGTCGACGCCATCAGGCGGATCGAACCGCGCCAGATCGCGCTGGCCGCGCTGTTCGTGGCGGCGGGCTATTTCACCCTGACATTCTATGACCTGTTCGCGGTTCGCACCATCGGTCGTACCGACGTCCCCTACCGCGTCACCGCGCTTGCGGCATTCACGTCCTATTCGATCGGACACAATGTCGGCGCCAGCGTCTTTACCGGCGGCGCCGTGCGCTACCGGATCTATTCCGCATGGGGATTGAACGCGATCGACGTCGCCAAGATCTGTTTTCTGGCCGGCCTGACGTTCTGGCTCGGCAATGCCGCGGTGCTCGGTCTCGGCATCGCCTATCATCCGGAAGCGGCTGCCGCGATCGATCAGTTGCCGATCTGGCTGAACCGGCTGGCCGCGTTCCTCATTCTCATCGGGCTGGCGGCCTATGTGGCCTGGGTCTGGATCCAGCCGCGAGGGGTCGGCCGCGGGCCATGGACGGTGACGCTGCCGGGCGGTCCGCTGACGCTGCTGCAGATCGCGATCGGCATCGTCGATCTCAGCTTTTGCGCGCTGGCGATGTACGTGCTGGCGCCGGATGAGCCCCATCTCGGCTTCGTCGTGGTCGCGGTCGTGTTCGTTTCGGCGACGCTGTTGGGTTTCGCCAGCCACTCTCCCGGCGGGCTCGGGGTGTTCGACGCCGCCATGCTGGTCGGGCTGTGGCAGATGGACCGCGAAGACCTGCTCGCCGGCATGCTGCTGTTTCGTCTGCTTTATTACATTGCGCCGTTCGTCATATCTGTAATCCTGCTGACGCTTCGGGAGGTTATAATGGGCGCCCGGTTGAAGCGGCTGAATCTGAAGAGGTCGGTCGCTGACCCCGCGCCGAAACACGAAGCTGTCTATGTACGCGAGCGTGGGGATACCGGCGCCTGACGATACGGACCCGAACCGGAAGCTAAGTCGGCCCGATGGCGATAGATGAATCTTCTCCTTCCTTCTTCTCGCCGTGGCCGGACCGGTTGCGGCATTCGGCCATCATCCTGCTGGCCGCGGGTCTCGCCTTGGCCGTGCTCGTCGTGTTCGGCGATCTCGCGGTGGTCCGCGCCGTCGCGGCGTTCATCTGCATCGGTGCGGCCGCGCTGGTGCCGTGGCGATTGCACGATGTCGCGGCGTCGCGCGACGAGGTCCGCGTGGCCAATCCGGTCGAGGCCGCGGCGGTCGCCGCAGTGGTCGCCGGCATGCCGGATCCCGCCGTGCTGCTCGACCGCGCCGGCCGCGTCCTCCATCTCAACGCCGCGGCGGCGCAGCTCGCGCCGGCGCTGCGCAAGAACGAGCTGGCGCAGTTCGCGCTGCGTTCGCCCGAGATCATCACCGCGTTGCGCGAAGCCATCGCGACCTCGGAAATCCGGCGCGCGACCTATCTGGATCACGTGCCGGTCGACCGCTGGATGGAATTGACCATCACGCCGGTGCCGGTGCCGACCCTGTTCGGCGGCTCCGACAAATGCATGCTGATGACGTTCCACGACCAGACGCCGCTGCGCCGGGTCGAGGAAATGCGCGCCGATTTCGTCGCCAATGCCAGCCATGAGCTGCGCACCCCGCTGGCCGCGCTGTCGGGCTTCATCGATACGCTGCAGGGGCCGGCCAAGGACGACGTCAAGGCGCGCGAGCGCTTTCTCGGCATCATGCACAACCAGGCGACGCGGATGGCGCGGCTGATCGACGATCTGCTGTCGCTGTCGCGGGTCGAACTGTCAGCCCATGTCCGCCCCGACACGCTGGTGGATCTGGTCCCCATCATCCGCCAGGTCGCGGACGGGCTGGAGCCGTTGGCGCGTGAGCGCCAGGTCACCATCGACATCGAGCTGCCGGATACGCCGGTTTCGATTGCGGGCGACCGCGAGGAGTTGCTGCGGCTGTTCGAAAACCTGATCGAGAACGCGCTGAAATACGGAGCGTCCGGCGGCAAGGTCGTGGTTTCCCTGAGTCAGGCGCTGTCAGGCGAAGGCGCGCCGGAAGTCCGGGTCATGGTGCGCGATTTCGGCCCCGGCATCGCGCCCGAGCATCTGCCGCGGCTGACCGAACGGTTCTACCGGGTCGATGTCGGCGACAGCCGCGCGCAGGGTGGCACCGGCCTCGGTTTATCGCTGGTGAAACATATTCTTAACCGCCATCGCGGCCGGCTTTTGATCGAAAGCGTGCCCAAGCAGGGCGCGACTTTCACCGCCGCTTTTCCCCAGGTCCGGCCGCCCGAAGCGACCTAAATCCAAGCGATTTCAATCGCTTGTCTCTGTCATCCAACTGTCACGAAACCTTCGTAAAAGCACCGTGTACCGCCCCTAAACGGACGGCGTGAGCGCAGTCGGGCGCGCTAGGCGCTTCGCTCACAAGATGGAGACAACCATGAATTTCATGAAAGCTATCGTCGCTGCAGGCCTCGTGGCCGCATCGACGTCGGCATTCGCTGCCGACATCACCGGCGCGGGCGCGACGTTCCCATTCCCGCTCTATTCGAAGTGGGCCGATGCCTACAAGAAGGAGACCGGCAACGGCCTGAACTATCAGTCGATCGGTTCCGGCGCCGGCATCAAGCAGATCCTGGCCAAGACCGTGACCTTCGGCGCCAGCGACATGCCGCTCAAGCCGGAGCAGCTTGAAAAGGACGGGCTGATCCAATGGCCGCAGGCGATGGGCGCCCTGGTGCCGGTCGTGAACCTCGAAGGCATCAAGCCGGGTGAGCTGGTATTTTCCGGCGAATTGCTCGGCGACATCTATCTCGGCAAGGTCAAGACCTGGAATGATCCGGCGATTGCCAAGCTCAATCCGAAGCTGAAGCTGCCCGCCGACGCCATCACCGTCGTGCGCCGCTCGGACGGCTCGGGCACCACGTTCCTCTGGACTGACTATCTGTCGAAGAGCAATGCCGAGTGGAAGACCAAGGCAGGTTCGGGTACGGCCGTCGAATGGCCGACCGGCGTCGGCGCCAAGGGTAACGAAGGCGTCGCCGGCAACGTCAGCCAAACCAAGAACTCGATCGGCTATGTCGAATACGCCTACGCCAAGCAGAACAAGCTGACCTACGGCGCCGTCATCAACAAGGCCGGCAAGACCGTGCAGCCGACTGTTGCGGCATTCCAGGCCGCGGCTGCCAACGCCGACTGGGCTGGTTCCAAGAACTACTTCGTCATCCTGACCGACCAGCCGGGTGAAGCCTCCTGGCCGATCACCGGCGCGACCTTCATCCTGATGTACAAGGAGCCCGCCGACAAAGCGGCGTCTGGCGAAGCCATCAAGTTCTTCAAATGGGCCTTCGAGAAGGGCGACAAGATGGCTGAGGAACTCGACTACATCCCGATGCCGGACAACGTGGTCAAGCAGATCGAGAAGACCTGGTCGGCCGACATCAAGAGCTGAGCTGAAAACGCCTCGTCCCCGACGCGGAGCAGCGCTTTACGTGCTGCTCCGCAGGGCCGGGACCCACGAGCGTGCGGACAAAGAATAGCCCCCGGATCAGCCAGCGCGCATCTCCTGCTGCGCCACATCCGGGGTGCGAGACAGATCAAGCAGAACAGTATAAGTACAGGGGATTGGTGTGGCAGACATGGCCGTTCAGAGCGATGCGATGGAATCCGTCGGCCCATACGATCGCGCCAAGGCGCTCAGTGCCTTCAAGCTCGGCGACGTTACATTTTACTGGATCACCCGCGCCTGCGCGATCTCGGTATTGCTGATCCTCGGCGGCATCATTGTCTCGCTGATCGCGGGAGCATGGCCGGCGATCAGGGAATTCGGCTTTTCCTTCCTGTTCACGTCGCGCTGGGCGCCGTCGAACGACCCGCCGGTGCTCGGTGCGCTCGGTCCGATCTACGGCACGCTGGTCACCTCCGTCATCGCCATGCTGATTGCCGTCCCGGTCGGCCTCGGCATCGCGATCTTCCTCACCGAGCTTTGCCCGCAATGGCTGCGCCGCCCGATCGGCCTTGCCGTGGAGTTGCTGGCCGGCATCCCCTCGATCATCTACGGCATGTGGGGCTTCTTCGTGCTCGGCCCGTTCATGGCCGACAGCTTTCAGCCGCTGATGATCAGGCTGTTCGAGGGCGTCCCGGTGCTGGGCACGATCTTCGCCGGCCCGCCGTCCTATCTCAGCCTGTTCAACGCGGCGCTGATCCTCGCGATCATGGTGCTGCCGTTCATCACCGCGATTTCGGTCGACGTGTTCAAGACGGTGCCCCCGGTGCTGAAGGAAGCCGCCTACGGCGTCGGCTGCACCACCTGGGAAGTCGTTCGCAACGTGGTGATCCCCTATACCCGCGTCGGCGTGATCGGCGGCATCATGCTGGCGCTCGGCCGTGCGCTCGGCGAAACCATGGCGGTAACGTTCATCATTGGCAACGCGTTCCGCATCACCGGTTCGGTGTTTTCACCGGGCACCACGATCTCGGCGGCGATCGCATCCGAATTCGCCGAGAGCGACGGTTTGCATCAATCCGGCCTGATCCTGCTCGGCCTGTTGCTGTTCATATTGACCTTCTTCGTGCTGGCCGCGGCGCGGCTGATGCTGATGCGGCTGGAAAAGAAGGCGGGGAACTGATCATGAACCCGATTTACAGCCGCCGCCGCCGCTTCGACATCATCGTCAAATTCCTCTGCCTCGGTGCCGCGATCTTCGGCGTCACCTGGCTCGGCCTGATCCTGTTCACGCTGTTCTACAACGGCCTCGCCGGGCTCAATCTCGCGATCTTCACCGAGAACACCCCGCCGCCGGGATCGACCGACGGCGGCCTGCTCAACGCCATCGTTGGCTCGATCATCATGACTGTGATCGGGGTAGGCATCGGCGCGCCGCTCGGCCTGATGGCCGGCACTTATCTCGCCGAATACGGCAGGAACGACCGGCTCACCTCGGTGATCCGCTTCATCAACGATATTCTCTTGAGCGCGCCCTCGATCATCATCGGCCTGTTCATCTACGGCGCCATCGTGGTGCCGATGGGCGGCTTCTCGGCCTTTGCCGGCTCGCTGGCGCTGGCGGTGATCGTCATCCCCGTGGTGGTGCGCACCACTGAGGACATGCTGCTGCTGGTGCCCAATCCCTTGCGCGAGGCGGCCTCCGCGCTCGGCCTGCCGCGTTCGCTGGTCATCAAGCGCATCGCCTACCGCGCGGCGCGCGCCGGCCTCATCACCGGCGTGCTGCTGGCCACCGCCCGCGTCGCCGGTGAAACCGCACCGCTGTTGTTCACCGCGCTCTCCAACCAGTTCTTCAGCCTTGATCTGACCAAGACGATGGCCAACCTGCCGGTTACCATCAACAACTTCGTGCAAAGCCCCTACGTCTACTGGAAGCAGCTCGCCTGGAGTGGGGCGCTGCTGATCACCCTGACCGTACTTGCGCTGAATATTGGCGCCCGCATCCTTGGCGCCGAGAGGACACCAAAATGAATGAGCTTTCTGTATCGATGAGCGCCGCGGGCGGACCCGTTCCCGCGGTGGTGCTGCCCGAGGCGCCGGCCAAGGTGACGGCGCGAGGCCTCAATTTCTACTACGGCGAAAACCACGCGCTGAAGAACATCAACCTCGCGCTCGGCGAGAACCGCGTCACGGCCTTCATCGGGCCGTCCGGCTGCGGCAAGTCGACCCTGCTGCGCATCTTCAACCGGATGTACGACCTCTATCCCGGCCAGCGCGCCACCGGCCAGGTGATGCTGGATTCCACCAACATCCTCGATCCCAAGCTCGATCTCAATCTGCTGCGGGCGCGGGTCGGCATGGTGTTCCAGAAGCCGACGCCGTTTCCGATGACGATCTATGAAAACATCGCGTTCGGGATCCGGCTCTACGAGAAGATCTCCAAATCGGAGATGGACGGCCGGGTCGAAAAGGCGCTGCGCGGCGGCGCGCTGTGGAACGAGGTCAAGGACAAGCTGAACGCCTCGGGCCTCAGCCTGTCCGGCGGCCAGCAGCAGCGCCTCTGCATCGCCCGCACCGTCGCGGTGCGGCCCGAGGTGATCCTGTTCGACGAGCCGTGCTCGGCGCTCGATCCGATTTCGACCGCCAAGATCGAGGAGCTGATCTCGGAGCTGGCGGAAGAGTATACGATCGCCATCGTCACCCACAACATGCAGCAGGCCGCGCGCGTCTCCGACAAGACTGCCTTCATGTATCTCGGCGAACTGATCGAGTTCGACGACACCAACAAGATTTTCACCTCGCCGAGCGACCGGCGCACGCAAGATTACATCACCGGCCGGTTCGGCTGACGCGCATCGCGAGGAAAACGACAATGGGTACGGAACACACGGCCAAAGCGTTCGACAGCGATCTGCAGGAATTGACCCGGCTGGTCGCGGAGATGGGCGGTCTTGCCGAGCGCATGATCACCGATTCCGTCGATGCGCTGATCCGCAGGGACGTCGCGCTCGGCAAGCGCGTCGTCGCCTCCGACGCCGAAATCGACAGCCTGCAGCATGTCATCGAGGAACGCGCGGTGCTCACCATCGCGCGGCGCCAGCCGATGGCGGTGGACCTGCGCGAAATCGTCGGCGCCATGCGGGTCGCCACCGATCTGGAGCGGATCGGCGACCTCGCCAAGAACATGGGCAAGCGGGTCGCGGCGCTGGAAAACGATTTCCAGCCGCTCAAGCTGATCCGCGGCCTCGAGCACATGACCGACCTCGTGCAGAGCCAGGTCAAGTCCGTGCTCGACGCCTATGCCGCGCACGATTTGCCGGCGGCGATGGCGGTCTGGAAGGGCGACGAGGAAGTCGACGCCATCTGCACCTCGCTGTTCCGCGAACTCCTGACCTACATGATGGAAGACCCGCGCAATATCTCGTTCTGCATCCATCTGATGTTCTGCGCCAAGAACATCGAGCGGATCGGCGACCACGCCACCA
Source organism: Bradyrhizobium sp. (assembly GCF_030646015.1). Taxonomy (GTDB): domain Bacteria; phylum Pseudomonadota; class Alphaproteobacteria; order Rhizobiales; family Xanthobacteraceae; genus Bradyrhizobium. The sequence continues at coordinate 99,369 of NZ_JAUSLT010000035.1, forward strand.
ACATCGCGGAAACCGTGTTCTACATGATCGAGGGTCAGCAGATGCTCGACAAGCGCCCGAAGGGTGACATGACGAATTTCGCGACCACGGTACCTGGCAATTGAGAGAGGCCCAGAATATGAGTGCGCGCATAATGGTGGTGGAAGACGAGGAAGCGCTCACCACGCTGCTGCGCTACAACCTCGATGCCGAAGGCTACGACGTCGAAACCGTCGGGCGCGGCGACGACGCCGATACCAGGCTGAAGGAGCGGGTGCCCGACCTCGTCGTGCTGGACTGGATGCTGCCGGGCCTGTCCGGGATCGAGCTGTGCCGCCGCCTGCGGGCGCGGCCGGAAACGCGGCAGCTGCCGATCATCATGCTGACCGCGCGCGGCGAGGAGAGCGAGCGCGTCCGCGGCTTGGCCACCGGCGCCGACGACTACATCGTCAAACCGTTTTCAGTGCCGGAATTGCTGGCGCGCGTAAAAGGCCTGTTGCGCCGCGCCAGCCCCGAGCGGCTGGCCACCATGCTGACCTATGGCGACCTCGAGCTCGACCGCGAAAAGCGCCGCGTCGCGCGCTCCGGCCGCCCGATCGATCTCGGCCCGACCGAATATCGCCTGCTGGAATTTTTCCTGGAACATCCTGGCCGGGTGTTCAGCCGCGAGCAATTGCTCGACAGCGTTTGGGGCCGCGACATTTATATCGACGAGCGCACCGTCGATGTTCATATCGGGCGCCTGCGCAAACTGCTCAACCCCGGCGGCGAGCAGGACCCGATCCGCACCGTCCGCGGCGCCGGTTATGCGCTGGACGACAGGTTTGCGAAGGCGGAGTGAAACTCCATCGTCGTCCCGGCCAAGCGAGCGTAAGCGAGCGCTGAGCCGGGACCCATAACCACCGATGTCAATTTGAAATGAGCTGGAGCACCAGCTTGGCATAACCACAAGCACCTGTGATTATGGGTCCCTGCGTTCGCAGGGACGACAGCTGTAAGATGTCGTATTGTGCTCTCACACCGTCATTGCGAGCGTAGCGAAGCAATCCATCGCGCGGTATAACATGAAGCTGGATTGCTTCGTCGCAAATGCTCCTCGCAATGACGAGGAGTGGCTTACCTGGTCGGCTTCGGAGGCTGCCGGCGACGGTCGCTGGCGGGCTGGTAGGCGATGCGCGAGTGGTGCGCGCAATAGGGCAGGCTGGCCAGCGCCCGGCCGCCGCAGAAGAAGAATTCCGAGCTCGAGGGATCGCCGATCGGCCAGTGGCAGGTGGCCTCGTTGAGCTCCAGCAGCGACAGCCGCTGGCTCATCGGCACCACATTGTCGTAGGCGATCGGATCCGGCTCCATCTCGACGTCGAACGCATGGGCCAGCGCGGTGTTGCCGCGCGACACCGGACGCGATACCCGCATCATCTGCTGGGCGGGCCGCGCCTTGCGCTGCCGCGGTGCGGCAGAGGAGGGGCTCTTGGCGCGGCCGGAAAGGCCCAGCCGGTGGACCTTGCCGATGACCGCGTTTCGCGTCACATTTCCGAGTTCCGCGGCGATCTGGCTGGCGGAAAGCCCGCCTTCCCAGAGTTTCTTCAGTTGCTCGACGCGATCGTCGGACCAGGTCAATACCGTCATCGCACTCTTCCCTTCGCATCGCGCCGGCCAGCATGAGGACGGCGCTGCGATGCCAAATCTCAAAAATCCCTGCGGGCAGAATCCCTTAGCCCTCGCCGGGCGGGATAACCGCGCCCGAACGTGTACGCTGAACAGCAACGACTAGAGGATCAGAACCGCCGCACGAGATGTCGTACCCGACAGAGGAGAAGCTACAATATGGCGTGACTCTCGCGCAAGAGTCAGCATGGTTGCATCCACATGTTCCGTCGCCCACACCGGAATCCTACGGATGTTTCGGGCCTTTGTCTGACCGGTTGACAGTTATCGCGCCACGCCTAGAATGGTTCCCACGTGCCGCCCCTAAAAGGCGGCACGTTTTGTTTTCCGGGGCCGGTTGTGGATGCGGTGCACCTATACGCACCATAGCGGGCTCTAACCCCAAGTGATTGACATGCCGATTGCCATGCCCAATAGCGCGACGTCGCATCTGCTCCCCGTATTCGCCCGGGTCGATCTCGGTTTCGAGCGCGGCGAAGGCGCCTGGCTGATATCAACCACTGGCGAGCGCTATCTCGATTTCACCAGTGGCGTCGCGGTCAATGCGCTCGGCCATTGCCACCCGCATCTGGTCGCCGCCTTGCAGGAGCAGGCCACCAAACTCTGGCACATGTCGAACCTGTTCAAGAGCCCGGACGGCGACAGGCTCGCGGCGCGGCTGTGCGAACAGAGCTTTGCCGATTTCGTGTTCTTCTGTAATTCCGGCGCCGAAGCGATGGAATGCGCGATCAAGATCGCGCGCCGCTATCACGCCGCCAAGGGAAAGCCGGAGCGCTTCCGCCTCGTCACCTTCGAAGGTGCGTTTCACGGCCGCACGCTGGGGACGCTGGCGGCGACCGGCTCGGCGAAATATCTCGAAGGCTTCGGGCCGCCGCTGGACGGCTTCGACCAGGTGCCGCATGGCGATCTCGAGGCGGTCAAGAAGGCGATCGGTCCCAACACCGCCGGCATCCTGATCGAGCCGGTGCAGGGCGAGGGCGGCGTGCGCTCCGCGCCGAATTCGTTCTTCAGGGCGTTGCGCGAACTCTGCGACCAGCACGGCATGCTGCTGATCTTCGACGAGGTGCAGACCGGCATGGGCCGCACCGGCGACCTGTTCGCCTACAAGCGCCTGGGTGTGGTGCCCGACATCATGTCGCTCGCCAAGGCGCTCGGCGGCGGCTTTCCGATCGGCGCGTGCCTGGCCACCGCGGAAGCGGCGTCCGGCATGACGCCGGGCTCGCACGGCTCGACCTTCGGCGGCAATCCGCTGGCGATTGCCGCGGCCAATGCGGTGCTGGACGTGATGCTGAAGCCGGGCTTCTTCGACCACGTCCAGAAGATGTCGCTGCTGTTGAAACAGAAGCTGGCCTCGGTGGTCGATCGCTATCCGACCGTGCTGTCGGAGGTGCGCGGCGAGGGCCTCTTGATCGGCGTCAAGGCCGTGGTGCCCTCGGGCGACCTCGTCACTGCGTTGCGCGACCAAAAGCTGCTCACCGTCGGCGCCGGCGACAATGTGGTGCGGTTCCTGGCGCCGTTGATCGTCAGCGAAGCCGAGATCGAGGAATCCGTAGCCCGCCTCGAGCGCGCCTGCGTGGCGTTGTCGGGCGGCCAGTTGCAGAAGGCGGCGGGGTGATGAGCAAGGCTCTGAACCATTTTCTCGACCTGAACGAGATTCCGACCAGGGAGCTGCGCAGCATCCTGGCCGCCAGCGTCGCCATGAAGGCGAAGCTGAAGGCGCAGAAGAAGCAGGACGTCAAGCCGGTCAGGCCGCTCGAAGGCAAGACGCTGGCGATGATCTTCGAAAAGCCCTCGACCCGCACGCGGGTGTCGTTCGACGTCGGCATGCGCCAGCTCGGCGGTGAATCGATCATGCTGACCGGCGCCGAGATGCAGCTCGGCCGCGGCGAGACCATCGCCGACACCGCGCGCGTGCTGTCGCGCTACGTCGATGCCATCATGATCCGCATCCTCAACCACGAGGCGCTGCTGGAACTGGCCGCGCATGCCACCGTGCCCGTCATCAACGGGCTGACGCGGCGCTCGCATCCCTGCCAGGTGATGGCCGACCTGATGACCTTCGAGGAGCATCGCGGGCCGATCGAGGGCCGCACCGTGGCCTGGACCGGCGACGACAACAACGTGCTGGCGTCATGGGCGCATGCGGCGGAGCGGTTCAAGTTCAACCTGCGCATCGCGACGCCACCGGAGCTGGCGCCGAAGAAGGCGATGAAGGACTGGATCAAGGCGACCGACGCGCCGATCGTGCTCGGCAACGATCCGGAGGCCGCGGTGCGCGGCGCCGATTGCGTGGTCACCGACACCTGGTTCTCGATGGGCGACAAGGAAGGCAAGCACCGCCACAACATCCTCAAGCCCTATCAGGTCAACGCCCGGCTGATGTCGCTGGCGAAGAAGGACGCGATCTTCATGCACTGCCTGCCCGCCCATCGCGGCGACGAAGTCACCGACGAGGTGATCGACGGCCCGCAGTCGGTGGTGTTCGACGAGGCCGAAAACCGCCTGCACGCCCAGAAAGGCATTTTGGCGTGGTGTTTCGAGGCGGTGGGGTAGGCCCCCCGTTGAACTGAACGCATCGTGCGGACCGCCTTTCTTACCCTCCCCTGGAGGGGGAGGGTCGGCTCGCATCGCAAGATGCGAGCCGGGGTGGGGTGAAAGTCTCTCAACGCGGAGACTGTTCGAAACGAGAGACCGTCACCCCACCCCCCCGCGCCTTGCAGTCGCGGCGACCCACCCCCACCGGGGCGGG
>NZ_JAUSLT010000041.1 GCF_030646015.1 Bradyrhizobium sp.
TTGGCCGAAAACGCTATCCGCTGGTGCTGATGCTCGAGCCGTTGTTTCGCTGCAACCTCGCCTGCGTCGGCTGCGGCAAGATCGACTATCCCGACGCGATCCTCAACCGCCGCATGTCGGCGCAGGAATGCTGGGATGCCGCCGACGAATGCGGCGCGCCGATGGTGGCGATCCCCGGCGGCGAGCCGCTGATCCACAAGGAGATCGGCGAAATCGTGCGCGGCCTCGTGGCGCGCAAGAAATTCGTCTCGCTGTGCACCAACGCGCTGCTGCTGGAGAAGAAGCTCGATCTGTTCGAGCCGTCGCCCTATCTGTTCTTCTCGGTGCATCTGGACGGCCTGAAGGACCACCACGACAAGGCGGTGTCGCAGCAGGGCGTGTTCGATCGCGCGGTCTCGGCGATCAAGGCCGCCAAGGCCAAGGGTTTCGCGGTCAACGTCAATGCCACCATCTTCGACGGCCATGCCGCCGAGGACATCGCCAAATTCCTCGACTTCACCACCGAGCTCGGGGTCGGCGTCTCGATGTCGCCGGGCTATGCCTATGAGCGTGCGCCCGACCAGGAGCACTTCCTCAACCGCACCAAGACCAAGAAGCTGTTCCGCGACGTGTTTGCGCTCGGCAAGGGCAAGAAGTGGAATTTCATGCATTCCGGCCTGTTCCTGGATTTCCTTGCGGGCAATCAGGAATATGAGTGCACCCCGTGGGGCATGCCGGCGCGCAACATTTTCGGCTGGCAGAAGCCCTGCTATCTGCTCGGCGAAGGCTACACCAAGACCTTCCAGGAATTGATGGACACCACCGACTGGGACACCTACGGCACCGGCAAGTACGAGAAGTGTGCCGACTGCATGGCGCATTGCGGCTATGAGCCGACCGCGGCGAACGCGGCGCTGAGCAACCCGCTGAAGGCGCTGTGGGTGTCGCTGCGCGGCGTCAGGACCACGGGGCCGATGGCGCCCGAGATCAGCCTCGATAACCAGCGCCCGGCGCAGTACATCTTCTCGGCGGAAGTGCAGAAGCGCCTGTCGGATATCCGCAAGGACGAAGCCGCGGCCGCTGCCGCCAAGGCGCAGCAGAAGGCTTCAACCGCCGCCTGAGCCGGCCACGGTCAAACAACAAAACGGGGCGCGATGCCGATCGCGCCCCGTTTTCGTTTTTCAAGTTTTCAGGTGTTCAGAGCTCCGCCGCGATGAGGCCCTCGCCGCCGAGCAGAAAGTTTCTGGAGTCGCGCAGGCTCTTCAGCGCGCGATTGAAATCGATTCCGGTGGAGACGAGGGCGCGCACCGTCAGCGGGTTGCGGGCCACGCCGCTCAGCACCTTGCGCAAATCGATGTCGCCATTCGGCTTGATCGCGGCCATCGCCAGCGCCGGCAGGGCACGGCTGGCCGGGTCGCTGATGACGCGCAGGGCAGCGAAGGGCAAACTGGACTCGGCCGCGTAGGCGGCCGCGATATGGCTTTCCATATCGACGGCGGCAGCGCCCGTCTCCGAGCGCAGCGCGGCTTTGCAGGCCCGGGCGGCAACCACCCGTTCGACGCCGGCAAGACCGCCCCTGACCACGCGCCGGCGCCCCAGCGCCACGCCGGCGATCAGTTCTTCATTGAGCGCCAGTCCGGCCAGCCAGCGGGTATCGCCTGACAGCACCTCGGTCGCCACCACGACGTCGCCTGATTTCAGGCTCGGGTCGAGTCCACCTGCGACTCCGAAGCTGATGACGCCCCGAATCGTCGATGGGTCGACAACGGTCAGCAGCGCCCGCAATTGTTTGGGATCGCTACTGCTGCAGATTACGGTCATACCGGGCCCGGCTGCTATGCGGGCCTCCTGCACCAATCCAGTCACAATCAGCACCGGCCGCGGATCAAGTGGATTACCCGCGGACGCGTCGTCCCCCGCCCCCAAAATCACATTCCGACCCCTACCACCTTGCTGTTGGTGTTCCGCAAATTCCGGTACCGCGCCAACGCCCAGAGCGGGAAGAACTTCGGATAACCATGATAGCGCAGATAAAACACCCGAGGAAACCCTGTTGCCGTGTAGCGTTGTTCATCCCACAGCCCTTTTTCGGTCTGTGTGCCTATTAGGTACTCCACGCCACGCGCGACTGCCGGATGCCCGACCTCGCCCGCTGCCATGAGACCAAGCAAGGCCCATGCCGTTTGCGAGGCGGTGGTGGGAGCTCCTTCGAATCCCTTATAATCGAGTCGGTAGCTGATGGCATCCTCGCCCCAGCCGCCATCCGCGTTCTGGATCGACAACAACCAGCTGACGGCCTTGCGCATCGCAGGGTCCTGGTGGTCGACGCCGGCGGCGTTCAGCGCGCACAGTACCGACCAGGTGCCGTAGATGTAGTTGAGCCCCCAGCGGCCATACCACGATCCCTCCGCCAGCTGGGTCCGGCGCAGATACTCGACGCCATCCGCGACGGCCTTGCTGGTTTGCGCGGTCTCGCCGAGCTGAGCCAGCATCGAGACGCAGCGGGCGGTGACGTCCTCGGTCGGCGGATCGAGCAGCGCGCCGTGATCGGAGAATGGAATGTTGTTGAGGTAATATTCGAGATTGTTGACGTCGAAGGCGGCCCAGCCGCCATCGCGGCTTTGCATGCCCTCGATCCATTCGCGGCCGCGGGCGATCGCGACGTCGTATTCCGGATCGTGGCTGGCGCGCCGGGCGCGATCCATCGCCATCACCACGACAGCGGTATCGTCGAGATCGGGATAGTAGTCATTGTTGTACTGGAACGCCCAGCCGCCGGGGCGAACGTCGGGCCGCTTCACGGCCCAGTCGCCCTTGACGTCCAGCACCTGCCGGGGCTTGAGCCAGTCCAGTCCCTGTTTGGCCGGAGCCAGCGCCGCTTCGCTGCCGGCTTCGATCAGGGCATGACAGCTCAACGCGGTGTCCCACACCGGCGAGACGCAGGGCTGGCAATAGGCCTCGTGCTCGCCGATCACCAGAAGCTTGTCGATGCCCCTTCGGGTAATGGCACGCGGCGGATAGTCCGGGCCCTTGCCCAGCACCTCGTACATCATCACGGTGTTGGCCATCGGCGGATAGATGGCGCCGAGGCCGTCCTCGCCGTTCAGCCGTTCCTCGACGAAGGCGACCGCGGCATCGATCGCGCGGGCGCGCAGCTTCTTCGGAAACAGCGGCTCGATCGTCCGCAAGATGGCGTCGAGGCCGCGGAACAGATAGAACCAGCCCGGGCTCTGATGCGGGGCCTTGGCAGTCATGCCGATCGAATGCGGCGGCTGCAGGAACAACTCGTCGACGCCGATACCGCTGACGTTCTTGGCGCGCGGCTTCAGCGCCGCCAGCACCATCAGCGGCACGATCGTGGTCCGCGCCCAGTAGGAAATCTTGTTGAGATGGAACGGCGACCACATCGGCAGCAGCATGATTTCGATCGGCAATACCGGCACGCTGCGCCAGGTCAGCACCCCGAACATCGCCAGCATGAAACGCGTGAAGACATTGCTGTTGACGGCGCCGCCGCGCGAACGGATCGCCTCGCGCGCCCGCGCCATGTGCTGATCATCGGGGGAATCGCCGATCATCTTCAGCGCGAAATAGGCCTTCACGCTGGCGCTCATGTCGAACGCGCCGTCATGCACCAGCGCCCAGCCGCCATGGGCGCCCTGCACCCGGCGCAGGTAATTTGCGATCTTGCCTTCGAGCACGGTATCGACGGGCTCGGCGAGGTAGTGGCGCAGCAGCACATATTCCGCGGGGATGGTGCAATCGGCTTCCAGTTCGAACACCAGATGGCCGTCCGGCTGCCGGTAGCCGAGCAAGCCCTGCGTCGCCGACGCGATGCTCGCCTCCAGGGCGGCGCCGCTTTCATTGCCAATTGATCTGTTGCCGGAATGCATGTTGCTCGACCTCAATATTGCCCTGCCCGGTCTCACCGGAAAACCTGGGGTATGGCTGTCCCCGGTCAGGCCCTCGATCAGCCCTTGCGCATGGCCAGAACGAGATCGGCGGCGCGGTTGCCCGACCGTACCGATCCCTCGATGGTGGCCGGCAACCCCGTATCAGTCCAGTCGCCGGCAAGAAACAGGTTTTTGTAGGCCGTGACCGGGCCCGGCCGCTGCGCGTTCTGCTCCGGGGTAGCCTCGAATGTGGCGCGGCGCTCGCGCACGATCTGCCACGGCGGCAATTCGCCCTCGACGCCCGCGGCCTTGCAGATATCCCGCCAGATCGCCTGCGCCAGCTCCTCGCGCGGCATATCCACCAGGCGGTCGGCGTTGCTGATGGTGACCGACAGGCGCTGCGGAAACGCGAACAGCCACTCCACCAGTCCGCCGACCACGCCGAGGAGGGCCGGCTGCCCCTTCGGCGGATCGAAACGGAAATGCGCATTGACGATGGCGCGGTATTTGGTCGGGGTCTTCAGGCCGGGCAGCATCGCGGCGGCAGGGCGTGGCGGAACCGCCAATACCACGGCGTCGCCGGGCTGGATCGCAACGTTGTCGTCGCCGAATTTCAGTTCGCCGAGGCGGTCCGCCGAGGCCACGAATTCACGCAGCTCATGTCCGAACGAGATGTTGGCGCCCTTGTTTTGCAGGAGCTTGATCGCGGGCTCGACCAGCACCGCGCTGAGGCCGTCGCGCGCGATCAGCGGCCGGCAGGCCTGGCCCCCCGCCAGCAGCGTTTCCCGCACCACCGCGCCGGCAAGCCCCGCGGACCCCTCCGGCGGGTCGACGTTCAGCGCCGCCAGCAGCAGCGGCTGCACCAGCCGCTGATAGAGTGTTCCATCGCACGGGATCGCGTCGCCGACCAGTTTGCTCTGCGCCGCCCAGATCAGCGGCATCAGTGCCAAATAATCGCGCACGCCAGTATCGGGGACACGGCGCGCCTCGTCGAAGATCCACAGCGGCAGCCGGCTCTCGCCGAGATCGAGCTGCCAGCGCTGCCCGGTCGTCAGATCGACGAACGGGAATTGCGCGCGCTTCGGCCCGACCAGCCCCGCCTCGGTGCCGATCGACCTCGCATATTCGACCGCGGCGCGGTTGCCCGAGAGCAGCAGATGATTGCCATTGTCGATGGTGAGGTTGGTCGCCGCATCGAAATAGGAGCGGCAGCGGCCGCCGGCCTGCTGCGTGGCCTCGTGGACGTGCACTTTGTAATTCGCGTTGGCCAGCCGCACGGCGGCCGACAGGCCCGAGATTCCAGCACCGATGATATGGACGGTCTTTTGCATCAGATGAACGCATAACGCAGGAGGATAAGGATGCGGGCCATCTTGTTGAGACGGACTGGCGCGCGCGGCGCGGCAAACCCTCTGGCAACAAGCAGTTCCAGAATCGCGCGATAATATTTCGACATGATCCGGGGCGCGCGCACCGCCCGCCGCGGATTGCGGCGCATGATCTCGTCGGCTTTCTCGAAATGTGTCCGCGCGCGCGCCACCAGCGGCACGCACACTTTCGGCAGCGCCGGATCGATCGTGACCTTGGCCGGATCGGTCGAGGTGATGCCGGCGTGCAGCAATCCCTCCAGCGGCAGATAGAGCCGGCCGATGCCGGCATCTTCATCGATGTCGCGCAGGATATTGGTCAATTGCAGCGCGCGGCCAAGATGATACGCAAGCTGAATGCCGTCGGCCTCGGCGAGACCGAACACCCGCACCGAGAGCCGTCCGACCGCGCTGGCGACGCGGTCGCAATACAGGTCGAGCTTCGCAAGATCCGGCGCCCTGATGTCCTGCGGCACGTCCATCTCCATGCCATCAACGATGGCCAGGAAATCCTCGCGCTTGAGCCCAAATCGTTGGACCGAGGCCACGTAGTCGCGCAAGCGCGCCGGCGGCTGGCCCTGATACAGCGCGTCGATATCGTTACGCCACTGCTGCAGCGCGGCCAGCCGCACATCGCGCGGGCCATCGGAGTCCGCGATATCGTCGACCTGCCGGCAGAAATCATAGATCTGGAACATCGCCTCGCGCTGCTCACGCGGCAGAATACGCATCGCCGCGTAGAACGAACTGCCGGACGCGGAAGTCCCGTCACTCGCATTGGCTGCCACCGCGGTCTCTGATGTCATGCGCCGGCCGCCGGTTTGGACACGGGCCGCCGTCCCACCGCGCGGCGGGCCATCTCGCTGGCGATGCCGCCGAGGCTGTAGGCGAGCAGTTCGAGCGCGCCGAGATGCACCCTCTCGCTGAGCGGATCGCGCACTTTCAGCAGTCCGACGATCTTGTCGGCGAAAGCCTGGATCACGGATACTTCGCACCCCAGCCTGATGTCTCTGACCTCGGCGCTGAGCGATCTGCTTTCGTCGAGCAGCGCCTCGGTGCGCACCGCGAGCGCATGCAGGCATTGCAGCAGCGCCGGCGATGACCGCGCCTGCCCAAGCTCCTCGACGGAAGCGCCGGCGGCGGCGAGCGCGTCGCGCGGCAGATAGACCCGATTGAGATCGCGAAAATCCTTGCCGCAGTCCTGCAGATGGTTGTTGATTTGCAGGCCGGCGCAGAGCGCGTCCGAGGCCGCCCAGGTCGAGGTACTCTCGCCGTGGACGTCGAGCATGAAGCGCCCGACCGGCATGGCCGAGTACCGGCAATAGTGAATGACTTCATCCCAGTTTTCATAACGAAGCTTGGTCACGTCCATCCGGAAGGCGACCAGAACATCGAGCGCGTGGCGCGGCGGCATCGAACGCTCCGCCAGCGCGCGGCGCAGATTGACGGCCTCGGGCTGGGTATCGCCCCTGCCGAGCAATTCGGCTTCCAGCAGATCGAGAAGCCTGAGCTTCTCCGACGCGTCGAGCGTGGCATGATCGGCGATATCGTCGGCGGTTCGCACGAAATTGTAGAACGCGAGGATCAGCGCCCGGTGTCTCGGGTGAATGATCCAGGACGCCACCGGAAAGTTCTCGTCGCGGTGAGTCTTGCCGGATCGCAGTTCGCTCGCACTGGTCATCAGGAACTGGCTACATTCATCTGGGCATGGTTAAAACGCACGCGCCGGCAAGGCCGGCTCATGCGTATCGATCGCGGACCCCATATAGGGGAATACGACGCCAAAACCAATGCTATCTGCGATTTCTCGCAAATTCAGACCGCGGCCGAACGAGGCCCCGCCAGCGTTTGCGGCGGCGATTGGCGCGGCCCGCGGGCCGTCTTATTGGCCGTTGTTTTTCAGCACCTGATCGCAGGCCTTGGTCAGTTTGGGACGGTTCTGCTGCAAGCAGGCCAGAATGGTGAAGTCGCCCTGATCGATGACCGGACGGCAGAAGCGCTGAACGTCGCGCGAACAGGCCGCCTGCTCTTCCGCCGTGCCGCTGCGCTGCTGCTGGGCGATGGCGGCGGCCGGAACCGATACCGACAAGAGTGTGAGTGCAAAGAGAAATTTGAGCATCATCTTCCTTCATTCTGGCAACAGGGAATTCCGATCCCGAAAAGCCAACGGGCCAAGGAGCGGATTGCAGGCACAGCGAACCGCAGCATCAAGAGGTCAGAAGCACTGGTAATTGCGGCCAAATTTGCGGTGGTCCGGTTAACAATTATGCCCGTCTCGATGGAACCGAAGCGCGGGCGTAACCGTTTGATATTTATGCCCTATTTATTGGCAGATCTTTTTCGCCATGGACTATTGCAGGAGACCCCGGCGGATAGCTAAATGGAACAGTGCGAATCTCGACGATATCGTCGCATGATTTCGCCGAAGCGGGAAATGCGGTTCGCCAACGCGATCGGGCTTGTGTATTTTACCGGCGGCCGGTCCACCGGTGACGGGCAACCGCCGCCACGGCAGGCAGCAGCCGGGTCTGTCATTTGAACCTAACACACTGCGGCGACACTAAATCTTCGATGCGGCGCGACGGTTCTGGTATCAGAACGTCACTTTAAAATGGGAAAATTCACGATGAAGTTGTTTGGTTCCGGCTTGTTTGGACAGGCGATCAAGGCTGCCGGTATCGGCGCCGCCCTCATGCTGTCGGTGTCGGCAGGCCATGCCCAATCGGGGCCATTTACCGGATTTAGCGGATCGTGGTCCGGCAACGGCACGGTCGCGCTCTCCGACGGAACGATCGAGCGCATCCGATGCAGGGCCAGCTATAATGTCAACGGCACCGGAATGGGTCTGAAGCAAAGCCTCCGTTGCGCCAGCGACAGCTACAAATTCGAATTGAGCACGGACGTTACCAGCCAGGGTGACCGCATTTCGGGCAACTGGAGCGAAGCAAGCCGAAATATTTTCGGCAATCTGCAGGGCACTGCAGGCGGCGGCCAGATCGAGGTGTTCGTCGAGGCTGCGGGATTTGCTGCCACCGTGACGCTACGGACCACCGGCAACAAGCAGACGGTGCAGATCAGCTCCAAGGGCGAGATCAGGGGCGTCAATATCACGATGTCGAAGGGCGGCTGACGGCCGCGCCTTCCAGCTTCGCTCGAAACAGCCATCGAGCCCGGTTCTGATGGAATCAGAACCGGGCTCGATCTTGCTCGAAACCGTTATCGGGTCCCGCGAAGCCGCTGCGACATATTGATCAGCCACATCGCCGTCGGCCGCAGGATGAACAGATCCGCGACCAGCGCCGCGACCATCGCGAAGGCGCTGAGCCAGCCGAACAAGCGCAGCGACGGCAGGTCGGAAAACACCGTCACGACCAGTCCGCAGGCCAGCACTACCGTGGTCAGGATCAGCGCCGGACCGACCAGCACGGTCGCGCGCTCGACCGCCAGCGCCGCATCGACGCCCGGCGCGGTCTCCAGCCGCAAGCGGTTGAGGAAGTGGATCGTCGCACTGAGGCCGAGGCCGAACGACACCGTCAGCGCGACCACGCTGGCGAATTGCAGCCCCTCACCGAGCGCCGCCAGCACGGCGCCTGACAGCACCACCGGAAAAATGCCGGGCAGGATGCAGGCGAACATCACCACCCAGGAGCGGAACGCCAATCCGATGAAGATCGCGACCAGCGCGAACTCGATGGTCAGCCCGTGGTTGAGCTTCGAGATCATGTTGGCGCTGTTGCGCGCCGCGATCGCCGACAGGCCGGTGACGGCAATCTCAAAACCCGGATGTTTCTTGCGGATCGTGTTGAGGGCGGCGTCGAGCTTGTCGACCACCGGCAGGATCGCACTCGAATCGAGATCCGGCACCCTGCCCGACACCACCACCGCATCCTGATCGGCCGCGATGAAGCGCCGGACCAGATGCTCCGGAATGACGCTGACATATTCCTTCAAGGTCGCGACATCGGAACTGCCGGCCTTCTCGGCGAGCCAGCGCCGCAACGTCTCGAGCGACCAGACGTTGCCCACGCCGGCCTGGGTTTCGACCATCGAATGAACGTCCGCGATGACCTGCAGGGTCTCGGGCGCATACAGCGACGCGCCCTTGGGGAATTCGATCAGGATGTCGATCGGATTGGCGCCGGTCAGCTTGGCATCGAGCCGTCCGCTGGCCGCCACTGCCTGCTGCTTGTCAGGGACCTGATCGGCCAGCCGATAGCGCGGTTCGAGATTGGCATAGATCACGCCGAGACCGCCGACGAACACCACGGCGATCAGGCTGAACAGCCCGGGCCGGCCGACCATGCGCACCGCGATCCAGTAGCAGAAGGCGCGCAGCGCGTTGACGCCGGCGTCGGCCGCCTGGAATTTGGCGGCGAAGACCTGCTCGTTGCGGACCAGCAGCACCCCGAACACCGGAACCAGCGACAGCACCGCGATTAGCGCGATGATGGTGGCCGCAAGGCCGGCTTCGCCGAAGGTGCGGATCAAGTCCGAATCCGAAAACTGCAGCGCCAGAAAGGAGATTCCGGCGGTGGCATGGGTCAGCACGCAGGCCGGTCCGACCACCAGGACGGCGTTGCGGAAGGCAGTGAAACGGTCCTCGCCGGCCAGCAGCCGGTCGCGCGCGGCAAATGTCAGCTGCATCGAATCGGAGAAACTGATGACCATGATCAGCGGCGTCATCACGTTGAGGAACATGTTGAGCTGAAACCCCGCCCAGCCGAGGATGCCGAGCGACAGCAGAATGGCGAGCAGCGGCGGGAACGCCGCCACGATCATGAACGACACCTTGCGGAAGAACAGGATCGCGATCAGACATCCCGCCAGGATGCCGGCGATGTTGTAGATCAGGCCGTCGCGCTCGACCGCGTTGCGGATCTCGAGCTGCATCACCGGAACGCCTGACAATTCCTTGCTGAGCCCGGTATCGGCGAGATCCGTGGCCATGATCTTGCGGATTTCGGCGATGGTCTTTTTCAAGCCATTGTTGCCGACAATCGACGGCTCCAGCGAGAGCACGACCAGCGCCAGCGTGCCGTCTTCGGACAAAAGCTTGCCGCGGATGATCTCGTTGGTTTTGACGGTTTCGATGAACTTGTCGTAGTCGGCGCCCTCAGGCAGATCGGGCGGAAACAGCGCCGCGGGCAGCTTGCCCGGCGCCGGCGCCTGGCGCGCCGAGAACAGCGAGATCAGGCCGCGCGTGCCTTCGACGAGTTGCAGGTCCGTGACCAGGTCCCGGATCTTTTCCAGATTGTCGCGGCGCAGCAGCGTCTTGCCCTCGACCACGACCAGCACATCGAATTCGGTGGAGGGGAAGCGCCTGGTGACTTCCTCGTACTGCCGGTATTCCCTGGAGTCGGAACGGAACAGCTGGCTGAGCGAATCGTCGATCTTGATGCGCTGGATGCCGAACACGGCGCCGATCACCATCGCGAACAGGATGATGCAGGACAGGATCGGCGCGCGCATGGCGATCAGGCCCATGCGCTCCAGGCCGAACGCGATGCTGACCGGCGGCTTTTCCCGCATCTTCGCATCAGCCTCGGCGGCATTTCTCTCCAGCATGTCCTGTCCAGTTCTCACATCGGCTCAATCTGTCCAGCCTAAATTCGTCGGGCGCGAAGGAGACTGAATCGGCCACGTCTGATCGACGCTAGCCGTTGAAATCATGCGATAAATTAGCCGCGAGAGGTGTAGCAGGTCTATCCGGTATCTCGCAAGCGCACACCCGGCGCCAAATCGGCGCGCACGAGGCCATAATGGCCTTCAAATCACGGATTTGTCATGCCCGCCTGCAATGGTTTCGATGCGCTGGGGTGCCGGACCACCGCTCTCGTCCTTCAACGCGACGCCGGTGACTTGTCGGGCCAGGCCCTCGCGGATCAGCCAGGCAATCCGCAAGGCCGCCTCCTCGTAACCAAGCCCCGCGCCGTGGATGTTGGACACGCAATTGCGCTCGGCGTCGGTGACATCCGGCCTCGGCGCAAAGGTCAGATAGGCGCCGAGGCTGTCGGGCGCCGACAGGCCGGGCCGCTCCCCGATCAGCACCACCACCATGCGCGCGCCGAGAAGTGCGCCGATCTCGTCGCCCAATGCGACCCGCGCGCCGGAGGCGACCACGGCGCAGCCGATGTCGATGCGCTCCGCCTTAAGCCGCGGCATCAGGCTGCCGACCAGCGCAACGGCGTGCGCATTGACCGCCGCCGGCGACAGGCCGTCGCCGATCACGATGGCCAGCCGGCATGAGCCAGCCTGGCGGCCCACCAGCAGCTGCTGCGACGCCGGGTCGAGCTTTCGCCCCAGATCCGGACGCTTCAGATATTCCCGGCGGTCCCGCGCGCGACTGGATACATGGGGGGATTCGAGGCCAAGGCCGTCAAGGCCCGAGATCAGGCCCGGTACATCGAAGGCGGCATGCACGGCGTCGCGGGCACGCGCGTGATCGAGGGTGAATTCAAGCAACGCCCGGGTCGGCAGGCCGGCGCCAGCCCGGCCGAGGCCGACGCGCGCCGGGGTAAGATCGCGCAGATCCCGCAGCGAACGGGACGGCGGTGCCGGTACGCTCATCGCGGGTTACTCGGCAGGGACCGATGCCTCGCGCAGCCGGATCGAATAGTTCGAGGCGTTCTGCTGGCCCTCGGATGCATCGCGCGCGAACATGATCAGATGATGCCCGATCATGGTCGAGGCGATCAGGCCCTCGATGTCGCCATGGCGCAGCCGGCCCAGCGCAAATTTCCAGAACACCTTTCGGTAGTCGCCGAGCACGCCGACCTTCCAGAAGATATTGCGCAGCATGATCAGCGCGCGCTTGATATTGGCCCAGCTCTTCTGCTCCGGCGTGACCGGAACCTTGATCCGGTTGGCATAGGTGTAGTCGCACTGATACTGGTAGCGCGCATACAATCGTTCCGGCTGGTAGGCGATCTCCATGCATTTGCGCCACGAGCTGATGACCTGCTCATAGGGCAAACGGAAATCGACATTGGAGTCGCGACCTTCGTCGTGAATCAGGCGCCCCTCGCGTTCGAGCCGATCCCACAGCGGCGTCTGCGGCAGCGCCTGCAGCAAATTGATGGTCAGCAGCGGGATCTTTGTTTCATCGACAAAGGCGATCAGCGCCTCGCCGGTTTCCGGCTTGTCGGTATCGAGCCCCATGATGATGCCGGAGACGACCTCCATCCCGTAGCTGTTGATGGTGTGAATGCCTTCCAGGATCGGGACCATCATGTTGTGGTCCTTCTGCATCGCCTTCAACGCATCGGGATCGGGAGTCTCGATGCCGCAGAAGATGGTGACGAAGAAGGCGTCGCGCATCTTCTCGAGGATCTCGGGCCGCTTGGCGATGTTGAGCGTCGCCTCGCAGGCGAGCCGCATCACATAGCCGGTTTTCTTCTGCCACTCGACCAGATGCGGCAACAGATCGAGCGCCGCCTTGCGGTTGCCGATGAAATTGTCGTCGACGAAATACACCGAGCCGGTCACGCCGCATTCGAGCAATTTGTCGAGTTCGGCAATGATCTGCTGCGGCGATTTCAGGCGCGGATTGCGGCCGTAGAGGCCCGGGATATCGCAGAATTCGCACTGGTACGGACAACCGCTCGAATACTGAATGCTGCCGAGAAAATACTTTCTGACCTCGGCAAGCTCATAGGCCGGAATCGGGAAGTCGGTCATGGCGATACGATCGTCGGTCTTCAGCACCACCTGCTGCTCGGGCCGCGACGGATCGCGCGCCAGCCGTGCCAGCAACTCATTGGTGGCGTCGCCGAGTTCGCCGACATGGAGATAGTCGAACGAGGGATAGTATTCCGGGCAGGCCGAGACCGACGGACCGCCGATCGCGACCGCCAGATCGAACGCATGCGCGCGGCGGCAGATGTCGTTCATCTGCTGGCGCTGGATATGCATGCCACTGACGAACACCGCTTCCGCCCACTCGAAGTCTTCCCTTGAGGCGGGACGGATATTCTCGTCGATGAAGCGAACCGGCCAATGTTCGGGCAGATAGGCCGCGATCAAGAGCAGCCCTTGCGGCGGCATGAAGGCCTGGACGCCGTCCGTCAGCGGGTAGGCGTATTCGAATGTGCCGAAAGAAGAAGTATAGCGCGGGAACACGCACAAAATGCGCCGAACCGTCTCGATGCCTTCAGCCCTCATCAAACTTCCTAACGCTTGTAAAACCTGCCGGCCGCCGAGTTAAGCACGCGGCCCGAGGCTGGGCTACAAATTCTTCAACATTGTGGCGGCGGTTCCCAACCCGCCAGCGGCCGGATGGTTGCATGTCAGCATCGGCGGCGGCCTTTCCGTGCCCTCAGGCCAGCAACCGCGATGCAAAATCGGGCAGCAGCCCGGTATTCCCGGCCAGCCTGAAGTCGGCATCGGCCAGCCCTACGCGCAACAGCCAGTCGTCGAATTCCGGCGCCCGCTTCAGCCCGAACAGGTCGCGGACATAAAGCGCGTCATGGAACGAGGTGGACTGGTAGTTCAGCATGACATCGTCAGCCCCGGGCACCCCCATGATGAAGGTGACGCCGGCGGCGGCGAGCAGCGTCAGGAGGTTGTCCATGTCGTCCTGGTCGGCCTCGGCATGGTTGGTGTAGCAAACGTCGACGCCGAGCGGCAGGCCGAGCAGCTTGCCGCAGAAATGGTCCTCCAGCCCGGCGCGGATGATCTCCTTGCCGTCATAGAGATATTCCGGGCCGATGAAGCCGACCACGCTGTTGACCAGCAGCGGATCGAAGGCGCGCGCCACCGCATAGGCCCGCGCCTCCAGGGTTTGCTGGTCGACGCCGTGATGGGCGTTGGCCGACAACGCCGACCCCTGCCCGGTTTCGAAATACATCACATTGCTGCCGACGCTGCCGCGGCGCAGCGACAGTCCGGCCTGGTGGGCCTGCCGCAGCAGCGCCAGATCGATTCCGAAGCTGCGGTTCGCCGCCTGCGTGCCCGCGACCGACTGAAACACCAGATCGACCGGAAAGCCCCGCTCGATCAATCCGAGCGTGGTCGTGACATGGGTCAGGACGCAGCCCTGCGTCGGGATCTGCAGCCTTGCGATGATATCGTCGAGCAGCCGCACCAGGCCGCCGATGACAGTGGGATCGTCGCTGGCCGGATTGATGCCGATACAGGCGTCGCCGGATCCCAGCAGGATGCCGTCGAGGATCGACGCGGTGATACCCTTGGCATCGTCGAAGGGATGATTGGGCTGCAGCCGCACGCTGATCCGGCCGCGCAGGCCGATGGTGTTGCGAAAGGCCGATGTCACCTGGCATTTTTTCGCCACCAGGATCAGGTCCTGGTTGCGCATCAGTTTTGAGACCGCCGCCGCCATTTCGGGCGTGATCCCGCGCGCCAGCCTGGCGAGAACGGCTGGTGTCGCCGCGTCCGACAGCAGCCAGTCGCGGAATGCGCCTGTAGTCAGCGAGGATACCGCGGCGAAGGCCGCGGCGTCGTGGCTGTCGACGATCAGGCGGGTGACCTCGTCGTCTTCGTAGGGAACGACGGTCTCCTGCAGGAACTGTTTCAGGGGAACGTCTGATAGCGCGATCCGCGCCGCGATCATTTGCGCGGCACTCTCGGCCGCGACCCCCGCGAGGCGGTCGCCGGAGCGCGGCGGCGTGGCCTTGGCGAGCAGATCGCGCAGATCATCGAACACATAAGTGGTGGCGTCGATGGCGTGTCGATAGATCATGAGGACTCCGAATCCGTCAGCGCCGAGCGCTGTGGCTTTCGAAGACTATCACCGGCTGCGAGACTACGCAGCCCGCACGGTGGCGAGGAATTTGACCACTTCGGCCTTGAGGCGCTTGTTCTCGCTGGACAGCAACTGCGCCGACGCCAGCACCTGCGAGGAGGCCGTGCCGGTATCGCCGGCGCCGCGGTTGACGTCGGCGATCGAGGTCGCGACCTGGGTGGAGCCGACCGCCGCCTGCTGCACGTTGCGGGCGATCTCCTGGGTCGCCGCCCCCTGCTGCTCGATGGCGGCCGCGATCGCCGAGGCGATCTCGGAGACCTGCCCGATGGTGCCGTAGATTTCCTTGATCGCGACCACCGAATCCTGGGTGGCCGCCTGCATGCCGGCGATCTGCGTCGAAATCTCGCTGGTGGCCTTGGCGGTTTGCGACGCCAGCGCCTTGACCTCCTGCGCGACCACGGCAAACCCGCGGCCGGCATCGCCGGCGCGGGCGGCCTCGATGGTCGCGTTGAGCGCCAGCAGGTTGGTCTGCGCCGCGATCGTGGTGATCAGTTGGGTGACGTCGCCGATGCGGCTGGCGGCCAGCGACAATTCGGCGATCCGCGCGTCGGTCTTTCCCGCCTGCTCGACCGCTTCAGTGGCGATCCGGTTGGAATCGGCGACCTGGCGGCCGATTTCGTTGATGGAGCTCGCCATTTCTTCCGTCGCCGAAGCCACCGATTGCACGTTGGCGGACGTTTCCTCCGAAGCCGCCGCCACCACGGCCGAAAGATCCTGGCTCGCCGCACTGCTGTTGGTCAGGATGACGGCGGAATTCTCCAGCTCGTTCGATGCCGAGCCGACGTTTTCGATGATACTGCCGACCGCGGCCTCGAAACTCTCGGCGAGGTTATGCAGCTCGGCGCGGCGGGCGACGGCGAGTTCGCGGTTCTTTTCCTCGCGCTCGGCGGTCTCGCGTTCGGCCTTGGCCACCGCCTGCACCTTGAATTCCTCGACCGCGCGGGCCATCTGGCCGACTTCGTCGCGGCGCTCGAGGCCCGGCAGCTGGACGTCGAAATTGCCGACCGCGAGTTCACGCATCGCCTTCGACATCGCCACCACCGGGCGGGAAATATTGCGGCCGATCAGGAACGAAACCACGATGCCGGCGAAAGCCACCACCAGCAGTACCGCCATCAGCGTCAGTTGCTGCTCCTCGAGTTTCAACCCGGCACGGGCGATCTCACGATCCTTGCTGTCGCTGGAGCGCGCGATGAGATCGTCGGTCAGCTTCTCGATATCGGCGAAATTCCGTTCCGCGCCCTTGATGAACAACAACGCCGATCCGGCATCGCCGTCGGCCATCTCGATGGCATTTTTGGATTGCTTGAGATAACCCGCGACGGCGGCTTTCAGTTTTTCCAGGCCGTCCGATTTGCCATCCGATTTGGCACTGCCCTGAGCGCCCTCGACCGCCTTCAGGGCGTCCGAAATCTTCCCGGCGGCGGCTGAAGCTTCCTTGGCGAATGCCTGAATTTTCTTTTCGTCGGTTTCGTTGGCCGCGATGGCCGCGAGCCGGTACAGCTTGGCGTGCGCGGTCCACGCCACGGTGTTGAGTTCGTTGGCGAGTTCCGATTGCCGCATCGGCCCGGCGACCAGCGCATCGACCGCGGTCTGGTTCGATCGCAGCGCCTGCAAGGCATAGGCGCCGACGCCGATCAGGACCAAGATCAGAAACGCCGGCGCGAGCTGAACTTTCCAGGACAGCCCGATATTCTTGATCCAGCCGAGCATATCAATCCTTCGAGGCGACGATCGCCGTGTAGCCGATCTTAGTGTGTCAGAGCTTGTAGATGCCTGCACACACCGCCGTGTTCTCGACCTTCTCGCAATACATCTGCTTCGGCTCGACCTTCTTGCTCACGGGATTGACGAACTTGTAATCCTGCCAGAACGAGGGCTGCTTGGCGGCCATTTCGACCCGTTCCTTGACATAGAGCTTGCCGTCGACGTCCTGCGCGTCGATCAGGTCCTTGCCGACGAATTTGGCGTTGGAGCCGTGGGCCAGAACCTTGCCGTCGAGCTGATAGACCACGACGTACAAATCGCGATCGACGAAGCCGGCGGCCTTGCCGGTGAATTCGCCGTACGCCTTGTCGGCACCCTGCTCCTTGATGAAACCGACGGCCTTCTTGACCATCGCGATGGCGTCATCCTTGCCCGCGCCATCGGCAGCCACGGCGGCGCCTGCGCAGAAGAACATGGCTGTCAGTCCAGAAACGAGCACCTTCGTTGACCAGTTGTTCACGTTTTCTCTCCGGATCGATTGATTTGGAACGCGGTCACAGCACCGCACGCGGAATGATTGTCATGAAAGAGCGAACCGTCCGTTAAGCCGCCTCTCCGTAGGACAACGGGGGTTGGGGAACCGACATATAAAAGATGTGCCATTTCGGGACGCCGGCGACGGTAGCGATGGCTGGCAATGCGTCTGCTCAGCGGTGCGGTGCGCCCGAGGCGTCGATGCAGTTTCCGCCCATGAAGGTGTGGGGAATGCCGCGCAACACCGCGCTTTCGTGTCGGCGAGGAATACAGTTGGCGCTCCATCAGCCCCGCGCGCGGCGCAAGGCGATCCCCAGCTTCTCCTTCTGCTTCTCCCAACGCTCGTCTTCTGCCTGCGAGCGTCGTTCGAGGGCGGCGCGCTCGGTGTCGATCCCGCCTGCCCTTTGCTCATGGGCCCGTTCGGCTTCTTCAATCGCGGCCTGGGCCTTCGCGATGGCCTGCTCCCGGCGCTCACGCTCTTTCGCCCTGGCGGTTTCTTCCTTCCGCCGCTGGCTTTCGCGCTGCCTCTGCGCTCTCTCATAGCCCGATGCGGCCGTGCGGCCTGCTCGATCGTTCATCTTGCGGGGAGACCGTTTGCCGGGCTTGGCACGGTGCTTTTTGGGCCGGTCTTTGACCTCTTCACGGGAAAGGTCAGAGGGCAGTTCCGCATCTTGCTTGAAGGGCCCATCTGATCCGACGGGGCGTCTGAGAATGATCCCGGGCTTCGAGATGGTGGCGGCGATCACGTCGGGATCGTCAACTTCCCTGGCGAAGCCCTGATGAAACAGATTGCTCTTCGAACCCCATGCTTCCAGAGCCGCTTTCATCGACGGCGCCGCGATGGCCATATCGAAGAAGCCCAGTGACGTTTGATAGGTCTTGAGTTTTCTCGCCATCAGCCCGTCGAGCCGCTTTCATCCCGCTACTTCTATCAGCTTCCGCCACCGGTACAAAACAGCACACAGGAACCAAACCTTCGGGGTCGTGTTTTGCTCCCGAGAGGAGGAAGCTCACAGGCACGACGTATGATTTCAATCTCGCGTGGCTTGGCCACCCACAGCCTCCTGCAGCTTTTTCGCTCAACCAAATGAGGTGCGAATACGTTCCGGGGTCGGGAAGACGACACAACACAGCCGCCTCAAATCGCAGGAGCGCACCGATGAATTTTTTGATTTTTTTCTCGGCAAACCAACTGCGACGCAGGAACAAGACACGACCCGGCCGGTTCTAAAATGGCAACTTCAAACCGGAGGGCAAAATGGCCAAAGATAAAGTACTGAGCGACCTGTTCCTCGACACCTTGAAGGACATCTATTTCGCCGAAAAGAAGATCCTGTCCGCGCTGCCGAAGATGGCGAAGGCGGCGCAGTCTCCCAAGCTCAAGGCGGCGTTCGAGAAGCACATGGGCGAAACCGAGGGCCAGGTCGACCGGCTCGAACAGGTGTTCGCCTCGATCGATGAATCGCCGAAGGGAAAGACCTGCGACGCCATCATGGGCATTCTCGACGAGGGCAAGGAAATCATGGACGAGTACAAGGGCACCGCCGCCCTTGACGCCGGCCTGCTTGCCGCAGCACAGGCGGTCGAGCATTACGAGATTTCCCGCTACGGCACGCTGAAGACCTGGGCGAGCGAGCTCGGCTACAAGGATGCCGTGAAGCTGCTGGACGCGACGCTCAAGGAAGAGAAGACCACCGACAGCACGCTCAGCCAGATCGCCGAGACGGAAGTCAACCGGCACGCGGAAACGGCGCAAGCCGCGTAAGGGGCGGATGTACCCCCTTTCAGGAAAGGCCCCGGTTTCCGGGGCCTTTTTTCTTAACCTGTCCCGCAAGCCGACCGCCTGCGCGGCGGGGCTTTCCGCTGCGCCGCCCCGCTGCTATCATCATCGTCGAGAGCCGGAAAGGCCCGCCAAAACGACAGGGGAGAAGACGGATGGCAAGGACGTTCGTGACGTTGGCCGGCGTTGCCGTGCTGAGCGGTGTGCTGGCAGCTTTATCCGCGCCCGCGATGGCGCAATATCCCAACCGGCCCATCAAGATGATCGTGCCATGGGCCGCCGGCGGCGATACCGACAACATCTTCCGGCCGTTCGCCGTCGAATTCCAGAAACAGCTCGGCCAGCCCGTTGTCATCGCCAATATCGGCGGCGCATCCGGCACCGTCGGCGCGCGCGAGGCGCAGAAATCGGCGCCCGACGGTTACACGGTCTACGCGGTGCACGACTATATCCACCTGACATTCTACGCCGGGATCAGCGACGTCAAATACACCGACTTCGAGCCGATCTGCCTGGTCGCGGCGACGCCCTCGGTGCTGACCGCCAGCGCCAAGACACCCTGGAAGAACTGGCAGGAGCTTGCCGACGACGCCAAGAAGCGGCCGGGCGAGATCACGGTCGGCGCCACGCTGGGCTCCACCAGCCATATCTTCCCGGCCATGATCGAGAAGGCCGCCGGCATAAAATTCAAATTCGTGTCCTATGACGGGCTGGCGCCGCGCATGAACGCGCTGCTCGGCGGCCACATCAACCTCACCGATTCCAACCTGACGCAAAAGGGGAAGGTCGAAGCCGCCGTGTTGCGCTTCATCGCGATCGCCAGCGAGAAGCGCGATCCGGAAGCGCCCGACGTGCCGACGCTGAAGGAACTCGGCATGAACATCGTGTACGAAGTGGTGCGCGGCGTGCTGGTGCCCAAGGGAACGCCGGCGCCGGTGCGCGCCAAGCTCGAGGAAGCCTGCGCCAAGGCGGTCAAGGAGCCGAGCTTCGCCCAGGCGATGAAGCTGCAGGGCACCCGCGTGGCGTACCTCAATGCCAATGATTATGCCCAGTTCCTCGCCAAGATCGACGGCGAGAGCAAGACCATCATGACCGATCTCGGCCTGATCAAGAAATGAGCATCGGCCGCGACGGAATTGCCGGGCTGGTCCTGCTCGCGATCAGCCTGGTGCTGCTGGTCAAATCGTTCCAGCTGCCGTCCCTTCCCATCGTTCCGGTCGGGCCAGGCTTTTACCCGGCCATCGTGCTGTCCTTCATGGCGGTCGCGAGCGCGCTGCTGGTGCTGCAGGACCTCATAAAGCGTGCGCCGGTTACAGCCGACGCTCCCGACGCGCCGCGGCGAAACTATCGGCTGGTCGTGATCGCCTTCGCGATCGTCGGTTTCTATGTGCTGCTGCTGCCGCTGCTGGGGTTTCGTGTCGCCACCGTGTTGTTCGTAGGCAGCCTGCAGGCCGCTCTGGGCCGGCCGCGCACGCCACGGCAATGGGCGGTGCTGGCCGCGATCGCGCTCGGCACCGCCATGGTGAGCTATCTTGTCTTTGAACGATACCTGCTGGTGCTGCTGCCGCGCGGCGCGTGGACGGGGTTCTGATGCTCGATTTGCTCTGGCACGGCCTCGTCAACGTCGCGCAGTGGAAATACATGTTGCCGTTGTTTGCCGGCACCTTCATCGGCGTGATCGGCGGCTCGTTGCCGGGCGTCACCATCACCATGACTGTCATCGTGGTGCTGCCGTTCACCTACGGGCTCGATCCCCTGGCGGGGCTTGCGGCGATGACCGGAGTCTATGTCGGCGGCTCCACCGGTGGCCTGATCGCCTGCTGCCTGCTCGGTATCCCCGGCTCGCCGGCGTCGATCGCCACCACGTTCGACGGCTTTCCGATGTCGCGCAACGGCGAGCCCGGCCGCGCCATCTGGCTCGGCGTCTGGGCGTCGGTCTGGGGCGGCCTGCTCGGCGCCCTGTTCCTGGTGTTCCTGACCGGCCCGCTGGCCGCAATCGCGCTGGAGTTCGGGCCGTGGGAATATTTCTCGCTGTTCGTGCTGGCGATGGCGATGGTGGCGGGGCTGACCGAAGCCTCGCTGCTCAAGGGACTGCTCTCGACCGCGATCGGGCTGCTGATCACGGTGGTCGGCCACGATCCGATCGGCAGCGTGCCGCGCTTCACCTTCGGCTCGGAATTCATCGGCGGCGGCTTTCCGTTCCTCCCCGTGCTGATCGGCATTTTCGCCTTCGCGCAGATCATGACCGACCTGGAAAAGCTCAATGGGCCGCGCAACCAGCCGGTGCAAGCGCTGGCCGGGGTCAGGCTCGAGCGCTTCTCGCACCTCAAGGTGAACCTGGAAATCTTCAAGCAGCCGTTCCTGCTGGCATGGGCGACGATCGTCGGGCTGATCATCGGCATCCTGCCGGCGATCGGCGGCAGCGCCTCGAGCGTGATGGCCTATGACCAGGCCAAGAAGTTCTCGAAGACGCCGGAGTGTTTCGGCAAGGGCCACCCTGAAGGCATCATCGCCTCGGAAGCCTCCAACAACGCCAATGTCTCGGGCTCGCTGATGACCATCATGGCGTTCGGCATCCCCGGCGACGCCGTCACCGCGGTGATGCTCGGCGCCATGACGATCCACGGCATTCAATCGGGACCGCTGTTCATCTCGCAGAACCCCGACCTCGCCTATGGCATCTATGCGGCCTATATCCTGGCGCATCCCTGCATGCTCCTGATCTGCGTCGCGCTGATGCCGCTGATGCTGCGCGTGACTTCGGTTCGGATGGCGGTGCTGGCGCCGGTGGTGCTGGTGCTCTGCGTGGTCGGCGCCTACGCGCTCAACAACACCATGCAGAGCGTCTACGTGCTGCTGCTGTTCGGCGTCGTCGGCTACGTCCTGGTCAAGCTCGGCTTTCCGCTGGCGCCGCTGATTCTCGGGCTCATTCTCGGCGACCAGATCGAGATCAATCTGGTGCGCGCGATCATGACCGACGCCAATCCGTGGTTGTTCCTGACGCGGCCGATTTCAGGCGGACTGCTCGCGGCGGCGGTGCTATCGGTCGCACTTGCGATATGGCAGCATCTGCGCCACCAGAACCGGGTGGTCGAGGAAGAGCCGGATTTTTGAAATGAAGCTGGAAGGCAAATTGGGAGAAAACCGTGCGACCTGATCTGCGCATTGCGGTTGTCGGGCTCGGCGCCATCGGCACCAGGGTGGTCGAAGCGCTGGACCGGGGGATCGACGGACTGGTGCTCACCGCGGTGTCGGTACAGAATCCTGAAAAGCACCGCAGCCGGCTCGCCGGTTTAACCAGACCGCCCGCCCTCCTGCCGATCGAGGCGCTGGTCGATGTCGCCGACATCGTCATCGAATGCGCACCGAGCCAGCTCGTGAGATCCATCGTCACGCCGTTCGTGGGTGCCGGAAAGACCGCGGTGGTGCTCAGCGCGGGCGCCCTGCTCGACCACGAGGACCTGATCGACCTGGCGAAGCAGAATGGCGGTCAGATCGTGGTGCCGACCGGCGCGCTGATCGGCCTCGACGCGGTCACCGCCGCAGCGGTCGGAAAAATCCATTCGGTGCGGATGATTACCCGCAAGCCGCCTGGCGGGCTCGCCGGCGCGCCCTATATCGTCGCGAACAACATCGGGATCGAAGGAATCACCGAACCGCTAAAGATATTCGACGGCACGGCGCGCGAGGCGGCAAAGGGATTTCCGGCCAATGTCAATGTGGCCGCCGCGCTGTCGCTGGCCGGAATCGGTCCCGATCGAACGACGATCGAGATCTGGGCGGATCCGACCGTGACGCGCAACATGCACCGGATCGAGGTGGACTCCGATTCAGCGCGCTTCTCGATGTCGATCGAGAACATCCCGTCGGAAAACCCGAAGACGGGCCTGATCACCGCGCTCTCGGTCATCGCCTGTCTGCGCAAGCTGCGCGCATCGCTACGCGTCGGAACATGATGGCGCGCGACGCCCCCGAAACAATCGAATATAAGGTACGGCGCAACTTTTTGGGGGCTGACGTCGGTAACCCGTTTTCGACACGGTCAGGATCGACAGGCCCTTTCTGGAGAACGGATCGTTATCGGAAGTGGTACGTCTCTTGCTTCCGGACGACATGCGTATGAGTAAGGACACAGTATGATCCGCCTGTTTCTCGATCGACTCTACCTTTTCTCCGGCTATCTCGCCGGGCTTTTCCTCATTGCGATTTTTGTGCTGATGCTGCTGCTGTCGGCCGGCCG
The DNA here is from genome assembly GCF_030646015.1 of Bradyrhizobium sp. Taxonomy (GTDB): domain Bacteria; phylum Pseudomonadota; class Alphaproteobacteria; order Rhizobiales; family Xanthobacteraceae; genus Bradyrhizobium. Next base: position 23,261 of record NZ_JAUSLT010000041.1, read on the forward strand.
TCCGCTCGGCCTCAACATTCCGGCCGGCGACGATTTCATTTCCTGGTGCATGGCGGCAACGGCCTTCCTCGGGCTTGCGCATACCTTCAAGCACGGCGAGATGATCCGCGTCGGCCTCCTGATCGACCGCCTCAGCGACCACGTCCGCCATTATGTCGAGATCGCCGCTCTCCTCATCGGCACCGGATTCATCGGCTTTTTTGCCTGGTACGCCGTCGTCATGACGTGGCAATCGTGGAAATTTTTCGACATTTCGCAGGGCGTCATCGCGGTGCCGCTGTGGATTCCGCAGCTCGGCTACAGCGGCGGCCTCGTGATTCTGTTCATCGCCTTCGTGGATGAGTTGATCCATGTGCTGCGCGGCAACGCGCCGCGATACGAATTGCCGAAACCGACGACCGCCGAGGAAATCGTCGAGCGCGCCATGCAGAGCGGAGTCTGACATGGATCTGCTCTCCATCGCAGCCCTGCTGCTGGGATTCCTCGCACTGCTGCTCGGCGCCGGCGTCTGGATCGGCGTCGCCTTGATGGCGACGGGATGGGCCGGCATGCAATTCGCCGGCGGCGCTATTCCCGCAGGCAGCGTGCTGGCGACCACGGTGTGGGGCAACAGCGCGTCGTGGTCGCTCGCGGCCCTGCCGCTGTTCATCTGGATGGGCGAAATCCTGTTCCGCACGCGGCTGTCGGAGGAAATGTTTCGCGGCTTTGCGCCGTGGCTGAACTGGCTGCCGGGCCGGCTCATGCACGTCAACGTGCTCGCCTGCGGGGTGTTCGGCTCGGTCTCGGGATCGTCGGCCGCGACCTGCGCCACGGTGGCCAAGATCGCCCTGCCCGAGCTGAAGAAGCGAGGGTACGACGAAAACCTCAGCCTCGGCTCGCTGGCCGGCGCCGGCACGCTCGGCATTTTGATTCCGCCGTCGATCACCATGGTGGTCTACGCCGTGCAGGCGAACGTCTCCATCATTCAGGTTTTCCTCGCCGGCTTCCTGCCCGGCCTGCTGGTGATGGCGCTTTACTCCGGCTACATCGTGGTCTGGTCGCTCGCCAATCCGAAGAAGACGCCGCCGGCCGAGCCGTCCATGAGCCTGCGCAAGCGCATTTCGGAATCGCTGAACCTTCTTCCCTGCCTGCTGCTGATCGCTTTCGTCTTTCTGTCGCTGCTGATGGGCTGGGCGACGGCGACGGAATGCGCCGCCTGGGGCGTATTGGGGTCGCTCGCGATCGCATGGTGGCAGGATGCGCTGACCTGGGAGGCCTTCTGGGCGAGCGTCATGGGCGCGACGCGGGTCAATTGCATGATCCTGCTGATCCTGGCCGGTGCCTCCTACATGGGCACGTCGATGGCCTATACCGGCATACCATTGGCGCTCGCAAGCTGGGTGAACGGTCTCCAGCTCAGTCCCTATGCGCTGATCGCGGCACTCACCGTCATGTACATCGTGCTCGGCACGGCCCTCGACGGTATTTCCATGATCGTGCTGACCACCGCCATCGTCATTCCGATGGTAAAGCAGGCCGGCTTCGATCTGATCTGGTTCGGCATTTTCCTGGTGCTGGTGGTGGAAATGGCGGAGGTCTCGCCGCCGGTCGGCTTCAATCTGTTCGTCCTGCAGACCATGAGCGGCAAGGATTCCAACTTCGTCGCCAAAGCGGCCCTGCCGTTCTTCTTTTTGCTCGTTCTGGCGGTTGCCATCATCACGGTGTTTCCTGCTATTGTGATGGTGCTGCCGCAGATGGCGTTCCCCGGGTAGAGAAAGGTGTTTTATGTTGAAGCTTGTCAAGACGACCGCAATCGCCGCCTGCGTCGCGGCGTTTGCCGCTCCGGCAATGGCGCAGACCAAATGGAACCTTCCAGCGGCCTATGCAGCCGACAATCCGCATTCGGTGAACCTGATCGCGTTCGCCAAGGACGTTGCCACCGCCACCGGCGACAAGCTGCAGATCACCGTGCATCCCGCGGCCTCGCTGTTCAAGGCGCCCGAGATCAAGCGCGCGGTCACAACCGGCCAGGCGCAGGCCGGCGAAGTCCTGATCTCGCTGCATGAGAACGAAGATCCGATGTTCGGCATCGACGTCGTGCCGTTCCTGGCGACCAGCTATCCGAACGCGAAGAAGCTGTGGCTTGCCTCAAAGCCCACGATCGAGAAGAAGCTCGCCTCGCAAGGCCTGATGCTCCTGTTCGCCGTGCCGTGGGGGCCGCAGGGCATCTACGCCAAGAAGGACCTCAACTCCCTTGAGGACATGAAGGGCCTGAAGTGGCGCGCTTACAATGTCGGGACGTCGCGTATCGCCGAACTGGTCGGCGCGCAGCCTGTCACCATCCAGGCCGCTGAACTGGCGCAGGCACTGGCAACCGGCGTCGTCAACGCCTTCATCACCTCGGGCTCGACCGGGTACGATACCAAATCGTGGGAGACCATGACGCACTTCTACGATACGCAAGCCTGGATTCCGAAGAACGTCACCTTCGTCAACAAGGCGGCCTTCGACGCGCTCGACAAGCCGACCCAGGACGCGGTCCTCAAGGCCGCAGCCGTCGCTGAAGAACGCGGCTGGAAGCTCGCGGAAGAGAAGGCAAAATGGTATCTCGAACAGCTCACAGCCAACAAGATGAAGGTGCTTCCGCCACCAGCGGCGCTGAAGGCCGGCCTCGAGAAAATCGGTGAGCAACTGACGGCCGATTGGTCGAAAAAGGCCGGCGCTGAAGGTGAAGCCGTGATCGCCGCCTACAAGAAATAAGGCGATCGCCAGGGTGATCTCGCAGGGTCCGGCATTCGATTGCCGGACCCTATAATTTCGAGCGGGGGTTTAATTCGCCCTCCGCCATTCCCATATGATGTAGATGGCACAATGGCAAAAATCCTTCACGAAGGAACCTCCGAAGACCAAGGCTGAGCTGCGCGAGATGCTCTCCGAGGCCGTCCGCAATACGCAGGCTGAAACGACAGGTCAGTCGAAGTCGAAACGAGATCGCGGCTAAAGCTGCACCCGCACACTCCGTCCTCATCCTGAGGAGCCGCGCGTCTTGGCGCGGCGTCTCGAAGGATGACAGCAGGATATGTGCCAGATGGTTCGAGACGCGCGGCGGGCAGCGCAAGTGC
>NZ_JAUSLT010000045.1 GCF_030646015.1 Bradyrhizobium sp.
CGGTTTCGCTCGGCATGGATTGCGCGGGTTCGCGGGCTTGACCCACGTCAAGGCCGCTCGAAATCGGCCATGTAGCCTTTTGACCACAGATCACCTTCAAGGTCGGCCATGGACTGGGAGCGTATCCGGAAGCAGCCCGAGGATTACGTCGGCGCCAACCTTCAGGATTATCAAGAATACGCGGGACGATTTGCGTGGTCGCAGGCGCGGGCGCTGCTCGATGGTCTGCCCAATGGCGGGATCAATATCGCGTTCGAGGCCGTCGACCGGCACGTGCTGGCGGGACGCGGCGACAAGCTTGCGCTGCGCTGGATCGGGCGCGGCGATCAGGTTCGCGATTTCAACTACCTGGCTCTGCGCGCGCAGATCAACCGGTTTGCCAATGTCCTGGCGGAGCGCGGGGTCGCCAAGGGCGATCGGATATTCTCCCTGCTCGGCCGGGTGCCCGAACTCTACATCGCGGCCCTCGGCACGCTGAAGAACGCAAGCGTCTTCTCGCCATTGTTCTCGGCGTTCGGGCCGGATCCCATCAGGGCCCGCATGGCGATCGGCAATGCCAAAGTGCTGGTCACTTCCGAGGCATTTTACCGGCGCAAGATAGAGCCCTGGCGAAAAGAACTCGCGAGCCTCGAGCACGTCTTCCTGACCGAATGTTCAGATCGCCTTCCAGCCGATACGATCGATCTGTCCGCGGCGCTGGCGCAGGCTTCGGATTCGTTCGAGACGGTGTGGACGGGGCCCGAGGACATGGCCTTGCTTCACTTCACCAGCGGGACGACCGGACGCCCAAAGGGCGTCGTGCATGTCCATGAAGCCGTCGTCGCCCATCATATCACCGGCCGGCTCGCGCTCGATCTGCGTCCCGATGACGTCTTCTGGTGCACCGCCGACCCCGGATGGGTGACCGGGACATCCTATGGCATCATCTCGCCGCTCACCAATGGCGCGACCATGATCGTCGACCAGGCCGAATTCGACGCGGAACGCTGGTATCGCATCCTGCAGCAGCAGAACGTCACCGTCTGGTACACGGCGCCGACGGCGATCCGCATGTTGATGAAGGTCGGAACCGAAATTACCAAACGGTTCGATCTTTCCAAAGTACGCTTCATGGCCAGTGTCGGCGAGCCGCTCAATCCCGTGGCCGTGGCGTGTAGCGCGGCCACCTTCGGCAAGCCGTTCCACGACAACTGGTGGCAGACGGAGACCGGCGGCATCATGATCTCCAATTACCCCTCGATGGACGTCAAGCCGGGCTCGATGGGCCGCCCGCTGCCGGGGGTGACGGCCGGCATCGTGGAGCGCCTTGAAGGCGGCGAGTTGCGCGAAATCACCAAACCGATGGCGATGGGCGAGCTCGCGCTCCGCCCGGGCTGGCCGTCGATGATGCGCGCCTATCTCAACGAAGAGGAACGCTACAAGAAGTGCTTCGTGAGCGGCTGGTATCTGACCGGCGACCTCGCGATGCGCGATGGCGAGGGGTATTATTGGTTTGTCGGCCGCGCCGACGACGTGATCAAGAGCGCCGGCCATCTCATCGGCCCGTTCGAAGTGGAAAGCGCGTTGATGGAGCATCCGGCCGTGGCCGAGGCCGGCGTGATCGGCATTCCCGACCCGACCGCCGGCGAAATGGTCAAGGCCTACGTTGCCCTCAGAAACGGCTTCGAGGCCAGCGATGCGCTGCGCAAGGAATTGCTCGGCCATGCGCGCCAGCGCCTCGGTCCGGCGGTGGCGCCGAAGGACATCGCCTTTCGGCAGAACCTGCCGAAGACACGCAGCGGCAAGATCATGCGCCGCCTGCTCAAGGCCCGTGAACTGGGCCTGCCGGAGGGCGACATCTCGACGCTCGAAAGCGAGGAGCGATGACCGCACCAGGCGACAAGCCGCATCTGTCGCGCGAGCACATGCTTGCTTTGCTGAAACAGATGATCCGTATTCGGCGCTTTGAGGACAAGTGCGCCGAACTCTATACAAGGGAACAGATCAGGGGGTTCCTGCACCTCTACGACGGCGAGGAAGCGGTTGCCGTCGGCGTCATTCCGGTGCTGGAGCCGCGCGACAGAATCGTGGCGACCTACCGCGAGCACGGGCATGCCCTGGTGCGCGGCGTACCGATGAAAGCGGTGCTGGCGGAAATGTACGGCAAGCAGGAAGGCTGCAGCCGCGGACGCGGCGGCTCCATGCACCTGTTCGATAGGGCCACCAATTTCTATGGCGGCAACGCCATCGTCGGCGGCGGTCTGCCGATGGCGATCGGACTGGCGCTCGCCGACCGGATGCGGGGCGAGGACGCCGTCACGGCCTGCTTCTTCGGCGAGGGCGCCGTCGCCGAAGGCGAGTTTCACGAAAGCATGAATCTGGCCGCGCTGTGGGAGTTGCCGGTGCTGTTCGTGTGCGAAAATAACCGTTACGCCATGGGAACGGCGCTGGCCCTTTCGGAATCCGAAACGGATATCCAGCGCAAGGCGGCGTGTTACCAGATCGCTTCCGAGGCGGTCGACGGCATGGACGTGATCGCCGTCGAGGCCGCCGCCCGGCGGGCGGTGCATGCGGTGCGCGAAACCCGCAAGCCCCGTTTCCTGGAATGCCGGACCTACCGGCTGCGCGCGCATTCGATGTTCGACGCGCAGCTCTATCGCGACAAGGCCGAGGTCGAGGCCTGGCGGCACAAGGAACCGATCGTGCGCTTTCAGGGCTGGCTGGAAACCAATCATATGATTCATCCGGAGGATCTGGCGCGCATGGAGTCGGAGATCGCGGCCGAGATTGCCGAGGCGGTCGCCTTCAGCGAGGCGGGAACATGGGAGCCGGTCGAGCAGCTCACCCGCTTCACCCACGCAGAAGCCGAAGGGTGAAATGTCGTGCCGCAAGAGATGATCCAGCCCGCCACCACTGAAATCACCTATCGCGATGCGATGCGCGAGGCGATCCGCGATGCCATGCGTCGGGACGACCGCGTGTTTCTGATGGGCGAGGACGTCGGCCGCTATGGCGGCTGCTACGGGGTGAGCAAGGGCCTGTTGGCGGAATTCGGCGCGGAACGGATCCGCGATACGCCGCTGTCGGAATCCGGCTTTACCGGCGCCGGCATCGGTGCGGCGATGGCCGGCATGCGCCCGATCGTCGAACTGATGACGGTGAATTTCAGCCTGCTCGCGCTCGATCAGATCCTCAATACCGCGGCCACGCTGCGCCACATGTCGGGAAATCAGTTCGGCGTGCCGCTCGTCATTCGCATGGCGACCGGCGCCGGCCGCCAGCTTGCGGCCCAGCATTCGCACAGCCTCGAAGGCTGGTATGCCCACATTCCGGGCATCAAGGTGCTGGCGCCGGCAACCGTGGAGGATGCGCGCGGCATGTTGTGGACGGCTTTGCAGGACCCCGATCCGGTGCTGATCTTCGAAAATGTCATGCTCTACAACATGACCGGCACGCTGGCTGCGGACGCCGGTCCTGTTGACATCGCCAGGGCCGCCGTTCGCCGTCCCGGCCGCGATATTTCCCTCATCACCTATGGCGGCTCGCTGTGGAAGACGCTGGAAGCCGCCACGGTGCTCGCCGGCGAGAATATCGATGCCGAGGTGATCGATCTGCGCAGCCTGAGGCCGCTCGACGACGCGACCATCATGACGTCGGTCGCCAGAACGCGCCGGGCCGTCATCGTCGACGAAGGCTGGCGCAGCGGCAGCCTGTCGGCGGAAATCGGCATGCGTATCGTCGAGCAGGCATTCTGGGAACTGGATGCGCCGATCGGGCGCGTGTGCAGCGCGGAGGTGCCTATTCCATATGCCCGGCATCTCGAGAATGCGGCGATCCCGCAGGTGCCCGGCATCGTCGCGGCCGCCAAAGCCGTGCTCGGGCGAGTATAGACCGTGGCCGAATTCCGCATGCCCTCCCTCGGCGCCGATATGGAAGCGGGCACGCTGGTGGAGTGGTTGGTCAAGCCCGGCGACCGGGTCAAACGCGGCGACATCGTGGCCGTGGTCGAGACCCAAAAAGGCGCGATCGAGATCGAAATCTTCGAGACCGGCAAGATCGAGCAGATTCTGGTCGGTCTCAACACCGAGGTGCCGGTCGGGACGCCGTTGGCGCGGATTCAAACCGAACTCGAAGGATCGGCGGGCACCGGTGCCGCCGCGCCGCCGCCGGCACCGGCTGCTCCGTCCGCGGCTCCGTCTTCGATATCGGCACCCGTGAAGCCACCATTGCCACCATTGCCACCATTGCCGCCAGTACCGCCACCGGTCGCGCCGGCCGCCGTAGCGCGCCCGCGCGTATCACCGGCCGCGCGGCGGCTCGCCGGGGCGCAGGGAATCGATCTTTCGACGGTGACCGCAAGCGGTCCGGCGGGGGCGATCGTCTATGCCGACGTGGAGCGTCGGCTCGGTGGGGTCGTCGCTCCACCGAAACGCGCGCCCGGCCTCGATCTCGACGCCATGCGAACGGCGATCGCCGCCGCCATGGCACGATCGAAACGGGAAATTCCGCATTACTATCTCGAGCACCAGGTCGACGTCACCGCAGCCGAACAATGGCTGACGCAGAAGAACGCGGCGCGGCCGCCCGACGAGCGCCTGCTGATCGGCGCGCTCATGATCAGATCGGTCGCCCTGGCCGCGCGCCGCTTCCCGGCCTTCAATGGCTTTTGCCGCGACGGCAAGTTCGAACTGTCGAGCGCGGTGCATGTTGGCGTCGCCATCGCGATTCGCGGTGGCGGGCTGGCGGCGCCGGCCCTGCATGACGCCGATCGAATTCCGCTCGACGAGCTGATGACGCGGATGCGCGACCTCGTTCAGCGTACCCGTGCCGGCCGCATTCGCAGTTCGGAGATCTCCGATCCGACGATCACGGTGACGAGTCTGGGGGAACGCGGCGTCGAAACGCTGTACGGCATCATCTATCCGCCGCAGGTGGCGATCGTGGGCTTCGGCAAGGTCGTGACGCGGCCATGGGTCATCGACGGCGCCATCGGACCGCGTTCGGTCGTCACCATCACGCTGTCCGCCGACCATCGGGTCAGTGACGGACACGCCGGCGCGTTGTTCCTGGCCGAGATCGGCAGGCTGCTGCAGGAGCCCGACAAGCTATGAATGACCTCGACATCCGCAACGCGGTCAAGGAAGAGCTCAACAATATCGCCCCCGAAATCGATCTGGCGACGATTGATCCGGCCGGCGACTTGCGCGAGACTTTGGATATCGACTCCATGGATTTCCTGAACTTCATCACCGCGATCCACCATCGCCTCGGCGTCGACATACCCGAACTCGACTATCTGAAGCTTGTCACGCTCGACGGGGCGGTCGCCTACCTCGCGGCACGGCTCGGGTCGATCAAGAAGTAAGGGCCGCGGGGATACCTCCGCCGAGCGCCACGATCTAGCCGATCCTTCCGCGCACGAGATAGTTCCAGGGTTCCGGGCGCCCGTTTCAGGACGGCGAGTCCGGCTTGCGCGAGGCCGATGCGGCCTCGGTGAGGCTGGTCACGACAACGAGGCGCTTGACCTCTCCATTCTGGAACGCGGTCAGGAACTTGTCGTAGTTCTTGAACGATACGCAGCCGTTCGAATCGCCGTTGGGGCCGAGCAGATAGCTGTGTGTCAGCAATCCGTCGCGCCCCAGCGCCGCGCTCTCGTCCTGAGGGATCATGCGCAGCGCCTTGACCCCGTGAAACGGACGCTCGCGCGGTTTCAGGTCATAGACATTGGGCGGCGTCGGGCCGACATCGCGTTCGCCGACATATCTCGGATCATCCATCATGCTGCCCATGCCCGAATGCGCTTCGAGCCTGGCGCCATCAGGCATGTAAACGGTGCGCGCGGAAATGTCGTACACGGCCGTGAGGCTGTCGTAACCAAGCGCCGCGAGATCCGGGCCGTTGCTGAACAGCCCGCCATTGGGCGCCAGCGACGCCAGCGTGAGCCGCGCCGGCAGCAGGTCGGAGAGTTTCTGCAGCAGTGTGCGATCGTTGGCTTGCGCGGCGGGAGCGGTGTTTACAGCTGCGAGCGCCGTCTCGACCGGACGAGGTTTTGGAAGCGGAACGGCAATGGCCGATGGCGCGGGAGCGGCAGGCTCCATCTCGGGGCTTGCCTGCCAGTTCCCTGCCTTGAGATTCTCCGCCAGCAGGCGCCTGGCCTGTTCGCGTTCGAGCTGATTGTCCGCAGGCAGGGAGCGATCAGGGAAACGCTGGGCAAAGTCGGTCGCGCCGGAATCGGACGCCGGGCCAGGATCGAAACGATCCCTAAACGACGAAGCCTGGACATCGTTGGCAACCGGAATGGCGGCGACGGAAATGAAATCGCCGACCCAGCCCGCCACCGCTGCCAGGGCCAGCGCGGCAATACCCGGTACGAGCCTGCTGATAAACAGCGTGCTGTATCGCGACCAAAGCTTGCCGGCGGTCGTTGGCGTATAGGTCATCCGTTCCCCGGGTTCGACGCCTTGAACTGCTTGCCCCGCCAAGGTCCGTCAAATCCGGTGTCATGATGGGGGGCTGACTGAGGCATTATCTTGGCGGGCAGGCGGCCCGCGCCTTGGCCGTCCCGCCGGCGCAAGCCCGTCCGGCGCATGGGAGCCCGCCGCCGGAGCGGGTCCCGGAGGCTGTTCCAATCGGTTTTGCCCGTGTAGGCTCTTGGGCCTGCGGGCCTGGGCAAGGTGAGCCAACAATCACTGGCGGCCGGCGGATGAGGGAAACCAACCGACATGACTGAACTCCGATATCTGGCGCCCAACACGCTCGACGAAGCCATCAAGGCCCTTGCGTCAGCCGGAAGCGCCGGGCGCATCCTGGCCGGCGGCACCGATCTGCTGGTCCAGATGCGCTCCGGCGCGGTGAAGCCCGGCGTGATCGTCGACATCAAGAAAATCGCCGAAATGACTGCGATCGAGCAAACCGCCGATGGCGGTTTTCGCATCGGCGCCGCCGTTCCGGGCGCGGTGCTGGCCGAGCATCCGCGCTTCGGCAAAGTCTGGCCCGGCCTGCTGGAGGCGATCAATCTGATCGGCTCCACCCAGGTCCAGGGCCGCGCCTCGGCGGGCGGCAATCTCTGCAACGGCTCGCCGGCCGGCGACAGCGTGCCCGCGTTGGTCGCCGCCGGCGCCATCGCCACGCTGCAGGGCCCAAACGGCCGCCGCGAGATGCCGGTCGAGAAAGTGCCGGCCGGTCCGGGCCGCACCAACCTCTTGCCCGGCGAGATCCTGGTCAGTTTCACGCTGCCGCCGCGCGCCAAGGGTTCGAGCGACGCCTATCTGCGCATGATCCCGCGCACCGAAATGGACATCGCCGTGGTCGGCGTCGGCGTCAGCCTCACCATCAAGGACGGCGTTTGCACCGGCGCCCGCGTCGGCCTCGGTGCGGTTGCGCCGACCGTGCTGCTGGTCGAGGACGCCGCCAGGGCGCTCATCGGCAGCAAGCTCGATGACGCGGCGCTGAATGCCGCGGCATTAGCCTGTTCCGCCGCCTGCCGTCCGATCGACGACAAGCGCGGCACCATCGTTTACCGCACCAAGGTTGCCGGCGTGCTGCTCAAGCGCACCGCGGCCATCGCCGCCAAGCGCGCTGGAGGAAATTGAGACCATGGCCAAGCTGCACGTATCCACCACCATCAACGGCGAGCCGATGGAGTTTCTCTGCGAGCCGTCCGACACCATGCTCGACGCGCTGCGCGGGCCGCTCGGCCTGACCGGCTCGAAGGAAGGCTGCGCCTCCGGCGATTGCGGCGCCTGCAGCATTACGGTCGACGACCGGCTGGTCTGTTCCTGCCTGATGCTGGCGGTCGAGTCCGAAGGCCACGAACTGCAAACCATCGAGGGCATGGCCCATGGCGACAAATTGCATCCGCTGCAGCAGAAGTTCCTGGAAATGGCCGCGCTGCAGTGCGGCATCTGCACCTCGGGCATGCTGGTCGCCTCCGATGCGCTGCTGCGGAAGAATCCGAAGCCGAGCGAGGAGGAGGTGCGGTTCTGGCTGGCCGGCAATCTCTGCCGCTGCACCGGTTACGACAAGATCGTGCGGGCGGTGATGGAAACCGCCGATGAAATGCGGGAGGCAGCGCAATGAACATCGTCACCAACAACAAGTGGATCGGCCAGCGCACCATCCGGCCCGACGGCGCCGACAAGGTGACGGGACGCGCGGCGTTCGCCGCCGACACCAACATGCCCGGCATGATCTGGGGCAAGGTGCTGCGCAGCCCGCATCCGCATGCCCGCATCAAGTCGATCGACACCTCGAAAGCCGAGGCGCTGCCCGGCGTCAAGGCGGTGGTGTCGGCGCGCGATATCGTCGACTTCCCGATCGACAAGTCGGTCATGCTCGGCATCCAGGACATGCGCTGGATGTGCCGCAACGTGATGGCGCGCGAGAAGGCGCTGTTCCCCGGCCATCCGGTCGCGGCGGTTGCCGCCACCTCGGAGGCGATCGCGGCCAAAGCCTGCGAGCTGATCGAGGTGGAATACGAGGTGCTGCCGTGGGTGATCGAGATCGACGACGCGATCGCGCCGGGCGCGCCGATCCTGCACGACTTCATGAAGTTCGAAGGCAAGCCGTCCAACATCGGCGGCCGGCTCGAGGTCAAGAAGGGTGACGTCGCCGAAGGTTTTGCGCAGGCCGAAGTGATCGTCGAGCGCACCTTCACCACCCGCCCGGTGCATCAGGGCTATATCGAGCCGCACGCCTGTCTGGTCAGCGTCGGCGCCGACAACAAGACCACGATCTGGAGCTCGAGCCAGGGCCAGTTCATGGTGCGCGCGATGACGGCGTATCTCACCGGCATTCCGCAGAGCGACATCCGCGCCATCCCCGCCGAAATCGGCGGCGGGTTCGGTGGCAAGACCATCGTCTATCTGGAGCCGCTGGCGACGCTGCTGGCGAAAAAATCCGGCCGTCCGGTCAAGATGGTGATGACCCGCGAGGAAGTGATGCGGGCAACCGGGCCGACGTCGGGCTCAAAGAGCACGGTCAAGATCGGCGCCAAGAAGGACGGCACCATCGTCGCCGCGCAAGGCACCTTCTACCTGCAGGCCGGCGCGCTGCCGGGCTCGCCGATCCGCGGTGCGGTTGGCTGCAGCTTCTCGCCCTATGATATCCCGCATGTGCTGTCGGTCGGCTTCGACGTGCTGTCCAACCGCTCCAAGGTCGCGGCCTATCGCGCCCCGGGCGCGCCGATCGGCGCCTATGCGGTGGAGTGCGTGCTCGACGAGCTCGCCGAAGCGCTCAAGATGGATCCGCTGGAATTGCGCCTGAAGAATGCCGCGCGGGCGGGCACCAAGGCCGCGTTCGGCCCGGTGTTTCCCCGCATCGGCTATGTCGAGACGCTGCAGGCTGCCAAGGCGCATCCGCATTACTCTGCGCCGCTCGGCAAGTGGCAGGGCAGGGGCGTGGCTTCCGGCTTCTGGTTCAATGCCGGCGGCGAATCCTCGGCGCAGGTCAACATTACCGAGGATGGCAACGTCGTCGTCACCACGGGCCATCCCGACATCGGCGGCTCGCGCGCCGCGATCGCCAACATCTGCGCCGAGCTGCTCGGCATCGACTACAAGCGGGTATCCGTGCTGATCGGCGACACCGCCACCATCGGCTTCTCCAATCTCACCGGCGGCAGCCGCGTGTTGTTCGCCTCGGCGATCGTGGTGACGCAGTCGACCGACAAGATCATCACCACGCTGAAGGAGCGCGCCGCAAAGATCTGGGACATCGATCCCGAAGCGGTGAAATGGGAAAATGGCGCGGCGCATCCGGCCAGCCCCAACGCCGGCCAGTTCGAACCGCTGACGCTGGCCGAACTCGCCGCCAAGGCCCCGTCGATGGGCGGGCCGATCGGCGCCGGCGTGCAGCTCAATACCGAAGGCGCCGAGGGCGGCTTCGGCACCCACATCTGCGACGTCGAGGTCGATCCCGAACTCGGGATCGTCCGGGTGATCCGCTACACCGCGGTGCAGGACGTCGGCCGCGCCATTCATCCGGGATATGTCGAGGGCCAGATGCAGGGCGGCGTGGCGCAGGGCATCGGCTGGGCGCTCAACGAGGAATACATCTACAACAAGGCCGGCAAGGTCGATAATCCCGGCTTCCTCGACTACCGCATGCCGGTTTGTTCGGATCTGCCGATGCTCGACACCGTGATGGTCGAAGTGCCGAACCCGAAACATCCGCAAGGCGTCAAGGGCGTCGGCGAAGTACCGCTGGTGCCGGTCATGGCCGCCGTCGCCAACGCCATCCACAACGCACTCGGCAAACGCTTCTACAGTTTGCCGATGTCGCCGCCGGTGGTGCTGGAGGTGATCGAGGGGCCGGAGACTCGTCAAGCGGCGGAGTGATCTGCGTAGGGCGGGTTAGCGAAGCGTAACCCGCCGCTACCCCCAGGGGAGTCGGAAGACACCATGGAGGAGCGCTACTACATTTATGAGAACTGGCACCGCAAGCGTGGCCGCATACATCTCGCCAGTTGCGGTTATTGCAATGATGGACGTGGTCCCCAGCAGGCGGACAGCGGCAAGAACGGCAGGTGGCACGGTCCATTTGACAGGAACCATGCCTTTGCCGCTGTCGAGCACCTCCAAATGAGTGCGGACATTCAACCGCGCGCCGTCTGCAATCCGTGATGTACCGCGCCGCTAACGAATGACATTGGCGGGTTACGCTGCGCTAACCCGCCTACGATCTGTGCCGATCGAAAAAGGAATCCCCATGCAAAAAGTCCTGGTCGAGAACAACGCCGACGGCACCACGCTGATCACGATCAACCGGCCGGAACGGCGCAACGCGATCTGCGCCGAGACGGCGCTGCTGCTGCAAAAGGCGTTTCAGGAGTTCGAGCGTTCGCCGACGCAGAAGGCCGCGGTGCTGACCGGCGCCGGCAACGAGTCGTTTTCCGCCGGCGCCGATACCGGCAATTTTCCGGAGCTGTGGCGCTGCATTCCCACCGTCGGCTTCGAGACCACCAAGCCGATCATTTCGGCGGTCGGCGGCTGGTGCATCGGCGGCGCGCTGGTGCTCTCCATGATGTGCGATCTCACGGTGGCGGCGGAGAATGCCAAATTCTCCTATCCCGAGGCGCGGCTGGGTTTTACCGGCGGCCTGATTGCCGGGCTGGCGGCGCGGATTCCGCACAAGGTCGCGATGGAGATGCTGCTGCTGTGCCGGGTGCTCGATCCGCAGCGCGCCTTCAATATCGGCCTCGTCAACGAGGTGGTGCCATCAGGACAGCAGGTGCCGGTGGCGCTGAGCATGGCGCGCGAAATGGCCGAGTTCTCGCCGCTGGTGCTGAAGACATTGAAGCGCTTTGTCACCGAAGGCGTGCTGGCGCAGGGACCGTCCGAACAATCCGGCCGGGCCCAGCGCGCGCTGTACGAGGTCAAGGAAAGCGAAGACGCCATTGAGGCGACCGCGGCGGTGAAGGCAAAGCGCAAGGCGGTCTACAAGGGACGCTAGCGCGTAGGATAGGTATCGCTTCGCTCCACTCATCCTGCGCGTTGCGGCTAGTGCTTCAGCTTCTTCCAGCCGGCATGGTTGAAATGCGCGCCATACAGGTCGAGCGCCTGCACGATCTTGACGGCGCCCTGGTCGCGGCCCTTGTCCGCCTTCATCGCGGCAATGCCGTCGAGGATCTGTTCCAGAACGACGTGAAGCTGGTGGTCGGCCGCTTCGGGCAACTTGCAATTGGCCGTGACGTAGTCGATCTGCCCTTGCACGCGTCCAGCCAGTTTCTCGAATTCTCCACTGGAGAATTTGTCGCGATGGATGGCGGGAACCGCGTCCGCCATGGCGTTGCGGATCTCGCCCATGCCCCGTCGCAAGGCCTCGTCGGTCGGCCACTTCTTGCCGTGATCGAGGCTGATCTTGGCGGTGGCGGCGTGGCTGTGCGGCTCGGCCGCAATGACGCCGGTCGGGGCCAATGCCAGACCGAATGCAACCAATCCTGACATCAACAATTTGGTGGTGAGCATGTCGTCTATCCTCCTGGGCCCATTGCGGGCCGCGAACGGCTTCCTGACCGGGAGATAGGGATCGTTCGGAGGCCGGAGTTTGCGTTGGCGCAACCTCCGGGACGAAAGCGACGAGCGGGCTATGAGCGACAAGCCACTGCGTCCGAGTCGCAGATGGGGATGCCGTTGCTTGCCGGCGATGAAGTTCGATCACAGCCGGTCAGTGGCGATCCGGTTGCGGCCGCCTGCCTTGGCGGCATAGAGCGCGCGGTCGGCGCGCGCCAGGATCGCGTCGGAGGAATCATCCGGCGCGAGTGTCGCAATGCCGGCGGAAATCGTCACGGCCATGTCGATCGCGAATGCTTTCCAGTCGAGCTCCGCGATCATCACGCGCAGCCGCTCCACGATCGGTCCCGCCTCGTCGCGGGCCGTGTCGGGCAGCACCAGCAGGAATTCCTCGCCGCCATAGCGGCCGAACCGGTCATTGGCCCGGATGTTGGCGAACACCGTGTTAGCCACGGTGCGCAGCACCTCGTCGCCGGCGGGATGGCCATATCCGTCGTTGATGCGCTTGAACCAGTCGATGTCGATCATGGCCACCGAGCACGGCGTGCCGCGGTGGCCCCGGGCAATTTCATCATCCAGCATCTTCACGATGCTGCGGCGGTTCGGCAATCCCGTCAGTTCATCGGTTTGCGCGAGTTCCTCGATGCGCAGATAGGCAAGTCTGAGCTCGACCGTGCGCTGATGCAGCGTCTTGCGCATCGTGCTTCCGAACAGGCCGATATAGGCGCACTGGCCGATCGTCACGAAAAATGAAAAGGCAGCGGCAAGCCATTCCGCGGTCGTCGCCATCGGCAGCGCGATCGGGGTTCTCTGCAACAGGAATATCGCGGCGACGGCGGCACCGGTCAACGCCCAAAGAATGATCGCTTCCCGGGACGTCATTCGCAGCGACGCAAATCCGAAAATCACGAACATCACGCTGAGAAACAGATAGCCGATCTCGGGCGCTACCAGCAGGAAGCCGAGCTGCAGCACGATGTTCGAGGCGGATTGCGGCGTGGTCAGGAAATGATCCTCGAACCGGTTGCTGACGCCGGATTCCGACAGTGCCGCGAACAATCCGGTGAGGCCGATCCCGCACAGCAGGAAGGTCACGGGGATGGCGATCGGGATGGTGCCGGCATAGGCATAGATCCACAGCACGATATCGCCAAGCAGATAGCTCATGGCCTGAAGCACGAGCATCTCGCGGCGCTGCCCGAGTCGCCGCCGCGCCACGTCGGGCGGCAACGCCCTCGCGCCCGAACGGTCCTCGTTGACTGCCAATACTGCGCGGCTCATTCGCCTCGTCCGGGGTTAGACGGGCGACGCTATGTGAGGAACGTTTAGGTTTGGTATCGGCGTCGGGGAGCGGACATTGCCGAGGGCTTAACGGATACATCAACAGTTCCGCAGTTCTACGGAGAGCGGGTTTCGGTTGGGGAACTGCGGAACATTCGGCAACTGCACCCGTTGACTCCGTTGCAACCCAAAAGGAGGTTCAGCATGAACAAGGTCATTATCGCCCTTGCGTTCGGCGCCAGCGCGCTGTTCGCGACGGCAGCGTCGGCGGCTCCGCTGTCAAACGGTATCGCGGTGATGCCCGACAACGGCATCGAAAACGTCCGCATGGTCTGTGATGAGAGCGGGCGCTGCTGGCGGCAACGCGGCCAGCGCCGCGTCGTGGTCGAGGATTCCTACAACTATTACGCGCCGCGGGAGCGCTACATCGAGCGTCGCGGCTACTATAACAACGGCTACTACAATAGCGGTCCGAGCGTCGGCATCGGCGTTGGTCCTGCTGGCGTAGGGGTCGGATTCGGCGTCGGCCCGCGCTGGTAAGCGCGCGGCGACAGTCGATCACCAATAGCCCGAACAAGGCCGCGGAGAAATCTGCGGCCTCGTTCCGTTTGATTCAAGCGACGTATTCTTGCGGCGAAGCCGGCCAGCGCGTTTCGGTTACGACGCCGGAGAGCGAAGCGCGATTATTTGGCCATCCGCCAGGCGAACAGCACCGCGGCCGCGCCGAGCGCCGCCGCGATCGCCGCCATCACCAGCCCGCTGCCGAGCGCCAGCAGCACCGCGACGTGATAGCCGATGAACGCGCCGGCAATTCCCACCAGCGCGCTGGTGATGATGCCGCGGCTTGATCCGGAGAATTGACGGGCCAGCCATGATGGCCCTGCCAGCCGGTCGAACAGCAAGCCGGCGGCAATGCCGATGACGAGGATGACAAGGAAGGTGACGGCGGGATCGCGCATGCGGGTCGCCTCGATGGTTGTGGGTCCAGGCGGGCTGCCTTGGAGTTCGGCGTCGAACGGTGGGAAAGATGCGCCTTTGCGCGAGGAAAGTCCAAGGGAAGACCGAGGGGAAGTCGACGAAATTCGTTTGGGCAAGCCAGCCGAATTAGTTTCGCCGGTTTAGCCCTTCAGCGCCTGCCGCTGTTTATTCAGCGAACCGCGCCGGCTGATCTTCGCCTTCGCGATACGAACCGCGTCAGCCCTGGATTGTTTCTTCGAGGCCTTCTTCGGCTTCTTGGTCGTCCCGGACGACATCGGCCGCGATTGCATCGGCGTGATCGAGCCATGCTCGACGGGCTGCACGCTCATGGGACCTGTCAACGTTGGATTCGGCCGGGGCATGCCCGATAACGCCTTGCGGGCCAACTGGTTCAATCCTGCTTCTGGAGAAGACCGGCTTTTCAATCAGCGGGCCTGGTTCGGAGCGCCGCCTTCTGGCGGCGTCAGCGATCGAACGGCAGGGTGGCTTGATCCTCGGACCAGTCGATGACCTCGAAAAACATCCCGCGCTTGAGCATCTCGGCTTCGAGGTCGGCGGCGTGCTTCTTCCAGTCGGGAGTTTCGCGTACGCGAAACCGGCGTTCCTCGCCGAGCCCGGCAAGCGCATCGTCCGACGCCAGCGCGCCGCGCACGCTCTCATACATCATGGTCAGGCTGTCGTTGTTGAAGGCTCGATAATCCATGGGGGCTCCGCCCAATGAAATGGCCGCCCTGCGCCCGAGTGACGGCTCGTGCCCAAGGGCCACCCCAAGGGCCACCCCAAGGGCAGCGGCAATGTGCGCCCGATCGGTTAATCCTGCGTTGCGGCCGCGGCGCGGGCCGCAGCATGTATTGGCCAATGGGTCGCGCAACCCGCCGGCCGCGCGCGGAAATCCCGGCCGCGCCATGGGGTGAATTAGGGTTAAGAACAATTGGAACCCGGCCGCGCGACCGGGCCGGCCGCAGCCATGGTATCAACCTCCCGTTAAGCGAACGCGTCAAAACAAAAGGCTGCAGCCCGGTCCTGATTCAATCAGAACCGAACGGCTCCACAGGGGACGGACGATCGTGGGTTCCAACGGAATAAGAATGATGCTTGGCCTCGTTGCACTGGCCGCCTTCGGAGCGGCCGAGATCGCCGTCGTCTACGGCGTCGTCGGCGCTGTCATGGAATTGACGTTGGGTGTGGACGTGCCGCTGATCGGGCTGGTGGATGCCAGCGACGATGCCTCGACGGGATGCACGTAAGGCGCGGTCCGGAAAAATCCTGGATATGCTCCGGCGGTTCTTGCGCTACCCGCGGCGACGATCGCCCGGAGAGCGACATCGATATCATGGTCGAACTCGCGCCCGACGCGCGCATTGGCCTGTTTCAACAGGTCGGCATCGTCCATTTCCTCGAAGACATGTTTGCCGGCCGCGTTGACGTGGCTAACCGCGACGGCCGGTAACGCCCGGCAGGCAAGCCGGTTCAATCCGGCGGGGAGCAGCTTCGGAATGCGAAACCGTGCGAGGCAGGATGCCGCGACTCTCAACGTTGCCTGTCGAGTTGCCGCGAGTGCGGTCGCGCTGCCGGTTTCAATCGCTGTACCGGCGCGATGATTGGGCGTGGCCGTTGCGGCGGCGCTGACACCGGCGGCCGCCGCGGCGGCGGGCGCACCACCGGTGGGACGGGCGGCTGCCGCGGGACGACACCGAGATCGGGCCTGCCGGGCTGCCGCGCAGGCCGGGTCGATTTCGGCGGCGGTGGCGTGTAGACCGGCGGCGCGAGGCAGGCCGTCGATCCCGGCTTGGCGGTCGAGCCGGCCGGGCAGGGCTCGCACGAGCCGGTGCTGCCGATCATGTATTTCGCATAGGTGTTGGCGGGGCATGCCTGACAGCCGCTGCCTTGCAGGATTTCTCCGGGCTTGCAGAGATTGACGCATGTGTTGCTGCCGCGCGCCGGATCCGGCTTCTGGCCGATCGGGCAATGCACGCAGGCGAGCTGCTTAGCATCGTAGATTTCGGTCGAGGTGCAGGCCCGGCACAGCCCGCCCTCGAGCTGATAATTGTCCGGACAGCCGCACACCAGCTTGCCGTTGCTCATGCGCGGCACCTGACCGAGCGACGGACACTGACACGATTTCGTACTGCCGAAGAACGAGCCTTCCTGCATTGGCGCCGGGCAGAGGCACGCCGTCAGCGTCTTCTTGCCCGAAGGACCGAACTGGTAGACCGGCTGGTAGCCGGCCGCGCAGCCGCAGACGCCGGCTGTGAGCGGCACGGCGTTGGCGACGCCTTCGCACGGCATACATTTCAGCCAGGTCCGCCAGTTAGTCGCGCTCCAGGGATCCTTCTGTCCCATCGGCGTGGCGTTGTGCCAGGCGAGCCAGGCGGGGTCGGCGGCGCACTGCGATCCGACCGGGCAGGTCGACTGCGCCGGATCGAAGCTGGCGCAGAGCTGCGGCTTGCCGCCGGGTCCCGGCTGACAGGTGCATTTCAGGTCCGCCGGGCATTTGTAATAGGAGACGGGAGCCGGATCCGATCCCGAACAATACGAACTGTCCGGCAGGCACCAGGCCGTGCTCGGCGGGTAGCACGCGACGTCGCCTTTCGGCGGCGCCGAGGTGGTGGGCAGATCGTCGCCGCCGGCGATCGCATCGAACACGTCTTCGAAGGCGTCGACGACTCCGTTGATGAAATCCTCGATCGCCGACAGCGCGCCCTTGACGCCTTCGGCGATGACGCTGGCGATCTCCTGCAGCACCGCGCCGCAGGATTCCGCCATCGCCTTGAGGTTGGCCAGCGATTTCTCCAGCCCCTCGATGCCGTAGACCGCCACCGCGCAGCCGCAGCCGATCTCCTGGGTCACGATCTGGCCCAGCGCGTTGTCGGTGATCCATTGCGCGAGTTTCTGGCTGTCTTTCCTGATGTCGTCGGGGATGCTGATGCCGAGCTTGTCGGCGACCCCGAGCACGACCTCCGCGGTGATCGAAGGGATCAGGTTCCTGCACTGATCCACCGTATCGAAGGCGCCGGCCTGCTTGATGGCGATCAGCACCGCGACAATGGCATGAAATTCAAAAGTCGGGTCGGCCAGCAGTGCCAGACAGGGAAAGTTTTCGGGATGACTGAGAAAGTCATAGGCGGCCTCGAGCTCTGGCGCGGAGATCGCCGCCTTGGCGAGGCTGGCGACGCAGTCGCCGGCGTCGCTGGCGCGCGCCGGCGCCGGATGGAATGCCAGCAATGCGGCGACGAGGATGGCCTGAAGCGCCGCCGCGATCCGCGCCGGCCTGAGCGCGCGGGCGATCACTTCGGGCACTCCCCGATGCGCCGTCCCTCGACGGTCAGGGTGGAGGCCATCGTCTTGCCGGCGAAACTGGTCTCTGATTTCACCGTCGCGACGTAATGTTGCGGACCGTCGAACGCGTAGGACGCCGTCGCCCGCAGCGGCATCTCGGGCGCGCACTGGATGCTCCAGCTCATGCCGGTATCGGTCTTGCGCGGCTCGATGCTCTTGCAGGTGCCGGTCGCGGTGATGAGGTCGCGCTGCAGCCTGGCGCCGAAATCGCGTGCCTTCTCCGGCGTCATGCAGGTGGTGCGCAGCGGCCGCGTCTTCACGACGCCGCTGCGCTCGGTCTTGCTGGCGATCTCCCACTGGCCCGGTTGCGGCGCGTCGGCGGCGAGCGCGACACCCGCGGCGAGGACCAGCGCGACCGCGAAGCTGCAAGCAATGAAAGTCAGCCTTCGCCGCATCGGTCAGCCCACCTTTGGGACGAAATTTCATCCCGGACCGGATCGGCCGCCTTGCGCAGGATCAAACCGCAGGTATTTTTCAGCCGGGGAGCGGCTTGGCGATTTTCTTCTTCTGCTTGCTGGCTTTCTTCTTCTTCGGAATCGGAGACTCGGGGGTCGTCGGCACGCTGCGGATCTCCTGCCCGGACGATTTTCGTTTCGCCGCGGCCAGTCTCCCGTCGACGGGGAATTGCAGGCCGGTTGCCTCCCGTGCCGGAGGCCCGATCGCGTTTCCGCCGAAACTGGCTTCCGAGCCGTGCGGAGCCAGGGCCGCCGCGAGTGCCAGGATGCTCATCGATAGGAGGGGCCTGCCATGCTTCATGTCCGTTCTCCCTCCATTTCATCCGGCCCACGCCACGCCGTGAACCGCGCGCCGGCACGCGCGCCATTGCCGCCACGTGCGAATGTGGACGCCCTCGACGCCATGGCGTTGATCGGGATCAAGCCGTGACATCGCCGATCTCAGCCAATCGCCGGCAGTCGCGCAGGATGCGAGACGCTCACCCCGTCTTCCCCATCACATACGGCTTCAGCATCGCATACATCACGCTGTGCGTCGGCGTCGGCACGCCGAGCTGGCGACCGAGCTCGGCGACCTTGCCGCCGAGCCACGGCAGCTCCAGCCGGTTGCCGCGCTCGAGGTCGAGCGCCATCGAGGCCTTCATGGTGGGCGGCGCGTGGCTGTTGAACTCCAGAATTTTGTCGAGCGCGTTGGCCGGCAGCGCCACGCCCCTGGCGCGGGCGACGTCGATCACTTCCTGGTGGGCGGCGATGAAGACCGGTCGGATGTCGGGGTCGTCGCGCAACTGGCCGATCGGCTGCCGCGCCAGCGCGGTGATGCTGGCGTTGGTGGCGAGCAGCACGAACTTCATCCAGAGATCGGTCAGGATCTGATCGCTCAGGGTGGCGTCGAAACCGGCCTTCTGGCACAGCGCGAGAAAATCCTCGGCGCGGGCGCTGCGTTGGCCGTCGAACTCGCCGAAGATCATGCGCATGAAGGTGCCGACCTGGGTGATCGTGCCGGGCGCGGTGATCGAGGCCGATATCTGCGCCACGCCGCCCATTACGGCGCGCTCGCCCAAAATCGGGATCAGCCGCTCGGGCGCGTCGATGCCGTTCTGCAGCGGGATCACGGCGGTGCCGGGACCAATCAAGGGTTTTATGCGTTCGCCGGCGCTTTCGACGTCCCACAGCTTGACGCAGAACAGCACGATGTCGACGGGGCCGATCTCGGCGGGATCGTCGGTCGCCCTGGTCGGCACCAGATGGGTGTCGCCGCGGGGGCTCAGCACCTTCAGGCCCGCGCTCTTCATGGCGGCCAGATGCGCGCCGCGCGCGAGAAAGCTGACATCGGCTCCCGCTTTCGCCAGCGCGGCGCCAAATCCGCCGCCGACTCCGCCGGCGCCGACTACCGCGATCCGCATGATCTATCTCCCTGACCAAAGTCCTTTTTGGGCTGCCCGCAGATTGCCACGCCGGGGTGCCAGTACGGACCGGAACAATGTGTGATATTTCCTGGTGCCCAACCATCGCACAGTGTTCCGGAGGTGGCGAATGAACAAGTTCCTGAAATGCACCGCAGCCCTGTTCGTCCTGCTCACCGCGACCGAGGCGCTCGCGCGCGGAGCGGCCGCCAGCATCATGAGCTCGCCCGGCTATCAGCGGCGCCTGCAGGAATCCCGGGGCTATGTCCCGAACCAGTCGGGCTCGGTTCTCTCGACGCGGCCAGCGCGCGTTGTTCATCCCCCGAAAAAGCGTCATCGCCATTAATGCGGCGACCGCGATCCTGGCCGGTAAGGTTGACGGGTTAGCTTAACCGGCGACTTCGATTGCGGCGAGATCGTCGCGCGCTATCGTGTGAAGCGTCGGAGATTTTCCATCCGGCGCATGGCGGATTCCAACATGCTCGCTGAAGGCCGGGAGCGATTTCGAATACTGGGTCTCAGCCCGAAACCGGCATGGGCCGAGGTCTGGCATCTGTGGAACGTGATCGTTCCCCGGCGATCGATCACCGGACGCCTGCTGACCGGCCAGGTCTGGCGCCGCCACGACGGCCGCCGCTGGATCTACAAGAAGTTCCAGGAATTTCAGTGAGCGCGGCGGCTCTTCCCTTCTCCCCTTGTGGGAGAAGGTGGCGCGAAGCGCCGGATGAGGGGTCTCCATCCCCAGGCACAGTGCTCGCTGAGCCAACCCCTCACCCGTCTGCGATGCTTCGCATCGCAGCCACCCTCTCCCACAAGGGGTGAGGGGAAGAATGAGCGCGCTGCGACTCGGGAGCTTGGTCGAACGCTCGCTCTCACAACTCCCTTGCATTGGAAAACGCGAACGAACTCACCCTCCGCGTATTCTCGTCCAAAATCAGCGTTCGCGTGATCGGCGGCTCGGCGCGCTGGCTGCAGTTTTCGCGCTCGCACAGCCGGCAGTTGACGCCGATCGGCGTGCCCTCGGCTTTGTCCAGATCCATGCCGGTGGCATAGACCAGCTTGGTCGCATGGCGGATTTCGCAGCCCAGCCCGATGGCAAAGCGCGGCTGCGGCTGCGGGTGCGGCGCCACCGGCCGGCGCACCATCTGCGCGATGGAGAAGTAGCGCGTGCCGTCGGGCAGTTCGATCACCTGCTTGAGCAGCCGGTCCGGCGTATCGAAGGTCGAGTGCACGTTCCACAGCGGACAGGTGCCGCCGAATTTCGAAAATGGAAACGTGCCGGAGGAGAACCGTTTTGAGACGTTGCCGGCATTGTCGACGCGCAGCAGGAAGAACGGCACGCCGCGCGCATTGGGCCGCTGCAGCGTGGTGAGGCGATGACAGACCTGCTCGAAGCCGGCGTTGAAACGCTGCGCCAGCACGTGGACGTCGTAGTTCAAGGCCTCCGCCGCGCCGTGAAAGGCCTGATACGGCATCATCACGGCAGCCGCAAAATAGTTCGCCAGCGTGATCCGGTACAGCCGTCGCGGCGTATCGTCGAGCGGGCCGGCGCGGTTGACGATGGCATCGAAAGTGCCGCTGCTTTCGGTGAGACCGATCTGGAACGCGAGCTGGAAGGCGCGGCCGGGGCTGTCCACCAGTTCGGAAATCAGGAGTTGCCGGCGATGCCGGTCGAACCGCCGCAAGGTCTCGCGCATGACGTCGACCGGCATGATGCGGGTGACGACCGAATGCTTTTCACGCAAGCGTGCCGCAAGGGCCGCGAACAGCTCTTCCGCGGGCACGTTCAACTCGTCGCGCAGCGTTTCCGCTGATTGTTCCAGCTCGGGGAAATAATTGCGGTTGGCCTCGATCAGGTCGCGGATGCGTTCGATCGGATTGGCCTCGTAACGGGTGCCCTCGTCGCGGTCGGCCATTTGCGCCGCCACCATGGTCTCGCCGCGGCGGGCCTCGGTATAGGCGGCATAGAGGCGCTGCAGGGAATGCGTCACGCCGGGGCATAATTCAGCGAGATCGCGCAGTTCCTGTTTGGGCAGGTCGATCTGCCGGAACAGGGGGTCGGAGAAGATCTCGTTCAGTTCGGCGAAGAAGCGGTCCTCGTCGGCGGTGGCGAGGTCGCGCAAATCGAGGTCGTAGGTTTCCGCCAGCCGGAGCAGCAGCTGCGCCGTCACCGGCCGCTGGTTGCGCTCTATCAGGTTGATATAGCTCGGAGAAATCTCCAGCCCCTCGGCCATCTGGGTCTGCGACAGCCCCAATTGCTGGCGGATTCGCCGGAACCGGGGTCCGACGAACAGCTTTTTTGCGGAATCGTTGGCCATGGCGGTAGCCTTTTGTGACAAACATTACAACGTGACATCTATGACAAGTACGGATGTTACATGACATCACCATTAAATGACAAGCTATCTATACGAATTCAGCAGTTTAGCGTTTAGCTCTCGGCACGTTTCGCAATGCACTGTCACGAATGTCAGTGGTCGTCACCGAAAAGGATCATGCACATGAACTACCAGCCACGCGGGATCAGCGACCAGGCTGTCCAGGGACCGGCCTCCTATCTCAGCGAGCTTGGAGCTGCCGAGGCGCTGCTCAAGCCCCAGCCGACCTGGAACGGCGTCACCCCCGAAGCCGTGGCGCGCATGCGCCTGCAGAACCGCTTCAAGACCGGCCTGGACATCGCCCGCTACACCGCGGCGCTGATGCGCAGCGATATGGCTGCGTATGACGGCGATCCCACCAAGTACACCCAGTCGCTCGGTTGCTGGCATGGCTTCATCGCGCAGCAGAAGCTGATTTCGGTCAAGAAGCATTTCGGTACGACCGATCGCCGCTATCTGTACCTGTCCGGCTGGATGATCGCGGCACTTCGCTCCGAATTCGGACCGCTTCCCGATCAGTCGATGCACGAGAAGACTTCGGTTCCGGCGCTGATCGAGGAGCTTTACACCTTCCTCCGCCAGGCGGACTCCCGTGAACTCAACGATACCTTCCGCGCGCTCGACGCCGCACGCAAGGCTGGCGACCAGGCGAAGGAAAAGGCATTGATCGAAAAGATCGACAACTTCCAGACCCATGTCGTGCCCGTCATCGCCGACATCGACGCCGGCTTCGGCAATGCGGAGGCGACCTATCTGCTCGCCAAGAAGATGATCGAAGCAGGTGCGTGCGCGCTGCAGATCGAAAATCAGGTCTCCGACGAAAAGCAGTGCGGCCATCAGGACGGCAAGGTCACCGTGCCGCACGAGGTGTTCCTGGCGAAGATCCGGGCCTGCCGTCATGCGTTCCTCGAACTGGGCGTCGAAGACGGCATCATCGTGACCCGCACCGATTCGCTGGGCGCCGGTCTCACGCAGCAGATCGCTGTGAGCCACAAGCCCGGCGACCTCGGCGATCAGTACAACAGCTTCCTGGATTGCGAAGAGGTCGATGCCACGAAGGTCGGGAATGGCGACGTCATCATCAGCCGCGGCGGCAAGCTGCTGCGCCCGAAGCGGCTGCCCAGCAACCTCTATCAGTTCCGCGAAGGCACGGGTGCGGATCGCTGCGTGCTCGACTGCATCACCTCGCTGCAGAACGGCGCTGACCTGTTGTGGATCGAAACCGAGAAGCCGAATATCGAGCAGATCGCCTCGATGGTCGACCGCATTCGCGAAGTCATTCCGAACGCCAAGCTGGCCTACAACAACTCGCCCTCGTTCAACTGGACGCTCAACTTCCGTTGGCAGGTGTACGACGCGATGAAGGAAGCCGGCAAGGATGTCAGCAAGTACAACCGGGCCGAGCTGATGAAGCCGGAATACGACGATACGCCGCTGGGCCGTGAAGCCGACGAGCGCATCCGCACCTTCCAGGCGGATTCGGCCAAGCGTGCCGGCATCTTCCACCATCTGATCACGTTGCCGACCTATCACACGGCAGCTCTGTCGACTGATAATCTCGCCAAGGAGTATTTCGGCGAGCAGGGCATGCTGGGCTATGTGAAGAATGTTCAGCGCCAGGAGATCCGTCAGGGTATCGCCTGCGCCAAGCATCAGAACATGGCCGGCTCCGATATCGGCGACGATCACAAGGAATATTTCGCCGGTGAAGCCGCTCTGAAGGCGGGCGGCGCCCACAACACGATGAACCAGTTCGGCTAACGGTAGGAACAGGAGACGATCATGACCAAAGGCAGCAATTTCTGGGTGATTGGCGGCGAGTTCGGTTCGATGAACTTCCACAAGCTCGTGGAAGGCTCGGCCCAGGTACAGGGTCCGTTCAAGACCCGCCAGGAAGCCGAGGATGCCTGGCGCGCCGTCTCGGAAGAGAACCGGCACAAGGCCGGCGTGCGCTTCTCCATCGTGGAAGAGCCCGCCCGCGTCTCGGCGTAAGGCCCGCTGCCGGCCAGAACCAGAAGAAGACGTCCAGGGACGAGAGCGGCCCCATTCGGTAACCCCGGATGGGGCCGCTCTTTTTTCTCCCTCTCCCGCCCGCCCGCGGGAGAGGTAAGAAAGAAGCCGGCGGCCTAAACCCTTGGGAACAAGGAACCTTTGCGCAAAACGTGGTTACTGATAGGTTAACGCTTCGGGGACCCTCAGGACAAAGGCGATCAAGCGGATGTCAGACGCGCAGAATACCGGGAGCCAGGCCGTCAGCAGCACGCGTCCAGTCCGTCTGCGCGATGCCCTGCGGCAGGCGCGGATCGAGGCCGCCGACCGCACCGGGGTGGTTGTCGATCTGCGCGACGCCGAAGTGGCCCGGCTCGAAATTCTCAACGACGCGCTGGAGCCCCTGTTCGCGCAAATCCCCGAAAAGGTCGACCTGTTCGACCGCGGCATCAGCCAGGGCGATACGCCGCGGCTGTGGATCGACGTCGTCGCCCATGTGCTGATGGGCCGCGACAAGCGCATCTACCGCTTCGTGCAGGACACCCGCTTCGGCCGCATCGTGATATCGGAGTCGCATGACGTCGCCGCCATCGTCGATGCCGTCACCGACTACGTCGCCCGCCGCATGATCGAGCGCGAGCACGCGCTTGTCGCGACGCCGGCGCCGGCGCCGGTCGTCGTCGAACAAAAGCGCCGCAGCGGCTTCTGGACTTTCGTGCTCGGCTTCCTCGCCGGCGCGATCGCGCTGTTCGCCCTCGCGCTGTTCGCGACCTTGCGGAATCTCTGACCGCGCCGGAGCAGCGTTGATGTCTCCGGTCATAGCGATCGCACTGATTGGTGTCGGCGCGGTCGTGTTGCTCGTGATCGTCCCCCGCTGGCTGCAGCTTCGACGCGCCGAGTTCATCCGCACCTATCGCTGGCCGCCAGGGCTGCTGGAGCGGCTCGAGAAACATCGCCCGGGACTGGAGCGCAAGAACAGCGCGCTGGTGTCGCGCGGCCTGCGCCAGTTCTTCATCGCCTATCTGATGAGCGGCAAGCGCTACGTCTCGATGCCGTCGCAGGTCGCCGACGATCTGTGGCACGAATTCATTCTCTATACCCGCGAATACGATGCATTTTGCCGGCGCGGTTTCGGCGGCTTCCTGCACCATACGCCGGCGGTCGTGCTGTCGGAACACCGCAAGAGCAACGAGGGTCTTCGCCGCGTGTGGTGGTACTGCTGCAAATACGAGAACATTGACCCGGTCAACCCGACCCGCCTGCCGCTGCTGTTCGCGCTGGACTCCAAGCTGAATATTCCGGGCGGATTCGTCTATCACCCGCAATGCGAAGAGCTGCGGAAGAGCGGCAGTGGCGCGGCCTATTGCGGTGGTGATTTCGCAGATGGTTCCGCCGACGGCGGCACCGCGGGCTTCGGCGATGCCGGAAGCGATGGCAGCAGCGATGCGTCCGGCGGCGGCGATGCAGGTAGCGGAGGCGGCGACGGTGAGGGAGGGTGCGGAGGCGGCGGCTGCGGTGGCGGTGGTGGCGATTGAGTCGCTTGCGGCCCATGCTTCGAGACGCTCGCGCTGCTCGCTCCTCAGCATGAGGTCGTTATGTTTCAACAAGTCAACCTCATCCTGAGGAGGCCACGAAGTGGCCGTCTCGAAGGATGGGCAGCAATACCGATCTACGACTACAGTTGCTATGATAGGCGTGCCTGCCTTACCTCGCGAACGCGCAGCGCATCGTCCACCCCCCGCACGGTCTGTTCGCACCGCCACGCATCGCCCTCGCGTTCGATCGAAAACAGATTATAGGCCGCCGCCGGATAGCGGCCATGGGCGATGGCGGAGGCCGACGGCACGCCGACGACAGGGATTTTTCCCTTGGGACCGTCGATCCAGATCGTGGAGTGAACGTGATCGTGGCCGTGCAGGACCAGCTCCACGCCGTGCCGCTGCAACAGCGCGAGCAGATCAGCCGAATCGGTCAATCGCTTGAAGCGCGAATCCGAACGCAGCGGATGGTGGACCAGCAGCACGCGAAACGCTTGGGCAGCGGCGAGCCCCGCCAGCATGTGCTCCAGCCTGTCGAGCTGGCTGCGCCCGAGCCAACCGGTCGCCATCAAGGGCGGTGTCGGGACCGCCGACGACGCGCTGATCAGCGCCAGCGGGCCGCGCCGGCGCAGCAGCGGAAAGGCGACATCGCCATCAGGCGCCTCGTCGCCGCGGAGATAATCTCCCCAGGCCTCCGCAAAGCGGTGCCGGGTGGCGCGAACATAGGCGTCGTGATTGCCGGGGATCACCGTGACGCGATCCGCCGCACCGACGCTTTCCAGCCATGCCCGCGCCGGCGCAAACTCGGCGTCCAGCGCCAGATTGACGAGGTCGCCGGTGACCGCGATCTGGTCCGGCGCCTGCGCCTGCAGGTCCGCCACCAGCGCGTCCAGCACCTCGCGCCGGTGGACCTTGTGCCGGTTGCGGGTCCAGTTGAGATAGCCGAGCGCGCGTTTGCCCGCGAGATCGCGCAGCCGCGCCGCGGGCATCGGCGGCAGATGCGGATCGGACAGATGGGCCAGCGTGAAGGCCGCCATCAGCCCGGTCCGCTTCGGTTGCCTGCGGGACGGAGCCGCCGCGCGATCATCTCGTGATATCCTCTGGAAATCCCTCCAAAGTATTGGCAAGCCGGCTGGCGCGGCGCAAGGATCAAACGCGATGTCAGGATATGAGGTTCGATGGCGATGAACCTGCAGAAGCTGCGAACGACGCTCGAGCCGGCGCTGCGGCAGGTTTTCCATCTCTACTGGCGGTTCGCCCGCGGCATGACGCTCGGGGTCCGCGCCGTGGTGCTGGACGGCGATGACAGGGTATTTCTGGTCAAGCACAGCTACGTCTCGGGCTGGCATCTGCCGGGCGGCGGCGTCGAGGTCGGCGAAACCTTTCGCGAGGCGCTGCGCCGCGAACTGGCGGAGGAGGGGCGGATCGAACTTGCAGGCGAGCCGCCGCTGCATGGCCTGTTTCTCAACAGCCATGTTTCCCGCCGCGACCACGTCGCGGTCTATGTAATCCGGCAATTCCGGCAGGACCGGCTGCCCGAGGCCAACCGTGAGATCGTCGCCTGCGGCTTCTTCGACGCGACAGCCTTGCCGGAGGAGACCACCCGGGGCACCCGGCTGCGGATCGCGGAAGTGCTCGAGGGCAGGGAGCCTGCCGCGACATGGCGTTAGCGGCCGGCAACCGGTAAAAGCGTGCGCGACCTCATGACAAACCTGATTCGGCTGATAGAACGGCGATGATCACACCGACGATGCGGATTGCGGTTCTGGTGCCGTGCTTCAACGAGGAAGCCGCGGTCGCAACCGTGATAGCGGATTTTCGTAAAGCCCTGCCCTCGGCGCAGATCTTCGTCTACGACAACAATTCGTCGGACCGTACCAAAGCGGTGGCGCGCGAGGCGGGTGCCGAGGTGCGCAGCGAACGCCGCCAGGGCAAGGGCCATGTAGTGCGGCGGATGTTCGCCGATGTCGATGCCGACATCTACTTGCTGGTCGACGGCGATGCGACCTACGACGCCGCCAGCGCGCCGCGCATGATCGAGATGCTGCTGTCGGATCATCTCGACATGGTGGTGGGGTTTCGCGTCGACCAGGCCGTGGCCGCCTACCGGCCTGGCCATCGCACCGGCAACTGGATGCTGACCAGCTTTCTCTCCGCGGTGTTCGGCCAGGCCTTCAAGGATATTCTTTCCGGCTATCGCGTGTTCTCGCGGCGCTTCGTCAAATCCTTCCCGGTGCTGTCGGACGGTTTTGAAATCGAGACCGAGCTCAGCGTGCACGCGCTCGAGCTGGCGCTGCCGGTCGCCGAGATCGAGACGCCCTATTACGCCCGGCCCGAGGGATCGTTCAGCAAGCTCAACACCTGGCGCGACGGATTTCGCATTCTCGGCACCATCCTGAAACTCTACCGCTCGGAAAAGCCGCTGCGCTTTTTCACCGCCATCGGAATCTTCCTGACGCTGGTTTCGATCGGCCTCGCGATTCCCGTCATCGTCACCTATCTCGAGGAAGGCCTCGTGCCGCGGCTGCCGACGGCGGTCCTGTCGATGGGCCTGATGATCCTGGCGGTGCTGTCGGTATCGTCGGGGCTGGTGCTCGACACGGTGACGCGCGGACGGCGTGAGATGAAGCTGCTGGCCTATTTGTCCCAGGGATCCGTCAACAGGAACTGATACGGCCGGGAATTTAACGTGGGATGGCCGATGGACCGCGCGTCCGCCAGATGCTATCCCGCGCCCCAGCATGAGCGACCTCTCACTGACCATATTGGCCGAGACCCCCAGCGACGCGCTGCCGATCGAACGCCTGCACCAGCGCACCTTCGGGCCCGGCCGCTTCGCGCTGAGCGCCTACCGGCTGCGCGAGCATGTCGATCACCTGCTCGACCTGTCGTTCACCGCCCGGATCGGCACGCTGCTGGTCGGCTCGGTCAGGCAATTGCCGATTTGCGTCGGCGATACCAGGGCATTGCTGCTGGGGCCGCTGACGGTCGAACCGCCGTTCCGCAGCCGCGGCGTCGGCCGCAAGCTGATGGATCGCGCGCTGAACGACGCCAAAGCCAAGGGGCATCGTCTCGTACTGCTGGTCGGCGACGAAGCCTATTACAGTCGCGTCGGCTTCAAGCCGGTCCCGAAGGGACGGATGACCATGCCCGGCCCGGTCGACTACAGCCGGCTGCTGGTGGCCGAACTCGTCGATGGCGCGTCCACGGATGTCTCCGGCGCAATCCGCCCGGACTGGAGCCAGGCGAAGTAGCCGGCGCATTGCTCGTCGCACCTGTAGCCCGGATGGAGCCAACGGCTCGCGCGAATGCGCGGGCCGATGGCGTAATCCGGGGACTTCGCGCAACTGATGCACCGGTCCCGGATTGCGCCGCCGGGACGGCGCGTTGCGCCGGCCCGACAGCTCCATCCGGGCTACGGGTTGACCCATCAACGTCATTGCGAGCGGAGCGAAGCAATCCATTCTTTCTTTGTGAGGCGACATGGATTGCTTCGTCGCAAGCGCTCCTCGCAATGACGTTGATGGAGTTTGATTAAAACTTCAAATTCGCGAACGCTCTTACCCCGATCCCCGGCATCAACACCTCATCCTTGTTGTACGACACCGAATTGCGCATGTTCTCGTTCAACAGGTTGTTGCCGACCAGACCAACCATCATCTCGCGGGCGCCGAACCAGCTCGCATCGAGTTTGGTCTTGTAGCTGATTTCCGCCTTCAGGAGATTATAGCCCGCCGTCGGGGTTTCACCGATCACGGCGATATGGTTCTGCGCGAAGGCGTGCAGATAGTTGATCCGCGCCAGCCAGTTCGCATCGCGCCAGAACACGCCGACGCCGGCGCGCACCGGTGGAATTCTGGGAACGTTGGTGCCGTCCGAGAAGGTGGCGCGCACGACGTCGAACTGATTTTCGATGCCCCAGATACCGCCGTGGAATTGCGAGATATCGAGCTGGCTCTGGAATTCGCCGCCGCGGAAGGTGGCGTCGCGCTGCGAATAGATCGCCTGATTGAGCTCGAGCGGAGCAGCCGGGTCCGCCGGGCCGACGCAGGCGACGTCCTCGCAGGTGTTGCCGGTCAGGCGCCGGTAGATGAAGCCGTTGAACTGCGTGTAGAAGGCGGTGGCTTCGAACCGCAACGGTCCGGTTGCCCGCCGCAACCCGATCTCGACGGATTTGGCGGTCTCGATGCCGAGATTGGGATTGCCGATGTCGAAGGTAACGGTCGCATCGTGTCCGCCGCGCGAAAACAGTTCGGCCGGCTTGGGCGCGCGTTCGACATATTGGCCGGTGATGCTGGCAACGAGGCCGGCTGGAAGGTTCTGGATCAGGCCGATGCTTCCGCTTTTCGGCGTAAAGGACAGGTTGCGCGCCGTTGGCGGGCCGATATCGCCGGGGTTTGCGGCGAGGTCGAACCGTTCTGGAATGAACGCGGGCGTCGTTCCCGTGAGATTGACGCGCTCGATGCGGCCGGCGATCTGCGCCTTGGTGGTCTCCGTGAATTTCAACTCGTTGAACACGTAGCCGGCGACCTTGGTGTTTTTGTTGGGATCGAACAGACCGTTGAGCGGCGAGGTCGGATCGTCAGGGCTTGGCGCGGTCAGTTCCTGATGGCTGGCCTGCAGGCCGAGTGCTGACGTCACCGTCGCAAAGCGCGCGTTGAACGGCATCAACTGCATTTCGACGCGGCCTTCCTGCTCCTTGTTGGTGAAGGTCTGCCGCACGCCGAGCGTGGTGAGATCGGCCGGATCCGACAGACCAATCTCGTTGTGCTTGTAGTCGGTAGCCCCGGCCCAGAAGCGGATCGCCTCGATCGCCGCGGCATCCGGGCGATACTCGCCCTTGGCCGTGATCTTGGTCTGGCGCGCGTCGATCCGGGTCTGGTGATCGGCGCCGTCGATTCCGGGGATGCGATAGATCGAATCGTTCTGCGTGATCGCGGCGCCGACAAAACCGCCGTCGAAGATGTACGAACCGCCGATCGATCCGCCGGCCGCCTGCGCCGCCGAGTTGGGTTGGCGGCCGTTGACCGGCCGGGTCTGGTCGAACAGATAGGGATAGCCCGGGATATTGTAGTCGTTGCTCTTGCGGCCATAGGCGTCGGCGTGCACGGCGAAATTGCCCGCGCCGGCATCGAGCAGGATGCCGCCTTCGACGCCGCGATCGACCGAGCTGACCGCCGTTCGCGTTTCCACGGTCACGCAGGACGGCGATTGCACATTGGCGAGCGGAGCCTTGGCGGGGAGGCCGTAGCTCTGGAACGGCGCCGCCGCGCAGGAGGGCAGCGCATCGGGAATCCGGTTGTTGGAAGCACTAACGACGCCTCCGATCGCGCTCGATCCATAGCGCATGGTCGCGGGTCCGCGGATTACTTCGATCTGGTTGGTCGCGAGCGGGTCGATCGGAACGAAATGATCCTCGCCGAGATCCGAAGCGCCGTTGCTGCCGATGCCGTTTTCGACGATGCCGACGCGATTGACGTCGAGCCCCCGGATGATCGGCCGACTTGAGGCGCCGGGCGCGAAGCTGGAGCCGGTAATGCCCGGCTTGGAAAACAGGACATCGCCGAGCGTGGCGCCGCCCGAGCGGCGGATTTCCTCGTTCGGTAACACCGTGACGGTGGCGAACTGATCGGCCACGATCGGCAGCACGCCCTGTTGGGGCGCGGCGGCGACGGGCGCCGGTTGTGTTGGCGGCGCCGGCTCGCGATTGGGGACGGCGCGCGCGACCCGCGAAGGCGTTCGTGACGGGGTCGTATTCCGCCGCTGAATCGGGCTCGGCGCGGTCACCGTGATTTCCGGCAGCTGCGTGGCGGGCCGTGCTGGCGTTGCGTCCTGTGCCATCGCGCCGCATCCCATCGCGCACAGGAATAGCCAGCTTGCTCCACTGGCGTGGAATGCTCGTCTTGTTTGGAATGTCATTGTCCAGATCCTGAGAGAGTCGCGACCGGATTCGTTCACGTTGACGAATTCGGAATGCGCCTGCCGTCGATGTGCGACGGACCGATTTCGATTTGTCCCGGCAGAATCGACCGCAGACGACGCGGCGATCCCTTCAGGGAGCATCAAGCCATCGATGTCAGGAGGCGGGGGGAGCGCGAGGCTGGAACGCGACGCCGACCGGGTTCAGATCGACGAACGCGGCGTCGGTGACGCGATATTGAAATGCTTCGGCTTGCGGCAGCAGCATTGTCGGCGGCGTTGCTGATACCACCGTGCGCGCCAGCGCGATGACGGCGCAGATGGCGCAGTCCTCGCCTGGGTGCTGGGAATCGTTATGGGACGCCGGCAGCGGGGCAAACGGATCGACGGCGTCGGCCGTGGCGAGGGCGGCGGCAATGTCGGACTGCGGGACGGCCGATTGAATGGCCAGCGCCGCCGCCTGCGCGGCGCCTGCGTGGAAATGCCCGAACGACAGCCCAAACTGCAGCGCCAGCGCCAACAGCGCCAGCCGTGCCCCGTGTTTGATGTTCGCGCGAAACCACTTCATGCCGACAGGTGCCTCACATCGACCGGCCGGGATATCCCGGCTCGTCCAATGTTACAATATAACATCCGGTGATCGGGCGGGTGTCAACCGTGCTCGAACCGCCCATGGGGCGAATTCGCCGGGTGCGTGTGATTTGCGCAACGGCCGGCGAGCGAGTGCCGCTCAGCGCCCCTCGCGCAACCACGTCGCGGCGAAGGCGCCGAGCAGCAGCAAGAGGCCGATCAGGCCGGCGAAGATCGGCAGCACGCCGACGCCGCGCACCACGCTGGCATCGCGCATCCTGACGCCCATCCAGCCATCGCCGCGGAAGATGCCGGAAGCGCGGACCGGCACGATGCGCGGAACCTCGAAGCTGGAGCCGTCCACGAGGCGCCGTGCGTCGCCGCCGGTGGCCTGCGCCAGCGGCCGGAGCATTTCGGTGGTGGAGGTGACCTCGGAAAATTCCTTGGGGTTGGTCGGGCCGACATTGATCAGTGCCTTCAGCGTGCCGTCGGTGGCCTGCCACAGACCGAGTTCGCTGGCGGGGATCGCCGAGCGCCAGCTGCCGGGTTCGCTGCTGCTCAGCGTCAGCTCGCGGGTGGTGCCGGAGGGTGACGTCACCGTCACGGGCGGGACGCTGTCGGCCATGGTCTGGCGCAGCACCACGAGATCCTTGCCGCTGATCTGAAGCCGCAGCGCTTCCTCGTCGAGGTCAGGCTGCTTCATCAGCCAGTGCGAGGTTCGCCGCAGCAAATCGAGATGCGGCCCGCCGCCCTCATAGCCGCGCGCCCACAGCCAGATGTGGTCCGACAGCAGAAGCGCGACGCGGCCCTCGCCGACCCGCGACAGCAGCAACAGCGGCTTGCCGTCGGCGCCGGTCATGACCGGAGGGGTGGTGGCATTGCGGGTGTCGACGGTGCGGAAGAACCGGCTCCAGCGCGGCGGCTCGGTGGCGGAGCCTTCCAGTCCGCGCGTCACCGGATGGCGTTTGCCGGCGTCGCTCAGATGCGCGTAATACGGCTTCTCGGAGACCCCGACAGGTTCGGCGGGTAACACCGAATCCAGCGGCGTGCGCCAGATGCTGGTGGTCGACGCATAATCGGGGCCTGCCGACACCAGCACCGCGCCACCGGCGCGCACGTAGCGCGCCATGTTGTCGAAATAGGGGATCGGCAGCACGCCCTGGCGGGCGTAGCGGTCGAAGATGATCAGCTGGAATTCGTTGATCTTCTGCTGAAACAGTTCGCGGGTCGGAAACGCGATCAGGCTGAGTTCGTTGATCGGCGTGCCGTCCTGCTTCTCCGGCGGGCGCAGAATCGTGAAATGCACGAGATCGACGCTGGCGTCGGATTTCAAGAGGTTGCGCCAGGTGCGCTCGCCAGAATGCGGCTCGCCGGAGACCAGCAGCACCCGCAATTTGTCGCGCACGCCGTCGATCGCCACCACCGCGCGGTTGTTGACCAGTGTCAGTTCGTTGGGCAGCGGCGAGGCCTCGATCTCGATAATGTTCGGCCCGGCATGCTTGATGTCGACATCTATATTGACGGTCTGGCCGCTCAGGACGGTGCGCTCATTGATCACCTCGCCGTCGCGGCGCACCACGATCCTGGCGCGCTCGCCGCTGACGCCCTGGTCGTCGAGCCGGTAGGTGATGGTCTGCGCCTGTCCGACGATGCCGAAGCGCGGGGCTGCAGCAATCGCGATGCGGCGGTCGCGTTCGTCCTTGCGCCCGGTGATCAGCGCATGCACCGGCGCCTGGAATCCGACCGCGGCGGCATTGGCGGGAATATCATGCACCCGCCCGTCGGTGATCAGGAAGGCGCCGGCGACGCGATCGACCGGAACGTCCGACAGCGCCGACGACAGCGCGCCGAACAGTTTGGTGCCGTCGGTTTCGCCGTCGGCCTGCCCGGCCTCGACGACGCGGACTTCGACGCCCTTGATCTTCTTCAGGCTGTCGACCAGCGCCTCGCGGGCCTTTTCGGTTTCGCCAGTGCGCTCGCCGAAATTCTGGCTCGGGCTCTTGTCGATCACGACGGCGGCGACCGACGACAGCGGCTCGCGGTCCTCGCGGGTAAACGACGGGTTGGCCAGCGCCAGCAGGATCAGCGCCAGCGCGGTGACGCGCACCGCAGCGCCTCGGGCGCGGGCCAGCAACAGCAGCGCCGCGATCACGGCAATGGCGGCCAGCGCGATCCAGAGCACCATCGAGGGGACGAGCGGGGTGAAGGCGATACCGTATTGCATGCTACTGCCCGAGCCGTTCGATCAGCGCCGGCGCATGCACCTGGTCGGCCTTGTAGTTGCCGGTCAGCGTGTACATCACGATGTTGACGCCGGCGCGGAAGGCGAATTCGCGTTGCCGCGGTTCGCCCGGCGTCAGCGGCAGCATCGGCTGGCCGTCCGGACGCAAGGCCCAGGCGCCGGCCAGGTCGTTCGAGGTGATGATGATCGGCGAGACGCCGTCGCCGCCGCGGGCGGGCCGCGAGGCGGCCTCGTCGTCTTCGTCGCGCGGCAGGGTTTCCACCCAGGTCTGGCCCGAGGTGAAGCGGCCGGGAAAATCGCGCAGCAGATAGAAGGTCTTGGTCAGCACGTGCTCGCGCGGCACCGGCTCGAGCTCGGGAACGTCGAGCGAGGAGAGAATGCTGCGCAACGCCAGCATGCCCGGCGTCTGCGATGCGCCATTGGCGCCGGGCGGCGCCTCGATGGCGTCGCGGGTGTCGAACAGCACGGTGCCGCCCTGCTTCATGTAGGCGTCGATGCGGTTGATGGCGTCCCGCGCCGGCTTCGCCGCCCCCGGCAATACCGGCCAGTAGATCAGCGGGAAGAACGCCAGTTCGTCGCGCGCCGGATCGATGCCGACGGGATCGCCGGCTTCCAGCGCGGTGCGCTGCGCCAGAAACAGCGTCAGCCCGGACAGGCCCGCCTTGACGATGGAGTCGACGTCGGCGTTGCCGGTGACGACATAGGCCAGCCGGGTTTGCGACACCGATTTGATGGCGAACTCGTCGGCGGTGTCCGCGCGCGCCGGCCAGGACGTCGCCATGTTCGTGGCGACGATCGTGGACAGCGCCAGCGCGAACGCCAGTGCGGCGGGTACCGCGCGCCGCCGCAACAGCGCCGCGATGCCGGCGCCGAGCAGAGCGACGATCACGGCGTCGATCAGGAACAGCGCCAGCGACGCGGCCAGCAGGATTCCCCGCAAGTCGCGCGGCTCGGCATTGGTGTAGCTGGCGCGCTGCGCGCGCAGCGAGGCGGTATCGAGCGGCGCGATGCGGTCGGCCGCCGCCAGCGCGTTGACCGCGAGCGGGCCGTCGGCCGGTCCATAGAAGCCGGGCGGATGATCCGGCGTGGCGCGGTCGCGGAAATCGGCGGGCAGCGGCTTCGCCGTCGAGGGCGGCGGCCCGAAAGCGCCGAAGCCGTCGAGCGTGCGCAGCGGCGCCACCGTCTCGGCGCTGGCTTCGCCCGCGACGCCGGCGCCCGGCGTGGACGTGTAGCCGGAGGAATCGACGATCCTTCGCAGCATCTCGACGAAGCTGCCGGACATCGGCAGGTCGGACCAGCGCATGTCGGCGCTGACGTGAAACAGGCTGACCACGCCCTTGCCGCGATGTTCGCCTGTGACCAGCGGCGTGCCGTCCTCCAGCGAGGCCCAGCTCCTTGTCGCCAGCGCCGCATTGGGTTCGGCGAGCACCTGCCGCGTCACGGTGACATCCTTCGGCGCCACGAGGCCCGCGAACGGCCCGTCGGCCGCGAACGCGGCCAGGCGCTGCGGCTTTTCCCAGGTGAGGCTGCCGCCGAGGCTGCGTCCGCCGCGGCGCAGCTTGACCGGCACCAGGTCGTCGTCGGCCTGCGCCAGCCGCGGGCCGGCGAATCGCACCAGCACGCCGCCTTGCTCGATCCATGCGCCGATGCGCTCGCGAATTTCGGACGACAGCGTGCCGACATCCGCCAGCACGATCATCGGCAGCTTCTGGTCGAGAAACTGGGTGATCGCCTGCTGCGGCGCGCCGCGATCGCCGAGCCGGACGTCGGCGAACGGCGCCAGCGCGCGAGTCAGATAGAAGGTCGAGGCCAAGAGCGGCTGCGCGGTATCGCTGGTCGATCCCGAGACGATGCCGATGGCGCGGCGGCGCCAGCGCTTGTCGAGCAACTGCACCGCGCCGGCGGATCGCTCGCCGGCTATTTCGAGCCGGGAAATGTCGTTGCGCAATTCGACAGGCAGGTCGAACGAGGCTTCGGTCTCGCGATCCCCAGGCGCAAAGCGGTAGCGGGCCTCGCCGATCGGCGAACCCTTCAGGTCGATCGCGCGCACCACGCCCGCGGCGATGCCGCCGCCGGTGCGCAGCACCTTCACCGTCATCTTCGCCGCGGCATTTTCGGCCGCGACCAGCGCGAGCGGGGGGGCGGTGCCGCCCTCAAAAACCGTCAAGCTGCGATCTCCGATGGTCTTGCCGAGGGCTTCGAGAAACTCCGGGCCGCGCCCGGTATCGACGCCATCCGACAGCCAGGCGATCTCGGCGTCGCCGGTGGCCTTCAGGAAACGCTCCAGCGCCGGCAGGGTTTCCACCCGCTCGATCGAATAGGGTTTGGGCGCGAGCTGGCGCAGCGCCACCCGTGCGGTGCCCGCCGGCATCAGGGTGATGTCGCGCGCCGGCTCCGACAGCGGCACCAGCGTCACGCCGCGCCGGTCGTTGTCGGCGTTCGCAATCAGTTCGTCCGCCGCCTTGATCCTGCTGTCCCAACTCGCCGCCGCACTCCAGCCGTCGTCGAGCAGGATCACCAGCGGCGCGCTGGAGCCGGCGAGTCCGGTTTGCGGATTCCAGATCGGCCCGGCCGCTGCCAGGATCACCAGCGCGGCGGCGGCGAGCCGCAACAGGGTCAGCCACCATGGCGTGCGCGAGGGGGTTTCCTCCTTCGGCGCGATGTCGAACAACAGCCGCGTCGGCGGAAACTCGATGCGCCGCGGCCGCGGCGGCATCACCCGCAGCAGCCACCACAGCACCGGCAGGCTCAACAGGCCCAGCAGAAGCAGGGGTTGCGCGAAAGCGAGGGGGAGTCCGGCGATCATGCCCGTCGCCCCACTTTGACGGTGGCGCCGCGCGCGCTGCCCTTGCTCACCATCATGCCGGAATGCAGGAACAGCAGCAGCTCGGCCGCCGAGCGGCTGGTGGTGTGGGTCGAGAACAGCCAGTCGAGCTTGTTGGTCTCGGCGCGAATTTCGGCGCGGTGCAGCGCCACGCGCGCGACGTAATCATCTGCCCATTTTTCCGCGCGGCCGGCGGTGATGACGGTGCCGTTCTCCGGTTCGACGAATTCGATCCGGCCGGAATAGGGGAAGGTTTCCTCGGCGGGATCGACGATCTGGATCAGCGTGCCGTGCGCGCCGGAGGCCGACAGGCCGGCCAGCATGGTCCGGATTTCGGGCATCGGCGACCAGAAGTCCGACAGCACCACGATTTCGGCCAGCGCCGCGGGCACGAAGGACGGCGGCAGGCTGAGCCGCGCCGCGTCGTCATGCAGCATCGCCTGCGCCATCTTGTCGATCACGCTGCGGCTCGCGGTCGGGTTCATCAGGCCGGGAATGCCGACGCGTTCGCCGCCCGCGACCAGCAGTTCGGCGAGCGCGAAGGTGACGATCAGCCCGCGTTCCAGCTTGCTGTCGCGCGCCTGCTTCGAGGCGAACGCCATCGACGGCGAGCGGTCCGGCCACAGCCACACTGTATGCGAGGCCTCCCATTCCTGCTCGCGGACATAGAGATGATCGTCGCGCGCCGAGCGCCGCCAGTCGACGTTCTGCGACGGCTCGCCCGAAACGAAGCGGCGGTACTGCCAGAAACTTTCGCCGGAGCCGGCGCGCCGCCGCCCATGCAGGCCGTGGATGACGTTGGCGGCAATGCGGCGGGCTTCGAGCACGAGCCGGGGCAGCGAGGCGGCGAGCGTCCGGCTTTCGCCGTCGGCCCGTCGGATGGCTGTGATCTCTCTCGGCGCGTGCTCGGTGTCCGCGGCCATCAACCGATCCGCGTCTTCAATTGCCTGATGACGTCGGGGATGGTGCGGCCTTCGGCGCGGGCGGAGAACGTCAGCGCCATGCGGTGCTTGAGAATGGGTTCCGCCAGATCGAGCACGTCGTCGATCGAGGGCGCGAGGCGGCCGTCGAGCAGGGCGCGGGCGCGCACCGCGAGCATCAGCGACTGGCTGGCGCGGGGACCCGGTCCCCAGGCGATCAGCTTGCCGGTTTCGCCGCCTTCGTCGCCCGGGCGCGCCGAGCGCACCAAAGAGAGGATCGCTTCCACCACGGAGTCGCCGACCGGCAGCCTCCGCACCAACCGCTGCGCCGTGATCAGGATCTCCGAAGTCATTGCGGCCTTCGCCAGCGTCTCGTCGGCGCCGGTGGTTTCGAACAGGATGCGCCGCTCCGCGTCGCGGTCCGGATAATCGACGTCGATCTCCATCAGGAAGCGGTCGAGCTGTGCCTCCGGCAGCGGATAGGTGCCTTCCTGCTCCAGCGGATTCTGCGTCGCCAGCACGTGGAACGGTTTCGGCAGATCGTGGCGAGCGCCGGCCACCGTAATGTGCTGCTCCTGCATGGCTTGCAGCAGCGCGGACTGGGTGCGCGGGCTGGCGCGGTTGATCTCGTCGGCCATCAACAGCTGTGCGAACACGGGGCCCGAGATGAAGCGGAAGGAACGCTTGCCGGAGACGCTCTCGTCCAGCACTTCGGCGCCCAGAATATCCGAGGGCATCAGATCGGGCGTGAACTGGATGCGCTTGGCATCCAGCCCGAGCGTGATCCCTAAGGTTTCCACCAGCTTGGTCTTGGCGAGGCCGGGCACGCCGATCAGCAGCGCGTGGCCGCCGGACAGGATCGTCACCAGGGTATTTTCGATCACCCGGTCCTGGCCGAAGATCACGCTGGAGATAGCGTCCCTCGCGACACGGATTTGACCGGCGACCTGTTCGGCCGAGCGGACGATCACGTCGTCGAGTTTTTCGACATTGTCTGCGCCAGCCATCTGGTTCTCCTCAGGAGCGAATCTTCGGGTCACGTCTCGGGATCATCCAGCCCGCAGCGCCGCTTGCGCCATGATGCCGGCAACCCCATGCTAAACTTATGCGAAGGCCATGTATTCGTTGAATTAAACTATCCCCACCTTATCGGCGTTTCGGGGTATGAACGGCATCACGATGTAGCGACCTGAGCGGTAGTCTATCCCGGCATCTCGCTCGGGATATGTACCGGAAGGTGCATCAATCGTGCCAAATTGAGGCGTCAGAGTCAGGGCAAACAATGGCGAAGCAAGGGCAGACCAGCACCCAAGGTACTACCAAAGGCACTACTCAAGGCCTCGAAGGGCTGACCGCTGCAGCTACCAATGCAGCGAATAGCAGCCCTGCGGCGAAGGGGCTGCCGCCGGTGCATCTGTGGAACCCGCCGTTCTGCGGCGATCTCGATATGCGAATCGCCTCTGACGGCACGTGGTTCTACATGGGGACGCCGATCGGACGGCCGGCGCTGGTCCGGCTGTTTTCGACCATCCTGAAGCGCGAGGACGGCAAGCACTTTCTCGTGACTCCGGTGGAAAAGGTCGGCATTCGCGTCGACGATGCGCCGTTTCTGGCTGTCGAGATGACCAGGGAAACCGATGACCGCGGCCGGCTCTTGCGCTTCCGCACCAATGTCGACGACTGGGTGCCGTGCGATTCCGCCCACAGCTTGCGATTCGAGGCCGCCGCCGACGGCGGCCTGACGCCCTATCTGCATGTCCGCGCCGATCTGTGGGCGAAGGTGACGCGGGCGCTTTACTACGATCTGGTTGACATGGGCGAGGAGCGGGTGGTCGATGGTATCACGATGTTCGGGATCGAATCCGGCGGCGAATTCTTTGCGATGGCCGATGCGGAGCAGGTGAGGGAAGCGCTTTGAACGAGCCGATGCTGAAGACGGATCCGGCCGCGATCAGCTCCATGGAGTTTTTCGATCGAAGCCGGGCGCGGCTGGGTTTCGACGTGCCGCCGGGCCTGGTCGATCCCAACATCATTCCGAAAAGCGGCGATCACGGCACCGACCGCATGCTGGAGATCATCGCGCGCGAGCAGCCGGTGCGGCCCGCCGCGGTCCTGATCCCGGTGGTGGACCATCCGCAGCCGACCGTGCTTCTGACCCAGCGGGCCGCGCATCTCAACGATCACGCCGGCCAGATTGCCTTTCCCGGCGGCAAGATCGACGTGACCGACGCCTCTCCCCTCGACGCCGCGCTGCGCGAG
Source organism: Bradyrhizobium sp. (assembly GCF_030646015.1). Classification (GTDB taxonomy): domain Bacteria; phylum Pseudomonadota; class Alphaproteobacteria; order Rhizobiales; family Xanthobacteraceae; genus Bradyrhizobium. Next base: position 40,086 of record NZ_JAUSLT010000045.1, read on the forward strand.
GCCGAGGAGGAGATCGGGCTCGATCGCAGGTTCGTCGAACCGCTCGGCTATCTCGACCTGTACGCGACCGGTTTCGGATTTCGCATCATGCCGACGGTGGCGCGTGTGAAGCCGGGCTTCAAGCTGCACATCAACCAGTCCGAGGTCGACGACGCCTTCGAGGTGCCGCTGGCGTTCCTGATGGATCCGGCCAACCACCAGGTGCACAGCAAGGAATTCCGCGGCATGGAGCGCTCCTATTACGCCATGCCGTTCGCCGAACGCTATATCTGGGGCGCCACCGCGGGTATTCTGCGCGTGCTGTACGAACGGATAGTCTTGCGATGATCCGTCCGGTTCTGACCGAAGTCGGAATTTTCCTGATCCCGTTCGCGGTCTATGCGGCGTTCCTGATCGCGACGCGCTCCGGACTGCTGGTGCAATCGTCCTGGCCGCTTCATGTCCTCGCCAAGCTGGCGATCGGCGCGCTGGTGCTCGTCGTGGTCAGCTTCCTGCTGCTGGCGGAGTTCGGCGGGGCGCCGCCGGATTCGACCTACGTTCCCGCACATATCGAGAATGGCAGACTCGTTCCCGGAGTTGAAAAATGAGCACACCGCGCGTGCTGTCGGACGCGCCCTGGCTCAGATCCGGTCCGACCGCCCGCGTGCTGGAACTGCTCAACGGCCATGGCGAGGAGGCGCGCGTGGTCGGCGGCGCGGTCCGCAATGCGCTGTTGAAGCGTCCCGTCGCCGATATCGACATCGCGACCACCGCGCTGCCATCAGAGGTGATCCGCCGCGCCAAAGCGGCCGGCATCAAGAGCGTGCCGACCGGCATCGACCACGGCACCGTGACGCTGGTGGTCGATTCGCATCCGTTCGAAGTCACCACCTTGCGCGAGGATACCGAGACGTTCGGGCGCAAGGCCGTGGTCGCGTTCGGCCGCGACTGGGTCCGCGACGCCGAGCGGCGCGATTTCACCATCAACGGCCTGTCGGTCGATGCCGCCGGTGTCGTGCACGACCATGTCGGCGGATGGGACGATATAGCCGCACGACGCGTGCGCTTCATCGGCGATCCCCATGCGCGGATCGCCGAGGACTATCTGCGCATCCTCAGGTTCTTCCGCATTCATGCCGCCTATGGCGCGGGCGAGCCCGATCGCGCCGGCATCCTCGCCTGCATCGGCGGCCGCGCCGGCCTCGCCACGCTGTCCGCCGAGCGCGTGCGGATGGAAATGCTCAAGCTGATGGTCGCGGAGGGGGCGGCGGTCGCGGTGCAGGCGATGGCGGACGGCGGGCTGCTGCTGCAGATTTTCGGCGGCGTCGCCTATACCGGTCCCTTCATCGCGATGATCGCGGCGGAGCGGCTGCTGGGACTTCCGCCGGATCCGGTTCGCCGGCTCGGTGCGCTCGCGGTCGCCGTCACCGAGGATGCGAAGCGCGTCGCGCTGCGCATGCGTCTCACCAATGCCGAAACCAAAGCGCTGGATTCCATGGGCCACCGCTGGTGGCGGCTCGCCGGCATGGATGAGGCGATCGCGCGGCGCAGGCTCTACCGGCTCGGCGAGGACCGCTACCGCGACCGGCTGATGCTGGCATGGGCGCGGGCCGGACGCGGCGTCGATCCGGCGCCATGGCGCGAACTCGCTACCCTGCCGACGCGCTGGAGCGCGTCGAAATTCCCGCTGAAGGCGGCGGATTTCATCGCCCGCGGCATCGCCCAGGGCCCGCTGCTCGGACAGGTGCTGGCGCTGGCCGAGGACGGCTGGCTGGCGGCGAATTTCCCGCTGGACGAAGCCGCCGTGCAAGCCATTGCCGACCAGGCCGTCGCGCGCTTTACCCGCGACCTCAGGCTGTGAGCATCGTTCTTTGAGCATCCTTCCTTGAGCATCCTCGCTGGCTTCGCCGATATTTCCGTTGGCCAGCTTCTGCTGGTCGCCTGCGTTGCGCTATTCGCCTCGGTGGTCGGCGGTCTCGATGCCGTCACGACCGGAAAAACCAAGACGCGGCCAGGCCAGCGTCGCCCTGACAGGTTGACTGCTTTGGGATGCTTCCCTCAGATCGAGACGGCAAACGTCTCGGTGTGATTGCATCTTTCGCATTGGAAAGTGCGCACGTCGAAGCCCGGTGCAGTCAGCTCGATGCAGGACAGCTTCATGGGCCTGCAACATTTGGCGCAGGGGAAAACGCCGATGTCCGCGACACTAAACAAAGCTTCGATTTCAGTTGTAGGCATGCAGCACTCCGCTGGATCGGGCGGGAGCACGCAGCGCCCTCAGTCACCGGTAGCAGCCCGATACGGTGCGGCGATCAGGAGAAGGTGGCTTATTGGCTGTTCGAAGTTATGGTCAAGATTGACCACTCCCGCAAACTTCGACGTTTGGTTTTATGAGTGGAACCCGCGTCGACCGGAATTGCGCCGGTCGTGGGCTGATGGTTGCGTGCACGCGCCTGACATGTCGGAGACTTCATTTATTCCGTGGTCTTGCCGTCGAAATGCTCGTTGTCCTTCTCGGCATCCGCACGCGTGCGATGAACCACGCCGTCACGGTGGTTTGGCGGAGCATAGAGCGTATAAAGCTTCAGTGGGGCCGCACTGGTATTGACGATGTTGTGCTTGGTGCCCGCAGGAACGAGCACAGCGAAGCCGGCGCTGATCGGAGTGCGGACGCCGTCGAGGATAGCTTCCCCGGATCCTTCCTCGACGCGAAAAAACTGGTCAAGCTTGTGAACCTCCATGCCAATCTCTTCAGCAGGATGTAGTGACATGACGACAAGCTGACAGTTTTTCGCGGTATAGAGAACGCGCCTGAAATTCGCGTTCTTTGTCGCCAGCGCCTCGATATTTTGCACAAAACCCTTCATCACGGGATCTCCTCATGGGCTAAAATGACAGTCTTGCCGTGTTTTCTGGTTCAGCCGGGCAGTAGCGAGGGCAGCGCCTTCTGACGATTTTCGCCGTCAAACCTTCCTCGAAACTGGTCGATCAGGCACAACCAATATTTCCAGATTTACAAGGGGTGCATGTCGCGCCGGTCATATTGATCTGCATCAATCCGGCCCTCTTTTGCGCGTCTAGGTTGATTGCATGCTGGCGATCAGCCCCTTGAGGCGGCCGATAATCATGATCGATGAACCTTCGTCAGGACCCAGCCAACCCCCGGGCGTCATTTTTCGGAACCCTGAGCAATGTTTACCTGCTGCGGTGCCGACGGACTACCGGCTCGTGGAGATTCAATTGCGAAAAGCGCTCGCGAAAAGCCAGGAGTTGCTTCTTGAAAAGGACGAGTTGATCCACAGACAGCAGCTGTTGAAAGAGGAATCCGATCATCGATTGTTGAACGATCTGCAGATGACCATCAGCCTTCTTTCCATGCAAAGCCGGAACTCAGCAAATCCGGAAGTGGCTGCGCAATTGGCCGCGGCGGCAAACCGCGTATCCATGATTGCGCGAATCCATCATCGACTTAACTCCTACGAGGGTGTCAGAACCATCGAGTTCAGAAAATTTCTTGAGGACTTTTGTCGGGATTTTTCGGCCTTGTTGTCCTCGGACGGGCCCTGCTGCAAGATCAGCTTCGAAGGCAGTGAAGTCATTCTGCCGGCCGCCATCGCCATCCCGCTCGGCTTCATCGCCAGCGAGTTGATCACGAACGCGGCAAAGTACGGCAATGGCCGGATCGTCATCAGGTTGGGGGCGGATCCGAAGCATGGTTACGCGCTTTCGGTGGCCAATGATGGCCCGGCGTTGCCCGAGGGGTTCGACCCCGGCGCCAGCAACGGGCTGGGGATGAAAATTATCCAGTCATTCGTTGGACAGATCGACGGTGAGTTGAGGATCGGTCGGGGCGACGACGGATCAGGTGCACGTTTTACCGTGATGTTTCCAGTATCGACCGGAGCAAGCGATTAGCCGCCTTCGCCACCATCCAAAAACACGTCTCGTCGACCTCATCGGATGGTTGAGGGCGGTGGTTCCTGGCGCCCCGGCGCTATCATGGGGTCCGACCGCAATGCATTCGGCAGGCCCGCGCGGACGTTGACGCGACCAGATTTAAATTCCCGTCTGTGGCGTGGGCCACCGACAGGCCGTGCATCGCCGTGCCATGACCAAGCATTCCTCTCTCAAGGACGTGCACGGTGCTGGATTCGGATCATTCGCAGGAACTCGAGCAGGAAGACGTGCGCCGGGCGGCGGGCTGCATGCAGTCGGCGCGCGTTGACCTCGGCGCGGCCCTGAAATTCGAGATCGGCCGTTTGGCTGGCGGACAGCCGGCCGATCGGGAGTCCGCGCGAAAGCACGAACTCGCCTGCCTGCGGATGGCGTCCGACTGCATGGAACTGGTGGGCGCCATCCAGGACACCGCTTTGCAGCGACGCTTCCTCGAACTGGCCAGACAGTTGACCGCAGCGGCGGAGCGAGCCCCGACATCCGCGCTCGCGAAGTCGATCTGAAGCCTGCCGCCTACCGCTTGCGTTGTGAGGTGTCTCCCTGGACTGCGGTCGAGGGCGGCGTCAGGAATGCGTCGAACCGCTCCTTGACGATGGCGTAGCACTCGCAGGATGCTTTTTCGAGACCGGCGCGATCGACAATCTGGATCTTGCCGCGGCGGTAGCTGATCAACCCCGCCGACTGCAGCGCCTGCGCCGCCATGGTCACCGACTTGCGGTTGGCGCCGAGCATCTCCGACAGGAATTCGTGGGTGTAGGGCAGCGCTTCGCCCTCGGCGCGGTCGTGCATCATCAAGAGCCAGCGGCACATCCGCTCCTCCGTGCTGTGCAGGGCATTGCACGCGACAGTCTGTTGCACCTGCGACAACAGCGTCTCGGAGTAGCTGACGAACAGGTTGCGGACGTGCTCGCTGTTCCTGAACTCCGATTGCAGCAGTTCGATCGGACAGCGGACCATGTCCCCCTCGAGTTGCACCAGGCACCGGTTGAATGAGACCCGGCTGTACATGGCAGCGAACAGACCGAACGCGCCCTCACGACCGATGTTCGCGGTCTCGATCGCCGAGCCGTTCTCCAGCACGGTCAGCAGCGATAGCACCGAGCCTTCCGGAAAATAGGCGTGTTTGAGCAGCCCACCCGCATCGCAGACCACCGCGCCCAACTTGAGCTTGACTGGCTCGAGATGGGGGGCGATGCGCTTGCGGCTGGAAGCCTCCAGCGCGCCCAGCAACCGGTTGCCTTTCGGCTCAGTTATTCGAATCGTCGGCATTCGTTCGATCTTTCTGCACTCCGGGATATTCCTGGAGGACCAGCAGACACTGCATATGACCACATTGCCGCCGGCCGGCTAATCCCTCCGGATCTGCGGCTTGTCATGAAGAACGGCGTTCAGAAGCGAGCTATGGACCTCGATCTTGCCGCTATAACTGATGAAGCCGAGCTTTCGGAATTTGTTCATGAAGTGACTCACACGCGACCGCGTGGTGCCGATCATCTCCGCCAATGTTGCCTGGCTGACATGAACCTTGATCGGCTGCAGGCTGCCGTCCTTTCCAAAGTTTGCCAGCAGCAGCAGCAGTCGCGCCAGCCGCTTCTCGCTCGAATTGAACAGTTGATCGATCAGGTCCTCTTCAATTCGGCTGTTGCGGGACAGCAGATAGGCCATGAAGAGTTCGGTGAATTTCGGCTGGCTGTGAAGGACCGCGAGCATCGCGGTTCTCGTGATGGCGGTGATGACGCAATCTTCCAACGCCGTGGTTGTGGAAATCCGCAGCGGGTGGCCGTGCAGGCAGCCCTCGCCGAAGAACTGACCGGGCTCCAAAATCCCGACCACCGCTTCCTTGCCCTGCTCGGACAGCACGACAACCTTGACCCTGCCTTTCTGGATGTAGAAGACCTTGTCCGCCACATCTCCCTGCGAGAAGACAGTCTCGTTTTTGTGGAAGGTCGAAAGGGTTTTTCCCTCGCCAACCGTTGCGAGGAAGGCCTGAGGGTCGAACTCGCTCCTGGTAGCCGTTGCCATCGCTCGTCTCCTGGACTGCTGTCGGCCTCGCGAGCCGGGCGCGCAAGTATGATGTCCGGTAGCGGACATATGCTTGATTTAGCTCAAACGATGTCGGGCAACGCCCGGTCGCGAAACGAATGTCGGGTAAACGACACAAGCTTGATCTGAATCAAAACCATTCTGCCATCCTGACCGCATCTTTGATTTGGAGTTCAGCAGCGAATTTGCGACGGGCTTCGGCATTCGCTGATCCTTGGCGCTACGCGACGGCGCGATACGAACTATCGAACTCGAAAATCCTCAAAGGAGGACGTCATGCGAAAGACCCTCATTCTCGTTACCACTGCGGCCATGCTGGCTGGTACGGCAATTACCGGGGCAGCGGTCGCGCGAGACCGTTCGGACCGCACGGAATTGACCGCGGGCCAGATCACGGATCAGGCGGCGGCACGCGCTGCCCAGATGAAGGCCGACCTGCGCCTCACCCCGGAGCAGGAGAAGAATTGGGCTGCGTTTGAAACCGCCGTGGTGGATATGTGGAAGAAGCGCACCGAAGCGCGGATTGCATGGCGAACTGCTCACGCCAAACAAGAGGGCAGCGTCGATGTTCTCGACGAAATGCGCAAGGACGCCGACCTGCAAATCGACGAAGCCAATGCTCGGAAGAAGGTCGCAGATGCCGCCCAACCGCTTTACAGCGGCCTCGACGATCGGCAAAAGCGGCGCTTTTTCGAGACACTTTTCCGCAGGGATCGTGATCGCCGCGCCGATTGAGTGGGACGCATTCTGACTGCAATTGAATCACGCGTGCTGGCCCGACTTCAACAACGACCACCCGTCGACGCCAGACCATAACGACCCGACTCGATCGTTTCCTTATCTCATTTACATCGGAGGACACAGCTATGGACAAAGACCGGATCGTTGGATCGGCGAAGCAGATCAAGGGCACCGTCAAGCAGGTGGTCGGCAAGGTGGCCGGCGACGCCAAGCTGGAGGCGGAAGGCAACGCGGACAAGATTGAGGGCAAGGTTCAGAATGCCGTCGGTGGCATCAAGGACACGCTCAAGGGAAAATAGGTCAGGGTACGAACCTGTTCTTCTCTGTCGCCTTCGCCATTTCCCTCGAAAGAAACCAGGCGTCGTCATGCCGGTGACGCTACCGCGTCGCTGGTAAGAATGAAGATCGAGGCCTCACGATTGGGCTACCAAGAGACCTAAACCCTCATTTCAGGACCCACAAAGGGATTCAGACCATGTCGCTCGGACTTATACTCGTCATCATTCTGGTCATCTTCCTGCTTGGCGGCTTCAGCGGCCGCTTCGGCGGCTACGGCTACGGCTTCGGTCACGGCGGCATGGGCATCATCGGTGTCATCCTGGTCATCCTCGTCGTCTTGCTGCTCTTGGGCCGGCTTTGATCTGCCGGTTGGCATGCTGGGATAAGCGGCGGGTCGCTTGATTCACACCGATGCCGTCGTAATCACGGGCGGGCTGGTGATGATTTCTGCGGCGCAGCTTGAAGTGCCGTCGAAATGGAAGCAACGGGCAGCGCCGTCGCGTACAGACCCCAAACGATGTCCGACACGGGTCCAGAGCACCACAGCGGACGTTCACCAACGCCTTTGACCCCTGCAAAAAGGCGAGGAGAGGTGAAGTGAATTCCCGCGCGCCTTGATGAGGCCGCACCTTGAATTAGGGCCGGTGATTTGCCCGACGTGTCAAATGGGCGTGCTGGCATCACGCATGCCAGCGACCGGTTTGTTACTGCATGGGGTTGTTTTCGATATTTTTGTTTGGAAGCAGGACCGGGGCCTGCTTTGGCTCTATGCTCACTCGACCGGCAGCAGCTCCGTCAGCGAGCGGATGATTCGGTCCGGCCTGATATGGGTGTCGGCGGGCAGGCCGTCGCCATGCGCGTCCATCCAGATCGCATAGATGCCGAGGCGCTGCGGCACCTCGATTTCCCATTCCAGGTTGTCGCCGATCATCCAGGTATCGGGCGCCGTCACGCCGAGCGCTTCCATGGCATGCAGATAGGCGCGCTCCTCCGGCTTGCCGAAACCATGCTCGCCCTCGATCTGGATGTGGTCGAACCGGTGCGCCAGCTCGAAGCGCTCGACCTTGGCGCGCTGGGTGTCGGCTGCGCCATTGGTCACCAGCGCCAGTCTTACGCCGCGCGCTTTCAGGGCGTCGATCGCGTCATGCGCGCCCGGAAACATGAACATCTCTTCTTCGCGATAGGCAGTCAGGCGGTCGGCAAGGCGGACGGCAAGATCGACAGGTAAAGCGGGCTGTCCGGCGGCGGCCAGCGTGGCAAACCCGTCCTTGACGACCAACTGCCTCGCTTCGGCGAGCTTCAATCGCCAGGCGGCTTCCGCCGTCGCCCAGAATTTTCGGCCTGACTCCAGCACCGCGGCGGCGACCTGTTGCGGCGAGTGCGGCGCCAGTTCGCTAGTGAACTCCGCCGCGATCTTGTTCCAGGCGATCTCCGGCCGGCCATAGGCGGACAGGATGGTGTCGTCCATATCGATCAGCATCGCACGCGGTAGCTGCGTCATTGTGTTCAGGGCCATTTCACTTCCGGCGGCATCGACGACAGGATGGAATCGACGTTGCCGCCGGTTTTCAGCCCGAAGATGGTGCCGCGATCATACAACAGGTTGAATTCGACGTAACGTCCGCGCCGGACCAGCTGCTCCTCGCGGTCTTCGGCGCTCCACGGCGTCTCGAAATTGCGCCGTACCAGCTCGGGATAGACTTTCAGGAAGGCGCGGCCGACGTCCTGGGTGAAGGCGAGATCGGCATCCCAGTCGCCGGAGTCGAGCCAGTCGTAAAAGATGCCGCCGATGCCGCGCGCTTCCTTGCGATGCGGCAGATAGAAATACTCGTCGCACCATTTTTTCAGTCTGTCGTAATCGGCAACGGCGCTGTGCGCGTCGCAGGCGGCCTGCATCGCGGCGTGAAAAGCCACCGTGTCGGGATCCGCCTGGGTCCGCCGCCGGTCCAGCACCGGCGTCAGATCCGCGCCGCCGCCGAACCATGATTTGGTGGTGACGACGAAGCGGGTGTTCATATGCACCGCCGGGATATTCGGATTGCGCATATGCGCGATCAGCGAAACGCCGGAGGCCCAGAACCGGGGATCATCGGCCGCACCTGGAATCTGCGCGCGGAATTCGGGGGCGAATTCGCCATGCACGGTCGAGCAGTGTACACCGACCTTCTCGAACAGCCGCCCGCGCATCACCGACATCACGCCGCCGCCGCCGGGTTTTCCGGTGTGGTCGGTGCGATCCCAGGCCGTGCGTACGAAGCGGCCCGCGGCACCCGGATAGAGCGAGGCCGGGGCGTCGTCCTCCAGTTCTTCGAAGGCGGCGCAAATGTCATTGCGCAGCCGCTCGAACCAGCTCCGGGCGCGCGCCTTGCGGTCTTCGATCACGGATAGGTCCATGGGTCGTTCCTAGCCTTGCGGGCCGAAATAGGTGCAGCTCTCGTTGCAGCTGTCACGATGCACGCTGACGCGCGCGAGTTGGCCGGCATGTGCCACCCGCTCCCAGATGAAGCGCGACAGGTTTTCCAGCGTCGGCTGCCCCAGCGCCTCGACCTTGTTGAGCAGCTTGTGGTCGAGGATTTTCTGCACCTCCGCCATGCTGCGATCGAGCAGGCCGAGATCCATCACCATCCCGGTGGCGGGATCCGGCGTGCCGCGTATCGTGACCTCGGCGCGGAACGAGTGGCCGTGAATTTCCATGCTGGCGTCGCCCAGCGTCGTTCCCGAGAGCGCATGCGCCGCCTCGAACCGGAACGATTTCGTCAGTTCCCACATTTCTGAAAGTCCAACCTTTACCTGATGCCGAGTGTCTTGTGTGTCTGCACGCTGAGCCGCCATTGCGGGTGGCGCATGCAGTAGTCGACCGCGCGCTCCGTATTGGCCCCGATATCAGGGCCATCCATCGGCTGCAGCGAGAATCGTTCGAAGGCGAGATCCGCGAAGGCCGCGGGCATGGCGTCCGCCTGCGGGTAGACCAGCTTGAGTTCGTGGCCTTGCCGGACCAGCAATTCCGCGCCGGCTTTCGGGCTGACGCAGATCCAGTCCAGGCCATCCGGCGGTTCGATCGTGCCGTTGGTCTCGATGCCGATTTCGAAGCCTCGCGCGTGCAGGGCTTCGATGAAGTCGGCATCGACCTGCAGCAGCGGCTCGCCGCCGGTCAACACCACATAGCGATGTCCGTGCTCGCCAGCCCATTGGCTGGCAATGGTATCGGCGAGTTCGTCAGCCGTGCCATAGCGGCCGCCCAGCGTGCCGTCGGTCCCGACAAAATCAGTGTCGCAAAACCGGCAGGTCGCGGTGGCGCGGTCCTGCTCGCGGCCGCTCCAGAGATTGCAGCCCGCGAATCGGCAAAACACCGCCGCGCGGCCGGCATGGGCGCCTTCGCCCTGCAGGGTCAGAAAGATCTCTTTGACCGCGTAACTCACCGCGCCGTCTCCATGGTTGCGGGACTGGTCTGCCGCAGGGCCTCGCCCAGTGCCATCGCCGCCGCCACCGCGACGTTGAGCGAGCGCAGGCCTGGTTTGATCGGGATCACCACCCGCGCGTCGGCGACGGCCACCACCTCGTCGGGCACCCCGGCGGATTCGCGCCCGAACAGCAGGATGTCATCAGCCTTATAGCGGTAATCAAGGTAGCAGCCGGGGCTTTTGGTCGTGAACAGGATCAGGCGATAGCCCTGTTCGTTACGCCATTGCTCGAATTTTGACCACGAGTCGTGGCGCATGATGGTTACCTGGTCGAGATAGTCCATGCCGGCCCGGCGGAAGTGCCGGTCGGATACCGGGAAGCCGGCGGGCTCGATAATATGGGCCGATACATCCAGGCAGGCGCAAAGGCGCAGAATCGTCCCGGTGTTCTGGGGGATGTCGGGCTGGAAAAGCGCAACCTGCATGATCTGACCGCCCGTTGAGGGCTCCATGAAATGTCTGAATAATTCGCCGCGCGGTGCGGAATTAGTGCATTGCACACATGGGAGCCGATAGCGGGCTTGCGCTCTTCCGGCAAGGGTGCCAATAGAACGATTCTGGACTGCTTGTTCCGCCCGATTGGGCGGGAAAAGTGGTCTTTCTGCCGCCGCGGGGGTCGCGGGCGCCGGCAGCCTCCTCCGGTTCGTATTGGCGTTCCCAGGGGCGGTTCCACCGGCTGCGGACAAGAAAGGGATTGGGATCGTGACGACAGCGTCTTCGGCGGATCATCCGACACGCCGTGATTTCCTCTTTGTTGCAACGGGAGCCGTCGCCGCGGTCGGCGGAGCGGCGACACTGGTGCCCTTCATCTCCCAGATGAATCCGGACGCCTCGACGATTGCGGCCGGCGCGCCGATCGAAGTCGATCTGGCGCCGATCGCCGAGGGGCAGGACATCAAGGTGTTCTGGCGCGGCAAGCCGATCTTCATCAGCCACCGCACCAAGAAGCAGATCGACGAGGCCCGCAAGGTGCCGGTCGCCAGCCTGCCGGATCCGCAGAGCGACGAGGCCCGCGTCAAGCCGGGCAAGGACCAGTGGCTGGTCGTGATCGGCATCTGCACCCATCTCGGCTGCATTCCGATCGCGCATGAGGGCCAGTACGACGGCTTCTTCTGCCCCTGCCATGGCTCGCAATACGATACCTCGGGCCGCATCCGGTCGGGACCGGCACCCACCAACCTGCCGGTGCCGCCCTATCAGTTCGTTTCCGATACCAAAATCCAGATCGGCTAGCCTCGGAACCTGCTTTTCGAGACCTGAGCCCGTCGCATCGTCTTATTTCCCTAGGATCGCATCATGAGCGGACCATCCGACTACCAGCCGACCAATCCCGCATTGAAGTGGATTGAACGGCGCCTCCCGATCTTGGGACTTATGCATTCCTCGTTCGTGGCCTACCCGACGCCGCGCAACCTGAACTACTGGTGGACCTTCGGCGCCATCCTCTCGATGATGCTCGGGGTGCAGATCATCACCGGCGTGATCCTGGCGATGCATTACACGCCGCATGTCGACATGGCCTTCAAGTCGGTCGAGAGCATCGTGCGCGACGTGAATTACGGCTGGCTGCTGCGCAACATGCACGCCACCGGCGCCTCGATGTTCTTCGTCGCGGTGTACGTCCACATGTTCCGCGGCCTGTATTACGGGTCGTACAAGGAGCCGCGCGAGATCCTGTGGATTCTCGGCGTCATCATCTACCTCTTGATGATGGCGACCGGATTCATGGGCTACGTGCTGCCGTGGGGCCAGATGAGCTTCTGGGGCGCCACCGTGATCACCAATCTGTTCTCCGCCATTCCCTATGTCGGCGACAGCATCGTCACCCTGCTGTGGGGCGGCTATTCGGTCGGCAATCCGACGCTGAACCGGTTCTTCTCGCTGCATTATCTGCTGCCGTTCGTGATCGCCGGCGTGGTCGTGCTGCACGTCTGGGCGCTGCACGTCGCCGGTCAGAACAATCCGGCGGGCGTCGAGCCGAAGACGGAAAAGGACACCGTGCCGTTCACGCCCTACGCGACCATGAAGGACGCGTTCGGGGTCTCCTGCTTCATGCTGTTCTTCGCCTGGTTCATCTTCTACATGCCGAACTATCTCGGCGAGGCCGACAACTACATCCCGGCCAATCCCGGCGTGACACCGGCGCACATCGTGCCGGAATGGTACTATCTGCCGTTCTACGCGATCCTGCGCTCGATCCCGAACAAGCTCGCCGGCGTGGTGGCGATGTTCGGTGCGATCCTGGTTCTGGCTTTCCTGCCCTGGCTCGACACCGCCCGGACCAAATCGTCGAAGTATCGCCCGCTGGCGAAGCAGTTCTTCTGGATCTTCGTCGTGGTCTGCGTGCTGCTGGGCTGGCTCGGTGCCAAGCCCGCCGAAGGCATCTACGTGATCGCCGGCCGCGTGCTGACGTTCTGCTACTTCGCCTATTTCCTGATCGTGCTGCCGCTGCTCAGCCGGATCGAAAAGCCGAGGCCGGTGCCGAATTCGATCGCCGACGACGTGCTGGCCAAAGCCGGCAAGTCGGCGCCGATGGTGTCCTCCGTGATCGCGCTTGCGGTCGCGGGTGCTCTGTTCGCCGGAAGCGCGCCAAGCGCCCGGGCGGCGGAAGGGCAGGCAGCGCCGCCGTCGCAGAAATGGTCGTTCGCAGGTCCGTTCGGCAAGTTCGACCGCGGCGCGATGCAGCGCGGCCTCAAGGTCTACAAGGAAGTCTGCGCGTCCTGCCACGGACTGTCCTATATTGCGTTCCGCAATCTCGCCGACCCCGGCGGTCCCGGCTTCTCGGTGGCGCAGTCGGCAGCCTTCGCCTCCGAATACAAGGTCAAGGACGGTCCGAACGACGCGGGCGACATGTTCGAGCGTCCCGGCCGGCCGGCGGATTACTTCCCGTCGCCGTTCCCGAACGAGCAGGCAGCGCGGGCGGCCAATGGCGGTGCGTTGCCGCCGGACCTGTCGCTGATCACCAAGGCGCGTTCCTACCCGCGCGGCTTCCCGATGTTCGTGGTGGACCTCTTCACCCAGTTCCAGGAGCAGGGTCCGAACTACGTCAGCGGGCTACTGCAGGGCTATGAGGAGAAACCGCCGGCCGGGTTCACGCTGCCGGAGGGCTCATCGTACAACAAGTATTTCCCCGGCCACGCCATCAAGATGCCGAACCCGCTCAGTGACGGTCAGGTCACCTACGACGACGGCTCGCCGGCAACGGTGGCGCAATACGCCAAGGACGTCACCACGTTCCTGATGTGGACCGCGGAGCCGCACATGGAAGCGCGCAAGAAGCTGGGCCTGCAGGTGTTCGTGTTCCTGATCCTGCTCACGGGCCTGCTCTACTTCACCAAGAAGAAGATCTGGGCCGACGCGCACTGAGCGTTGCGTTCAAAATGTGAGTTTGAAAAAGCCCCTGCGGGGGCTTTTTTGTTGGATGCGTGTCCCGGACGCGGTGCAGCGCCCTTGCGCTGCTCCGCAGAGCCGGGACCCATACACTTTGCGCTCTGAACCATGGGCCCCGGCGCAGCAGCGCATCACGCCGAAGGCGGCGTGATGCGCTGCGTCCGGGGCAAGAACCTCTGCGATTGCATCCTGCCCCCACAGCGGCCAAAATGGCCGCCAATCGCCCCGCAAGAAAACTCCCCGGAGGAACCCATGGGTACCAGCATCACGTTCAAGCGCCCGGACGGCAAGGATGCCGGCGGCTATCTCGCCAACGCCGCGCGCGGCAATGCGCCGGGCGTGGTGGTGATCCAGGAATGGTGGGGGCTTTCCGATCAGATCAAGGGGCTGTGCGACCGCTTCGCGGTGGCGGGCTTCGATGCGCTGGCGCCCGATCTCTACAAGGGCACGGTGGTGCCGTATCACGACACCGACGCCGCCAACGCGCAGATGAACTCACTGGATTTCATGGATGCGACCACCCAGACCGTGCGCGGCGCCGCGCAATATCTGGCCAGGAACGGCGCCAAGGTCGGCCTGACCGGCTTCTGCCTCGGAGGTGCGGTGACCATCATCGGCGCCACCAAAATTCCCGAACTCGCCGCCGGGGTGGTGTTCTATGGCATCCCGCCGGAGGCGGCGGCAAAGCCCGCGGACGTGAAAATTCCGCTGCAGGCGCATTTTGCCAACAAGGACGACTGGTGCACGCCGGCGCTGGTCGATGGCTTCGAGAAAGCGATGAAGGCCGCCGGCAAGTCGCTCGAACTGTTCCGCTATGACGCCGAGCACGCCTTCGTCAACGAGCAGCGCCAGTCGGTGCATGACCGCAAGGCCGCCGAGCTGGCCTGGGGCCGGGCGACGGAATTCTTCAAGAAGCATCTCGGCTGAGATGAAGATCTTTTGCACGGGCGCGTCGGGCTATATCGGCGGATCGGTGGCGGCTCATCTCATCGCGGCCGGACATCAGGTGACCGGCCTGGTTCGCTCGCAGGACAAGGCCGACGCGGTTCGCGCGCGCGGCATCGAGCCGGTGCTGGGAACGCTGGATGACGCAACGGTTCTTTCGCAAGCAGCGAAAGCCGCCGATGTCGTCGTCAATGCCGCCAGCGCTGACCACAAGGGCGCGGTCGTGGCCTTGCTGGATGCGCTGGCCGGAAGCGGCAAGCCGTTCATCCATACCTCGGGGTCGAGCATCGTCGGCACGCCCGCCCGCGGCGAACGCTCCGATGCGGTGTTCGATGAAGACACGCCGTTCACGCCATCATCAGCGCGCGCGGCGCGGGTCGCCCTGAACGAATTCATCCTGTCGTATCGCGACAAGGGCTGCCGTCCCGTCATCATCTGCCCGAGCCTGATCTATGGAGCAGGCCATGGCGACAAGGCGGACAGCGTGCAGGTACCCTATCTGATCAAGCTCGCCAGAAAGCGCGGCAATGCCGCGCACGCCGGGCCCGGCGAAAACATCTGGTCGGACGTCCATATCGACGATCTCGTGACGCTCTATGCGCTCGCGATCGAGAAGGCCCCGGCCGGATCGTTCTATTTCGCCGAGAACGGCGAGCATTCGATGCGTGAACTCTGCGATGCCATCAACCGCATGCTGGGCTTTTCGGGCCCGCCGGCCGCGATCTCGATGGCGGAGGCCGCCGCCGAATGGGGCGAGGGTGCCGCCGAAAACACCATGGCATCGAACAGCCGGGTCCGCGCCAAACGGGCGCGGCAGCTCGGCTGGACGCCAACGGCGCGCGGCGTGATCGAGGAGATCGAGCGGGGGTGTTATCGCGAGTAGCTCGCCGTCGTCCCTGCGAACGCAGGGACCCATACACCGCGGCCGTTATATTGGAGCGAACTGGTAGAGATCTTCCCTGGGCAACAACACCCTGTGGTTATGGGTCCCCGCGTTCGCGGGGACGACAGGTGTGTGGAAAGTGCCGTCTATTCCTTCACCCCATCCCACCAGGCACACGTCCCCGACATCAGCTTGTAATTGCCTTCCATCACCTGCACCGGTGCGCGCCGCCCTTCGGCTGCGGCGCGCATCCGCATTTCGCGCGCCACCTCGCGGTCTTCAGGCGGCAGCCAGACGCGCTCATGACCCCACAGGCTCGGGCCGTCGAACATCTCGACCGGCTGCCAGTTGGCGGTATCGATCTCGCGGCCGCCCCAGCCGCATTCGATCATGAAGGAGGACGGCGATTTGCAGTAGAAGGAGGTCATGAAATCATTGGTATGGCGGCCGAGCGTGACGCTGATGCGATCCTCCTGCGTCAGGGCGACGTCGTAGGCCTGCCCGACATCGTCGAGCGAGAACAGCTCCACCATCAGATGATGCATGCCGCTCTTGCCGGTCTCGATCATCGCGAGGCTGTGGTGGCGCGCGTTGACGTGGAAGAAATAGGCGCGGAACGGCTTTTCGATATAGTCGCTGAGCCCGAAGCCGAGCAGGTCGACATAGAACGCCATCATCGGGTCGATATTTTGTACCGTCAGTACCGCGTGGCCGAGGCCGAGCGGCCCGGTGCGGAAGCCGGAGATCGAGCGGCCGGGCCTGAACGGCGTCTGGTCGATTTCGGCGCCGTAAAAGGCCTCCAGCCGATTGCCCTCCGGGTCGGCGAATGAAATCAGGCCACCCACACGCCTTGCATCGGCCAGCGTCCGCGGTTCGGCCACAACCTCAATCCCGGCCTTTTCGAGCCGGGCGGCGAGGGCGTCCAGGTCGGCCGCATCCTTCACCTCCCAGCCGAAGAAACGCCCGCCGTCCGGCATCGCGCGGTCGATGACGATGCGTTGCTTGCGGTCGTCCATCCGGAACGCCAGCAGGGAATTGCCGCGCTCCACCGCCTGCAGGCCGACCAGGCCGGTGCCGAACTGCCGCCAGTCGTCCAGCGCTGTCGATCCGAATCCGGCATATCCCAGCGCCTGTATCGGCATCGTCGCCTCCGTTTTTTTCAAGGACTTGCTCAAATCCTACGCATATTTTCGAAGACAGGCGAGAGACCTTGTCGGCGGTCCATCCGCCGGCACCGTGGGTCCCCTCTCCCGCTTGCTTGCGGGGGAGGGTTAGGGAGGGGGCCGCAACAGGCACCTTGCTTGCGATGGCCCCCTCTCCATCTCTCCCCCGCAAGCGAGAGCTTTGCATAAAGGCGAATCTGCGATTCACTGGCGACCTAGCTGTGGAGAGGGCTGGGATGGCATATCGGCCGGTTGGGCAACCGAGTTTCGCGGATGCGCTAGCGTCGCGGCGAGGGACAGGG
>NZ_JAUSLT010000069.1 GCF_030646015.1 Bradyrhizobium sp.
TGCGACACGCCGCGCTCGGCCATGGTGACGCCGAACAGGCGGTTCATCCGCGCCATCGTGATCGGATTATGGGTGATGATGATGAAGCGCGTCTCGGTGGTGGAGGTCATCTCGTGCAGCAGGTTGCAGAACCGCTCCACATTGTGGTCGTCGAGCGGCGCGTCGACTTCGTCCAGCACGCAGATCGGCGATGGGTTCGTCAAGAACACCGCGAAGATCAGCGCCAGCGCGGTCAGCGCCTGCTCGCCGCCTGACAGCAGCGAAAGCGTCTGCGGCTTCTTGCCGGGCGGCTTGGCAATAATTTCGAGCCCGGCTTCCAGCGGATCGTCGCTCTCGATCAGATGAAGTGCTGCTTCGCCGCCGCCGAACAGTTCGACGAACAGCCGCTTGAAATGGCTGTTGACGATTTCGAACGAAGTCAACAGGCGCTCGCGCGCCTCGCGGTTGAGACTCTGGATGCCCTGGCGCAGCCGCTTGATGGCTTCGACCAGGTCGTCGCGTTCGGTGGTGAGCGAGGTATGCTGGGCTTCGACCTCGCGCAATTCTTCCTCGGCGCGCAGATTGACCGCGCCGAGCCGCTCGCGGTCGCGGCGCAGCTTTTCGAGGCTTTCCTCGATCTCGGGGAGCGGCGGCAGCTCGGCGCCGGGCTCGATCTCGGCGAGACCGGCCACGGCGTGCGGCTCGACCTCCAGCATGTCGTGGATTTCGCGCTCGATATCGGCGAGGCGGCGCCTCGCGCCTTCCATGCGCTCCTCGGCGCGGGCGGTTGCCTCGCGCGCGCTCGACAGCGCCTCCAGCGAAATCTTCGCCGCGCGGTCGGTTTCCGCCATCGCGTTTTCGGCCGTGGCCAGCGCGTCGGCGGCAACCTGGCGGCCGGATTCGGCCGCTTCGATTTCGCTGATGATGGCGCGGCGCTTTTCCGCGAACAGGGCCGGGGCATTGTCGAGCTCGGCGCGCTCGGCGGTGACCTCGGTGATGCGGGCTTCGATGGTGGAGATGTGCGAGGCCGCACCGGCCTTGCGCTCCTGCCACTGGTTGCGTTCGGCGATGATGGCCTGCAGGCGGCGGTCGGCGAGTTCCGCCTCGCGCGCCAGCGCCTGGGCTTCGGCCCGCACCTGGGCTGCGAAGCGGCGGTGGCCCTCGATATCGGAGCGAACGGCGGCCAACCGGGTCTCGGTGTCAAGGCTGGGCGGCAATTCTTCCAGCGCGGCAGTCGCACTTTCATGCGCGCTTTCGGCCTCGGCGCGGTCGGCGTTGAGGCGGGTATGTGCTTCGGTCAGCGCCGATTTTCGCGCGGCGTGGCGGTTGATTTCGCGTTCGGCATGGGCATGCCGCTCGCGCGCGGCATCGGCCTCGCGCTGGGCGGCGCGCCAGGCTTCGCGCGCGGAGCCTTCGGCGGAGGAGGCCGCCTTCAGCGCGGCCTCGGCGGATTCCAGCTGCTGACGCTTGGCGGAGGCGTCGATCCGGGCCTGTTCGAGTTCGTTCTCGATATCGACCAGCCGGGCGCGCTCGGCGAGGCGCCGCGCAGCACCCGTCGGCGCATGGGCTGCGGCGACAAAGCCGTCCCAGCGCCAGACGTCGCCTTCCGGCGACACCAGCCGCTGGCCGGTCTTCAGCTGCGACACCAGCTCCGCGCCGCGCTCTCTCGGCACCACGCCGATCTGGGCGAGGCGGCGCGCCAGCTCGATCGGCGCGTCGACATGCGCCGCCAGCGGCTCGACGCCCTCGGGCAACGCGGGATCGCCCTCGGTGACGCCGGAATTGGTCCAGCGCATTGGCGCCGAGGGGTCGACCGGCGCGTCGAGATCGTCGCCGAGTGCGGCGCCGATCGCCTTCTCGTAGCCCTTGGCGACGGTGACGCCGTCGATGATCGGCGGCCACAGGTTCTTGGTTTCGCTGTTGACCAGCTTCGAGATCGTGCGCGCTTCGGTCTCGAGCCGCTGCACGCGCTTGTCGGCCTCGTTGAGCGGCGCGCGGGCGGCTTCCAGCCTGGCGCGGGCCTCGACATGGCCTGCTTCATTGGCCTGCGCCATGGCCTCGGATTCCGCGAGACTGAGCTGCGCCGTCTCCATGATGCCGGCGAGTTCCGCGAGGTCGCCGAATCCGCTGGTTTCCTGCGCGAGCTTCTGCTCCTCGCTGGCGACGTTGGCGATCTCCTGATCGAGCCGCGCCAGCCGGTCGCGATGGGTCCGCACATTGCCTTCGAGCTGGTTGCGCTTGGCGGTGAGGTCGGCGAGCACGGTGGTCAGTTCGGCGAACAGCCGCTCGGCCGATGCCAGCGTCACCTCGGCCTCGGAGACCCGTTCATCGACGCCGCTGCGCTTTTCGACGCGCGACTTGATCTCTTCCTTCAGTTCGGTGTCTTCGGTCTCGAGCCGCTGCAGCGCCACCTCGGCGTCCGAGCTCTGCTGCTGCTCGCGGGCGATATCGGCGGAAAACTGCATCAGCCGGCGGTCGAGCTCGGAGACACGCTCCTTGGCGCGCTCTTCCTCGCGGTCGAGCGTTTCGCGCGCATTGGTGAGCCGCTGCAGCCCGGCCGCGGCACGGGCTTCCGCCTCGCGCAGCGCCGGCAATTCGGAGGCACGGATAGCCTGGATGCGGGCGGCCTCGGCCTGCTCGCGGGTGCGCTCGGCCATCTCGCGAACGGTGAGGTCGTGGGTGTGGGCGCCTTCCGAGACATCGGCATTGGCTTCCAGCCAGCGCAGATGGAACAGCATGGCCTCGGCCTTGCGCACCTTGGCCGCGACCTCGCGGTAGCGGATCGCCTGGCGCGCCTGCTTCTTCAACCCGTCGATCTGTCCGGCCAGTTGCCCGACCACATCCTCGACACGGGTGAGGTTGGTTTCGGCCGCCTTGAGCCGCAATTCGGCCTCGTGGCGGCGGGCGTGCAGCCCGGCGACGCCGGCGGCGTCTTCCAGCACGCGGCGGCGCTGTTCGGG
Source organism: Bradyrhizobium sp. (assembly GCF_030646015.1). Taxonomy (GTDB): domain Bacteria; phylum Pseudomonadota; class Alphaproteobacteria; order Rhizobiales; family Xanthobacteraceae; genus Bradyrhizobium. Next base: position 2,940 of record NZ_JAUSLT010000069.1, read on the forward strand.
CTTGGCCTGGATGATCTCGCCGATCTTGCCCTGGTGAACCAGCGCCGGCGAACGCGCACCGGTGGCGGCGTCGGCGAACAGGATCTGGACGTCGCGGGCGCGCACGTCGCGGCCATTGATGCGGTAGACCGAGCCGGCGTCGCGCTCGATCCGGCGCGAGATTTCCAGGATTTCGCGGTCGTTCACCGCCGCCGGCGCCGAGCGGTCGGAATTGTCGATCGTCATCACCACTTCGGCATGGTTGCGCGACGGACGGTTACCGGAACCGGCGAAGATCACCGCGTCCATATCGGCGGCGCGCAGCGATTTGTGCGAGGTTTCGCCCATCGCCCAGCGCAACGCCTCGACCAGGTTCGACTTGCCGCAACCGTTCGGTCCCACCACGCCGGTCAAGCCCGGCTCGATCATGAAGTCGGTGGGTTCGACGAAGGATTTGAAACCGTGAAGGCGAAGACGGGTCAGTTTCATGGACGCGATTCTCTGTTGGCAGGACGCGAATCTCCCTGCCGGGACAGTACCATAGAAGGCAATGTCAGTGTGTGGCTGAGTCGCGCTTGGGCAACCCTTATGCACCGCGACAATGGCGAGGCCGGGGCCGGAGGGCAACCGCCGCCCCGGGCTTTTCCCAAGGGATTTATGCGGGATTGAGAGGCTTGCCCGGTGTCGTCCCTGCGAACGCAGGGACCCATAATCCCGGGCGTCAGTTGTGAAGTAAGCTGTTACGACAACGCCAAAACGCGAGATCACGCGGTATGGGCCCCGGCGTTCGCCGGGGCGACAAGTTGAGAAAATCGAATCAGCTCTTCAGCAGCGCCTTGATCTTCTTGTCGAACTCCTCGAACGAGGTCGCGCCCTTGACCATCTCGCCGTTGATGAAGAAGGTCGGCGTCGAATTGACCTTCAGCACCTCGCTGGCGAACTTCTGGTCGGCGGCGATCTTGTCGAGCAGGGCCTGATCCTTCAGGCAGTCCTCGATGGCCTGCTGGCTGAGGCCAGCCTGCTTGCCGATCCGCGTCAGCGTCTCGGTGGTGTTCTTCGACACCCAGTCGGTCTGCTGCTTGAACAGCATGTCGATGACGGCGAAATATTTGCCGGCATCATCCTTGGCAATGCAGCGCGCCAGCATCGAGCCCGCCGCCGCCTTGATGTCGAGCGGGAATTCGCGGAACACCCAACGGATCTTGCCGCTGTCGATGTATTCCGACTTGATCTTCGGGAACACGGTCTCGTTGAAATGCGCGCAGTGCCCGCAGGTCATCGAGGCGTATTCGGTGATCGTCACCGGCGCGGTGGCGGGACCGAGCGCCATGTCCGGCAGCGACCCCGGCTTGGCGACGTCGGATGCGCTCTGCGCCATCGCACCGTCGATCAGGCGCAGCGGAGATAATCCGGCAAGCAGGCTAAGCCCGGTCAGCGACAGGGCGGCGGTGAAGGCGCGGCGCGTGATGATCAAGGGTTTGCTCCCGGATTGGCGCGTTCACGCCCGAAGAAATAAGGAACCGTTGGCTAGCTTGAAACGATAATTGTGGCAATGGCGGGCCGCCACTCCGGGCCCCCGCGAGAGCCTCAATTTCGCTTGATCGATGCGCCGAGCCGCGCCAGCGCCGCCCGCAATTCCTCATCCTCGACCGCATCAAGGGTTTTGGCGACTTTTGCCACCTCGCTGGGATCCGGGGCGCGCGAGGCCGGCGGCCGCTCCCGGCGCGACAGCGGCGCCTGCCGCAGCGCCAGCCGGCCGACCGCGCTCCAGCCGAAGAAGCGGTTGACCCGCTGCAGGATGACGTCGGAGGCGTGCTGGATCTCCAGCGCCATCGGCCCCTCGACCCGCAGCACCAGGGTGGCCGGCTCCTGCGGCTGCCCCTCCACCGGCCGCGGCCACTGGATTTTGAGGGGTTGCGAATGGGCGGCGAATTCGGGCCCGGCGATTTCCCCCCAGCGCGTCACCAGCTCGCGCGCGGCGAATCCCTGCTTGGCATAGGCGTCGGAAAACACGTCGCCGAGCAGGACGGACAACGGCTTGGCGCTGATCGGACCTGGTTTTGAGAAGCGTGCCATGGGGGCCTTATAGCACCGCTCGGCGCCGTGTGAACGGAACCTCGGTCGTCATGGCCGGGCTTGACCCGGCCATCCACGTCTTGGATCACGCAAAGAAAGACGTGGATGCCCGCGACAAGCGCGGGCATGACGTGGAGAGATTGGTGCTCAACACATACAGTGGCTTCATGAGTTCTCCGGCACTTTCCAAGACACCGCCACGTGCAGTTGCCGCTGAGGCGGCCGCCCGCCCCGCGCTGCTGCTGGCCTGGTACGACCGCCATCGCCGCAGGCTGCCGTGGCGGCCGCCGGCCGGCGAGCGGGCCGATCCGTATCGGGTATGGCTGTCGGAAATCATGCTGCAGCAGACCGGCGTCAAAACCGTCGGGCCGTATTTCGAGAAATTTTTGGCGCGCTGGCCCGAGGTCGAGGCGCTGGGCCGCGCCTCGCTCGACGACGTGCTGCGGATGTGGGCCGGGCTCGGCTACTACTCCCGCGCCCGTAATCTGCACGCCTGCGCGGTCGCCGTGCTGCGCGATCACGGCGGCGCCTTTCCCGATACCGAGGAAGGTCTGCGATCGCTGCCGGGGATCGGGTCCTATACGGCCGCGGCCATTGCGGCAATCGCGTTCGGCCGCCGTACCATGCCGGTCGACGGCAATATCGAACGCGTGGTGTCGCGGCTGTTCGCGGTGGAAGAGCCGCTGCCGCAGGCAAAACCGCTGATCCAGCAACTGGCGGCGACTTTGCTCGGCGCCAACGAGAGCGAATCTCGAGCCGGCGACAGCGCGCAGGCGCTGATGGATCTGGGTTCCTCGATCTGCACGCCGAAGAAGCCGGCCTGCGCGCTGTGTCCGCTCAACGACGATTGCGTGGCGCGGGCGCGCGGCGAACAGGAAACTTATCCGCGCAAGGCGCCGAAGAAAACAGGGGCGCTACGCCGGGGCGCGGCCTTCGTCGTCACCCGCGGCGATCACCTGTTGGTGCGCAGCCGCCCCGAAAAAGGCCTGCTCGGCGGCATGACCGAAGTGCCGGGCTCGGACTGGCTCGCCGCGCAGGACGATCACGCGGCGCTGCAGCAGGCGCCCGCGCTGAAGGGTGTCGCGCGCTGGCATCGCAAGGCCGGCGTGGTCACCCATGTGTTCACGCATTTCCCGCTGGAACTGGCGGTCTACACCGCGCACGTGCCGGCGCGCGCCCGCGCCCCGGAAGGCATGCGCTGGGTGCCGGTGGCGACGCTCGGCGACGAAGCGCTGCCCAATGTCATGCGCAAGGTGATCGCGCATGGGCTGGGCAAATAATTACTTTTGCGGTGGAGGTTCGACCACGAACGCCACCAGCCGCCGCACCAGCGGAAGCAGCACGACCAGTGTCGGAAACGCGACAACCCACGACAAGGCCCAGGCGGCGGGCCAGGTCGTGACGAAAGCCCGCGTCGGTCCGAGGCTCATCAGCGTCGAAACTCCTGAAATGACGAAGGTCATCAGCAACGACAGGACAAGCGGCAGCACGATCGCCGCATAGCGCGCGGGCAATTTTCCGCGCGGTCGCGGATGGGGAAGGCTGGTCATGGCGTCACTCTTGCAGTCGTTTCTGGCAGTCGTCTCTGGAATTCGGTCGGCGCGGACGGCGCATATTGCATTCCCGCGCAGCCGAGCCAACCGGCGAATGCGCATGCTGACATCACGCTGGCAGCAGGTCTGCGCCAGGATGGAGCCAACAGGAGGCTCCCATGATCGCAACCGCGCTCGACCATTTCACCGCGCCGCCATCTTCAAAACTGCTGGGATGGCATTTGCTCGATGCCCGGCCGAAGCAGGGCTGGGTCCGGATCGGCTTCGACGGCAAGGCTGAATTCTGCAATCCGGCCGGGTTCATCCAGGGCGGAATGCTCTCCGCCATGCTGGATGACACCATGGGGCCGGCGGTGTTCGTCATGACCGAAGGCAGGCTCTACACCGCCACCATCACCATGACGGTCAACTTCCTGGCGCCGGCAAAACCGGGACCGATCTTCGGCGAGGCCGATGTCACCCAGCTCGGCAAGACCGTCGCTTTCGTCGCGGCAAGGCTGATGGCGGCCGATGGCAGCCTGCTCGCCATCGCGACATCAAGCGCGCTCCTGGTCGAGACGGCGAGGGCGATTAGCCGCGAGCGCCTCGCTGTTGCCGGCGCCTGAATCAGAGATCGGTGTTGCAGCCCATCCTACGAGACGCGGCGAAGACGCCGCTCCTCAGGATGAGGTTTAACTTGTTGAAACACAACAACCTCATGCTGAGGAGCGAGCGACGCGAGCGTCTCGAAGCATGGGCAGCAAGCGACTCTCCGATCTCACACAGTGAGTACTAGCCGGCCCGAGCCGCTGCCGGAACCTGCACGATCGGCGGCTTGGCGTTGAGGCCTTCGACCTGGAAGCCGGCGACGCGCTTGTAGTTGGCGGCGATATCTTCCAGCTCCTGCAGCGACAGCACGTCGGTGACGACGTTGTAGCCGTCGGGCGCGCGCTCCTCGACGATCTGCATCACCTGTTCCGGGCCGTTGCGCCGGTTGAGCAGGACGAGATCCGTGGTGGCGGGCCGGCGCTCGGCCTCATAGGCCGCCAGCGCGGCATGGGTCGGGCCATGCGCCAGAATTTCGCGGGTGAGGACGCGGGCGTCGAGGATCGCCTGCGAGGCGCCGTTGGAGCCGATCGGATACATCGGATGCGCGGCGTCGCCGATCAGCGTGGTCAGGCCGAAGGTCCAGCGCGGAATTGGATCGCGGTCGACCAGCGGATATTCGTAGGCGTGCGAGCAATTGCGGATCAACCCGGGCACGTCGAGCCAGTCGAACTTCCAGTCTTCGAACCACGGCAGAAACTCTTCGAGCCTGGCGCTGCGGTTGTAATCTTCCCGCCGCCATTGATAGGTCGGCGGCATATGCCGCTCCGCCACCCAGTTGATCTGGAATTTGCCCGATGCGTCAGGTTGCTTCGAGATCGGATAGCAGACGAATTTCAGGATTTCATGGCCGGCCATGATCATGGTGCGGCCGGACAGAAACGCGTCCGACGCGGTGATGCCGCGCCAGAGAATACGTCCGTTCCAGATCGGCGGGCCTTCCTGCGGATAGAGTTTTTCGCGGATGGCGGAGTGAATGCCGTCGGCCGCGATCAGGACCGCGCCGTCGTAGCTGCCCGCCGGCTGGCCGGTGGCCTTGTCGATGAAATCGGCGCGGACCCCATTCGCGGTCTCGGTCCAGCCCGCGAGGTGGTGGCTGGTGAGGATGCTCGCCGCACCCAGCCGTTCGATCGCGGCATCGAGCAGGATCTGCTGCAGCGTGCCGCGATGGATCGAGAATTGCGGCCATTTGTAGCCGGCCTCGATACCGCGCGGTTCGCTCCAGATCGGCTTGCCGTGCTTGGAAAAAAACGCCAGTTCCCTGGTGCGCACGCCGGATGCATCGAGCTGGTCGAGCAGCCCGAGTTCGATCAATTCGCGTACCGCATGCGGCAGCACGTTGATGCCGACGCCGAGCGGTTTCAGCGCCGGCACGCTCTCGAACACTTTGGCGGCAATGCCGATCTGGTGCAGGCTGAGCGCCAGCGTCAGCCCGCCGATGCCGCCGCCGGCGATAAGTACGGTCATGATACGCCCCCGTTTACCGGGGCGTCATGACATGGCGGGCGGAAGGGGGCAACTGCGAAGCGCTTCCGCATCCGGGGATGGACCAGCCTACGGCTTGCGGCTAACGTCGGGCCTTCACTCGAGGACCGACATGTTCAAGCTCTATTACGCCCCCGGCACCTGCGCGCTCGCTTCGCATATCGCCCTGGAGGAGGCCGGCGCCCCCTACACCACCGAGCGGCTGGATTTCAAATCCAACCAGCAGAACAGCCCGGAATACCTCAAGGTCAATCCGAAGGGGCGGGTGCCGGCGCTGGTGACGGATCGCGGTGTCCTGACCGAGACGCCGGCGATGCTGGCGTTCATCGCCCAGAGTTTTCCGGGTGCCAAGCTCGCACCGGACGACGCCTTCGCCTTCGCGCAGGCGCAGTCCTTCAACAGCTATCTGTGCTCGACCGTGCACATCAATCATGCCCACAAGATGCGCGGCTACCGCTGGGCCACGGACGAATCCTCCTTCGCCGACATGAAGCGCAAGGTGCCGGAGACCATGGGCGCCTGTTTCGCGCTGATCGAGCGCGACATGCTGCGGGGACCGTGGGTGATGGGCGAGCAGTATACGATTTGCGATCCCTATCTGTTTACGCTGACGCTGTGGCTCGACGGCGACGGCGTCGATCTTGCTGCTCTGCCGAAAGTGGCGGATCACCGCAGGCGGATGCAGGACCGGCCGGCGGTGCAGAAGGTATTGGCGGACGAGAAGAAATGAACCGAAAAATCCCGCGTCGTCCCGGCCTCCGAGCCGGGACCCATACCGCGTGATCTGTCGATCTACAAAAACTGTTCGACGACCTGTTCTAACTTCAGCCGCCGCGGCGTATGGGTCCCGGCTCGGAGGCCGGGACGACAGCGATGGGTGTTACGCAACCTTGCGCTTCTTCCCCTCCATATCCCGGCCGATGCCGAGCAGGAGGTTGCGCAGCCAGATCGATCCCGGATCCATCTGGGCGCGTGTGGGATAGAACAGGAACTGCTCGTCGATCCCGGGATCGAGCGGCGGGGTCACCGTCACCAGCGACAATTGTTTCGCCAGCGCGCCGATCAGCCGGCGCGGCACGAAGGCGACGAGGTCGGTCCGCGCCGTGACATGCAGCGCCTCGATATAGCCTGGCACGACCAGCGTGATCCGCCGCTCGATCCCCTTGCTGCGAAGCCAGCTGTCGATCAGGTCCTCGTTCGCGCCGCGGATGACGACGGCGACATGCCGCGCCGCCAGGAACGCGTCGCGCTGTTTCAACTTCACGCCCGCTGGATGGCCGCGCCGCACCGCCAGCGCGTCGCTGTCGGTGTAGAGGCGCTGGCGGTGAAATCCCTTGAACGCGTCGCCGATCGAGATCACGATATCGATGGTGCGGGCGAACTCCGCGGAGAAGATCGCAGGTCCCCGCCACGGCACCACGTCGATGGTGACGTTCGGCGCCGCCCTGGTGACCTTCGCCATCAGCGGCGGCATCAAGAGTTCGACCGCGAGGTCCGGCATCATCAACCGAAAATGCCGCTCGCTGCTGGCGGCGTCGAAATCGTCCGAAATAAACAGTCCGCGAATCTGGTCGAGCGCCTGCGCCAGCGGTCCGCGCAGCGCCTGCGCCCGCGGCGTCAGTTCCATGCGCGCGCCTGTTCGTACCAGCAGGGGATCGCCGATCAGGCCGCGCAGCCGCTGCAAAGCATGGCTGGTCGCCGGCTGCGACAGCCCGATGCGCATCGCGGCGCGGCTGACGCTGGCTTCCCTGAGCAGCGCCTCGAGCGCCACCAGCAGGTTGAGGTCAAGCGAATTCAAATTCATGAAATGAATATATATCATATTCGCTATCGATTGGAAGAATGGTGTGCGGCGCGTCATGATTGGCCACAGCCCATCAATGGAGAAGCCGCCATGACCACCGCAGCCAACAAGAAACTCGTGCAACAAGTGTATGAGGACTCAGCCAATCGCAGCGGGACCACGTTCGCCGACAATCTCGCCGACGACGCCAGCTGGATCGTCACCGGCCACTATTCTTGGTCGCATGAATTCAGGGGACGCGAGGCGATCATGGAAGGGCTGATGGGGCATTTCCGCTCGCTGTTCGCGGTGCGGCCGCGGACCGTCGCATTCAACTTCATCGCCGACGGCGACTTCGTCGCGGTCGAGGCGCGCGGTGACAACGTCACCAAGGCCGGCCTGCGCTACGACCAGCAATATTGCATGGTGTACCGGATCGAGAACGGCAGGATCAAACAGATCAAGGAATATTGCGACTCCACGATGGTCGAGCGCGTGCTGGGACCATTTCCGGCGTCCCGGGTACCCGCCGCCGCGCAGGACGCTTGAGGGAGGTCGTCATGAGCGCCATCGACAACAGGAAACTGATGCAGGAGATTTTCGCCGGCCTCGCCGACCGCAACGGCGCGTTGTTTACGGAACGCATGGCGGATGATTTTCGCTGGATCAATATCGGCAGCAACAAATGGTCGGGTACCTTCGACGGCAAGGAAGCCGTGATGCGCGATCTGCTGGGGCCCTTGCGGGCGAAACTGAAGGCGCGGTCGCGCACCGTGGCGCACCGCTTCTTCGCCGACGGCGATTACGTCATCGTCGAGGCGCGGGGCGACAACCTCACGCGGGAAGGAAGGCCGTACAACAACGAATACTGCTTCGTGTTTCATCTGCTGGACGGCAAGATCAGCGAGGTGAAGGAATATTCCGATACGGCGCTGGTCGAGGCCGTGCTCGGTGATCCCGCGGAGGCGGTGGCGGCGGCAACGCCGCTGCGCTAGACTGGCGGAGGTGATGGGAGGAACAAAATGAGCAAGGAAATTTTCAGCCCCGCGACGCTGCCGCCGCCGGTCGGCTATTCGCATATCGCGAAGGTCAACAAGGGCACGATGATCTATCTGGCGGGCCAGGTGTCGAGCGACGCATCCGGCAAGCTGGTCGGCGAGGGCAATTTCGAGGCGCAGGCCGAGCAGGTGTTCAGCAATATCAGGATTGCGGTCGAGGCGGCCGGCGGCACCATGGCCGATATCGTCAAGATGAACATCTATCTGGTCGCGGAAGTCAGCCAGGACGAGGTGCCAAAGATGCGGGCGATCCGCGACCGCTACGTCAACAAGGAGAGGCCTCCGGCGAGCACGCTGGTGGTCGTCAGCCGTCTGGCGCGGCCGGGCTGGCTGCTCGAGATCGAGGCGATTGCAGCACTCGACGATTGAAGCGAAAACGGCGCCCGCGAGGGCGCCGTTTTGCTGACTGCAGTTTGATCAGGCCGCCTTCACCGCGAGATGCTTGAACATGTTGCCGCGCGCCTCGTCGTCCATTTCCGCCTTGAACTTGAAATTGTCCTTCAGCGCGATCGCCTTGGCCGCCGCCGGCCGCGCCGAGATCTCGTCGACCAGCCGCTTGACGTTGGGGTATTTCGCAAAGGCGTCCTCGCCCATGATGAAGGGGATCATGCGGGCCCAGCCCCACACGTCCATGTCGACGATGGTGTAGGTGTCGCCGACCATATAGCGGCGCGAGGAGAGATGATCGTTGAGGATGCCGAAATGCCGCTGCGCCTCGAACTGGTAGCGGTTGTGGGCGTAGTCGATCTTTTCAGGCGAAAAGTGCCTGAAGTGGACGGCCTGGCCGCTATACGGCCCGACGCCGGTGGCGACGAACATCAGCCAGGACAGCAGTTCGGCGCGGTTGGCCGGGCCGGCCGGCGGCAGGAACTTGCCGGTCTTTTCCGCGAGGTAGAGCAGGATGGCGTTGGAATCGAACACCTTGATGCCGTCGTCGTCGATCGCGGGCACCTTGGCGTTCGGATTGACCGCGAGGTATTCCGGCTTGAACTGGTCGCCGGCACGGGTGTCGACGGCGATGGGTTGATAGGCGATGCCGGCTTCTTCGAGGAAGAGCGCGACCTTGGTCGGGTTGGGCGATCCGTTGAAGTAGAATTTGAGCATTTCTGAAAACCCCCTTGCTTCCTGTTCGGCCGGGAAAGCGACGGTATGCGGTGACCGTGCCGCAGGCGGTATTTCCATGCTCAAATTTTTGCAGAATACGCAACCGACGAGTTTGTGAGCTGACCCCCGGGGTCAAGCGGCGGCATGACGACCTTCCGTTGCTATTCGGTCGCAGAAGCGTGGGCGGCCTTGCCGGTCGCAGCGGTACTACTACTGATTTGCCGAACCTTAAGGAAAAATTCAGTTGCGGTTCCTAATGATCCTGTTTGCGCAATCAATGGCGATTGCGATATCGGAAGCCGACGATGGCCAATCACGTTACTCCGAGCGGTCGCGAGATTTTCTTCCCGGCATCCGAACTGATCGTCTCGAAAACCGATCTGAAGGGACGCCTGACCTACGCCAACGGATTGTTCTGCCAGATCGCCGGATATCGTGAACCCGAACTGATCGGCCAGCCGCACAGCATCATCCGGCATCCCGACATGCCGCGCAGCGTGTTTCGCCTGCTGTGGGACACCATCGAGGATCGCCGCGAGATCTTCGCCTTCGTCAAGAACATGGCCAGCAACGGCGATCACTATTGGGTCTTTGCCCATGTGACGCCGTCGTTCGATGCCACGGGCGCCATGATCGGCTACCACTCCAACCGCCGGGTCCCCGATCGCGGGATGCTGGAGACGACGATCATGCCGCTCTATGCCGAAGTGCTGAAAATCGAACGCAGTCACGTCAATGGAAAAGAGGCGCTCGCGGCCGGGTACAAGGCCCTGACCGAGTTCGTCGCCTCGCAGAAAGTCGCCTATGAAGAACTTGTATTCTCTCACAAGAGCGCTGCTTAGCATCGCGGTCGCGATTTCCGGATCGATCGCCGCGTCGGCCTTGCATCTGTGGGGCTACCAGGGTGCGGCTCTCGGATTGCAGGCCCTGGCGGTTGCCTCGTCGGGGCTGGCGATGCTCTGGATCTTCAAGACCTCGCGCCTGACACGACAGGCGCAGGAGGTTTGCAAGCTGATCGCCGCGGGCGACTTCGAGGCGCGCATTCTTTCGATCCCGGAGCACGACAGCCTGACCGGGCTGCTTCGGGTCATCAACGACATGATCGACGGCTGCGATGCGTTCGTCCGCGAGGCGACCGCGGCGATGGACGCCGTGTATCACAACAAGTATTACCGGCGTATTCTGCCTGGTGGACTTCATGGCGCGCTGCTGCAGGGCGCAAACACCATCAACGACGCCACCGTCAGCATCGAAGCCCGCATCAGGCAATTCGAGCGCCAGACCTCCGAGCTGGAGGGCAGCGTGGGTTCGATCGTTTCCGCGCTGGACAATGGCGCGACGGAAATGAGCGGCACGGCGGCGAATCTGCGCGCCGGCGCATCGTCCACCCGCGAACGCATCAACTCGATTGCCTCGGCGTCCGAGCAGGCGGCTTCCAGCATGCAGTCGGTCGCGTCGGCGACGACGAGGCTGGCCTCGAATGCAAACGGGGTCGGCGCCGACATTCTGCGTTCCGCCGAAATCGCCGGACGCGCCGTCGAGCGCGTGGGCGACGCCGCCGGCAGCGTCAATGTGCTGAAGGATGTCGCCTCGCGCATCAGCGAAGTCGTCAAGTCGATCAACGCGATCGCCAGCCAGACCAACCTGCTCGCGCTGAATGCGACGATCGAGGCGGCACGGGCGGGCGAGGCGGGGCGCGGTTTCGCCGTCGTCGCCCACGAGGTCAAGGCGCTGGCGACCCAGACCGCGAACTTTACCGCCGAGATCGAGTCTCAGGTCGGCCAGGTGCAGTCGGCCGCCGACCGCGTCGGTCTGTCGATCACCGAAATCGGCACCGTGATCACGGAGGTCAACGATATCACCGGCAAGGTCGCCGAGACGTCCAAGGCGCAGGCGCAGGCGACTGCCGAGATCGCGCACAGCATCGACAGCGCGTTCGCGGTCGTCGGCGAAATCGCCACCACCATTCAGGCGCTGGCGCAGACTGCGAAAGACACCGAGCAGCTCGCGACGTCGACCATGGCGGCATCCGGCGACCTGTCGTCGCAGTCGGGCCTTCTGACGCAGGAAATCAGAACCTATCTCGATCATGCCCGAGGCAATCTGGTCGATCAGACCGGGTCGGGCGCGGCGCGGCGGATCGTGCGCGCGGCCTGATCGCCCTTGCGACAGGCGCGACGGCCCGCGTCGTCGCTGTCGATGAGCATCGCGAGCATTGGCTCGGCACGTGCTGCCGCGCCGATCAGCCGAAGCAGAAAAAGCCGACGATCCCTGCGACGATAAACCCGGTACCGATCGCCGTCATCAGGGTGCCGAAACGAATCGCCGAATGCAGGTTCGAAGCCTGCGCGGCGCGTTCCGAGCGGCGCGCATAGCCGTGGACGATGACTTCCTCATTGAAGGCATTGTTGGCGTCGAACCCGCCGGAGAGGCCGACGCAGATCAGCAGCATGCCGAGAATGACCAGGCCGGCAAAGCCCAGGAAGCTCAGCAGCAGCATCGGCGGCAGGCCGACCAGAAAGATCGGCAGCAATGGCAACACAATCAACGACTCGGACGTTCGGGATCGCATCGGATCCTCCATCGGGCCGTCAATGGCGGCCGGTGCGGAGTACGGATGCTGCGATGTATAGCAGGAATCGGGGCGGCAGCCTGCTGAAATTACACGGCTGCCATACCGGAGCGGATTTCGGCGCGCAGTTCGTCGATCAGCCGCAGGCCCTTTTTGGTCTCGATGTGCCAGAAGGTCCAGCCGTTGCAGGCGCCGGAGCCCTGCGCCACCGCGCCCATGCGGTGGATCGAGCCGACCTTGTCGCCGAGCATGATGGCGCCGTCGGCGCGCACCAAAGCGCCGTGGCGCTTCTTGGAATCGACCAGCTTGGTGCCCGGCGAAATCATGCCGCGCTCGATCAGTTCGGAAAACGCCACCCGCGGCGCGTCGCGCGCGGTCATGAACGGCGCCAATGTGGCTTCCGGCAGTGGTTCGATGGCGGCGATGCGGGCTTCCGCCGCGGTCGCGTAGGTCTGGTCGCGCTCGAAACCGATGTAGCGGCGGCCGAGGCGTTTGGCCACGGCGCCGGTGGTGCCGGTGCCGTTGAACGGATCGATGATGAGATCGCCGGGCTTCGACGATGACAGGATCACCCGCGCCAGCAGGCCCTCGGGCTTCTGGGTCGGATGCACCTTCTTGCCGTCGGCGCCCTTGAGGCGTTCCTCGCCGGTGCACAGCGGGATCAGCCAGTCGGAACGTGCCTGCACGTCCTCATTGGCGGCCTTCAGCGCTTCATAGTTGAACGTGTAGCCTTTTGCTTTTTCGTCGCGCGCCGCCCAGATCATGGTCTCGTGGGCGTTGGTGAAGCGGCGTCCGCGAAAATTCGGCATCGGATTGGTCTTGCGCCAGACGATATCGTTGAGGACCCAGAAGCCGAGGTCCTGCATGATCGAGCCGACACGGAAAATGTTGTGATAGGAGCCGATCACCCACAGGGTCGCCGACGGCTTCATGATGCGGCGGCAGGCCAGCAGCCAGGCACGGGTGAAGTCGTCATAGGCGGCAAACGACGAAAACTTGTCCCAGTCGTTGTTGACGGCGTCGACATGCGATTCGTCGGGGCGCTTGAGGTCGCCCTTGAGCTGCAGGTTGTACGGCGGATCTGCGAACACCAGATCGACCGAACCTGCGGCAAGCTTCGACATCTCGGCGACGCAATCGCCTACGACGATACGAGCACTCGACTCGGACTCAAATTTAGTGCGGGGCGCCCTTGCAGACGCCCCGCGACGCGACTCAACCATGACTCAAATACTCTGACTCAGGCGACGCTGTCGGCGACGCGGGACTAAACAACCGACTGGCCGTACATTGACGTGCCGAGGTAAACACCGGGTTATCGAGCGCGCCTATTGCGCGCGACGTGGAAGCGATTTGGATGCGATTGATGGCTAGGCAATAATTGCCGGGCGGGTTATTGATTAATGGAATGGAAATTTTACCCGACTGCCGCGTTAGGTGTTGGCGAGTGCGCCGCCAGCCAGCTGGAATGAGGAAATACCGCCATGCGTTACGATGACTTCCGCCGCAGCGACAATATCGATGATCGCCGCGACGACGGTGGCGGCGGAATGGGCGGCGGTGGCATGGGGCTGCCGATGGGCGGTGGCGGGCTCGGCATCGGCACCATCATCGTGCTCGGCATCGTCGGCTATGCCTTCGGCATCGATCCGCGCATCCTGATCGGCGGCGCCGAAATTCTCACCGGCGGCAACCAGTCGCCGTCCTATCAGTCCGATCGCCGGTCCGCGCCGGCCAAGACCGGCCCGCCGACCGACGAGATGGGCAGCATGATATCAGGCGTGCTCGGCGAGATCGACGATCGCTGGGACGAGATCTTCAAGGCCAGCGGACAAACCTACAAGGGCCCGCGCATCGTACTGTTTCGCAACGCCACCAATGGCGGGCGCTGCGGCATGGCGCAGTCGGCAATGGGGCCGTTCTATTGCCCGCCCGACCGGCAGATTTTTCTCGACACCGCGTTTTTCCGCCAGGTCGAAACCAAGTTCCGCGGCTGTTCGGGCAACGCCTGCAAGTTCACCGCGGCCTACATCATCGCCCATGAAGCGGGGCATCACATCCAGAACCTGCTCGGAATCCTGCCGCGCGTAACGCGCCTGCAGCAGCAGGCCGGCAGCAAGGCGGAAGCCAATGCGCTGCAGGTCAAGGTCGAGCTGCAGGCCGATTGCCTGTCGGGCGTCTGGGTCAACCGCGAGGAGAAGAAGCGCCCGGGCTTCGTCCAGCCCGGTGACATCGAAGCCGCCTTGCAGACCGCCGCCGCGATCGGCGACGACACGCTGCAGCGCCAGTCCACCGGCAGGGTGGTGCCTGACTCCTTCACCCACGGCTCCGCCGCGCAGCGCAAACAATGGTTCATGACCGGCTACCAGCAGGGCACGGTGACGTCCTGCAATACGTTTGGCGCGGGGGTATTGTAGACGCACCCGTGCCCCGGACGCAGTGCAGCGCGCCGCTCTTCGCGGCGTGATGCGCTGCAGAGCCGGGGCCCATGCGGCAGCGCCGTTGCCGTGGGTCCCGGCTCTGCGGAGCAGCGTACCGGACGATGCTTCGCATCGCCGGGAGTACGCTGCACCGCGTCCGGGACACGAGAGACCTCCGGGACACGAGGGATAAAATTCTAATGTCTTCCATCGATGAAACCAAAACCTTCGTGCCGCTCAACATCGCGGTGCTGACGGTGTCCGACACCCGCTCGCTGGCGGATGACAAATCCGGAACCACGCTGGCGGATCGGCTCACCGCCGCCGGTCACACGCTGGCCGCGCGCGAGATCATCGTCGACGACGTCGATGCGATCCGCGTCATCGTCAAGCGATGGATCGCCGACCCCGGCATCGACGTCATCATCACGACCGGTGGCACCGGCTTTACCGGCCGCGACGTCACGCCGGAGGCGATCGAGCCGTTGTTCGAGAAGCGCATGGACGGTTTCTCCATCGCCTTTCACATGCTGAGCCACGCCAAGATCGGGACGTCGACGATCCAGAGCCGCGCCACCGCCGGCGTCGCCGGCGCCACCTATATCTTCTGCCTGCCGGGATCGCCCGGCGCCTGCCGCGACGGCTGGGACGGCATTCTGGCTCCGCAGCTCGACTACCGCACGCGGCCCTGCAATTTCGTCGAGATCATGCCGCGGCTGGACGAGCATTTGCGGCGCCCGAAGGCGCAAGGCGCGTCGGTCTGACCGCCGTCAACGTCGCGCGATCTTTTTCAGCAACGCCCACAGCGCGCGCCACATATCCCGACATGCTTCGTCGCGCAGTTCTTTGGCCCGCTGCCGGTAGAACGCCATGCATTCCCCCGTGATGCGCCGCGGACCATCGCGACGCATCCCGGTCACAGCTCGCGCTCCCAGGTCTCGCCGATCAGGCTCTGGCCGAAACTGCGGTGCGGCTCGGTCGCGACCAGCACGAAGCCCTGGTCCTGATAGATCTTGCGGGCGGCGACCAGAATGCTCTGGGTCCACAGCGTGATCTTGCGGTAGCCGCAGGCTTGCGCGAACGCGATGCATTCTCCGACCAGCCGCTGGCCCAGCCCCTGTCCGCGCCCGGCCGGATCGACCAGCAGCAGCCGCAGTTTTGCAATATCGTCGCTCTGCCTGACCAGAAAGACCGAGCCGACCTGAACGCCGTCGATGTCGGCGATCCAGCAGCGTTCGCGCGAGGCGTCGAACGAGGTCAGGAATTTCCCGGCGATCTCCGCCACCAGGCCCTCGAACGAGGAATCAAAACCGTATTCGCGGGCATAGAGCGAACCGTGGCTCTGCACCACCCATCCCATGTCGCCCGGCCGGGGATTGCGCAGGATCGCAGGTTGCGGCGGCACACGGGATTCGCCGAGCAGCCGTTCGATCGTGGTCATCGCGCCGACCAGCCGTGCGCTGTCGCCGCCGGGCAGCGCGGCCAGCATGGCCGCGACCTCGTCATGCGAGCTGCGTTCGAGTTTGGCGAAAGCCTGGCGTCCCTTGGCGGTGAGGCCGAGCCGGTATTGCCGGCGGTCCGACGCCAGCGGCTTACGGGTGATCAAGCCGTCTTCGTCGAATTTCTGAACGATGCGGCTGAGATAGCCGGGATCGAGCCCGAGTTCGATCCCGATCTCTTTTGCGGCCGCGTCCTCCCGGTGCGCCAGTTCGTACAGCACCCGCGCCTCGCTCAGCGAGAACGGGCTTTTCAAGAGCTGCTGATCGAGCACGCCGAGCTTGCGGGTATAGAACCGGTTGAAAGCCCGGACCGCTGATACGTGGTCGTCGTCGAAATCGGTTGGGGACATGGCGCACCTCGATACTTGCCATTGTCAAATAATTATTTGACTTTGGCAAGTAGTTTTGGAGCGACCCCACCCTCCCTCATGGTGAGGAGCGCGTCCGGCAGCGCTCCTGCGCTGTTCGGCGCGCGTCTCGAACCATCTGGCACGTCGCTTGCTGCCATCCTTCGAGACGCCGCGCGAAGGGCGCGCGGCTCCTCAGGATGAGGTCCAATTTGTTGAAACACGACAACCTCATGCTGAGCAGTGAGCCGCGCGAACGTCTCCAGGCACGGCAGCCAGCGCCTACGCCACCATGATCCGGCTGCGCAACAAGGTCCGCGAGGAGCGGCCGAGCTGGCGCAGCAGCCTGGCCTCGGAGCGGCGGGCGTCCGGCGCGTAGCCGCCGAGCCGGTCGTAATGATCGCGCGCGATCAGCAGTCCCTGTTCCGCCGAGGGTCCCGCAATCATCCGGGCGATGAATTTGAGCCCGTCGCGCAGGCCGGCATCGGTATAGGGCGAGCGGGCATACCGAAAAATCCCGGCGCGGGGGCGCCCGCTGTTGGAGACGCCCTGGATGAACTGGGTGGTTTCCTCGATCCAGCCGGAGTCGAGCACCGCGCCGGCGTGCAGGAACATCAGCCAGGGCGAACGCGCCTGCCGGGCGCCGGCCGCCAGCGCCGCGGCGTGCGATCCCTGAAAGGCGAGGTACCGGCAGCCCGCGACATCGGCGACGCGCTCGATCACCCCGTTGCCGGCGCGGTCGACCAGCAGCACCTCGCGCACCACGCCCGCCGCGGCGCCTGGCACCAGGGCGGCAAGCGTGGCGACAGCCGGCTGTTCGACGCCGTTGGTGGGAATGATGACGCTCAGCATGGACGTCTCTGCGATGCCTCGATGAGGGGAACGCCGCACTGTTATCACCTTGTCACACTCAAATCAGCCGGCCGGTTGCAGCATTTTGCGGCAGGCGCCAATCGCGCGGCTTGTTGGTGAAATCGCTTTGGCTGTGGATGACCGAATTTAATGTTCTTGCTTTGTTCTATCGGACTGCTATGTTCTCGACATGAGCCGAGCATCCTCACATGCCCTCAAGCACCCGCCGGTCACGGCGCCCTCCGAGCCGGCGGGTGTACCTTCTCCTTTTCCCGAACTCGCGGTCGCGATCGAGCGCGAGCGGCGGCGTGGCCGCGGCGCGCAATCCAACTCTTCCGGCCGCTTCGAGGCTGAGGCGCGGGTCGCCTTCGACGACGGCTGGCAGAGCCTCGACGATTTGCCGCCGTTCAAGACCACGGTGGCACTCGACACCGCGCGAAAGGTCATCACCCGCAACGACTCGCCCGATATCGGCTTCGACCGTTCCATAAACCCCTACCGGGGCTGCGAGCATGGCTGCGTTTACTGTTTTGCCAGGCCGACCCATGCCTATCTCGGCCTGTCGCCCGGGCTCGATTTCGAATCGAAGCTGTTCGCCAAGCCCGACGCGCCGCAGCTGCTGGAAAAGGAACTGGCGGCGCAGGATTACGAGCCGCGCATGATCGCGATCGGCACCAACACCGATCCCTACCAGCCGATCGAGCGCGAGCGGAAAATCATGCGCGGCATTCTCGAAGTGCTGGAACGCGCCGGCCATCCGGTCGGCATCGTCACCAAATCGGCGCTGGTGACGCGCGACATCGACATTCTCTCGCGGATGGCGAAACGCAATCTCGCCAAGGTGGCGCTGTCGGTCACCACGCTCGATCCGAAACTGGCGCGCACCATGGAGCCGCGGGCCTCGACACCGGCGAAGCGGCTGGAGGCGCTGCGGCAATTGTCGCAGGCGGGAATTCCGACCACGGTGATGGTCGCGCCCGTGATCCCCGCGCTGAACGATTCCGAGATCGAGCGCATTCTCGATGCCGCCTTTCATGCCGGCGCCCGGGAAGCGAGCTATGTGCTGCTGCGGCTGCCGCTCGAGGTGCGCGACCTGTTTCGCGAATGGCTGATGGCGAATTATCCCGACCGCTACCGCCACGTCTTCACCCTGATCCGCGACATGCGCGGCGGCCGCGACTATGACTCGCAGTGGGAAACCCGGATGAAGGGCACCGGGCCGATGGCCTGGATGATCGGCCGCCGCTTCGAGATCGCCTGTGAAAAACTCGGGCTTAACAAGCGGCGAGCCAAACTGACGACGGATCATTTCGCGCGGCCGAAGCGCAGCGGGCAGCAGTTGAGTTTGTTTTAGAACTCGCCCCATCAACGTCGTCCCTGCGAACGCAGGGACCCATACCGCGTTGTCCCCTCGATGATCGCAAGATGACTGACGACTTCGGCCACAACAAAAGCCGGAGGTTATGGGTCCCTGCGTTCGCAGGGACGACGACGGAGTTGGATGCGCTCCCTGAATAACGGGAATTGCGCCGAGTTCCCGGTTGCGCCGCCGGGCCCGCTTGCGCAACGATCCCGGCATGATTCGCGACAAATCCGAAAAAGACAAACCCAGGCTGCCGAAGGGCGTGATTGCGGTGGCACCGCCGAGCTTTCGCCGCGAGCGCGCGCTGATCAAGCGCGGGGTCTGGCCGGTGGCTGGCTGCGACGAGGCCGGCCGCGGTCCGCTGGCCGGCCCGGTGGTGGCCGCTGCCGTGATTCTCGATCCCAAGCGTATTCCAAGAGGCATGGACGATTCGAAGCGGCTGACCGCCGAACGCCGCGAGGAGCTGTTCGAGGAAATCTGCGCCACCGCGTCGTTCGCGGTGGCCTTCGCCTCGCCGGCGCGGATCGATCGCGACAATATCCTGCGCGCCTCGCTGTGGGCGCTGATGCGCGCGGTGCAGGCGCTGCCGGAAGCGCCGCGGCACGTATTCGTCGACGGCCGCGACAAGCTCAATGTCGCCTGCGACTGCGACGCCGTGATCGGCGGCGACGGACTGGTGCTTTCGATCGCGGCGGCGTCGATCATCGCCAAGGTGACGCGCGACCGGCTGATGTGCGCGCTGGCGCAGGATTGCCCGGGCTACGGCTTCGAGCAGCACAAGGGCTATGGCGTGCCGGAGCATCTCAAGGCGCTGAGCCGGCTCGGACCGAGCGTCCATCACCGCCGTTTCTTCGCCCCGGTGGTGGCCGCGCGGGAAAAACATCACCCGTCAGCCGTCGAACCCGACCTTCTGACGATGGAAGCGCAGACCAGCGCCGAGGTTGCTGCCGCCATCTAGCGCCAGTTGCCTCGGCGGCTGACGCGCTCTATCAAACGTTCGGGATCGAATGGGCCGGCGGATCGGGCCGGGGCGGGCATTTCGGACGTTTCATGCGTTTCACCTCCCTGATTATCGAACTGATCCGCGCCCGGCCGCGGCTGATCGTATTGATAGTGGTGCTGGCGCAGGCCGCGATATGGCTGATCCTGCCGCTGCTGCTCTATCGAAGCCCGCCCGACGACCTCGCCACGGTGCTGGCCTTCGGCCGGGAGTATCGCGTCGGCACCGATCTCGGGCCGCCGCTGGCGTTCTGGCTGGCCGATATCGCGTTCCGCGCCGCCGGCAACCACATGTTCGGCGTCTACCTGCTGGCGCAGCTTTGCGCGATCACGACCTTCTGGACGCTGTTTCTGCTGGCGCGCGCCATTGTCGGCGCACAACAGGCGGTGCTCGTGGTGGTGCTGACGCTGACGGTCACGGCCTTCGGTTCGCCCGGCGTCGAGTTCGGCCCGCTGGTGCTGGCGCGCCCGCTGTGGGCGCTGCTGCTGCTGCATTCCTGGCAGCTGATCGGCCAGAACCGGCGCAACGCCTGGTTCGCATGGTCGATCGAAGCCGGGCTGTTGCTGCTGACCACCTCCGCCGCGACAGGTCTCTTGCTCCTGATCGCCGGCTTTGCGCTCGCCACCAGGCGCGGGCGGCGCATGCTGACCTCGTTCGATCCGTTGTTCGCGCTGCTGGTGATCGTCGTGCTGGTGCTGCCCTGGCTGATCTGGCTGATCCGCGCCGACGCGCTGGCGTTGCCGCCATGGCCTGATATCGCGGATCTCAAGGGCAGGGCGCTGCACTGGGCGACGTTGCTCGGCGGGCTGCTGCTGGCGATTTCCGGCATCCTGCTGCTGGCGGCGCTCAACTCCGGCTGGTTTGCGCGCAACCCGGAAGAGGCGCCGATCATCTTTCGGCCGCCGGTCGATCCGCTGGCCCGCGATTTCGTTTATTTCTTCGCTATCGCGCCCGCGCTGGCCGGCAGCCTGATCGCGGGCCTGTTCAATCTCGACCGCGTCGTCGGCGGCGCCGGCATCGCACTGATGATGTCGGGACTTGCCGTGATCGTCGCGACCGGCGATCTGATCCAGTTGCGGCGTCAGCGCCTGCTGCGCTCGGTCTGGGCGCTGATCGTGATCGCGCCCGCGGTGGCGGCGATCGCGGTGACGCTGTTCCTGCCGTGGACCGGCAGCGCCGAGGTCTCGACTTCCATGCCTGGGCGCGCCATCGCGCATTTCTTTGCCGACAGTTTCGAGCGGCGCACCAATCAGCCGCTGCGGTCGGTGGCCGGCGACCCGCAACTGGCGAAGTTGATCTCGCTGGACAGAGCGCGCCCGCACCTGCTGCTCGACGCGACGCCTCAGCGTACGCCGTGGCTGACGCCGGCAAAATTCAACGAAACCGGCGGCGTCGTGGTCTGGCGGGCCTCCGACACGTCAGGCACCCCGCCGCCCGAACTGGCGCAGCGGTTTCCCGGCCTGGTGCCGGAAGTACCGCGCGCGTTCGAATGGCTGGTCACCGGCCGCCAGCCGCTGCTGCGGATCGGCTGGGCCATCGTGCGCCCGAAGGGGTCGTGAACACCCTATCTTCCTCATGGTGAGGAGCGCTCTTCGCGCGTCTCGAACCATGAGAGCCCGTATCTCTCATCCTTCGAGACTCCGTAGGGTGGGCAAAGCCAGCGGGTCGCGCGAAAGCGCGACTGACGATGGCGTGCCCACCGATGAAGCGGTGATGTTGTGAGATGGTGGGCACGGCGCAAAGGGCGCCTTTGCCCACCCTACGACTTCGCCTGTTCCAGCGCCTTCGCGATCGCGCGCAGATCCAGCCACGCCATCCTTTTGTACGACGGCGAGCGCAGCAGATAGGCCGGATGGAAAGTCGCGAGCGCGCGGATCTGGCGCGTGCCGGTGTCGTAGTCGAACCAGCGGCCGCGGGTTTTCATGATGCCCTCGCGGGTCGACAGCAGGGTTTGCGTGGAGGGATTGCCGAGCGTCACCAGCACGTCCGGATTGACCAGCTCGATCTGGCGCTGGATGAACGGCAGGCAGATCTGGGTTTCCTGCGGCGTCGGCGTGCGGTTGCCGGGCGGGCGCCAGGGAATCACATTAGCAATGTAGACGCTGCTGCGGTCGAGCCCGATCGCCGCGATCATCCGGTCCAGCAATTTGCCGGAACGGCCGACGAAGGGCAGGCCCTCGAGGTCTTCTTCGCGGCCGGGCGCCTCGCCGACGAACATGATGCGCGCCTGCGGGTTGCCGTCGGCGAACACCAGCCGCGTCGCGGTGGACTTCAGCGCGCAGCCGTCGAAGGTCTCCATCAGCGCCCGCAGCGCTTCCAGCGATGGCGCGGTGCGCGCGGCTTCCCGCGCCGATTGGATGGCGGCCTCCGGCGCCGCCGGTTCGGCGCGCGCGGACGGGATCGTGGGGGCAGCCGCCGGAACGGTCCTGACCGGCTGGGCCGGCGCCGCTTCGCGGGCGGCCGGCATGAGGTCGGGGTCGGACAGCCGGTTGACCGGCTCGTCCGTCAGCGCGCAGTCGACCCCGGCCTCCAGGTAAAAGGCGAGCAATTGCTGGACGGTAGGCGGGCTCTCGAGCGTCATGGCTGTTGTCTGCGACATCCGGGCTAATCTAGAGCGTCTGGCGCCGTTGCGAAACGCATTTCGGTGGTTGTTCTCCGCTCAAAAATCGGAAACAACGGGGGCGTTTAGAGGCGTTCTCAACCGGCCGGGACCAGATCATGAGCACCGAAGAATTACCGCCGCGCGAATCCATGGAATTCGACGTCGTGATCGTCGGCGCCGGGCCGTCCGGGCTGGCTGCTGCGATCCGGCTGAAGCAGCTCAACGCCGATCTCACCATCGTGGTGGTGGAGAAGGGTTCCGAGGTCGGCGCGCATATTCTGTCCGGCGCGGTGATCGATCCGGTGTCGCTCGACAAACTGGTTCCGGACTGGCGCGAGGATGCCGACTGCCCGCTCAAGACCCAGGTCAAGACCGACAAGTTCTTCTGGATGACCGAGGGGTCGGCGATCCCGCTGCCGGCGATCGCGATGCCGCCGCTGATGAACAATCATCACTGCTATGTCGGCTCGCTCGGCATGGTGTGCCGCTGGCTGGCGCAGAAGGCCGAAGCGCTCGGCGTCGAGATCTATCCGGGCTTTGCCGCGGCGGAAGTTCTGTACGATGAAAAGGGCGCGGTGCGCGGCATCGCCACCGGCGACATGGGCGTCGGCAGGGACGGCAAGCCGAAGGATTCCTTCACCCGCGGCATGGAACTGCTCGGCAAGTATACGCTGTTTGCCGAGGGCGCCCGTGGCAGCCTGACAAAGCAGCTGATTGCGAAATTCTCGCTCGATGCCAAGAGCGAGCCCGGCAAGTTCGGCATCGGCCTCAAGGAGGTCTGGCAGATCGATCCGGCCAAACATCAGAAGGGCCTGATCCAGCATTCGTTCGGCTGGCCGCTCAACAATTCGACCGGCGGCGGTTCGTTCCTCTATCACTATGACGACAATCTGGTGGCGGTCGGATTCGTCGTGCATCTCAATTACGACGATCCGTACCTGTCGCCGTTCGACGAATTCCAGCGCTTCAAGACCCATCCCGCGATCCGCACGCTGTTCGAAGGCGGCAAGCGGCTCGCTTACGGCGCGCGTGCCATCACCGAGGGCGGCTACCAGTCAGTGCCGCGCCTGACGTTCGCCGGCGGCGCGCTGGTCGGCTGCGCGGCCGGTTTCGTCAATGTGCCGCGCATCAAGGGCGTGCACAATGCGATGGGCACCGGCATGCAGGCGGCCGAACACGTCGCGGCTGCCCTCGGCGCCGGCCGCAGCAATGACGAACTGGTCGAATACGAGAACAGCTGGCGCGATTCGGCCGTCGGCAAGGACCTCCACCGGGTCCGCAATGTAAAACCGCTGTGGTCGAAGTTCGGCACCATCATCGGCGTCGCGCTGGGCGGTATCGACATGTGGTGCAACACGCTGGGCTTCTCGCTGTTCGGCACCCAGTCGCATGCCAAACCCGACCGCAAGACGCTCGATGCCGCGAAGGCCCATGCGCCGATTCCGTACCCGAAGCCGGACGGCAAGATATCGTTCGACAAGCTTTCGTCAGTGTTCATGTCCAATACCAATCACGAGGAGGACCAGCCGGTTCACCTCAAGGTCGCCGACATGAACCTGCAGAAGACCTCCGAGCACGATGTCTATGCCGGCCCGTCCAACCGCTATTGCCCGGCCGGGGTCTATGAATGGGTCGAGGAGGCGTCCGGTCCCCGCTTCCAGATCAACGCCCAGAATTGCGTCCATTGCAAAACCTGCGACGTCAAGGATCCGAACGGCAACATCACCTGGGTTCCGCCGGAGGGCGGCGGCGGCCCGAATTACGAGGCGATGTGACCACGATTGCGTGAGTCGGCGGCCCACCGCGCGGCCACCGGCCACGATACCGCCACACTGAAAGCGTTTTCAGGCCAGGCTAGCCACGAAGCCGGCCGGGAAACCGGTCTGTAGGGCGATTACAGGGGCTTCCTGCCAACCGATTCGCCACCCCGTATCCTTGCGGTTCAACGCCAAACGCGGCATTGTCGCTTGCCTTGATGCCGCCGGCTGGGTTCGCATCCGAGACGATCCTTGAAATCCCTGGAGCTAGGCAAACCCTGATGTTTTCCAATCGTTTCAATCGCCGGATACTCGCCGCACTCGCCTTCACCGCGCTGGCCCTGCCGGTTTCGCTGTCGGCGCAGACGCCGGATCATCCCGCCGGCACCGCGGCCCAGTTCCCGACCAAGAGCGACCTGAAATCGCTGACCACCTCCGGCAGCTATCTGGCCGCCCGTCACGCCAGCGTGGAGCGCGACGCCTCCTCGGCCGCGGCGTTCTACCGCTCGGCGCTGCGCAGCGATCCCAAGAACAACGAACTGCTCGATCGGGCCTTCATCTCCTCGCTGGCGGACGGCGACATCGACGAGGCCGTCAAGCTCGCCGACCGGATTCTGACGATCGACAAATCCAACCGCGTCGCCCGCCTCGTGGTCGGCGTGCGCGACCTGAAGCAGAAGAAATACGCCACCGCGCAGCTCAACATCAATCAGTCGATCCGCGGACCGATCACCGATCTGGTGGCGACGCTGCTGTCGGGCTGGGCCAGCTACGGCGCCGGCGATACCAAGGCGGCGGTCGCCAATATCGACAAGCTGAGCGGTCCGGAGTGGTATCCGATCTTCAAGGACCTGCATTCCGGCATGATCCTGGAACTCGCGGGCAAGGAAAAGGACGCCGGCACCCGTCTGGAGCGCGCCTACAAGCTCGACGATTCCATGCTGCGGGTGGCGGATGCCTATGCGCGCTGGCTGTCGCGCGGCAAGGACCCGGCGGCGGCCACCGCGGTCTACGCGGCATTCGACAAGAAGCTGGCGCGGCATCCCTTGGTGCAGGAAGGCCTGCGCGACACCAGGGCCGGCAAGAAGCTGACGCCGCTGGTGGAGACGTCGCAGGCCGGCGCCGCCGAGGCGCTGTACGGTATCGGCGCCACGCTGACCCGCCGCGGCGGAGAGGATCTCGCGCTGGTCTATCTGCAGCTCTCGCTCTATCTCGCGCCCAATCATCCGCTGGCGCTGCTGTCGCTGGCCGATCTCTACGAGTCGGTGAAGAAGCCGCCGATGGCGATCAAGGTCTACGAGCGCATGCCGGCCACCTCGCCGCTGAAGCGCAATGCCCAGATCCAGCTCGCCACCAACCTCGACGCCGCCGAGCGCAGCGACGAGGCGATCAAGATCCTGAAGGGCGTCACCGCGGAAGACCCCAAGGATATCGAAGCCATCATGGCGCTCGGCAATATCGAGCGCGGCCGCAAGCGGTTCGCCGACTGCGCGCAGACCTACACCAATGCCATCGATGTGATGCCGGCCAGCGCCGAGAAGGGCGCCTGGGTGACCTATTACTACCGCGGCATCTGCTTCGAGCGCTCCAAGCAGTGGAGCAAGGCGGAAACCGACATGCGCAAGGCGCTGGAGCTGCAACCCGAGCAGCCCCACGTGCTGAACTATCTCGGCTACTCGTGGATCGATCAGGGCATCAATCTCGACGAGGGCATGAAGATGATCAAGCGCGCCGTCGAGCAGCGCCCGGACGACGGCTACATCGTGGACTCGCTCGGCTGGGCCTATTACCGCATCGGAAATTACGAGGACGCGGTGAAGAACCTCGAGCGCGCGATCGACCTCAAGCCGGAAGATCCGACCATCAACGACCATCTCGGCGATGCCTATTGGCGCGTCGGCCGCACCCTGGAGGCCAAATTCCAGTGGGCCCACGCCCGCGACCTGAAGCCCGAGCCGGACGAACTGCCGAAGATCGAGGCCAAGATCGAAAACGGGCTGCCGGAAGACACCTCGTCGGCGGCCTCCGCGGACAAGAAAAAAGAAGACGGCAAGGGCGGTTGATTGCGGTTGAGCACGGCTGATCGAAGGGCTGGGTCGGTTATGCCGGCGTTAACGGAAGAGGGGCGTGCCAAGGTCAACCTGACCCTGCGGGTGGTCGGGCGGCGCGTCGACGGCTATCACGACCTCGAAAGCGTGGTGGCGTTCGCCGATTGCGCCGACAGGCTCAGCCTGACGCCCGGCTCCAGCCTCCATCTCGCGACGTCAGGGCCGCTGGCGCAGGCCTGCGGCGAGCCTGAAGACAATCTGGTGTTCAAAGCGGCGCAGCTGCTCTCCGAGCGCGTGCCGGACCTTGTGCTCGGCGATTTCACCCTCGACAAGATGCTGCCGGTCGCCGCCGGCATCGGCGGCGGTTCGGCCGATGCCGCCGCGGCGCTGCGGCTGCTGGCGCAAGCCAACGGCCTTGCGCTCGACGATCCCCGCCTGATCGAGGTGGCGCGGCTGACCGGCGCCGATGTGCCGGTATGCCTCAACTCCAACGCCTGCGTCATGACCGGGGTCGGCGAAACCCTGATGCCGCTCAGCCTGCCGAAGATGCCCTGCGTGATGGTCAACCCGCGCGTTCCCGTCGCCACCAGGGATGTGTTCAAGGCGCTCGGCCTGCGCAACGGCCAGTTGCTGGTGGGCGCTACCGACGTGCTGCGGGGCACGGCCTGGCCGGAAGCAGGCGCCTCGCTGGAAGATTGGGTCGAGGCGCTCGCCGCCGGCTCCAACGACCTCGAAGCCCCGGCCATGCGCATTGAACCCGTGATCGGCCAGGTGCTCGCAGCCCTCAGCGCCAGCAACGGCGCCTGGCTGGCGCGGATGTCGGGATCGGGCGCGACCTGCTTTGCGATCTACGAGAACACCGCCGACGCCGGGCGCGCGGCGCAGAAGATCCAGCTCGATCACCCCGGCTGGTGGGTGCATGCGGGGATTTTGAGTTAGCTCGAACTATTTTCGTAGGGTGGGCAAAGCTTCCGCCGTAGCTCGCAGAGCGCAGGCGAAAGCGTGCCCACCAATGTTTCAGAATTTCCGATGAAAAAGATGGTGGGCACGGCGCAAGGGCGCCTTTGCCCACCCTACGGCGCTACGGCACCGCCCCTAATGCGACCTCGCCAGGCAGAACGCCACCACCTGCTCCAGCGCGGTCTTCATCGGCGAGGCCGGGAACAGCGCCAGCGCGTCGACCGCCATCGCGCCGTAATGCTGGGCGCGGTTGATGGTGTCTTCCAGCGCGCGATGCTTGGTCATCAGCCCGATGGCGTGATCGAGATCGCCGTCGGCGATTTCGCCGCGCTCCAGCGCCTTGACCCAGAACGCGCGCTCACTGTCATTGCCGCGGCGGAACGCCAGCACCACCGGTAGCGTGATCTTGCCTTCGCGGAAATCGTCGCCGATGTTCTTGCCGAGTTTTGCCGCTTTACCACCATAGTCGAGCACGTCGTCGACCAGCTGGAAGGCGATGCCGAGATTCATGCCGACCGAGCGGCACGCGGTCTGTTCGGCCTTCGGGCGATTGGCGATCACGGGGCCGACCTCGCAGGCCGCGGCGAACAGCTCGGCGGTCTTGCCGCGGATCACGGCGAGATATTCGTCCTCGGTGGTGGCGGTGTTCTTCGCCGCCGCCAGCTGCATCACTTCGCCTTCGGCGATGGTGGCCGCGGCCGATGACAGGATGTCGAGCGCGCGCAGCGAGCCGACCTCGACCATCATCCGGAACGCCTGGCCGAGCAGGAAGTCGCCGACCAGCACGCTGGCCTCGTTGCCCCACAGCATGCGCGCGGACAATTTGCCGCGCCGCAACTCGCTTTCGTCGACCACGTCGTCATGCAGCAGCGTGGCGGTATGCATGAACTCGACCGCGGCCGCGAGCTTGATATGGCCGTCGCCGGAATAGCCGGTGAGGTTGGCCATCGCCAGCGTCAGCATCGGGCGCAGCCGTTTGCCGCCTGAGGAAATCAGGTGGTTGGCGACCTCCGGGATCATGGTCACTTCCGAGCCGGTCCGCGACAGGATCGTCGCGTTGACCCGCTCCATGTCGGCGGCGACGAGCCCGACCAGCTCATCTATCGTCGCGTTCGATGGGCTCTCGAAGGGTACAATAACCGCCACGCTGGTCTCCACATTTGCCCTATCAGGACTACCTTTAAGCTATAACAATAGAAACTGCGGGGGTATGCGGCAAGAGCAGGTAAAGATCAGGTAGCGGTTGACACGCGCCCGGCCACCCTGCAGCGGATCGGCAAAGGAGCGCCACAATTGCGGGAACTGGTTCGGACCAACGATATCGTGCTGGTTTCGGCGGTCGGCGCGCTGCTCGACGGCGCCCATATTCACCATCTGGTGCTGGACCAGAACATGAGCGTGCTCGAAGGTTCGATCGGCATGCTGCCGCGCCGTATTCTGGTCCATGAGGACGACAACCGCGAGGCGCGGCAGATCCTCAGCGATGCCGGCCTCGCCCACGAGCTGCGGGCCGATGACTGATTCCGCCAAGACCTTGACCGAGATTACCTTGACCGGGAAAGCCTTGACCGAAGACGTCACCGAGGATGCCTTCCTCGGCGGGCAATTGCGGCTGCGTCAGCCGCGATCCGGCCACCGCGCCGGCCATGACGCCATGCTGCTGGCCGCGGCGACGCCGGCTCGCCCTGGGGATCGCGTGGTTGAATTCGGCGCCGGCGTCGGTGCCGCGGGGCTCGCGGTCGCCAGCCGTGTGGCTGGAATAAAACTCGTGCTGGTCGAGATCGATGCCGGTCTCACGGGACTGGCCCGGGAAAATGCCGCCGCCAATGCGATCGCGGCCGAGACTATCGTGCTGGATGTGGCGTCCACCGCCGCCGCGTTCGCCGCCGCCGGACTTGGCCCTGATAGCATCGACGTCGTATTGATGAATCCGCCGTTCAACGATGCCATCAGGCACCGCGCCTCGCCGGACAAGGCACGGGCCCATGTGGCAGATGCCTCAACGCTGGAGAGCTGGATCCACGCGGCGCGGCGAATCCTCAAATCCGGCGGTGTGCTGAGTTTGATCTGGCGCGCCGACGGAATTGCGGAGGTGCTGGCGGCGCTGGATCGCGGGTTTGGGAGTCTCGTGATCCTGCCGGTTCATGGTGCCCCCGGGAACCCGGCGATTCGCGTCCTGGTTCGCGCGGTGAAGGGCGGCAGGTCGCCCGTTCAACTTCTTGCGGCGCTGATGCTCAATGATGAGTCAGCGCTGACTAATAAACAGGTGCAGAATATTCTGGCGGGGAAGGGGGTATTGCCATTGGCAATGCCATGAGGTCCGGCCGTCGTGGCGAAACGCTACTGCGGAAGCGTTTCCGAGCGTTGGTCCGGCACGGAAGTGAAGTGAATCGCCGTCAAAAGTGCGCCAATCAGCATCACCAGCAGATAGATCTTCATGTCTTTCTCCACTGCGCCCTTGCAGCCTGATAACCAGCACAAAGCAAACGGCGTTCCAGCCCCTGTAATGACATCGGCGTGATAAAATATGGTTAACTTTGAGGTAAACGCATGACCGAACCAACTGAACCACGCGGCGGTATCGCTGTTGTGATCGACCGGCTGATGCAACTGGTTCCGGCGCGTCTGCGGCGAGGGGCTGCCGTCGTGCCGGTGGTGCGGCTGTCGGGTGTGATCGGCGCGGTGACGCCGTTGCGGCCGGGCATGTCGCTGGCCGGCGTTAGCAGGACGCTGGAGCGCGCCTTTGCCATGAAACATGCCAAGGCGGTGGCACTGGTGATCAATTCGCCCGGCGGATCGCCGGTGCAATCACGACAGATTTACCTGCGGATCCGGCAACTCGCGGCGGAAAAGAAATTGCCGGTGCTGGTGTTCGTCGAGGACGTGGCGGCGTCCGGCGGCTACATGATCGCCTGCGCGGGTGACGAGATTTTTTGCGATCCCTCCTCGATCCTGGGCTCGATCGGCGTGGTCGGCGGCACCTTCGGCTTTCAGGAGCTGATCAAGAAGATCGGCGTCGAGCGGCGGTTGTATACGGCCGGCGCCCGCAAGGCGATGCTCGATCCGTTCCTGCCGGAAAACCCCGACGACGTCGCACGGGTGAAGGCTTTGCAGCGCGAGATCCACGCCATCTTCATCGCGCTGGTCAAGCAGAGCCGCGGCAGCCGCCTGAAGGGCGCCGAGGACGTGCTGTTCTCGGGCGAATACTGGGCCGGCGAAAGCTCGGTGTCGCTCGGCCTCGCCGACGCTATCGGCGACCTGCGCTCGACGCTGCGCGCCCGCTACGGCGACAAGGTGCTGACGCCGGTGGTGGCACCGCCGAGCGGGATGCTGTCCGGCCTGCTGGGCCGCAAATCGGCCGGCGCCGGAGCCCTGGCGTCGCTGGAAGGTGTCGCCAGCCTGCCGGACGAACTGATTTCCGCGCTGGAGACAAGGGCAATTTGGGCCAAATTTGGGTTCTGAGGATGGAATGCCCCGCGCCATTTGGCCCCGGACAAGGCGATTGCGGCCAGCGCCGGCTTGCGCGAGACTGTCACTCGGGGCTGACGCATGAACGACGAGGATCGACCGATGCCACCGCTGATCGCATTTGCAGGCGCCCTGGGTAGTCTGGCCGTGGTCCGCTGGGCGTACCGCACCGCCAAGCGGGTCAACCGCGAACTGGAAGAGGCGCGGCTGGCACGGGTCGCCGAGACGGTCAGCTCGACCGACATTCCGACCCTGCGGCGGGATCCCAACACCGGCGCCTATCGGCCGGGGTGACCAGGGCCGTAGGGTGGGCAAAGCCGACGGGTCGCGCGAATGCGCGTACCCGACGGCGTGCCCACCATTCAGATAACGATTTGGATAAAGATGGTGGGCACGGCGCGAAGCGCGCGCCTTTGCCCACCCTACGATTTCTGTGAGGCCCCCCAAAAACACTTGCGCCGGCCTCGGGGTGGGGCACCACCCGTAAGAGCCGGCGAGCAAGCCTGGAGGACGGTTCGTTGTAACGGACGCTTCGGGGCCTTGCGTTCACGATCCCATCGAGATCAATCACGAACTCCGGCGCGCCGTCATTCCCAACGCTAACCGCTTGGGCCGCCCAAGGTTCCCGGGATTGCCTTGATTCCCCGCTTCCCCGCCGATACGGTCCGCGCTCTTTCAGCCCCCCTTGCGAGACCGATTCTGACGATGGACGCCATTCCCGCCCACATGCGCCCGGAACGCTCGTTCCAGGGCTTTATTCTGGCCCTGCAGCGGTTCTGGGCCGATCAGGGCTGCGTGATCCTGCAGCCTTACGACATGGAAATGGGCGCCGGCACCTTCCATCCGGCAACGACCTTGCGCGCGCTGGGGCCGCGGCCGTGGAAGGCCGCCTACGTGCAGCCCTCGCGCCGGCCGAAAGACGGCCGCTACGGCGAAAATCCCAACCGGCTGCAGCACTATTACCAGTTTCAGGTCATCATCAAACCGTCGCCGCCGGACCTGCAGGACCTGTACCTGAAGTCGCTGGCCGCGATCGGCATCGACTCCGCGCTGCACGACATCCGCTTTGTCGAGGACGACTGGGAAAGCCCGACGCTGGGCGCCTGGGGGCTGGGCTGGGAGTGCTGGTGCGACGGCATGGAAGTGAGCCAGTTCACTTATTTCCAGCAGGTCGCCGGCGTCGAATGCTCGCCGGTCGCCGGCGAGCTGACTTACGGGCTGGAGCGCCTCGCAATGTATGTGCAGGGCGTTGACCGCGTCTACGACCTCAACTTCAACGGCCGCGAGGGCGCCGACAAGGTGACCTATGGCGACGTCTTCCTGCAGGCCGAGCAGGAATATTCGCGGCACAATTTTGAGCACTCCGACGCCGACATGCTGTTCAGGCAGTTTTCGATGGCCGAGGAAGCCTGCAGGAAATATCTCGACGCCGGCTGGAAGAACGGCAAACGCGAAGCGCACCAGATGGCGCTGCCGGCCTTCGACCAGTGCATCAAGGCCAGCCACGCCTTCAACCTGCTCGATGCCCGCGGCGTGATCTCGGTCACCGAGCGGCAGAGCTACATCATGCGCGTGCGCGAACTGGCCAAAGCCTGCGGCGAAGCCTGGGTCCACACCGAAGCGGGCAGGGCGGCCTGATGCCCGATCTTCTCCTCGAACTGTTCTCCGAAGAAATTCCCGCGCGCATGCAGGCGAAGGCGGCCGACGATCTGCGCCGCATGGTGACGGACAAGCTCGTCGCCGAAGGCCTGGTCTATGAAGGCGCCAAGGCGTTCGCGACGCCGCGGCGGCTGACGCTGACGGTGCACGGCATTCCCGCGCGCCAGTCGGACCTCAAGGAAGAGCGCAAGGGCCCGCGCGTCGGCGGACCGGACGCGGCCGTGCAGGGCTTTTTGAAAGCCACCGGGCTGAAGTCGCTCGACGAAGCCAAGATCCAGCACGATCCCAAGAAGGGCGATTTCTACATCGCGCTGATCGAAAAGCCCGGCCGCGCCACGCTGGACGTGCTCGCCGACATACTGCCGGTCATCATCCGCACCTTCTCGTGGCCGAAGCAGATGCGCTGGGGCGAGCGCTCGGCTAAGCCGGGCGCACTGAGCTGGGTGCGGCCGCTGCATTCCATCGTCGCGACCTTCGGGCTCGAGACCGAACAACCCGAAATCGTGAAATTTGCCATCGACGGCATCGAGGCCGGCCAGACCACGTTTGGCCACCGCTTCATGGCGCCGGATGCGATAGCCGTGCGCCGCTTCGAGGATTACGAAGCCAAACTGCTGGACGCCAGGGTCGTGCTCGACCCGCAGCGCCGCAAGGACGCCATCCTCACCGACGCCAAACAGCTCGCCTTCGCGCAGGGTTTTGAACTGGTCGAGGACCAGGTGCTGCTCGACGAGGTGTCGGGGCTGGTCGAATGGCCCGTGGTGCTGATGGGATCGTTCGATCCGGAGTTTCTGTCCATTCCGGGCGAAGTGATCCGCGCCACCATCCGCAATAACCAGAAGTGCTTTGTGGTGAGCGATCCCAAGACGGGAAAACTGACCAACAAGTTCATCCTCACGGCAAATATCGAAGCCAGCGACGGCGGCAAGGCCATCATCGCCGGCAACGAACGCGTCATCCGCGCGCGGCTGAGCGATGCGAAGTTTTTCTATGAGACCGATCTCAAGACAAAGCTGGAAGACCGGCTGCCGAAATTCGAGAACATCGTGTTTCACGAGAAGCTCGGCACCCAGGGCGAGCGCATCAAGCGCATCGAGCGATTGGCGGCGGAGATCGCGCCGCTGGTCGGCGCCGACGTCGAAAAGACCAGGCGCGCCGCGCGGTTGGCGAAGGCGGATTTGCTGACCGAGGTGGTCGGCGAGTTTCCGGAACTGCAAGGCTTGATGGGGAAGTATTACGCGCTGGCGCAGGGCGAGGATGCTTCCGTCGCGGCGTCGAGCGAAGAGCATTACAAGCCGCAGGGGCCGACGGATCGCGTGCCGACCGATCCGGTGAGTGTTGCGGTGGCGCTAGCGGATAAGCTCGATACGTTGGTCGGTTTTTGGGCGATCGATGAAAAGCCGACGGGGAGCAAGGATCCATATGCGTTGCGTAGAGCCGCGCTGGGCGTGATTAGAATTGTTCTTGAGCGACGTGTCAAAGTCAGTTTGCGAACCGTTGTTGAAGAACATTTCAAGAGTTCGTACACTGCAATAAGCGTAGATGCCCCAACTCAGACCGATCTCCTGATGTCGTTCTTCGAAGATCGGCTCAAGGTTCAATTGAGAGATCAAAAGGCGAGGCACGATCTCGTCGATGCGGTTTTAAGTGCTGCGTCATTGGTTCAAGGGCAGCCTCTTGTCTCGATAGTCGATCGTGTCGAGGCGCTCGGAAAATTTCTCGATACCGATGACGGCAAGAACCTGCTCGCGGGCACCAAGCGCGCGGCGAATATTCTGCGTATCGAGGAGAAGAAAGACGGTAGGGCTTACAGCGGTGCGGCTGATGTCGCGCTTTACAGCCTAAATGAAGAGAAGGCGCTCGCGAAAGCCATAGATCAGGTGAGGGACGAAGCCGGCGCCGCCGTCACGAAGGAAGACTATGCCGGTGCAATGAGCGCGATCGCAAAACTGCGCCCGGCGGTCGATGCGTTCTTCGAGCACGTCAAGGTCAACGACGACAACGCCCAGGTGCGCGAGAACCGCCTGAAGCTGCTCAATGAAATCCGCGCCGCCACGCGCGCGGTGGCGGACTTTTCCGAGATACAGGATTAGGTCTCGTGCCCCGGACGCTGCGCAGCGCGAAGCGGAGCGCTGCAGAGCCGGGGCCCATGCGGTTGTGCCGGTGCCATGGGTCCCGGCTCTGCGGAGCAGCGTGAAGAACGCTGCACCGCGTCCGGGACACGGGCCCAACAGCACCCGTCAAAAATTTTTCGTGGGTCGCGCTGCGGGAAAACGATAAAATTCTTCAGCAAATTCAACAAATCTACCCGACGGGCAAATCACCTCTAAAGTCCGTCAAGTCCTCGGTGCAAAAATATTCTGATTTTCAGAAACTAAAAATCGGGCTATATGTTTCGCCATCCCGCCCCACCAAGAGGGGCGTTTCGCGAACGTCACGAACGTGGGGACGGGTTGCGGTGGACGCAGCGGCAACGCGAGACGGGCGATGCCCGCTGCGGATGGCGAAGTCGTGTGGTTCCGACACCCCAAAGGCTGGTGTCAAGTTCGCGCTCACGCGCGGGCAACGGTGGCAAAAGTGCAGGGCTCACCGAGGAGAGCACGTATAAGTCGTAAACCACTGCGCAGGGAAAGCCGGATGCCTCCGCTTCACCTGTATGCTCGTGTGCCGCCTACCTCTACCCTATTGCACACGAGACCGCGGGTGCAGCGCGCACCCGGCTTTCCCTGCACCCTCTGACCGGAGGGTGAAGGAAATTTGCTGGCAAACCTCGGGCGAATGGCGCCGCGAGATCGCGAAACTGCGTTTGCAGGTGGTGCTTGAAAATTGAATCCGAAAGCCCGTAGCCCGGATGGAACCCTTGCGAAATCCGGGGCCTTCCCCGCATCGATTCCCGGATTGCGCCATCGGGGCGGCGCTTCGCGCCGACCCGCTCGCTCCATCCGGGCTACGCGGCCGATCTGCTGATGCAGCGTTCAAATATCAACACGCCAAAGCAAAGCCCCGCCCGGTGGGGGAGACCGGACGGGGCCTTTGATGTCCGGAAAGCGCCGCTGCGGCCGTCCGGACATTTCGTTCAGGCCGTTGAACCCTTAATCGACCACCTGAACGATACGGCGGGTGCGCGGTTCGACCAGCACGGTCTGCCCGTTCACCACGGTGTAGCGGTACGTCGTCTGGCCGTAGGTCTGCGGCACGTCGTAATAGGTGATGCCGGCTTCCGGCAGCACGCCGCCGACCACCACGCGATCCGGGATCGTGAAGGTCGGCACCTTCTCGCGAATGACATATTCGCGGAAGGCCGGACGGCGATCGGGGCCAATGCCATCGGACTCGGTGATAACAACGGTGTTGCCGCGCGCGGCGCCCGTGGTGATGTCGCTTTGCGCCTGCGCCGCGATCGGTGCGCCGATGACGCCGATGATGGCAGCAACGGCCAATATCCTGTTCCGCATGAGCAACTCCTTCTGGCTGATGCACGCTGGCTTTGCACAGCACGCAATCCCTACCCAATTCGTCGCGTGGGGCATCGTTCCTGGAAAAGGCCAGGGTTCC
>NZ_JAUSLT010000074.1 GCF_030646015.1 Bradyrhizobium sp.
TGGAGATGGAGGCGTGCCCGCTTTCGATGGATATTGCGATCGGGCGCGGTCTCGATGCAGCCGTGCAGGGTGCGCTTGAAATTGGCCCGGCCCACCGCGCGCTGGAAGGCCAACCCGCTGAAGTTCGCGCGGCAGCCATCCATTCGCTCCGCGAAGCGCTTGCGCCGCTCGCCAGCGGCGACACGGTGGTGCTTCCCGGGTCGATCTGGATCGTGACGGCGCGCGCTTCGTAGACGGGCTAGGCCCGCTCCTCGAAAATCATCGCCAGATGCACGATGGTCTGCACCGCCTTTTCCATGTCCTGCACGCTCACCCATTCCAGCCGCGAATGAAACGCGTGCTCGCCGGCGAAGATGTTGGGACAGGGCAGCCCCATGAACGACAGCCGCGAGCCGTCGGTGCCGCCGCGGATGGACGTCTTCGTAGGCGTCAGCCCGGTACGGCGGATCGCCTCCATCGCGTTGTCGATGATTTCGGGGTGACGATCGATCACCTGCTTCATGTTGCGATACTGCTGCTTGATCTCCAGCTTGCAGGTCGAGCGCGGAAAGTCCTTCATCACGTCCCGGACGATGCTTTCCAGCAGCGCTTCCTTCTCTTTCAAACCCTCGTCGGTGAAGTCGCGCACGATGAAATCGAGCGTGGCTTTTTCCAATGCCCCTGAAATGCCGATCGGATGCAGAAAACCTTGCTTGCCCTCGGTGGTTTCGGGCGAGCAGGTGGTCTTGGGCAGGCGTTCGATGATCGCGGCGGCGATCTTGATCGCGTGCTCCATCTTGCCCTTGGCAAAGCCGGGATGGGTGCTGACGCCTTCGATGGTGATGGTGGCGCCGTCGGCGGAAAAGGTCTCGTCCTCGATATTCCCCGCGGTTTCGCCGTCCATCGTGTAGGCAAAATCGGCGCCGAGTTTTTTCAGGTCGGCCTTGTCGACGCCGCGTCCGATCTCCTCGTCCGGCGTGAACAGGATCTTGATCGCGCCATGCCTGATCTGCGGGTTGTTCAGCAGGAACTGCGCGGCATCCATGATTTCGGCCAGCCCCGCCTTGTTGTCAGCGCCGAGCAGGGTGGTGCCGTCTGACGTGATGATGTCGTTGCCGATCTGGTCCTTGAGCGCGGGATGGTCCGCGGCGCGAATCACCTGGGTGGGGTCGGCCGGCAGCACGATGTCGCCGCCGCGGTAGTTCTTGACGATCTGCGGTTTGACGTCCTTGCCGGTGCAATCGGGCGATGTGTCCATGTGCGAGCAGAAGCAGATCACCGGCACCTGCTTATCGGTATTGGCCGGGATCGTCGCATAGACAAGCCGTGCGCGTCGAGATGCGCGTCGGCGAGGCCCATCGCCTGCAACTCGCCGGCCAGCAGCCGGCCCAAGTCCTTTTGTTTTTCGGTCGAGGGGCAGGTGGGGGAGGTCGGGTCCGACTGGGTGTCGATCACCACGTAGCGCAGGAAGCGCTCGGTCACGGTGTGTGTGAAGCCTGAAGGCAAGACCACAATCAAAACCGCTGGCAGGGCCGGGAAAGCCGGGTGGAGGGCCGAAACGTCATTCCGGGGGCCGCGTCGGCCGCGCCCGGAATGACGCCAAGTACGGATTACTCAAGGTCAGATGCCGGAAAACGCGTCCGTCAGACGGCTTCCTTCAGCTCCTTGGCCGCGCGGAAGGCAACCTTCTTGCTGGCCTTGATCTGGATCGCCTCGCCGGTGGCGGGGTTGCGGCCCATGCGGGCGGCGCGCTTGCGCACCTGGAGGATGCCGAGGCCGACGATCCGGATGCGTTCGCCCTTCTTGAGGTGCTTGGTGATGCGGCTGACCAGGTCGGTCAGGATGGCTTCCGACTGCTTCTTGGACAATTCCTGGTCCTCGGCGATGGCGGCCGCCAGATGCTTGAGCGTGACGGTGGTCGGGGTCGCTGCCTTCTTCGCCATATTTGGCCCTCCTCGTTGATGATGGCTTAAGGAAACTCAGATGTATCAGGCCTTAAACGATTCGGTGGCGAACTGACTACGCTGTTTTGCCTGCAAATAGGCCATTATTTGCATCGACATCGCAAAAATGCCCGACTTATGCGGGGATTCGCAACGACCTTGACTTGGAAGGAACGCGCCTTTATGCCGTCCCTTCGAAGCGGATCAGTCACCGATCACGGCATCCGCGGGAGTAGCTCAGTTGGTTAGAGCGCCGCCCTGTCACGGCGGAGGCCGCGGGTTCGAGTCCCGTCTCTCGCGCCAGTGATCGCTGGATTGGCAAAACTTCATTTCCTGGACATCGCCAAACGCAAAAAGGCCGCCCGAAGGCGACCCTTGTTCCGGCTATCCCGGCGGAAGTCCAGACTTTGCCTTAGCGGACCATCGAGGCGTTCGAGCTGGTCACCGTGATCGCCTTGCCGGCCTTCACCACCTGAGCAGTCTGGCTGTAATCCGAGCTGGTGCGCGCCGAGATCCCGAGTGCCGCCACCGCGATGCCAGCCACCAAGGCGACAACCACGATCTTGAGGTGGGTGGAGCGATCCGCCGAGTGAATTGAGTGGTTCATCTGAGCCTCCAGGGCGACTTTGCCGCCGCGTCGTTGGCTGGATGAGTACGCCCGCTCTGTTTCCGGATGGTTTCGTGGGTTCCGCAAAATGGTTTCGTCGGGATTTCCGGGGTATTTCGGCCGCAGGTCGTGACCGCAGCAACCGTCTGACCGCTACCGCCGCCGAGACCCTCGCACCGAAAAAGAAGCTGGGCTGAGAGGTCGCCTCTCGCCTCGCTCCCGAGTTATCCCGCCGCATCTGACGGTGGCTGGGGCCTCAAAAATAGCTTGTCTTGCGCCCCTTGTTGCGCTGCGCTAAGCCTCAGAACAATTCCAATTAACGAATCTGCGGCCCCAGAAACCGCGGAATAAGGGCTTCGCCGATGACCGGCATCTTGCAGCAATATCTTCCCCTGGTGGTGTTTATCGGGGTCGCGGGCCTGATCGGTTTGGCGCTGCTGATCGCGCCCTTTCTCCTCGCCTTCCAGCAGCCCGATCCGGAAAAGCTGTCCGCCTATGAATGCGGATTCAACGCTTTTGACGACGCCCGCATGAAGTTCGACGTCCGGTTTTATCTGGTGGCGATCCTCTTCATCATCTTCGACCTCGAAGTGGCATTCCTGTTCCCGTGGGCGGTGGCGTTCGGAAAATTGGGGGCGACCGGGTTCTGGTCGATGCTGGTTTTCCTCGCCGTCCTGACCGTCGGCTTTGCCTATGAATGGAAGAAAGGCGCGCTCGAATGGGATTGAGCCCCACCGCCGCAAGACCAGGATTTGCACCGGTGATCGCGCCGGCTGCATCAGGCATTCTCGATCCCTCGACCGGCCGCCCGGTCGGGGCCAACGACCCGTTTTTCCTCGAGGTCAACCACGAGCTGTCGGACAAGGGCTTCTTCGTCACCGCCACCGATGACCTGATCACCTGGGCGCGCACCGGCTCGCTGATGTGGATGACCTTTGGTCTGGCCTGCTGCGCGGTCGAGATGATGCAAATGTCGATGCCGCGCTACGACGCTGAACGATTCGGCTTTGCCCCGCGCGCTTCCCCGCGGCAGTCCGACGTGATGATCGTCGCGGGCACCCTGACCAACAAGATGGCGCCGGCGCTGCGCAAGGTCTACGACCAGATGCCGGAGCCGCGCTACGTCATCTCGATGGGATCCTGCGCCAATGGCGGCGGCTACTATCATTACTCGTATTCGGTCGTGCGTGGCTGTGACCGTATCGTGCCGATCGACATCTACGTGCCCGGCTGCCCGCCGACCGCGGAAGCTCTGCTGTACGGCGTGATGCTGCTGCAGAAGAAGATACGGCGCACCGGAACCATCGAACGCTGAGAGACGCCATGACTGATCCCGCAGACATGATCGTGCCGCTGCTTCGTGAAATGCGTGCTGAAAACCTGGAGCAGCACGAGCAGACAAGAGCCTTGATGATGATGCTCGACAAGCGCTTGGGCGGGGTTGAAGAGGCACAGAAGAGTTTCCGGCAAGCGCTCACCGCCGACACCCTTCTAAGCAAGCTCTTGACGGGTGAGTTCGAGGAACGGATCGAAGCTCCTGAAAACAAGGTGCGCGAGTTAGAGGGTCATAAGTGAGCAAGCTTGCTGAGCTCGGCGAAACGATAAAGGCGTCGCTGCCTGGCGTTGTTACCGGATATACGATTGCTTTTGACCAGCTCACCGTCGCTATCGACGCGAGCAAGGTCGTCGATGTCGTCAAATTCCTGCGCGACGATCCCGGCTGCCGTTTCGTCAGCTTCATCGACGTCACGGCGGTCGACTATCCGGGCCGCGAAAAGCGCTTCGACGTGGTCTATCACCTCCTGTCGCCGACACTGAACGAACGCATCCGTCTGCGCGCGCAAGCCGACGAGAGCACCCAGGTGCCCTCGATCATCGAGGTTTTCCCCGGCGCCGACTGGTTCGAGCGCGAGTGCTACGACCTCTATGGCGTGATCTTCACCGGTCATCCCGACATGCGGCGGCTGTTGACCGATTACGGCTTCGACGGTCATCCGCTGCGCAAGGATTTCCCGCTCACCGGCTTCGTCGAGGTCCGCTACGACGACCAGGAGAAGCGGGTGGTCTACGAACCCGTCCGTCTCAACCAGGAATTCCGCAAGTTCGATTTCCTCTCGCCCTGGGAAGGCGCCGACTATCCGGTCCTCCCCGGCGATGAGAAGGCGGGGCCGAAAGTCTGATCATGACCGAAGCAGCAGCACTGCGTAATTTCACCATCAATTTCGGACCGCAGCATCCGGCCGCGCACGGCGTGTTGCGACTCGTCCTAGAATTGGACGGCGAGGTTGTCGCGCGCCTCGATCCGCATATTGGCCTGCTTCATCGCGGCACCGAAAAGCTGATCGAGCACAAGACCTATCTGCAGGCGATTCCGTATTTCGACCGGCTCGACTATGTCGCGCCGATGAACCAGGAACACGCGTTCTGCCTCGCGGCGGAAAAGCTGCTCGGCATATCGGTGCCGCGCCGCGGCCAGCTGATCCGCGTGCTCTATTGCGAGATCGGCCGCATCCTGTCGCATCTGCTCAACGTCACGACGCAGGCGATGGACGTCGGCGCGCTGACCCCGCCGCTGTGGGGCTTCGAAGAGCGCGAAAAGCTGATGGTGTTTTACGAGCGCGCCTCCGGCTCGCGAATGCATGCGGCCTATTTCCGGATCGGCGGCGTGCATCAGGACCTGCCACCAAAACTGGTCGACGATATCGACGCCTGGTGCGATCCGTTCCTGCAGGTGGTCGCCGATCTCGAGACCCTGCTGACCGGCAACCGCATCTTCAAGCAGCGCAACGTCGACATCGGCGTGGTGACGCTGGCGCAGGCTTGGGAATGGGGTTTTTCCGGCGTCATGGTGCGTGGCTCGGGTGCTGCCTGGGACCTGCGCAAGGCGCAGCCCTACGAGTGCTACGCCGAGATGGATTTCGACATTCCGATCGGCAAGAACGGCGATTGCTACGACCGCTACTGCATCCGCATGGAAGAGATGCGGCAGTCCGTGCGCATCATGAAGCAGTGCATCGCGAAGCTGCGCGCGCCGGACGGGCAGGGACCGGTCGTCGTCGAGGACAACAAGATCGCGCCGCCCCGGCGCGGCGAGATGAAGCGCTCGATGGAGGCGCTGATCCATCACTTCAAGCTCTACACGGAGGGTTTCCACGTGCCGGCCGGCGAAGTCTATGCCGCGGTGGAAGCCCCGAAGGGCGAGTTCGGCGTCTATCTGGTCGCCGACGGCACCAACAAGCCCTACAAGTGCAAGATCCGCGCGCCGGGCTTCGCGCATCTGCAGGCGATGGACTTCATCTGTCGGGGCCACCTGCTGGCTGACGTCTCGGCCATTCTCGGCTCGCTCGATATCGTGTTCGGAGAGGTCGATCGGTGATGGCGATGCCGCCCATCCAGTTTGACCGTGGTTCCGGGGCTCTCGAGGGGGCCAACCTGTGGGAGCGAACGGCTGCGCTGGCATTGGCGACCGGCTCCAAGATTTCGTCGCACTTCTCGCATCGCGGCTACAATATGTGCGCCAATCTGCTGCGCAAGACGCTGCCCGAGCGCGATATCGACATCAGGCTGAATGCGGACGCG
Source organism: Bradyrhizobium sp. (assembly GCF_030646015.1). GTDB lineage: Bacteria > Pseudomonadota > Alphaproteobacteria > Rhizobiales > Xanthobacteraceae > Bradyrhizobium. Next base: position 6,109 of record NZ_JAUSLT010000074.1, read on the forward strand.
ATCTTCGCCTTTCCCTATGGCGACGGCTACTGGAGCAAGCTGCTCAATCGCTCGTTCTCGTATGAAGACGAACTCGAGCTGCTGTTTCAGCACTCCGCCGATGTCGACTACACGCTGCTCGATTGCGGCGCCAATTACGGCTACTGGTCGGTACTGGTTTCCAGCGCACCCTATGGGTCGCACAAGGCGATTGCGATCGAGCCGTCGTCGCAGAACTTTGCGAAGTTGAAGAACAATGCCGAGATCAATGGCAACCGTTTCGAGGCGATGAAGTGCGCGATCGGCGCTGCGAGGGGCACCGCCCGGCTGTCCGGCACCAAGCACGAGGCATTCAGCATCGCCGGTGACGGCGATGGCGGCGAGGAAGTGCCGGTTATCGCGCTCGATAACCTGATCGATGACGGCAAGGTTTCCGCGAACGGAAAATTCCTGATCAAGCTCGATGTCGAAGGCGTCGAGATCGAGGCGATGAAGGGCGGCACGCGCCTCCTGCAGGGCGACAGCGTCATTCTGTGCGAGGAGCACGGCAATGATCCCCATCACACCGTATCGCGCTACATCCTCGAACAGACTCCGCTGAAGCTGATCGTCTACGATCCGCGCAGCAATCTGCTGGAAACCGTGACCGAGCTTTCGATACTCGATCGCATCAAGGTTTCAACCCACGTCGGCTACAACGTGTTCGGCACCGCAAGCGCTTTCTGGCACAACCGGATCAGCGCCCTGAACGCCGCGCGCCGCGCGCAATGAGAGACTGAGAGACAATGTCCGTCCGTCGCCTTGCTCCGAAGGAACTGCAGCCCGCGAACTTCACGTTCACAGCGGAAAACCTCGCTTGGGCCAAGCAACAGATCGCCAAATATCCGGAAGGCCGCCAGGCTTCCGCGGTCATACCGATCCTGTGGCGCGTCCAGGAACAGCATGAGGGATGGGTGTCGGAGGCGGCGATCCGCGCGGTCGCGGATTTGCTCGGCATGCCCTACATCCGGGCGCTCGAAGTTGCGACCTTCTACACCATGTTCCAGCTGCAGCCGGTCGGCAAGAAGGCCCATGTGCAGGTCTGCGGCACCACGCCGTGCCGCCTGCGCGGCGCTGGCGATATCATCGAAGTGTGCCAGAGCCGCATCCATCATGATCCCTTCCATCTGTCCAAGGACGGCAATTTCAGCTGGGAAGAGGTCGAGTGTCTGGGCGCCTGCGTGAACGCGCCGATGGTGCTGATCTGGAAGGACACCTACGAGGACCTGACCAAGGAAAGCTTCGGCAAGGTGCTGGACGGCTTTGCCTCCGGCAATCCGCCGAAGCCGGGTCCGCAGATCGACCGACAGTTTTCTGCCCCCGTGGGCGGATTGACCACGCTGAAGGAAACGACATGAACAGGGTTCGCGCGGCCGGGCGGGGAGTGCCGGTGCGATGAATAGCTGGCTCTACATCGCGATGCACACGGTCGCGGCTGCGGCGTTCATTTTTCTGCTGCAACGCTATGCGCTGAACGCGTCGCTCGATTCAAGCCTGCTCTGGGCGCTGACCTTCGGCGGATGTGCCGCGGGTCTCGCCTACATGCAGTCCAAACGCTGACCTCCGAGGGAAGTTTCACGTCATGCTCGACGACAAGGATCGCATCTTCAAGAACCTCTACGGCCTCCACGACTGGGGTCTCGAGGGTGCGCGCCGCCGCGGCGCCTGGGACGGCACCAAGGCGATCATCGACAAGGGCCGCGACTGGATCATCAACGAGATGAAGGCGTCCGGCCTGCGCGGACGCGGCGGGGCGGGATTCCCGACCGGACTGAAATGGTCGTTCATGCCGAAGGAATCGACCGACGGCCGGCCGAGCTATCTCGTGGTCAATGCCGACGAATCCGAGCCCGGTACCTGCAAGGACCGTGAGATCATGCGGCACGATCCGCATCTTCTGGTCGAGGGCTGCCTGCTCGCCAGCTTCGCGATGAATGCGCATGTTTGCTACGTCTACGTGCGCGGTGAATTCATCCGCGAGCGCGAGCATCTGCAGGCCGCGATCGACCAGGCCTATGAGGCAAAACTGGTCGGCAAGGACAATATCAACGGCTGGCCATTCGACATCTATGTCAGCCACGGCGCCGGCGCCTACATCTGCGGCGAAGAGACCGCCTTGCTGGAAAGCCTCGAAGGCAAGAAGGGCATGCCGCGGCTGAAGCCGCCATTCCCCGCCAATGTCGGTCTCTACGGCTGTCCGACCACGGTCAACAATGTCGAGTCGATCGCGGTGGCGCCGGATATCCTGCGGCGCGGCGCGGCATGGTTCGCCGCGATCGGCCGCCCCAATAATGTCGGCACAAAGCTGTTCTGCATCTCCGGCCATGTCGAGCGGCCCTGCAACGTCGAAGAAGCCATGGGGATCCCGTTCCGCGAGCTGATCGAGCGCCATTGCGGCGGCATCCGTGGCGGCTGGGACAATCTCAAGGCGGTGATCCCCGGTGGCTCATCGGTGCGCATGGTGCCGGCCGACCAGATCATCGACACCCCGATGGATTTCGACAGCCTCGGCAAGCTGCGCTCCGGCCTCGGCACCGCCGCCGTCATCGTGATGGACAAGTCGACCGACCTGATCCGGGCGATCGCGCGGATTTCCTATTTCTACAAGCACGAGAGCTGCGGCCAGTGCACGCCGTGCCGCGAGGGCACCGGCTGGATGTGGCGGGTGCTGACCCGCATGGCTGAGGGCCGCGCCCACAAGCGCGAGATCGACATGCTGCTGGAAGTGACCAAGCAGGTCGAGGGTCACACCATCTGTGCGCTCGGCGACGCCGCGGCGTGGCCGATCCAGGGCCTGATTGCGCATTTCCGTCACGAGATCGAGGAACGCATCGACCAGTATTCGCACAAGGCGGATGCCGACGACGCCGGCATTCGCGATCCCGCGCATATGGTAGCGGCTGAGTAGGAAAGACTTGAGGCAATGACCATACTCATCGTCGATGGCAAAGAGATCGATGTCCCCGCGGACTTCACGCTGTTGCAGGCCTGTGAAATGGCGGGCGCGGAAATCCCGCGCTTTTGCTACCACGAGCGGCTGTCGATCGCGGGCAATTGCCGGATGTGCCTGGTCGAGGTGAAGGGCGGCCCGAAGCCGGTGGCAAGTTGCGCCTGGGCGGTTCGCGATTGCCGTCCCGGTCCCAAGGGCGAGCCGCCGGAAATCTCGACCCGCTCGCCGATGGTGAAGAAGGCGCGCGAAGGCGTGATGGAATTCCTGCTGATCAACCACCCGCTGGATTGCCCGATCTGCGATCAGGGCGGCGAGTGCGACCTGCAGGATCAGGCGATGGGCTACGGCGTCGACACCAGCCGCTTCGCCGAAAACAAGCGCGCGGTCGAGGACAAATACCTCGGCGCGCTGGTCAAGACCTCGATGAACCGCTGCATCCAGTGCACGCGCTGCGTCCGCTTCGCCGCCGAAGTCTGCGGCGTGCCGGAAATGGGCGCGACCGGCCGCGGCGAGGACATGGAGATCACCACCTATCTGGAATCGGCGCTGACCTCGGAACTGCAGGGCAATCTGGTCGATATCTGCCCGGTCGGCGCGCTGACCTCCAAACCCTATGCCTTCTCGGCGCGGCCCTGGGAGCTCGGCAAGACGCAGTCGATCGATGTGATGGACGGCGTCGGCTCGGCGATCCGGGTCGATACCCGCGGCCGCGAGGTGATGCGGATCCTGCCGCGCGTCAACGAGGCGGTGAACGAGGAGTGGATTTCCGACAAGACCCGCCACATCGTCGACGGCCTGCGCACCCAGCGGCTCGACCGGCCCTACATCCGGGAGAACGGCAAGTTGCGCGCGGCGTCGTGGCCGGAGGCATTCGGCGCCATCGCGGCCAAGGCCGGCCGCATCGACGGCAAGCGGATCGGCGCCATTGCCGGCGATCTCGCCGCGGTCGAGGAGATGTTCGCGCTGAAGGAGCTGCTGGCCAAATCCGGCTCCGCCAATCTGGCGGTGCAGGGCGGCGACGCCTTCGATCCCAAAGCTGGCCGCGCCTCCTACATTTTCAATCCGACCATTGCCGGCATCGAGCAGGCCGACGCATTGCTGATCGTGGGTTCCAACCCGCGCAAGGAGGCCGCGGTTCTCAACGCGCGCATCCGCAAGCGCTGGCGCTCCGGCCAGCTCAAGATCGGCGTGATCGGCGCCAGGGCCGATCTCACCTATGATTACGACTATCTCGGCGCGGGCACGGATTCGCTGAGCGAACTCGCCGCCGGCAAGCACGCCTTCGCGAACGTGCTGAAGGGCGCCAAGAATCCGATCGTGCTGGTCGGCGCCGGCGTGGCCGCGCGCCATGACGGGGCGGCGGTTCTCGCCGCCACGGCAAAGCTCGCGCTCGATGTCGGCGCGGTTACGGGCGACTGGAACGGGTTCGGAATATTGCACGACACCGCCGCGCGGGTCGGCGCGCTCGACATTGGCTTTTCCTCGGGCGCAAGCGGCCTGACCGCGGCGCAGATGACGACATTCGGCACACTCGATGTTCTGTTCCTGCTCGGCGCCGACGACATCAAGGCGCCTGACGGCACCTTCGTGGTCTATATCGGCACCCACGGCGACCGCGGCGCGCATCGCGCTGACGTCATCCTGCCGGGGGCGGCCTATACCGAGAAATCCGGCATCTACGTCAACACCGAGGGCCGGGTGCAGATGGCCAACCGCGCGTCATTTCCGCCGGGCGAGGCGCGCGAGGACTGGGCGATCGTCCGCGCGCTGTCGGATGTGCTTGGAAAGAAGTTGCCTTGGGATTCGCTGGCCGCGTTGCGGCAGGCAATGTTCAAGGCCGTGCCGCATCTGATGCGCATCGACCAAATCGAGGCCGGCAAGGCCGATGACATCAAGAAGCTGGCGGGCAAGGGCGGCAGCGTCGAGAAGGCGCCGTTCAAGACCGTCGAGGATTTTTACCTGACCAACCCGATCGCACGCGCGTCAGCGATCATGGCGGAATGTTCCCGCCTGGCCTCCGGGCAAATGCTGACGGCGGCGGAGTGAACTGATGGCTGAATTTTTCGCAAGCGGATTCTGGACCGGCTTCCTGTGGCCGCTGATCATCATGATCGCGCAGAGCGTCATGCTGCTCGTCATTCTACTGGTCGCGATCGCCTACATCCTGTTGGCCGACCGCAAGATCTGGGCGGCGGTGCAGATCCGGCGCGGACCCAACGTGGTCGGCCCCTGGGGCCTGTTCCAGTCCTTCGCCGACCTTTTGAAGTTCGTGCTGAAGGAGCCGATCATCCCGTCCGGCGCCAACAAGGGCGTGTTCCTGCTGGCGCCGCTGGTGAGCTGCGTGCTGGCGCTGGCGGCCTGGGCGGTGATCCCGATGGATCTCGGCTGGGTTATCTCCGACATCAATGTCGGGGTGCTCTATATCTTCGCGATTTCGTCGCTGTCGATCTACGGCATCATCATGGCCGGCTGGTCGTCGAATTCGAAATACCCGTTTCTGGCAGCACTTCGCTCGGCGGCGCAGATGGTCAGCTACGAGGTCTCGATCGGTTTTGTGATCATCACGGTGCTGTTGTGCGTGGGCTCGCTGAACCTGTCGGCCGTGGTCGAGGCGCAGCACACCCGTGGCCTGGCGAGCCTGATCGGCCTGCCGCAGCTGACGATCCTGAACTGGTACGTCTGGCCGCTGTTCCCGATGTTCGTGATCTTCTACGTCTCGGCGCTGGCGGAAACCAACCGTCCGCCGTTCGATCTGGTGGAAGCCGAATCCGAGCTGGTCGCGGGCTTCATGGTCGAATACGGCTCGACGCCTTATCTGCTGTTCATGCTCGGCGAGTACGTCGCGATTACCACGATGTGCGCGCTGGCGACGATCATGTTCCTCGGCGGCTGGCTGCCGCCGATCGACGTCGTGCCGTTCACCTGGGTTCCCGGGGTGATCTGGTTCACGCTCAAGGTATTTTTCATGTTCTTCCTGATTGCGATGGCGAAGGCGATCGTGCCGCGCTACCGCTACGATCAGTTGATGCGGCTGGGCTGGAAGGTGTTCCTGCCGCTGTCGCTGGCGATGGTGGTGATTGTGGCCGGTGTGCTGCATTTCGCCGGCATCGCGCCGAAATGAGGTCGCTATGAGTGTCAACATCAACGCTACGGCCCGCTCGCTCCTGCTGACGGAATTCGTCTCGGCGTTCTTTCTCGCGATGCGCTATTTCTTCAAGCCGAAGCCGACGCTGAACTATCCGTTCGAGAAGGGGCCGATCTCGCCGCGCTTCCGCGGCGAGCACGCGCTGCGCCGCTATCCCAATGGCGAGGAACGCTGCATCGCCTGCAAGCTGTGCGAGGCGATCTGTCCGGCGCAGGCGATCACGATCGAGGCCGGCCCGCGCCGCAACGACGGCACAAGGCGCACGGTGCGCTACGACATCGACATGGTGAAATGCATCTATTGCGGATTGTGCCAGGAGGCCTGTCCGGTCGATGCGATTGTCGAGGGACCGAATTTCGAATTCGCGACCGAGACCCGCGAGGAACTCTATTATGACAAGGCGAAATTGCTCGCCAATGGCGACCGCTGGGAGCGCGAGATTGCGAAATCCATCGAACTCGATTCGCCGTACCGGTGAGGTGAGGGCATGATCCTTCCAGCCCTGTTCTTCTATCTGTTCGCCGGCGTCTGTGTCGCCTCGGCGGTGATGGTGATTGTGTCACGCAATCCCGTGCACTCCGTGCTGTTCCTGATCCTGGCCTTCGTCAACGCCTCCGGCCTGTTCATCCTGATGGGCGCCGAGTTCCTGGGGATGATCCTGGTCGTGGTCTATGTCGGCGCGGTCGCGGTGCTGTTCCTGTTCGTGATCATGATGCTCGACGTCGACTTCACCGAGTTGCGCGAGGGATTCCTGGAATACCTACCGTTCGGCCTCGTGATCGGCGCGATCTTCCTCGCCGAGTTGCTGCTGGTCGGCGGCGGCTGGGTCATCAATCCCGACGTCGCCAAATCGGTTACGTCGACGATCCCGGCCAATATCAGCAATACCGAGGCACTCGGGCTGGTGCTCTACACCAAGTACATTCATTACTTCCAGATCGCCGGCATGGTGCTGCTGGTGGCGATGATCGGCGCCATCGTGCTGACGCTGCGCCACAAGGTCAGCGTCAAGCGGCAGGACATCAACGTGCAGAACGCGCGGACGCCGGAGCTCGCGATGAGCGTGCGCACGGTGGCGTCGGGGCAGGGGCTGCAGGACGCGGACGCGCCGGAGTGGGTGAAATGACCATCGGTCTCGGACATTACCTCTCGGTCGGCGCCATCCTGTTCACGATCGGGATCCTCGGCATCTTTCTCAACCGCAAGAACATCATCGTCATCCTGATGTCGATCGAGCTGATCCTGCTCGCGGTCAATATCAACCTGGTGGCGTTCTCGACCTTCCTCGGCGACATCGTCGGGCAGGTGTTTGCGCTGCTGGTGCTCACGGTGGCCGCGGCGGAAGCCGCGATTGGGCTTGCGGTGCTGGTGGTGTACTTCCGCAATCGCGGCTCGATTGCGGTCGAAGACGTCAATCTGATGAAGGGTTAACGCGCGAAATGATCCAGGCAATCGTCTTTCTGCCGCTGATCGGCGCTGTACTCGCGGGCCTGATCGCTATCTTCGGTGCGCATGCGCGCAACCCGAGCGGCGATGTGGTCGAGCATCACGATGACGGCCATGGCCACGGCGCGTATGCGTCGGATGCCCATGACGATCACGGCCACGATGACCATGGCCATGACGACCATCATGCGGCCGAGCCGCCGGCGGCGGGCTCGCGCGCGGCCGAGCTGATCACGACCGGACTGTTGCTGGTGTCTGCCGCGCTGTCCTGGGTCGCTCTGGTCGACGTCGGCTTCATGCACCATGACGCGCGCATCGCGCTGTTCACCTGGATCAATTCCGGCGACCTGCAGATCGCGTGGGCGCTGCGCGTCGACACGCTGACCGCCGTGATGCTGGTGGTGGTCAACACCGTGTCGTCGCTCGTGCACCTCTATTCCATCGGCTACATGGATGAGGATCCGCACCGGCCGCGGTTCTTTGCCTATCTCTCGCTGTTCACCTTCGCGATGCTGATGCTGGTGACTTCGGACAATCTGGTGCAGCTGTTCTTCGGCTGGGAGGGCGTCGGCCTCGCAAGCTACCTGCTGATCGGCTTCTGGTACCAGAAGCCGTCGGCGAACGCCGCCGCCATCAAGGCCTTCGTGGTCAACCGGGTCGGCGATTTCGGCTTTGCGCTCGGCATCTTCGCGATCTTCATGATGATCGGCTCGACCGACTTCGAGACCATCTTCGCCGGCGCGCAGGGGCTGACCGGCAAGACCATCAATTTCTTCGGCTGGCACGCCGATGCGCTGACGCTGATCTGCCTGTTGCTGTTCATGGGCGCGATGGGCAAATCGGCCCAGTTCCTGCTGCACACCTGGCTGCCGGACGCCATGGAGGGCCCGACGCCGGTCTCGGCGCTGATCCACGCCGCGACCATGGTCACCGCGGGTGTCTTCATGGTGGCGCGGCTGTCGCCGCTGTTCGAGCTCGCGCCGAATGCGCAGGCCGCGGTGATGTTCTTCGGCGCCACCACGGCGTTCTTCGCTGCCACCGTCGGGCTCGTGCAGAACGACATCAAGCGCATCGTGGCGTATTCGACCTGTTCGCAGCTCGGCTACATGTTCGTGGCGATGGGAGCGGGGGCCTATTCGGTCGGCATGTTCCATCTGTTCACGCACGCCTTCTTCAAGGCGCTGCTGTTCCTGGGCTCAGGCTCGGTGATCTATGCGATGCATCACGAGCAGGACATCCGCAACATGGGCGGGCTGAAGGACAAGATCCCCTTCACCTACATCGTGATGGTGATCGGCACGCTGGCGCTGACCGGATTCCCGCTCACGGCGGGCTATTTCTCCAAGGACGCGATCATCGAATCCGCGTTCGTCTCGCACAATCCGTTCGCCTTCTACGGCTTCCTGATGACCGTGATCGCGGCGGGCCTGACCTCATTTTATTCATGGCGTCTGATCTTCAAGACCTTCCATGGCGAGCCGCACGATCAGAAGCACTATGAGGCCGCGCACGAGGCGCCGTTGTGGATGCTGGTCCCGATCGGCATTCTCGCTGCCGGATCGATCCTCGCCGGCTTCCCGTTCAAGGAGCTGTTCGCCGGCCACGGCGTGGCGGAATTCTTCCGCGACTCCGTCAAGATGCATCCCGGAATCATCGACGAGATGCACCACGTGCCGCAGGCCATCGCGTTCCTGCCGACGGTCATGATGGCGCTGGGCTTCGTGGTGTCGTGGCTGTTCTATATCCGGCGGCCCTACCTTCCGGTGGAACTCGCCAACCAGCACCAGATGCTCTACCAGTTCCTGCTCAACAAATGGTACTTCGACGAGCTCTACGATTTCATCTTCGTCCGGCCGACCAAGTGGCTCGGCCGCTTCCTGTGGAAGAAGGGCGACGGTTACGTCATTGACGGGTTCGGTCCCGACGGCGTATCGGCGCGGGTGCTCGATGTCACCCGCAATGTGGTGAAAATCCAGACCGGCTATCTCTATCACTACGCCTTCGCGATGCTGATCGGGGTCGCAGGTCTGATCACCTGGTTTATGTTCGGCGCGGGGGCCCATTGATGACTACCTGGCCCATTCTTTCGGTCGTCACCTTCCTGCCGGTGGTCGGCGCGCTGCTGATCTATCTCAGCCGCGGCGACGACGAAGCGGCGCGACGCAACGCGCGCTGGATCGCGCTGTGGACCACGCTGATTACCTTTGCGGTGTCGCTCATCCTGGTGTGGCGCTTCGATGCCGCGCAGCCGGATTTCCAGTTCGTCGAGAAGGCGCAGTGGCTCGCCAGCGGCATCACCTATCACATGGGTGTCGACGGCATTTCGCTGCCGTTCGTGATCCTTACCACCGCCCTGATGCCGTTCTGCATCATCGCGAGCTGGAAATCGATCACCCAGCGGGTGGGCGAATACATGATGGCGTTCCTGCTTCTGGAAACGCTGATGATCGGCACCTTCTCCGCGCTCGATCTGGTGCTGTTCTATCTGTTCTTCGAGGGCGGCCTGATCCCGATGTTCCTGATCATCGGGGTGTGGGGCGGCCCGCGCCGGGTCTATGCCTCCTTCAAGTTCTTCCTCTACACGCTGCTCGGCTCGGTGCTGATGCTGCTGGCGATCATGGCGCTGTACTGGAACGCCGGCACCACCGACATCCCGACGCTGATGCAGACTGCGGTGCCGCGATCCTTGCAGACCTGGGCGTGGCTGGCGTTCTTCGCTTCCTTCGCGGTCAAGATGCCGATGTGGCCGGTGCACACCTGGCTGCCGGACGCGCATGTCGAGGCGCCGACGGCGGGCTCGGTGGTGCTGGCCGCGATCCTCCTGAAGATGGGCGGCTACGGCTTCCTGCGCTTCTCGCTGCCGATGTTCCCGCTGGCCTCGCATGATTTCGCGCCGCTGATCTTCGGGATGTCGGTCATCGCCATCATCTACACCTCGCTGGTGGCGTTGATGCAGGAGGACATCAAGAAGCTGATCGCCTATTCGTCGGTCGCCCATATGGGCTTCGTCACCATGGGCATTTTCGCCGGCACCACCCAGGGCTTCGCCGGCGGCGTGTTCCAGATGGTGTCGCACGGCATTGTCTCGGGCGCGCTGTTCCTCTGCGTCGGCATCGTCTACGATCGCATGCATACCCGCGAGATCGCGGCCTATGGCGGCCTGGTCAACCGGATGCCGCTCTACGCCGTCGTGTTCATGGTGTTCACCATGGCCAATGTCGGTCTGCCCGGCACTTCCGGATTCGTCGGCGAGTTCCTGACGCTGGTCGGAACCTTCAAGGTCTCGATCCCGACCGCGACCGCGGCGACGCTCGGCGTCATCCTGTCGGCGGCCTATGCGCTGTGGCTCTATCGCAAGGTCGTGTTCGGCAAGCTGACAAAGCCGTCACTGGCCAGCATCAAGGATCTCACGCTGCGCGAGAGCCTGACGCTGGTGCCGCTGTTGTTTCTCACCATCCTGTTCGGCGTCTATCCGAAGCCGGTGCTCGATATGTCGGCAGCCTCCGTGCAGCAACTCGTCAACAACTACAACACCGCGATCACTGCCGTGAAGGCAGCCGCGCTGCTGCAATAGCGGCAGCGGGTCAGGACAACGCCATGAGTTTTGAATCTGCAGGATATCAACTGCTGCCCGTGCTGCCGGAGCTGGTGCTGGCGGTCGGCGCCATGGCGCTGCTGATGCTGGGGGCCTATGGCAAGGAGACGACCAGGCTCGTCACCGGCCTTGCGATCGGCCTTCTGGTGGTGGTCGGTGCGCTGGAACTGATGCTGCCGGCCGGCAAGCTGACCACCTTCGGCGGCAGTTTCATCGTCGATGATTTCGCCCGCTTCCTGAAGATCCTGACGCTGATCGGTTCGGCGGCGACGCTGATCCTGTCGGCGGAATTTCTGGCCGATCCGTCGCGGCGGATCTTCGAATATGCCATCTTGGTGCTGCTCTCGACGCTCGGCATGATGGTGCTGATCTCGGCCGGCGACCTGATCATGCTCTATCTCGGCCTCGAGCTGATGAGCCTCGCGCTCTACGTGGTCGCCGCCAGCAACCGCGATAATGCCAAATCCACCGAAGCCGGCCTGAAGTACTTCGTGCTCGGCGCGCTCTCGTCGGGCATGCTGCTGTACGGCGCCTCGCTGATCTATGGCTTCACCGGCACCGTCAGTTTCGCCGGGATCGCCACGGCCGCCAAGACCGGCAGCATCGGCATCGTGTTCGGGCTGGTGTTCCTGCTGGCCGGGCTTTGCTTCAAGGTTTCCGCGGTGCCGTTCCACATGTGGACGCCCGACGTCTATGAGGGCGCGCCGACCCCGGTCACCGCGTTCTTCGCCTCCGCGCCGAAGGTCGCTGCCCTCGCGGTATTCACCCGCGTGGCGCTGACCGCCTTTCCGGGCATCGTCTCGGAGTGGCAGCAGATCGTGGTGTTCGTGGCGATCGCCTCGATGGTGCTGGGTTCGTTCGCCGCCATCGGCCAGACCAACATCAAACGCCTGATGGCCTATTCGTCGATCGGCCATATGGGATTTGCGCTGGTCGGTCTTGCCGCCGGCACGGTCGAGGGCGCGCAGGGCGTCCTGGTCTATATCTCGATTTATGTCGCCATGACGCTCGGCACCTTTGCCGTGATCCTGACCATGAAGCGCAATGGCCAGCACGTCGAGAGCATCAGCGATTTCGCAGGGCTGTCGCGCACCAACCCGCTGCTGGCATTCTTCTTCGCCATGCTGCTGTTTTCGCTGGCTGGCGTTCCGCCGCTGGCGGGCTTCTTCGGCAAATTCTATGTGTTCGTGGCGGCCATCAAGGCCAATCTGTTTACGTTGGCCGTGATCGGCGTGGTCGCCAGCGTGGTCGGCGCCTATTACTATCTCACCATCATCAAGGTGATGTATTTCGACGAGCCGCTGGCCAAGCTCGACCCGATGCGGATGGAATTGCGCACGGTGCTGGCGGTCGCGGGCCTCTTCAACATCTTCTTCTTCGTCTATCCGGGGCCGCTGGTCAGCGTGGCGACGTCGGCGGCGAAGTCGCTGTTCTAGATGGCATTTAAGCTCGGTCCGCGGGCCATTTCGGCGGGCTACCGGCTCACCGCCTTCGACCAAATTGGCTCGACCAATGCGGAAGCCATGGCGCGGGCGCGCGAGGGCGAGTATGGTCCGATGTGGTTCGTGACGTCGGAGCAAACGGCTGGGCGCGGACGACGGAATCGCCCCTGGATCGCTCCGCGCGGAAATCTGGCGAGCAGCATCCTCGAAGTGATCGATGTGGCGCCTGCGGTTGCGGCGACGCTGGGTTTTGCCGCAGGACTTGCAATCGAGACGGCACTGCAAAAAGTAAGCATCGAAGCATCGCTGAGGTCGGCGGGATCGGAACATATGAAGTTTTCGCTGAAATGGCCCAACGACGTCCTGGCCGGGAATAAAAAGCTCGTCGGCATCGGACTGGAGGCGGAGGCTGTCGCGGGTGACCGGCTGGCCGTGGTGGTCGGCATCGGCACCAACGTCGTGGCGGCACCAGAGGGCACGCCGACCCCAGCGACGTCGCTGGCGGCCATCGGCGTCGACATCGGCGCGGAGGAATTATTCACCGAACTGTCGAATGCCTGGGCCGAGTCCCGCGGCATCTGGGACAATGGCCGGGGCTTTGGCGAGATCCGGCGGCTGTGGCTGGAGCGCGCGGCCGGGCTGGGACAGCCGGTCGCGGTCCAGACCGGCACCGCGTCAATCGAGGGGATATTCGACACCATCGACGAGCAGGGCTGCCTGATCGTCCGCAAAGCGGACGGCCATCGGGTCCCGATATCGGCCGGAGACGTCTATTTCGGCTCTGCAGCATCGGCGGGGGCGGTCTGATGGCGCGTCCGGATGAACTGACCTTTGCGCCGCTCGGCGGCGTCGGCGAAATCGGCATGAATCTGTCGATCTATGGCCTCGGCAACCGCCACCAGCGGTCCTGGCTGGCGGTCGATCTCGGTGTCTCCTTCGGCGACGAGGAGCATCTGCCGGGCATCGACCTGATCATGCCGGACGTCCGCTTCCTCGAAAAGGAGCGGAAGAATCTGGTGGGCCTGGTGCTGACCCATGCCCATGAAGATCATTTCGGCGCCATCATGGACCTGTGGCCGAAGCTGAAATGCCCGATCTACGCGACCCAGTTCAGCGCGGCTTTATTCGCGGCCAAATGCGCTTCCGAGCGCCATCCGCCGAAAATCCCGGTCACCGTGGTGCCGTCGGGCGGCCGCATCGACATCGGCCCGTTCAGCGTCGAGTTCATTCCGGTGGCGCATTCGATTCCGGAGTCCCACGCGCTGGCGATCCACACCTCCGCCGGCACCGTGCTGCACACCGGCGACTGGAAAATCGATCCGACGCCGATCATCGGCGTGCCGACCGACGAGCGGCGGCTGCGCGAACTCGGCGACGCCGGAGTCTTGGCGCTGATCGGCGATTCCACCAATGCGGTGCGGGAAGGCCGCTCGCCGTCCGAACTGGAAGTCGCCAAGACCATCACTGAGCTGGTGAAGAGCGCAAAAGGCCGGGTCGCGGTGACTACCTTTGCCTCCAACGTCGCGCGGCTTCGCGCCGTGGCTGACGCGGCAAAAGCCTCCGGACGCGAGGTCGTCGTGGTCGGCCGCGCCATGGAGCGGGTGGTACAGGTGGCGCGCGAGACCGGCTATCTCGACGGCGTGCAGAGTTTCCGCGGCGCCGATCTCTACGGCCATTTCCCGCCGGACAAGGTGCTGGCACTGTGCACCGGCAGCCAGGGCGAGCCGCGCGCAGCGCTGTCGCGCATCGCCAATGACGACCATCCGCAGGTCACCCTGAACAAGGGCGACTGCGTGATCTTTTCCTCGCGCACCATTCCCGGCAACGAGAAGGCGGTCGGCGGGATCATCAACGGACTGATCACGCAGGGTATCGAGGTGATCACCGACCGTACCCATCTCGTCCACGTTTCCGGCCATCCGCGCCGCGACGAGCTGCGCGAGATGATTTCATGGGTTCGTCCGCAGCTGCTGATCCCGGTTCACGGCGAGGCGCTGCATCTGTTCGAGCACGCCAAGCTGGCGCGGGCCGCGGGCGTGCCGAAAGTGCTGATCTGCCGCAACGGCGACCTGGTCAAACTGGGGCCGGGCGATTCCGGCGTGTTCGAGGAGCTGCCGTCCGGGCGGCTCTACAAGGACGGCTCGATACTCGAGGATTCCAAGTCGCGGGCGGTTGTCGAGCGCAAGAAACTGGCATTTGCCGGCTGCGCCTTCGTCGCCTTCGCCGTCACCGACAAGGGCGAGCTGGCCGACGATCCCGAGGTCGATCTGGTGGGCATTCCCGAGAAGAACACCGCGGGCGAACTGATCGACGAGATCGTGTTCGACGTGGTGGTCACGACCGTGGAGGGGCTGCCGCGGGCCAAGCGGCGCGATCCCGACGCGATGGGGGAGTCGGTGCGCCGCGCGGTGCGCGCCACGATCAACCAGCAGTGGGGCAAGAAGCCCCTGTGCTACGTTCATGTTCTGACGGTTTAGGAAATCAAGGCGGAGGGGGTGCCATGCTGGGCCGGCTCAATCATGTGGCGATCGCGGTCAAGGACGCCGAGAAGGCCGCCAAAATCTATGGCGCGGCGTTCGGGGCGGAGATTTCCGCCGCGGTGCCGCTGCCCGAGCACGGCGTCATCACCGTGTTCGTGACGCTGCCCAACACCAAGATCGAATTCATCCAGCCGCTCGGCGAGGCCTCGCCGATCGCAAAATTCATCGAGCGCAACGCTGATGGCGGCATCCATCACATCTGCTACGACGTGCCCGACATCATCGCGGCGCGCGACAAGTTGATCGGGGAGGGTGCCCGCGTACTTGGCGACGGCGTGCCGAAGATCGGCGCGCACGGCAAGCCGGTGCTGTTCCTGCATCCGAAGGATTTTTCCGGCGCGCTCGTCGAAATCGAACAGAACTGAGATGGCCTATTCGATCTCAACCGCGCTGGCGATCTACTTCGTATTGTGGTGGATCGTGCTGTTCGTGACGCTGCCGTTCGGCGTCCGCAGCCAGCATGAAGACGGCGTCGGCGCGCCCGGCACCGACCCCGGCGCGCCGATCACAACCAGGATGGGCCGCAAGCTGATCTGGACCACCGTGATCGCGGCGGTCGTCTACGGCATCGGAATGCTGGCCTATCGCGCCGGCTACCTGAACATCGAGCGGCTGTCGAATTTGATGGGGACGTCGTTCTAGGGCATGCTCAGCGCGGGACGATAACGAGTCCCCGAGGCCAGACCACCCACAGTCGTCGTCCCCCGCGAAAGCGGGGGATCCATTATTCCAGAGCAGTTGCGCTAGAACGCGAGGGCGCGGCGTACTGGGTCGCCCGGTCAAGTGCCGGGCGATGACAGCGATGCTTGCTTCGCGCCCAGAGTATAATCCCTCAATATTCAGCGTAGATTTCGATGATGTTGTCCTCGGGGTCGCGAAAGAACAGCGTGCGGTGGCGCCAGTCCGGCAGATCGGTTGGCCCCCTCAGGATCGGCACGCCCTTGGCGACCAATTCCGCATGGCAGGCGTCGACCGCGGGCGGCGGAACGCGAAAGGCCAGCTGAACCGCCGCCGATCCGGGAATTGATTTGCCGTCGTCGCAGACGGTCCAGGCCGTGCGCGGCCGCAGCGTCAACAGCGCGGCGCCCACGCGAAAACTGACCCAATGCTCTTGGTCGGTCTCGACAGGAAACTTCATGACGTGCGGTAGAATGCCCGCGTTTCATCCATCCTGTTGCACAACAGGACCGTATAATCGAGGTTGGTAATTCCACCCAGGTTCACTGAGATACTCCTCCGCTACTTTCCGTCATATGGATTCGCCGCGCGCTGAATCAATCAACGCGGAAGCTGCGAACGCATTGAATCATTCGATAGCTCTGTATTATGCTGGCGAGTGGGGAGAATTGGAAATGACGTTTCAAAGGATTGTCGCCGGGGTTCTGCTGCTGCTGGTCGCCGCTCTTGCGGGCGCCTTCTACATGAACTGGAAAACGCTGGGCCAGTTGCGGACGGTGAAAGCCTTTGTCGAAGGCTATGTCTTTGCCGAGGCGGTGGCGGCCTGCGAGAGGGCGCCGAGCACGACGCCGTTCAAATGGAATACCGGGACCAGGACCGCGGTGGTCGGGTTGAACTCGGTGCGGCCCGACAAATACACCGTCATTGCGAACTACACGCTCGTTGCTGACGGCGTTTATTGCGATTACGATCCGATCAAGAAGAAAGCCGACATCGGTTCGAACTTCCTGGAGCGGGATTGAAAAAGTCAGGCTTCGATTTGCGCCCGGCTTAAGGCGACAAGGCGATCGATGTCACCGAGCAATTTCCGCCACGCCGCGTCGATCTCGGGTGACCAGTCGTTTCCGAGCACCTCGCGCATCGTGGTCGCGATTATGCCAAAAAATTTGCCGAACAGTTCGCGTGGCGTGCCGTAGGCGTCGTGCGACTGCACCTCGCATTCGATCATGCGAAAACGTCCTGACCGCTCGCCGGCGAAGTCCAGCATCGCGTCGATGGTCTGTGCCAACATCGAGCCCCTGACGAGTTCGCTTCCGTCGCTGCGGAACATCGCCAGCGTTTCCGGGTGTTCGCGGAACAGCCTTTCATAGACCAGTGGAGTCAGATCCTCGCAACGCTCCGCGGCGAGTTCAAAGCTGTGCTGGATCGGATTGGCCTGTGCGGTCATGCGCTGCGTCGCGATTTCGTTGCGTGAGCCGGTGATTCCAGAACATCGCGAAAAATAATCTCGAAAAAAAAGAGCAGGGCGCGAAGCCCTGCTCTGAAAATTGTGTCGACCCTATTTCCCCGCAAGATTGGATTTGATCTTGATTAGACGGGGCGACGCTGCTTGTGCGCGCCAGGGCTCCTCCCGAGACTTGGACCACCAGACCTGCCTTACGGCCAGCCTGAGCCCGCATTGGTAGACCATCTTTTTCGTTTTGTCATCAATTTCAGCAACGATTGTTCAAAATTAGAGCAATCGACGAAATCATTGGGATTTAGCAACCAGCGGTGGATTTCGCCGTAGAGTGCGCCTTTTGGTAAAAGAGTAGGCTCGTGGTGGGTGATACTATCCTGATGGTTTCAGCCCGACTTGCACCACGCCGCGAACGTTGTCGGAGTTACGCCGGCGCTGATAATTCCAACCGTAATGATGGCGACTCCGACCCCGTTCCGCAGCCAGGCCGAGGTAGCCCGGCGGCGCAGCAGCGGAAGGCCGAGGCCCGCCCCCACGAGCACCGGCAAGGTGCCAATGCCAAAACCGGACATCACCAGCGCCCCGCCGAACCACGAGCCCGAAAGCATCGCATAAAATAGCGCGGCGTAGACCATAGCGCAGGGAAGAAAGCCCCAAATCGCCCCGCCCAAGAAAAGCCGGGCCGACGCCGGTAGCCGTGACGCGCTTGCGACGGTGTCCATTGTGCGACTGACGGTTGAAGCAACCTGATAGAGCACAGCCGGAAGAGGCATGAGATCGAGCATGGAAAGCCCGATCCAGGCCAGCGTCGCTGCGGATGCCCAGCGAAGAACCGCATGGGCTGACGAATGATCGAATGATCCGAAGATGCTGGAACCGATGCCGCCGACGATCGCCCCTGCGGTCACGTAGCCGATTATCCGTCCCACATTGACCAGCACCGTTGTTGCCAGGAGACTGCGCGCAGGTCGATTGGGATCGAACTCGGCGGCGAAATGCAGGCTGGCGGCTATGCCGGAGCACATGCCGAAGCAGTGCAGGCTCGATGACAACCCTAGCAGCAATCCGGCAAAAAGCAGGGGTTGGTCGAAGTCGAACATTGATATTCCCGCAGATGAGTGGGAACAACATCCGACTTTGACGGTTTCTGCATTGCGCTGCATCAAACCGCTTTGCGCCTCACTGTCAATTGTCGATCAGAAACCCCATCGCTTGATTGGTGCCGATCCCCAGCGAACCAAAGGCGCATGCGAACGGGATGAGGCCGAGGTCGAGGAGGTTGCCTCCGCTGGCAGTGACCAGGGTCCGCATACCGCCCACGTCGAGGTAATACACGGCGACCAGGAAGAGCGCGCCGAAGGCGGCCCCGGTCGCAAAGGGAATAGCGACATGGGCGATCAGCAACTTCAGATTCGTCCGGCTCATCATTTGCTCCCCAAATCTATCAGACGTCGAAGTTTCGCCCGCGCGGTCGTTTCCGGCTCCTGATAGTTCATCAGGCCGGTGAATTGCCCCTTGCTGTTCATCATGTAGATCGTTGCCGTGTGGTCCATGGTGTACCCGTCGCCCTCCAGTGGGACCCTGCGGGCATAGACGCGATAAGCGGTCATCGCGGCGGATACGTTTTCGGGCGTTCCGGACAAACCGGTGATGCGGGCATCAAAGGATGAGAGATAAAGCGCGAGTTGCTGCGGCGTATCGCGTTCCGGATCGACGGTGACGAACACAACGTTCAACTGATCGGCGTCGGGGCCAAGTTCCTTCAGCCGCGCCGTCAACTCAAAGAGCGTCGTCGGGCATACATCAGGGCAGTTTGTGAACCCGAAGAAAATCAGCGTCGGCTTGCCCAGGTAATCGCGCTCGGTGACGGATTTGCCATGGTGATCGACAAGCGCGAACCGCCCGCCGATTCCGGCCATTGCGGGCAACTTGCTTTCCTTGTGTTGAACCAGCCAGATCAAGCCAACCACGCAAGAAAGGATCAGAATGGCAACGGTTGCCACGATCCGTACGACCTTCAGGTTGTTCTCAGGCATCGCTGTGACCGTGTTTTGTTGTTGTGGCCGCGCTCGTGTGCGACGGCTCGGGCAGGAGGGATTGGCGGGCATCTTATGCTCCACGCATGGCGGCGATGTCCTGACGGACACGGCGCACTTCCAGAATCAATCAAGGGCGAGATTTCGGCCGCCAACGGCCGCAAGCACTTCAGGCGAAGCGCGGAGGCGCGCGAGGCCTGATCGGCAAGAGCTCGGCCGGATCGCGCGCGCCCAGTGCGATCCGTGGCTTCAGCGGCGATGAACGGGACGACGCATAATCCGGTGTCGAAACGGGAATCGCGTTAGCGGTCGCAGCCAATCCCGGAACCATGCACAGGATACAGCATGCGTCGTGCCGGTGATCGGCCGGCGCACCGGGAGCCTTGTCCTGGGCCGCTGGATTGTCTGACGACAGGCAAATCACGACGGACAGGCCGTCGAGCGGATTGGCCTTTCCCTGGGCCTGCAGCGCAAGGCCGGGCAGCAGGGCTGAAACCAACAGGGCATAGATCGCGACAAGCGCGACATATGCCCTCCAGCATGGCTGCTGTCGATCTATCATTCCTCGAACCTAAGGAGCCGATGTAACGTTTGCAATTGCAAACTATAGGGAGGCGATCATCCGTACATCTTCTTCCCTTGGCGCCATCGTCCTTGCTCTGCATCAAACAAGTTTTGCATTCGGGGACCTATGATCCAAAATGCATTATTGGCGGGAACCCGATCTCGACTCCGGACTCCCTCCATGATTAATTGGTTGCCTTGAAGAGGTGGTTGTTGATGCGCCGGCGGTTGTGGAAATTTCTTCCCATCGTCCTGATGGCTCTCGCGGTGCAAGTCCTTGCACCGATCGGTGCCTGCTGGGCGGCCAGCATCGCCGCCTCCGATCCCCTCCATGCGGCTCCGATCTGCTCGGGCGGTGCCGCTTCGGCGACCGACCAGACCGGTCAAACCGGCCAGCATCGTGCCCATGACGGCGCCTGCGCGATGTGCTGCGTGGCGCATGCGGGCGCAACCCTCGACACGCCCGAAGCGACCTTCGCAACGCCGTTGCGAGGCTCCGAGCGCGTGGTGTGGCTCGATGCCGCGCCCGACCGGCAGGGTTCCCGGGCCGGCTGGCACGCCCAGGCCCGCGCGCCTCCGTCCATTTCCTGACGACCAAACACTCCCCGTGATCGGTATGGCGCAGGCCATGCCGAATGGTGCCGTTGATCTGACTGGCCGCTGCGCCAGCGTCAGGAATGTCGAATGTCCAGTGCTCATAATGTCTCACGCGTGCTCGCGCGCCGCTTCTTGCTGGCCTCCGCCGCCGCGATCGTTTCTGTTTCCGCAGCTGCGCAAACCAGCCCGCAAGCGCCGCTGCCAGCCATTACCGTCGATGCGCCCCAGCAAAGGCGCGCTGCGGCGGCCCGCCCGCCGCAGCGCAGCGTCGCGCCCTCGGCGCGGGCGTCCCGTGTCAGCAATCCCGCCGCACCCGCCGCGAGCGATCAGGCGAGGGGACCCGCGCTGACGGTCCTCACCGTGCAACAGGCGCTGCGCGACATTCAGCAGACCCCCGGCGGCGTCGCCATCGTGCCCGCCGAGGCCTATCGGAATTCGACTGTCGCCAACACCATCAAGGACGTTCTGGATTACGTCCCGGGCGTATTCGCGCAGCCCAAATGGGGCGACGATACGAGGCTGTCGATCCGCGGTTCCGGCCTGTCGCGCAACTTCCATCTGCGTGGCGTCCAGCTCTACATGGACGGGATTCCGATCAACACCGCCGACGGCTATGGCGATTTCCAGGAAATCGATCCCACCGCCTACAAATACGTCGCGGTTTACAAGGGCGCCAATGCCCTGCAATTCGGCGCCAACTCAATGGGCGGCGCCATCAATTTTGTAACGGCAACCGGCCGCGATCCGTTTCCGAACGGGGTGTCGGCCGATATGGGGGCATTCGGGTTCAATCGGCTGCAAGCCAATGCCGGCGGCGCCAACGGTCCATGGGACGGCTTCGTCACCGCCTCGACGCAGGCTTCGGACGGCTTCAGGGATCACAGCAACGGGCATGCCACGCGCCTCAGCGGCAATGTCGGCTATCAGTTCTCGCCTGACGTCGAGACCCGGTTTTACCTGAACGCCAACGAAGTGCGCCAGCGCATCCCCGGCGCCGTCACCAAGGTTTCTGCCTTGAGCAATCCCCAAGCCGCCGCGCCCGCAAACGTCGCGATGGACCAGCAGCGCAATATCGATACCGTGCGGCTGGCCAACAAGACGACGATCCGCCTCGATAATACGATCATCGACTTCGGCGTCTTCGGCGCCGACCGCCATTTGATGCACCCGATCTTTCAATGGCTCGACTACCGTTACGAGGACTACGGCGGCTTCGCCAAAGTCACCGACGACCGGTTGATCGGCGGCTTCCGCAACCGCCTCGTCGCCGGCGTCAACGTCCTGAACGGCAGCATCGACAATCAGCAGTTCGCGAATGTCGGCGGCCGGAAGGGCGCGCTGCTGTCGTCCTCCATCGATCGTTCGAAAAACACCTCCCTCTTCATGGAGGACAGTTTTTACTTCCTGCCGAACGTCGCCGCGATCGCCGGAACGCAATTCCTCTACGCTGCCCGCAACCGGCAGGATCGCTTTCTCACCAACGGCGATGATTCGGGCGCGACCAAGTTCAGTCTGTGGTCGCCGAAGGCCGGTCTGCTCTGGGATATCGATCCGACCTGGCAGGCCTACGCCAACATCTCGCGAAGCGCCGAGGTGCCGAGTTTCGGCGAAAGTTCGAACGGAGGAGGAGGCACGCAGGTCATTGCCTTCACCAGTATCCGCCCGCAGATCGCCACCACCTATGAGATCGGAACCCGCATGAAGCGGCCCGATTACGCCTGGGAGATCACGGCCTATCGCGCCAACATCCGTGACGAGCTACAATGCATCTTCGGCAACGCCGCCGGAACCTGTAACGTCACCAACGCCGATCTCACCATTCACCAGGGCATCGAAGCGGGTGCCGGCGCCGCGATTTTCCGCGGCATCTTCGACAACGGCCCGGCACCCGACAAGATCTGGCTGAATGTTGCGTACACGCTGAACGATTTCCGTTTCGACAACGATCCAAACTTCCGCAACAACGTACTGCCCGGGGCGCCGCGCCACTACCTCCGTGCCGAGGTGCTGTACAAGAATCCGACAGGTTTCTATTTCGGGCCCAATATAGAATGGGTGCCGCAGTCGTATTTTGTCGACAACGCGAACACGCTGAAGACCGAGCCCTATGCGATCTGGGGCCTCAAGGCAGGCGTCGACAATGGTGGAACTTATTCGATGTATGTCGAAGCCAGAAATATCGGCAACAAGGCCTATATTGCCTCCGCCAGCATCATCAACACGGCCAGTTCGGCATCGCTGCTGTTCGAGCCCGGGTCGGGTCGCGCCGTGTATGCGGGCGTCAAGGCCCGCTGGTAAAATGAACCACGGGCCGGGGCCGATATCCTCGCGACTAACTCCTTCACCGAAGAAAAAAGGGACAAGAGACATGAAACAAGCCGTACGCACCCTAAGCTACGCCGCTGCCTTCGCCGCCCTGCTGATCGCGCCCGCGGGCGCGCAGAACGTCAAGGCCGGCGATCTCGTGATCAGTCAGGCCTGGAGCCGCGCCACGCCGGGCGGGGCGAAAGTCGCCGGCGGGTATCTCAATATCGAGAACAAGGGCGCCGCCGCGGATCGGCTGATCGGCGGTTCGGCTGATGTGGCCGGCAAGTTCGAAGTCCACGAGATGGCCGTCAAGGATGGCGTCATGACGATGCGTCCGCTCGACAAGGGACTCGCCATCGAGCCGGGCAAGACGGTCAAGCTCGCGCCCGGCGGCTATCACCTGATGCTGATGGATCTCAAGGGCCCGCTCAAGCAGGGTGACAAGGTGCCGGTCACGCTCGAGTTCGAGAAGGCCGGAAAGGTGAAGGTCTCGTTCGACGTGCAGGGGGTGGGCGCGCAGGCTCCGGCGGGCGCGGGTCATTCCGGCGGTCACGACATGAAACACACGCCCGGTCATTCCGGCATGAAGAAGTGAGGTCCCTGATGTCGAAAGCCATCCTTCTCGCCGCCATCGCCACAACAGCAGCATGGCCGGCCGCCGCGCACGTCTCGCTGGAAAATCGTCAGGCGCCGGTCGGTGCGGGCTACAAGGCGGTATTCACCGTGCCGCATGGCTGCGCCGGCTCCGCCACGACAAAAATCCGCGTGCAAATCCCCGAAGGCGTGATTGCGGTCAAGCCGATGCCGAAAGCGGGCTGGAGCGTCGAGGCGATCAGCGGCAAATACGCCGTCGAGTACAGCTATCACGGCCGGAAATTCACCGAGGGTGTCAAGGAAGTGGTGTGGAGCGGCGGCAAGCTGCCCGACAGCCATTACGACGAGTTCGTCATCAGCACCTATCTGACCGGCGGCCTCAAGCCCAACACCACGCTGTACTTCCCGGTGGTGCAAGAATGCGAGCAGGGGGTCAGCCGCTGGATCGACATCCCGGCGCCGGGCGCCGGCCATTCCCATGACGACAAATCGCCGGCGCCGGGTGTCAGGTTGATGCCGAGACCGTAAGGCGGAAAGCGGATGCGCCTGATCGCCGGCCTGGCAATACTGCTGTCGGTTCTCTGCCACGCCACCGGCGCATCCGCCCATGCCACGCTGGTGTCGACCGATCCCGGCGACGGCAGCATCCTGGCGCAGGCGCCGAAGTCGGTTCACCTGCGATTCAACGAGGCGATAACGCCGGCGGTGGTCCGCGTGATCGATGCGGCCGGCACGACGCGCGACGATGTAACCGTACGTGTCGCCGGCGATACCATCACTGTGACGCTGCCGGACAATCTGCCGCGCGGAACCCAGGTCGTCAGCTACCGCGCCACCTCGGAAGACGGCCACCCGGTCGCGGGCTCGATGGTGTTTTCGATCGGCGCCGCGACCGGCGCGGTGGCGAACGAGAGCCGCAGCAGTTCCGTCAACGGCCTGATCTGGCTGGCGCGGATCGGGGTCTATCTCGGGCTGTTTGTCGGCGTCGGCGGCGCATTCTTCATAGGCTGGATTGGCCTGATACGGGCGGGTTCGCGGCTGGTCGTCGTCGCCCTGGTGGCAGGCCTGGTCAGCGCGGCGGCGGGGCTCGGGCTGCAGGGGCTCGACTTGCTGGATCTGCCGCCGGACAGCCTGTTGACGGCGGCGCCCTGGAAGGCCGCCGCGGCAACCAGCCTGTTCCAGTCCCTGCTGATCGCGATGGCGGCGATGACCGCCGGCATATTTGCGCTGCGGAGCGGGGTCGCGGGTGTCGCCAGGACGCTGTCGGCATTCGCGCTGGCCGGCGTTGGCCTGTCGCTCGCCTCCAGCGGGCATGCCGCGACCGCGACGCCGCAATGGCTGACCGCCCCGGCCGTGTTCCTGCATGGCGTGGGCGCAGCCTTCTGGGTCGGTGCGCTCGCGCCTTTGGCGGCGATGGCGTGGCGGCCGGCGCAACCGCTGCTGCCGGTCCTGAACCGGTTCTCCCATGCCGCGATTTTCATCGTGGCCATGCTGGTGCTGACAGGGCTGGCGCTGGCCATCGTCCAGCTCGGGAGTTTTGGCGCGCTGATCGACAGCCGATACGGGATCATCCTGTCGATCAAGCTTGCGCTGGTCGCGGCACTGCTCGGGCTCGCGGCGCTGAACCGTTTTCGGCTGACATCCGCCCTTGCAATCAATCCCCAAAACACCCGGCCGCTGCGGCGATCGATCCTGGCCGAGTGGATCATCGCCGTGGCCATACTGGCCGTGGTCGTCGGCTGGCGCTTCACGCCGCCGCCGCGCGCGCTGGCTGCGGCCGCCGCCCCGCCGCTGGCGATCCATATCCACACCGAGAAGGCCATGTTCCAGGTGCTGGTTTCACCGGGCAAAGTGGGCGTCGACCATTTCGTCCTGCAACTGATGAACGGCGAGGGCACGCCACTGGCAGCCAAGGAAGCCACCCTGACGCTGAGCGTGCCGGAGCGCGGCATCGAGCCGTTCGAGCGCAAGGCCGTGCTCGGCGCCGACGGCTACTGGTCGGTCCGCGGCGTCGCGATCCCCTTTGCCGGCCGCTGGCATTTGCGCATCGATGCCCTGGTGACGGATTTCGAGAAGATCACACTGGAAGACGATTTCGACGTGCCGTCGCGCTGAAGGGATTTCAGCAAGGAATTTCAAGAGGATTTCCGGCCGCCTTTCACAAGGCCGCGTTTGCGCCTTAATCGCAAGGTCCATTGGACTGGTAAAAGTGACGCGTAATCCGCTGTTTTAGCGGCTTTTTCCGACCCCGCCCTTGTGTTTTTGCAGCCGATCCGGTTTCACTGGCACGCACCCCGTGTTCCCCCGATTCTTCGAGTGTCCTCATGCGATTGTCGCGGTTTTTTCTGCCCATCCTTAAAGAGAATCCGAAGGAGGCCGAGATCGTCTCGCATCGCCTGATGCTGCGTGCGGGCATGATGCGGCAGGAGGCGGCCGGCATCTATGCCTGGCTGCCGCTGGGGCTGAGGGTGCTGAAGAAGATCGAGCAGATCGTCCGCGAGGAACAGAACCGCGCCGGCGCCATCGAGCTGTTGATGCCGACGCTGCAACTGGCTGATCTCTGGCGCGAAAGCGGCCGCTACGACGCCTATGGTCCGGAAATGCTCCGCATCACCGACCGCCACAAGCGCGAGCTGCTATACGGGCCGACCAACGAGGAAATGATCACCGGGATCTTTCGCTCCTATGTGAAGTCCTACAAGAGCCTGCCGCTCAATCTCTATCATATTCAATGGAAATTCCGCGACGAGCAGCGTCCGCGTTTCGGCGTGATGCGCGGCCGCGAATTCCTGATGAAAGATGCCTATTCGTTCGACGTCGACGAGGCCGCGGCGCGGCGCTCCTACAACCGGATGTTCGTCGCCTATCTCAGGACCTTCGCCCGGATGGGATTGAAGGCGATTCCGATGCGCGCCGAGACCGGTCCGATCGGCGGCGATCTCAGCCATGAATTCATCGTGCTCGCCGAAACCGGCGAGTCCGCGGTGTACTGCGACAGCGACGTGCTCAATCTGCCGGTGCCCGGCGACGACATCGACTACGAAAGCGATCTCGCCCCGATCATCAAGCAATGGACTTCGGTCTATGCCGCGACCGAGGACGTGCACGACGCCGCGCGTTTCGACAGCGAAGTCCCCGCTGAGAAGAAGGTGCAGACCCGGGGCATCGAGGTCGGCCAGATCTTCTATTTCGGCACCAAATATTCCGACACGATGAAGGCCCTGGTGGCTGGCTCCGACGGCGCCGAACTGGCGGTTCACGGCGGCTCCTACGGCGTCGGCGTCTCGCGGCTGGTCGGCGCCATCATCGAGGCCTGCCATGACGATGCCGGCATCAAATGGCCGGAGGCGGTGGCGCCGTTCAAGGCTGTCATCCTGAACCTGAAGCAGGGCGCCGAGGATGTCGATGCGGCCTGCATGACGCTTTATCGCGAGCTCGAGGCCAAGGGCGTCGAGGTGCTCTATGACGACACCGACCAGCGCGCCGGCGCGAAATTCGCCGCCGCCGACCTGATCGGCATTCCCTGGCAGATTCTGGTCGGCCCCAAGGGCCTCGCCGACGGCAAGCTCGAGCTGAAGCGGCGCAGCGACGGGACGCGGGAGAATCTGAGCCCGGCGGAAGTCGTGGCGCGGCTGACTTCGTGACGAATTATCCACCGCGACAGGTGGAATGTCGGACGACACGGCCACAATTGGCCCGAATCGTGTGAGAATCGAACTATGGATGAAGCCATGAGCGAGCCAGTTCGAACCCCACCTTTCGCGCCCTTCGAATGGCTCTTGTCCGGACGCTATCTGCGCGCGCGCCGCAAGGAAGGTTTTATCTCCGTGATCGCCGGGTTCTCGTTCCTCGGCATCATGCTCGGCGTTGCCACCCTGATCATCGTGATGGCCGTGATGAACGGCTTCCGCAAGGAATTGCTGGACAAGATCCTCGGCGTCAACGGCCATATCCTGGTGCAGCCCTTGGAATCGCCGCTGACCGACTGGAAGGACGTCGCCGAGCGCATCAGTCAGGTCCAGGGCATCCGCCTCGCGGCCCCCGTGGTAGATGGCCAGGCGCTGGGCTCCTCGGCCTTCAACGCCGCCGGCGTGTTCGTGCGCGGCATCCGCGCCGCCGATCTCGTCAACCTCACCTCGATCGCCAAGAACATCAAGCAGGGCTCGCTCGAGGGTTTCGACGAGGGGCAGGGCGTCGCCATCGGCCGGCGGCTCGCCGATCAATTGTCGCTGCATTCCGGCGACAGCATCACGCTGGTGGCGCCGAAAGGCGCGGTGACCCCGATGGGCACCACGCCGCGCATCAAACCCTACAAGGTGGCCGCGGTGTTCGAGGTCGGGATGTCGGAATATGACGGCATCTTCGTCTTCATGCCGCTGCCGGAGGCGCAGGCCTATTTCAACCGCAAGGACGACGTCACCGCAATCGAGGTGTTCACCACCAATCCCGACAAGGTCGATGTCTTCCGCAAGACCGTGACCGAGGCAGCGGGGCGGCCGGTGTTTCTGGTCGACTGGCGGCAGCGCAATTCGACCTTCTTCAACGCGCTTCAGGTCGAACGCAACGTGATGTTCCTGATCCTGACCATGATCGTGCTGGTCGCGGCGCTCAACATCGTCTCCGGCCTGATCATGCTGGTGAAGGACAAGGGACAGGACATCGCGATCCTGCGCACCATGGGGGCTTCGCAGGGGTCGATCATGCGGATTTTCCTGATTACGGGGGCTGCGATCGGCGTGGTCGGCACGCTGACCGGATTTTTCGTCGGCATGGTGATCTGCCTGAATATCGAATCGATCCGCCAGTTCCTGTCCTGGATGACCAGCACCGAATTGTTTCCACCGGAGCTCTATTTCCTCTCCAAGATGCCGGCCGAGATCGACGTCGGCGAGACCATCGCGGTCGTGATCATGGCGCTGACGCTGTCGTTCCTGGCGACGCTGTACCCGTCGTGGCGTGCCGCGCGCCTCGATCCCGTCGATGCGCTCCGCTATGAGTGAGGGCCAGATGGAGCAGGGGGCGGAAGATGTACCGGTTGTCTATCTCCACGAGATAAAACGCCAGTATACCCAAGGCACGGAGACGCTGACCATTCTCGACGGCGCCAAGCTCGCGCTGTGGGCAGGGCAGTCGGTCGCGCTGGTGGCGCCCTCGGGCGCCGGCAAATCGACGCTGCTGCATATCGCGGGCCTGCTGGAGACCCCCGACGACGGCGAGGTCTATATTAGCGGGGCGCCGACCTCGCAATTGTCCGATATCGAGCGAACCATGATCCGCCGCAGCGATATCGGCTTCGTCTATCAGTCGCACCGGCTATTGCCGGAATTCACCGCGCTGGAAAACGTCATGCTGCCGCAGATGATCCGCGGCCTCAAGCGCGATGAAACCGTCAAGCGCGCCACCGAAATCCTGGCCTATCTCGGCCTCAGCGAGCGCATCAAGCACCGGCCCTCCGAACTGTCGGGCGGCGAGCAGCAGCGGGTCGCGATCGCGCGCGCGGTCGCCAACGCGCCGCGGGTGTTGTTTGCCGACGAGCCGACCGGAAACCTCGATCCGCATACCGCCGATCACGTGTTCGGGGCGTTGATGCAACTGGTCGCGGCGACCCGCGTCGCGATGCTGATCGTGACGCACAATATGGAACTGGCGGGCCGGATGGACCGCCGCGTGTCGCTGGTCGACGGCAAGGTCGTCGAGCTCGACTAGTTCTTGATGGGTCGGGAGGCCCTGCTGCAGGGCCTCCCCAAAAATCTCGAAATCAACCCCATGCACAGATCGCGTGCGCCCTATTATGATACCGTTGGCGCAAAGCTATCGCCGCTCGGGACCGATCAGGTGGCCGGCCGTTGCCGCTGTGAGCGCCGAGGCCCCGCGAAATAGGGATTGATCTCACACTGCGCGGCGCGGCCCGATGCCGAGCCGGCGCACTGGGCCAGCGAGGTGTAGCGGCATTCCCAGTAGGTGATCAGTCCATACACGTGCAGGCAAACCGGATAGGCCGGGTCATAGGTCTGGGCCGCCGCCGGTGCGGTTGCCGAGATCGATGCGATAGCCGCAATCGCCAAAGCCAGTTTACGCATCGGTGCCTCCTTCGGACGCGCCATCATTACCGGGGATAGGGGGGCGGCAAGCGGTCGCGGCCACGCGCGGCCCGGGGATCTCTGTCCGGGCCGGGATCGTAATAGGGATTTTCGATGCACCAGAGAAAACGCCCCGAAGCGGTGGCCTGGCACTGCTCATAGCTGGTGAAGTTGCATTGGCTCAGGCCGGGAATTTCGTTGCCCTGGATGCAATAGGGATAGCGGGTGCCGACGGCCTCGGCCGGCGCTGCGCCGACCATCGCGAGGCCGCCCGCGCTCAACAGAGCCAGAACCAGGTTACGCATCAAAATCTCCCATCGGCCGCTGCCGCGCTTCGTCGAATCCTTGATGGAAACCAGAACCGGTCCGGCGGCACTTCGTCAACTCACGTTCGTGCGTGCTAAGCCTTCGAGCGAGATCGCTCAATCGCGTCGACGAGGGCCGCCGTGACGCGGTCTACGGGCAGCGAGGCGTCGATGGTTCCAAGCACGCCCCTGGCGGCATGGCCGATCGCGATCGCACCCATGTTGATGGGCCGCTCGCGCTATCGCTCGTTCTGCCGGTTCTGCGCACCGCGATGGGGCTCCGGCGAGCGCGGGGCGCCGGGGCGGCAGACGCCGCCCCGCAAGGCTCGGTCAATGTGCCGGGGCTGCCGCTGGCATTGCTGCGGTCGAAACCGGCCGGATCGACAGCAGCAGAATCAGCCCGGACAACAGATAGAGCGCAATCACGAAGTACATGCTGTAAGCATTGTCACCGGTGGTTTTGACGATGAACCCGTTGATCGAAGGGGTTATCGCCGGACCGAGATTGCCGAGGCTGCTGATCAGCGCGAGGCCGCCAGCGGCGGCACCCACCGACAGATATTCGCTGATCAGCGCAAAGAACAGCGGTGTCGCAGACGCGATTCCGATCACCGCGAACGACAGCGCCAGCACCGAGCCGACCAGGTGGCCCTGAAACAGCGTGGTCACGAACAGGCCGATGGCCGCGATTGCGACGCAGGCCGCGAAATGCCATCGCCGTTCACGCCATTTATCCGAATTGCGGCCGATCAGGATCATGCCAATCACGCCGACGGCATTCGGGATCGCCGCATAGATTCCGATCAGCATCAAATCCTTGACGCCCCAGCTCTGGATCAGGGTCGGCAACCAGAAGACCATGGTATAGGTCGCGCCGAGCAGACAGAAATAGACGAGCGCCAGCAAATAGACCTTGGGATCTCCCAGCATCTGACCGAACGTTCCGGCAGGCTCGTTTTCAACGTTCTTGACGTCGCGCCGGAAACTGTCGCCGAGCAATTCCTTTTCGCGGTTGGAGAGCCAGGTGGCGCTGGCGGGCTTGTCCTCCAGCAGGAGATAGACCAGCACGCCGAGAACGACCGCAGGCATTCCCTGCACCAGGAACAGCCATTGCCAGCCGTGAAGACCGGCGAAGCCGTCGAAATACTTCAAGGTCGCGCCGCACAGCGGACCTGCGATCACGGAGATGATGGTGGTCGCCGACATGAAGGTGGCAATCACCTGTCCACGCCGCACCGACGGGTACCAGTAGGTGAAATACAGAATGACGCCGGGGAAGAAGCCCGCCTCGAACACGCCGAGCAGAAATCGCAGCACATAGAACTGCAGCGGCGTGGAGACGAACATCATGGCCGACGCCGTGAGGCCCCACAGCACCATGATGCGCAGCAATGTCTTGCGTGCGCCGATCCTCTCCAGCAGCAGGTTGCTCGGCACCTCGAACAGGAAATAGCCGATGAAGAACACGCCCGCACCGAGGCCATAGACGGTGTCGTCGAACGGCAAGGTCTGCTTCATCTGGAGTTGCGCATAGCCGATGTTGATGCGATCGAGATAGGCGATCATGTAGGCGATCAGCAGTATCGGAATCAGTCGCCAGCTCACCCGCGAAAACAGCGCCTTGATCTCCGCGCTCTCGGGCGCCAGCGCTTGCGGCGACGACTTGTTCGTATCGATTGGATGCATGGCCGTTCCCCCCTTTGAAGACTCTTTGGTTGTTACGCAGCGGTCGCGCTGCCGGACGCCCGTTCGACCGGTGGCAGCGCCTCGATCTCGCGCAGCGCGGCCCGCAGGTGCTCCACCAGCTCGTAGGACTCGTCCTGCGACAACACGCGGCGGCAGGCGGTAAGACCGAATTCCAGCAAGCCCGCGTAGCTTTGCACCGTGATGTTCAGCGCACTGCCATGATACGGGATCGACACCGGGTGGTAGTGCACCATCCGCGCGCCGGCCATGTAGAGCGGCATCGACGGGCCCGGAACATTGGAGATCAGGACATTGCCGGCCGCTGGCGCGCGACCCGCGAAGTTGGAGCGGCCGAGCAGCGAGGCGAGCCCGGTCATCAACCAGGGCGAGCCCGTGATCGGCACGTTGACCCCGAGCACCGGTTTGAGCTCCCGCACCACCGCCTTGGCGGCCTCTGACGAGGCATGGATCGCCTTGAAGCGCGCCGGCAGCTCCTTGATGTCGGTCGCCAGGTCGACGCGGACCATGGACACCTGATTGTTCATCGCGCTGTCGCCTTCCGCGCGAAGGCTCACGGGAACCACCGCGATAAGCGGTTCCTTCGGAAGCAGATCACGCTCCCTGAGGAAGCGATCCAGCGCGACGCTGCACACGGCCATGACGATGGTGTTGACGGTGCCGCCGACCCGCTTGCCGAGTTCCTTGATGTCCGCCAGCGGCAGCGACAACGTCGTGTAGGAGCGCTGGTTCGTGATTGATTCGTTGAAGATCGTCCTTGGGGCGAGGCCGAGATTCAGGGAGCGTTCGCCGCCGGCCGTGCGCTGGCTTGCGAGGACGGTTGCCGCTGCGGTGAGCGCCTTGGCAGCGGTAGGCAGCAGATCCGCCAGCTTGCGATATTGTTGGGCCGAATTGGCGACCGCCGCTTGCAACAGTTCGGTGACGCCAAGCTGGTAGGAGACGGCGCCGCTACGCTTGCGGCGTGGCGGCGGCACCTCGCGCATCTGCGGCGAGACATCGTAGAGCACCTTGGCAAGCTCGACCCCGGCCTTGCCGTCGACGCCGCTGTGGTGCGCCTTGGAATAGAACGCGACCTGTCCGTTCTCGAGGCCCTCGATGACGTACATTTCCCACAATGGCCGGCTGCGGTCGAGCAACGTCGAATGCAGCCGCGCGATCAACTGCTCGAGCTGCGCCATCGTGCCGGGCCGGCGCAGCGTAACGCTGCGCACATGATAGTCGAGATCGATGTCGTCATCCTCGATCCATACCGGTTCGGCGAGCTCGAAGGGCATCTGCGCCAGCTTGCGGCAAAGTACCGAAGCCAGATGCAGGCGCTTGCCAAGCATGGTCTTCACTTCTTCGTAGTAGTCGCCCTGATATCCCTCGGGGAGCTCGAACGCCATCAGGCTACCGACATGCATCGGCGTCTCCGGCGTTTCGAGATGCAGGAAGGAGGCATCCATGCCACTGAGTTGATCCATCCTCATCGCTCCTTTGTGGTGTCGAGGAAATGCGCGCATCCGGCGCTGAAGTCGTTCATCCTGCCGCTCCCGCGCGCCTCACTTGCCGGCGCTCCTCTTCGTCGTACAAATCCTTCTTCGAAATCTTTCCCACGGCGGTCTTCGGCAACTCGGGGCGGATGTCGAGCGCCTGCACCATCTCGTGTTTGCCGAGTTTGTCCTTCAGGAACGCCTGGAGCTCGCCGAGCGAAGGCGCCGCCGCACCGGCTCTCAGCTTGATGAAGGCCTTGGGCGACTGGCCGCGGTAGTCATCATGGATGCCTATTACCGCTACTTCCTCGACCGAGGGATGCATGTAGATCGCTTCCTCAAGCACGCGCGGATAGACATTGAAGCCGCTGCACAGCAGCATGTCCTTGGTACGATCGACGATGAATATGAATCCATCCTGATCCATGTAACCGACGTCGCCGGTGCGCAGGAAGCCGTCGGACGTGGTGACATCGGCGGTCGCCTGCGGATTGTTCCAGTAACCCTTCATGACGTTGGCGCCGTTGACGCAGATTTCCCCGCGCTCGCCGAGCGGGACGTACTGCTCCCCACCGTCGAGACCGAGGAACTTGATCACGATGCCGGGCGCCGGCATTCCGCACGATCCGGCCTTCCGCATGCCGCCGGGCTGTGCCGGCGTAAAGGTGCCGCTCGGCGAGGTTTCGGTTATGCCCCAGCCTTCGGTCAGATGGCAGCCGGTGATATCCGCGAACCGTTGCGCCACTTCGAGCGGCAGCGGCGCTCCGCCCGAACCGCAATATTTGAGCGAGCGAAGGCTGTGCTTCGGCGTCTCGGGATGGTTGATCAGCGCTGTGAACATCGTCGGCACGCCGCAGAACACGTTAACCTGCTTCTGCGAAATTTCCGCCAACGCAGCCGCAGGATCGAAGCGCACATGCTGAATGATTTCGGCGCCGGCGAGGATGCCGAACAGCACGTTCACGGTGAGCGCGTAGATGTGAAAGGGTGGCAGCACGGCGAGCATTCGTTCCTGCCCCTCGACCAGCACCGGCGGATTGCCGTGCGTCGTCTCCCAGAACTGCTGGCAGGCCGCCGATAGATTGCCATGCGTCAGCATGGCGCCCTTGGGCAGTCCGGTCGTGCCTCCGGTATATTGCAGCACGGCGATCTGTTCGCGCGGATCTGACATCGGTGGTGTTCCGGCGCGCCGTCATTGTCGAGCAGGTCGGCAAAGCGAATGCGACTGTCGTCCCATGTCACCTCGCTCACTTGCCCGGCCGCCTTCATCTCGCCTGCGAGCACGTCCGGCGACCCCGTCATCTCGGCCAGACTGCCGACGATCAGCTTCCGCAGCCTTGTCTTGCCGAGCATCGCCGCCATCTGCGGATACAGCGTGACGTGGTCGAGCGTGATCAGGAAATCGGTCCGGCTGTCCTCGATCTTGTGTTCGAGAACCCTGGCGGCATCGAGCGGCGAATAGTTGACCACCGTGCCGCCGGCCTTCAGCACGCCGAAGAAGGCGATGACGTAATGTGGCGTGTTATGCAGGAACAGGCCGACATGCACGCCCGGCCGGACGCCGAGTTGCTGGAGCCCCTTCGCCGCGCGATCCACCTGGTCGCCGAGTTCGCGATAGCTCAGACGCTTGCCCATGAACTCGATCGCGGGCCGATCCGGCCATTTCGCGATGGTGTCTTCGAGAATCTTCTGCACCGGCATCGAAACGATTTCGGCGTCCCATCGCACCCCCGCGGGGTAGGATTTGATCCAGGGCATGTCGTTCATCTTGCGGTCCTCCCGGATATGGCTCAGTGGCGCCGGATTACTTCGGCTGCAATAATTTCTGCAGGTTGCCGAGATTTTCCTGCAAGCGATCCTGAACGACCTTCCAGGTGTTGTTGCGGGCCTGCGCTTCCAACTCGGATAATTCGCTGAAATTCGCCAGGGCCTTTTCAACGCCAGCCTTGGCCGCTTCGGCCTGCCTGGCGAGACCGTCGGCGCCGGTCGCGTCCTTGATCGCAGCCTGCCATTGCGCGAGCGTCTCTTGCAGGATCTCGTTGCGCCGCTCGACAAGCGCGGTGACTCCCGCATAGGCCTGCCGGTTGGCTTCGGCCAGCGCTTCCATGTCCTTGCGCTGCCACTCGATCAGGCCCGCGATATCGAGGCCGGGCATTTGAAACTTTTCGAGCAGCGCCTTGAGATCGACGGACGACATCGCGTCGCCAGCCGGCTTGCTGTTTGATTCCATGGAACTCTCCTCTGTTGAACCTGTGTTTGAGACACGACGCGGGGGCACGATGCGCTATGCGGCGAATGGCGCGCCATCGAGGCCCGCGCCAGCGGGACGCCGCGGATCCGGATAGAGCAGGCGCCTGAGGGCGCTGCGGCCGCTGCGATCGAACGGCCGCCATTCGCCTTCCGGCATCGCAAGCCGCTCCGCGACGGCATAGAGCGCGACCGGGTTGTGCCCGAGCCCGCAATGACTGCCTTCCACCTCGATATTCTCGGTCATCGCGCTCTCTTGCTCGCGACAGCCCTGCCACGCGACGATGCCATCGCTGCGGCTATAGATCGCGGTGCTCGGTACCGGCGGCGGCAGCTTCATGGCCTCGCGCCCGGGCCAGTCTTCCGCGCGGCGCCCGCTCAGGGTTTCATAGAGCTGCCAGGCGTTGCTTGCTTTCGGTTCGTTGGCGAAGGGGCTGCCGAGCGTGATCACCTGGCGTACCAGCGATGGCGTCCGTCGCGACGCCTCGCGTGCAAAGACGCCGCCGAGGCTCCAGCCGATCAGGCTGACCTTGCGCTGATAGCGCGCGTGCAATTCTGCGAGCCGTTCATCGATGCCGGGTTCGACGCCGGGATGCGGACCATGGTTCGACCCTTGCTTCCAGCCATGAGCTGCGTAGCCCAGGTCTTTCAGCAGCGTTCGCAGCGGTCGGGTCGAGACATCGCTTGCCGCCAGGCCGGGCAACACCAGCACCGGATGGCCGTCGCCGCGCGGCGCCCGTCGCAGCAACGGATATGTCGTGAAGAACGCCTGCAATTCCCAGATGCCGCGCATCTCGAGCGCCAGCAACAGCCGCGACGGCGGCCCGACGGGTTCGGTTGCCCGATCCATCACACTTCCTCCCCCTCTGGATGCCGCGCTCATGGCGCTCTTCACATCAAGTCTTGACTTGATCGGGGATCGGAACGCTCAGGTTCGGATCAGCCCTTTCGTGCAGCTTGATTTGTGGTCACGGTAACGAGCGCCTGTGACCCTCGAAAGGTGCGAAAGGACCGCTTGCCCGGTGAGTTTGGGACACGACCCGCGATGCGAAGCCCCGTCGGAATCCTGCTGCACCGTAATCGGTCAACGGGCGGCGACCGCCAGGGCCCGGAACAAAATTTTCAAGAACAATCCCATGCCAGGCAGGAAATGGGGCCCGGCTAGATGCCAAGCGAGAGCCGGAAATCAGAGGGAGACTTGCCTGTCCAGCGCAGGAACGCGTGCCGGAAGTTGGCGGCATCGCTATATCCCAGCCGATTGGCAATTTCCTCGTTGGTCATTTTCGTTTTGCGAAGGTACTCGATGGCAAGACGCATCCGCACCTCGGCCAGGATATCGCGGTAGGCTGTGCCTTCCACCTCCAGCCTGCGCCGCAGCGCCCGCGGATGCATCGAAAGCTTTTCGGCAATCACTTCGATGCCGGGGTATCGGCCGCGCAGTTCGATCAGCAACCGCCGAACGTCCGCCGCGACGCCGCCGCCGCGATTGACCTCAGCCATGATCTGCTCGCACATCTCGCGCGCCATGGCGTGGCTGCGTGGGTCCGCGAGTGACACCGGCCCATCGGCTGTCGCCAAGTCATAGCCGTAGGCGTTGCTTCGCTGCGTGAACTGAACCGGACATCCGAACACTTCGTCGTAGACGGCGGCATGTTGCGGCGCCGGATAGACGACGCCGACGTTCGCGAACCCGAATGACGGCCCCACCACATCCCGGGCGATCATCAAATGTGCCGCCAGTGCGAACTCCACCGCAAACCGATAGGCGTCCTCGGTGGGGTCGACCCAATGCCGTGGCTCGACGGTGCACAGCACGGCCGTTCCGTCATAGGCATTGCGGGCATCGCAGAACGGGCCGATCACACGGATGTAGCGGTTGGTGAAATCGCGGAGATCTGCGTAAGTCGGACTGCTCAGCAGCGCGTATCCATACATCCCATATGTCGTGATGCGCATGCGTTGACCGGCGCGGAGCGCGATGGCCGAATCTTTCGACAGGCGGAGGGCATTGCGGATCACCGTATCGAGTTGCCGATACGAAATCTGGGTGGTGTGCGCCTCCAGCTGCGGGCGATCAAGGCCGGTACCGTCGAGAGTTTCGACCGGATCGACGCCTTGCGTGTCGAGCTCCGAAACGATCGCCGCGATCGAATGCGGTGGATAAATGCGCTGCACGAAGTCCTGCCGCGATTGGGAACACGATTCGCCATCCTGTTTTCGTGACTTGGCTCCCACGTTCATGGTCGTGCCTACCACTCCGCTTCCGCGTTACCTGCGGGCAGGGACAGTACTTAGCGCTCGCAGCGCAGACAACGCATTGTTCGGTTTTGTGAAGGTGCCTGACGTGGCGGATTCCGTGCTGCATCGCAACAAGGTCAGTGTCGAGCGTAGATCACAGCAGTCCTTCGCGTCCGGCGCCGTTGTCATTTTCGCCCTAGGCAATGATGGGCCCGTTTGCCCCGAGCACCTCTAATATAGAGGACTGGAGTACCAAAATTAGCGCGGTGGTCGACCAGGCGGGCATGCCGGTGCGCATCGTGGTGTCGCAGGGCTTGTGGCAGCGATGCTTGCCTGTTTTGTCCCTTGGAATGTGGTAGAATAGGGCATGCCGATGAAGCCGCTCGACATCACGGAAATGGACATCGAGCGCGCCCGCCGTATCGAGCGCTCATGGGCGCCGAAAGACCTTTCTGAAGGTCAGGCAGAATACGTCGTGAGAGCCATCGCTCAGGGCATCGCCCAAGGTCGCCAGCAAGGGCTGGAATTGGCGAAGGGTTCGAACGACTGACATCGTCCCAACGCCACGACGACTTCAACCAGTTCGCATCAAACGACGACTCCGCAGCGGTACAGCGGCGGCCGTCCTGAGAAGGCTCCGATGACGAATTAACTATCGGGGTTAGTTCTCAAGCTGCCCCATTTCTCACCGCTTGACTGGGAATTATATACTTGACACCACACGATACATGATTTAGTTTTCGGGCATCAGAACGGATCGAACGCCATGCCCGCCGCCAAAGCCCCTGCCAAACACTCCCAGTTCAGCGCTCCGCATTTCCAGAGCGTCGATGCTGCCCGGACCTACCTGGAAGCCCTGCGCTGGGGCGCTGATCGCGTTTGCCCGCATTGCGGCACCGTGAACGCCTCGTTCGCCACCAAGAAGCCGGGCGTCTACCGCTGCCAGTCCAAGGGTTGCCGCAAAGACTTCAGCGTCACCACCAAGAGCGTCATGGAGTCGAGCCATATCAAGCTGAACGTCTGGCTTCAGGCGTTCTTCCTGATGGCGTCGTCAAAGAAGGGTATTAGCTCCCATCAGATGCACCGCGCTTTGGGCATCACTTACAAATCGGCTTGGTTCCTGACCCATCGTATTCGCGAAGCAATGCGCGCTGGCGGCCTCATGTCTCCCATGGGCAGCGGCGGCGGCACCGTCGAAGTGGACGAAACCTATTTCGGTCATTTGGACGGCCAGCCCAAGAAGGGCCGTCTCGGCACGTCCAATATGAACACCGTTGTTACCTTGGTCGAGCGCGGCGGATCGTCCCGCAGCTTCCATGTGGACGGCAACCGCATTGCGGATATCGCCCCGATCCTGCGCGCAAACCTGAGCCGCGAAGCCAAGCTGATGACCGACGAACACGCCTCCTACATCAAGCTCGGCACCGAGTTTGCCAGCCACGATGCCGTCAACCACGGCAAGGACGAATACGTCCGCTATTGGAACGAAGTGACCGACAAGCTGCGCGACGATGGCAAGCCGGTAGTCGAAACCACGGTCATCACCACCAACACCGTCGAAGGCTACTTCTCAGTGTTCAAACGCGGCATGAAGGGTACCTATCAGCATTGCGCTGAGAAGCATCTGCACCGCTACCTTTCCGAATTCGATTTCCGTTATTCAAACCGTTCCGCGCTCGGTGTGACCGATGGTGAACGGGCAGACCTTGCCGTCAAAGGCGCGGCTGGCAAGCGTCTGACGTATCGTCAAGCTAACTGATCCTGATTTCAAACGGCAGGCCCGGCGCTTCTTGCGCTGGCGGGCAAAGCATTACCCCAAGCCCAAACCTCGATTCGTCAAATACTGGCGGACTAGGTAGCCACCGAACTCAACAAATACGGCGTTCGCACAATGACGTATACTGTCACTGCGAGCGCCGTAGAATTGGCTGCGATAAGCCCACCAATAAACAGGGGCGTATACCAAAACCCGGGCGCAGCCTGCCAAAGCTTATAAACCTCCCGCTCCTCAACGGAAAAATACGTCTGATAGATATGCGACATGCTAGCGCGCAATCGCTTCATCGTGTTCTGAGTATGCAGCATACAGGCCGCGCTATAACCAAAGGCACATAGCGATACGACAACGAGGATCGTCTTTTCCACGCTTGTAGCGTTCTTAGCCAGAGCAGCCATGATCGCGTAAACGACAAGAGAATAATTCGTAATGATCCACTGTTGGCGCTTGAGAAAAATGATGTTGTCAATCGCGCCCTTGTAAAGGATCTTCACACCCTCGCTCATGGTTTCGGTCATTGCCACCCCCTTGTATCTGAGGGTAGCCTACCGGCGTTTTGCTACTTTGGCTTGCCTTTTGTATTCTTCGTCACCTTCTTCGCCTTCGGCTTTTCCTTCAGCGGCTTGTGGGGCGTGTTCAGCGCTCCGCGAAGAGCGGACTCAAACCGCGCTTGGGCTTCCACGTCGTTGAAATTGTCTGACTCGCTCTTCTTTTTTTCCTTCATGGAGCCTCAACAGTGGACGAAAAAGAAACCCTCAAAATATTCGAGGAGGTCGGCCGACTTTGCGTTTCCTGGTCATTCCTCGAAGTTGTAACCGAAGCTGCAATATGGGGATTGCTAGATATCGACGATACTCTCGCGCCCCTGATAACCTGGAACAAAGATCTGGAGCAACGAGGCAAACTAATCGTTGAACATGGTACGCTGAAGCACCCTTCCGAAGAAGAGGCACTAAAGAAATTCAATACTGGCCTTCGAGCCGTAATTCAGGACCGCAACATCATTGTTCACGGCGCAGTGCACAAGAACGAAAGCAGGCCGCCCTGCTGGACCGTTTGGCGCGGCGTCGGAAAGGGAAAGAATTTTCCAACATCTTCAGACGCAGCCCACATCGTCCGAACTAACATAGACAAGCTTGCGGACCAGCTTCGTGCGTTCAACGCACGACATAATTATGGGCGAACTAGCAGACTATCCGATCAGATCGAGAACGATTGGCCAAAGCCGCTTTGAGTATGAACCGAACCATTTCCCGCGGATCGGATTCGCCCTCGGTATAAAGAAATAACTCCGCGACCCCCGCCTCGATCATAGCCAGGGTTACTTCAATCTCGGGCGCGCCAGCATCCGGCTTTGGGCCTTCCGCAGGCTCGGAACTATATTTTGTACCGTGTGGTGTCAAGTATATAATTCCCGCTTGACTCCTGGAACAAAAAAGGAACAATGTTCTTATTATGTTCCAGTTCTCAGGAGGCGGGCATGTTGAAGACGTTTGTGGAAGAAGCTGCGGCGCTGGCGTCGCTTACGCTGTTTGTCGGGATGATCGCGGTCTGGGCGCAGCTGATTCCCCAGCTCTGAGGCCGTGACAGAACCGGCGGCCGGCAGGAAAGCGGGGACGCTTGGCCCGGTTGCGCGGTTCGGCGTGGACAGGCCGGGCCCCAGGCATCACCATTGAGGCGCGAGTCGGCCCTGTGAGGGCGGCCTGCCTCACTCATGCCAGATGATCGCTCACGTCCATGACTTCAAAACCTTCGGCAACCGTTGCCAATGCCGGATTCGTCCATCTCCACGTCCACAGCGCCTATTCGCTGCTGAAGGGCTCGATCAAGATC
Organism: Bradyrhizobium sp.; assembly: GCF_030646015.1. Lineage (GTDB taxonomy): Bacteria > Pseudomonadota > Alphaproteobacteria > Rhizobiales > Xanthobacteraceae > Bradyrhizobium. Next base: position 47,136 of record NZ_JAUSLT010000074.1, read on the forward strand.
CAGAAGCTGGCGGAACTGGCCAAGGCGGACCGCCAGCCGGCGCTGGCGCTGACCGATACCGACAACATGTTCGGGGCGCTGGAATTCTCCGACAAGATGGCCGGCTACGGCATCCAGCCGATCATCGGCTGCGAGCTCGCGGTCGATTTCGGCGATCAGGATCCGGCCGCGCGCAACGCGCTGGCTGCTGGCCCCGCGCGGATCGTGCTGCTGGCGGCGCGCGAGCGCGGCTACCGCAGCCTGATGCGGCTGAACTCGCGGGCGTTTTTGGAAACGCCGATCCATCAGGCGCCCCATATCAAGTTCGAATGGCTGGAAGGTGACGCCGAGGACCTGATCGCGCTGACCGGCGGTCCGGAGGGGCCGATCTCGCTGGCGATCCATGCCGATCATGCGGCGCTGGCGGCAACGCGCTGCGACCGGCTGGCGAGCCTGTTCGGCGACCGGCTCTATATCGAACTGCAGCGCCACGGCGTCGACAAGGAGCGCCGCGCCGAAGCCGGCCTGATCGATCTCGCCTACGCCAAGGGCCTGCCGCTGGTGGCGACCAACGAGCCGCATTTTGCAACGGCGGACGATTACGAAGCCCATGACGCGCTGCTCTGCATCGCCGGCGGACGCATGGTCGCCGAAACCGATCGCGAGCAACTGACCCCCGATCACCGTTTCAAGACCCGCGCCGAAATGGCGGTGCTGTTCGCCGACATTCCGGAGGCGCTGGCGTCCACCGTCGAAATCGCCGAGCGCTGCGCGTTCCGCCCGATGACGCGCAAGCCGATCCTGCCGCGGTTTACGGTAGGCGCTGCCACCGCGGACTCCGTCAGCGACGAAGCCGCCGAATTGCGCCGGCAGGCCGAGGAAGGGTTGGCCTACCGTCTCAAGGTCCACGGCTTGGCGCAGGGCGAGACCGAGGAAACCTATCGCGCTCGGCTGGCGTTCGAGATCGACGTCATCACCCGCATGGAATATCCGGGCTACTTCCTGATCGTCGCCGACTTCATCAAATGGGCGAAGAGCCAGGGCATTCCGGTCGGACCGGGCCGCGGCTCGGGCGCGGGCTCGCTGGTCGCCTATGCCCTGACCATCACCGACCTCGACCCGATCCGGTTTGGCCTCTTGTTCGAGCGCTTCCTCAATCCGGAACGCGTGTCGATGCCCGACTTCGACATCGACTTCTGCCAGGACCGCCGCGGCGAGGTCATCGACTATGTGCAGCAGCGCTATGGCCGCGACCAGGTCGCCCAGATCATCACCTTCGGCACGCTGCAGGCGCGCGGCGTGCTGCGCGACGTCGGCCGCGTGCTGCAGATGCCCTATGGGCAGGTCGACAAGCTGACCAAACTGGTGCCGCAGAATCCGGCCGCGCCGGTGACGCTGGCGGCGGCGATCGAGAGCGAGCCGAAACTGCAGGCGTTTCGCGATGAGGATCCGGTGGTGGCGCGCGCCTTCGACATCGCGCAGCGCCTCGAGGGCCTGACCCGGCACGCCTCGACCCATGCCGCCGGCATCGTGATCTCGGACCGGCCGCTGAGCGAGCTGGTGCCGCTCTACCGCGATCCGAAATCCGACATGCCGGTGACCCAGTTCAACATGAAATGGGTCGAACCCGCAGGCCTCGTCAAATTCGACTTCCTCGGCCTGAAGACGCTGACCGTGCTCGACGTCGCCGTGAAGCTGTTGAAACAGCGCAACATCGAGATCGATCTCGCGACCCTGCCGCTCGATGACGAGAAGAGTTACGCCATGCTGGCGCGCGGCGATGTGGTCGGCGTGTTCCAGGTGGAAAGCCAGGGCATGCGGCGGGCGCTGGTCGACATGCGGCCGGACCGCTTCGAGGACATCATCGCGCTGGTGGCGCTGTATCGCCCGGGCCCGATGGCCAACATCCCGACCTACTGCGCCCGCAAGCACGGCGACGAAGAGTCGGAATATCTGCATCCGATGCTGGAGCCGATCCTGAAGGAAACCTACGGTGTCATCATCTACCAGGAACAGGTGATGCAGATCGCCCAGGTGATGGCCGGCTATTCGCTCGGCGACGCCGACCTGCTGCGCCGCGCCATGGGCAAGAAGATCCGCTCGGAAATGGAAAAGCAGCGCGCCATCTTCGTCGCCGGCGCCATGAAGAACAACGTGCCGAAGGCGCAGGCCGACACCATCTTCGAACTATTGGCAAAATTCGCCGATTACGGCTTCAACAAGAGCCATGCGGCGGCCTACGCGCTGGTGTCGTACCACACCGCCTACATGAAGGCGCATTACCCGGTCGAATTCCTGGCGGCGTCGATGACGCTCGACCTCAGCAATACCGACAAGCTCTCGGAATTCCGCGCCGAAGCGCAACGGCTCGGCATCAAGGTCGAGGCGCCCAGCGTCAACCGTTCCGGCGCCACGTTCGAAGTCAGCGACAACACCATCTATTACGCGCTGGCGGGCCTCAAGGGCGTCGGCGGCCATGCGGTCGAGCTGATCGTCCAGGCGCGCAAGGAAGGCCTGTTCACCTCGCTGGCGGATTTCGCCGCAAGGGTGAATCCGCGCGCGATCAACAAGCGCGTCATCGAGAGTCTCGCGGCGGCCGGCGCCTTCGATGGCCTCGATGCCAACCGCGCGCGGGTGTTCGCCGGCGCCGAGGCCATTCTCTCGGCGTGCCAGCGCAGCCACGAGGCCGCGACCATGGGGCAGAACGACATGTTCGGCGGCGCTGCCGACGCGCCGACCATCATGCTGCCGCAGATCGAGCCCTGGCTGCCGGCCGAGCGGCTGCGTCGCGAATATGACGCCATCGGATTCTTCCTCTCGGGCCATCCGCTCGACGACTACGCCACGGTGCTGAAGCGGCTGCGGGTGCAAACCTGGGCGGAATTTTCCCGCGCCGTCAAAACCGGCGCCACCGCGGGCAAGGTCGCGGCCACGGTGGTGTCGCGGATGGAGCGGCGCACCAAGACCGGCAACAAGATGGGCATCATGGGCCTGTCCGATCCGACCGGCCATTTCGAAGCCGTGCTGTTTTCCGAAGGGCTTGCGCAATATCGCGACGTGCTGGAGCCGGGTGCGGCGGTGCTGCTGCAGCTCGGCGCCGAGCTACAGGGCGAGGACGTCCGCGCCCGGGTGCTGCACGCCGAACCGCTGGACGCCGCCGCGGCGAAAACCCAGAAAGGTCTTCGCATCTTCGTGCGCGACACTAGGCCGCTCGAATCCATCGCCAAGCGGCTCTCGATGCCCGAGCCGGGGCAGGGCGGCCCGGCGCGCGGCCCTCAGGCAAAACCGGTTGCGGTGGCGCCCGGCGGTGGCGACGGCGACGTCTCGCTGGTGATGATGCTCGACCTCGAAACCGAAGTGGAAATGAAGCTGCCCGGCCGCTTCAGGGTCTCGCCGCAGATCGCCGGCGCCATCAAGGCGGTGTCGGGCGTGGTGGACGTGCAGCAGCTGTAGGCGGGTCCGGGCCGGCGTCCGATCAGGGAGTTAATGATGGATCCCGCGCAGGTGATCGAGGAATTCGGCGTCGAGGACGGGTTGCCGATCGCGGCGATTTGCGCGGCGCAGGCTGATCGCGATGCGATGGTGCCGGTCTTTCTGCGCACGCTCGATGATCTTCTGGAACTGCGCGGACCGGTCGACCCCGCCGCGATCTTTTTCATATTTCATCTGCTCGGCGAGTGGCGCGAGAAATCCGCCTACTGGCCGTTGGCGGTTCTGCTGCGATTGCCGCCCGACGTTCTCGATACGATCCTCGGCGCCGCCATCACCGAGACGGTCCATCGCGTGATGGCGGCGGTTTTCGATGGCGAGCCCGAACCGCTGTATCAGATCATTCGCGATCCCGAAGCCGACGAGTATGTCCGCTCGCATATGTTGCACGCGATCGCCATGCTGACGCGAAGCGGCGAACTGCCGCGCGACGCGACGGCGGCCTTCCTGCGCGACTGCTTTTCGCAACTCGAGCCGCGGGAGGATTGCTATGTCTGGTCGGGCTGGCTCGACGCGGTGGCCTGGCTCGGATTGGCCGAGCTGAAGCCGCTGGCGCAGCAGGCATTTCAGCGCGGGTCGATCGATCCCGAATGGCTCACCTTCAAGGAGTTCGAAGAGGACCTGCAATATTCCGTCGACCATCCCGACGCCGAGCCACTGAACCCTGACGGCAATCTCACGCTGTTCGGCGACACGGTTGAGGAATTGTCCCGGTGGGACTCGTTCAAGCCGAAGCCGTCGAGCGACGAACCCCCGTGGGGCATGTCGGAAGCCGACGGCGTGCCTCATCGCGATCCCCTGCGCAACGTCGGGCGCAACGATCCCTGTCCCTGCGGCAGCGGGAAGAAATACAAGAAATGCTGTTTGACGTAGGCGTCCGATGCTCTGTCGGGCGGGGGCAAAAAGCCTCGTGTCCCGGACGCGGTGCAGCGTTCTCCCGGCGATGCGAAGCATCGTCCGGCACGGTGCTCCGCGGAGCCGGGACCCATGCGGGGGCACATGCGGGGCACGACGATGGACCCCGGATCAGCAGCGCACCGCCATAGCGCGTCGCAGACGCGCGTGAACGCGCTTGTGGCGCTGCGCTGCGTCCGGGGAACGAAATCCTCGTTCGCTTGACGCCGTCGCATCGGCCGGGATTTCAGCCGGTCTGCCTTCCGTCGCGCACATTTCTTTGATTTCCCGATTCATTTGTTCAGCTTGACTTCGCCGCAACGCAATATTAGTGAGTGGTCACTTACTTTAGTTGAGTGATTACTCACTGGACAGTCTCGTCAATGCCCGATGCCATCAAAACTACCCTTTCTGAACCCTGCCTTTTCTACGGTGCCCGCGTCCGGATGAGCCCACTCGGCCGCGAACGGCATCCCAAATACGGCGATCGGGAAGGGCTGATTGTGGGGAGCGGGTCTCCGAGCAGCTGGCGGGTCAAGTTCGACAACCGCAAGACCATCCAGGCGATCCACCGGGACTATCTCGAACTGGCCGCTCCACCGGCCGGCGCGTCGGCTCGAGGCGCCTCCCAAGTTGCTCCGCAACTCGATCCTCGGGGCGCGAGGCCGTGCTCGTGAACGTCAATTTCCAGCCTGGACATGTCATGCGTCGCATCCATCATCGGCCGTCGGTCTCGTTGATCCTCGTTTCGGCGCTGAGTTTTCTCGTCGCCGGATGCGCCTCGCTGCCCCGGACGCCCTATGGCGTGGCCGATGCGCCGTCGGCGCGCGTTCTCAATCTGACGGAGCTGCGGCGCTACGCCGACGAACCGGCCACCACGTTCCGGCAAGATCGACAAGACCGGCAGCAGGCCGTGCTGCGGGGGCCGCGCACTTATCTGGCGCTGTCAGGCGGCGGGGCCGACGGCGCCTACGGTGCCGGCGTTCTCAACGGCTGGACCGAGGCGGGGACACGCCCTTCGTTCTCGATCGTGTCGGGCGTGAGCACCGGCGCGCTGATCGCACCGTTCGCGTTCCTCGGCTCCGGCCATGACGCGACGTTGCGGCATCTCTACACCAGCGGCGTCGCCGAGAGCCTGCTCGACGCGCCGAGCGCATTCAACGCGATTTTCGGGGCGGGCCTGTTCGGCAACAAGCGGCTGCGCGAACTGGTGGCCAATTATATCGATGCCGACTTCGTCGCTGCGGTCGCCAGCGAACACGCCAGGGGGCGGCTGCTGCTCATCGTCACGACCAACCTGGACTCGCAGCGCACCGCGATTTGGGACATGGGAAAGATCGCCTCGCTGCGCACGCCCGAGGCCTTGAACCTGTTCCGGGACGTCGTCGCCGCATCGGCAAGTCTGCCGGTGGTATTCCCGCCGATACTGGTCACCGCCGAAGCCAACGGCAGGCAATTCCAGGAGATGCATGTCGACGGCGGCGTGACCGCGCCTGTGCTGACCCTGCCGGAGGCATTCCTGCTGCGCGACGCCAAACTGGCCAAAGCCGGCGATCTGCAGCTCTACATCCTGATCAACAACAAGGTCGAGCCGGAGTTTCAGCTCGTTGCCAACAGCACGATCGAGATCGCGGCGCGGTCCTCGTCGACCATCGTCAAGACCCAGACGCGATCGATCCTCTACAGCACCTGGGATTTCACCCGCCGCAACAAATTCGGCTTCAACCTGACCTACATCGAAGGCCGCATCCCCGCGGCGGCGAGTTCGGGATTCGATACCGCCTATATGCGCGGGTTGTTTCAGTACGGCTATGAGCGGGCGCGAAGCGGCCAGGCCTGGTCGAAATCTTCACCGCCTGACGGCATGAACCCGACAGCCGGCTACCGGACGTCATCTGCGCGGCAGGCGGTCGTCGGTCACTGACCTGTCAGACGAATCAACCACGCCTAGCCGTTCCGAAAGGAGTGCCCCATGACAACATCCGGCGGTCAGGAGAATGACCATGCGCAATAAACTGGCGAAGCGTCTCATCCTGTTGATGCTGCCGTTGCTCCCGCTGATTGCGCCCGTGTCGGCGTTCGGCCGCGAGTCTGCCGATCTTGGGTCGCCGTCCGTTCCGCAATCCAATGAGTCCGAAAGCGAAGCGCTCCTGCAGGAAATCAAGGTATTCGCCTATGCCCAAATTTCCGCCCGGCGTGCGATTGCCATCGCCGAGAGGCTTGGCGCCGGCGCCAGGGCCGTCGACCTCGGTTTCGACGGATCGACCTCCCATCCGGCCTACCGGGTGAAAGTCCTTCTGAACGGAGAATTGTGGGACGGGGCGATCGATGCTTCGACCGGGGTGGCCGTCAGTACCGGGCCAACGACGCCTGTATCGAGGCTGCGGGAGGAGAACCAGACGATACTGGCCGCTTTCTCCGCAGCCGGCATCGGTCTTTCCGAGACGATCGCCATTGCCGAACGATACGGCTCCGGCAAAACGGTCAGCGCGGGACTGCAGTACAACGGCGCGAAGCTCGTCTTGCTGGTGGTTGTTGTCAGCGAAGGCTCATTGAAGGAAATCTCGGTCGAGCCGCCGGAAAGCCGAAGCCGCCGGCGCAAGACGTCTGCCCGCGACAAGAAATGGAAACGACCTTCGTCCGGTGGATCGTCGCGGGGGGTGTCCGCCTGATCGAATAGCTTCGTTGCCCGAAAGTCCGGCCTTCATGGACCGCTGGGCCGGGGGCAGGGCGGTGATTACCCGGGAAATGCCCGGATTTAACGGCCGGGCACCCGGTATACCCGCCTCAGGGCCGCCAAAACTGGCCGTATTTCCTTGCTTCCCGCCGGAATCCGGCTATATACCGCGCCATCTCACACGGAAGCATGGCTCAAAAGGCCGTCCGGTGGCAGCCGGGCCGCAAGGCTCGTTTGCTCACACGCTTCCGGAGGAACCAACCGGAGAATATCACGATGGCGCTACCCGATTTTTCTATGCGTCAGCTGCTTGAAGCTGGCGTTCACTTTGGCCACCAATCGCACCGCTGGAATCCGAAAATGGCGGATTACATTTTCGGTGCCCGCAACAACATCCACATCATCGATCTCGCCCAGACCGTGCCGCTGTTGCATCGCGCGCTTCAGGCGGTCAGCGATACCGTCGCCAAGGGCGGCCGTATCCTGTTCGTCGGAACCAAGCGGCAGGCGCAGGACGGCGTCGCCGAGGCCGCCAAGCGTTCGGCGCAGTATTTCGTCAATTCGCGCTGGCTCGGCGGCACGCTGACCAACTGGAAGACGATTTCCGGTTCGATCAAGCGGCTGCGGCATCTCGAGGAAGTGCTCAATTCGGGCGATGCCAACGCCTATACCAAGAAGGAGCGTCTGACGCTGCAGCGCGAGCGCGACAAGCTCGACCGTTCGCTCGGCGGCATCAAGGACATGGGCGGTCTGCCCGACCTGATCTTCGTGATCGACACCAACAAGGAAGACATCGCGATCCAGGAAGCCCAGCGGCTCAACATTCCCGTTGCCGCGATCGTCGATACCAATTCGGACCCCAAGGGCATCACCTATGTGGTGCCGGGCAATGACGACGCCGGCCGCGCCATCACGCTGTATTGCGATCTGATCGCGCGTGCCGTGATCGACGGTATCTCGCGTGCGCAGGGCGATTCCGGCATCGATATCGGCGCCTCCGCGCAGCCGATCCGCGAGGAAATCCCGGTGGCGCCGCAGCCCGCCGGCTTCCAGGGCCTTGCCGGGCCGCGCGGTGCCGCCGACGACCTCAAGAAGCTCACCGGCGTGTCCGGCGCGATCGAGAAGAAGTTCAACGATCTCGGCATCTTCCATTACTGGCAGCTCGCCGAACTCGATCACGACACCGCACACAAGATCGGCGAAGAGGTCGGGCTTCCGTCCCGCGCCGATGGCTGGGTAGCCCAGGCCAAGGCGATGACCGCGGAAGCGGAATAACGCGAACAAGCGTGGCCGGAATTTTCCGGCCACCGCTTCGGTTCCAGATACGACATTCCCTGGTGGTGGAAGGCGGCGAGGCGGCAACAGCCGCGCCGCGGTCGCCCTGACAGGCAAGAAGGACATTCAACGATGGCAACGATTACAGCAGCGATGGTCAAGGACCTGCGCGAGACCACCGGCGTCGGCATGATGGATTGCAAGCAGGCGCTTGCCGAGAACGACGGCAACATGGAAGCCGCGATCGACTGGCTGCGCAAGAAGGGCCTGTCCAAGGCCGCCAAGAAGTCCGGCCGCATTGCCGCCGAAGGCCTGATCGGCGCGCTGACCCAAGGCACCAAGGGTGTCGTGGTCGAGGTCAATTCCGAGACCGACTTCGTCGCGCGCAACGAACAGTTCCAGGGCCTGGTCAAGATGATCGCCCAGGTCGCGCTCAAGGTCGGCGCTGACGTCGAGAAGATCAAGGCCGCGCCGGTCGGCGACGTTACCGTCGAGCGCGCGATTCAGGACGCCATCGCCACCATCGGCGAGAACATGACGCTGCGCCGGGCGGCTTCGCTCGAAGTCTCGAGCGGCGTGGTCGCAAGCTATGTGCACAACGCCGTGGTCGAAGGTGCCGGCAAGATGGGCGTGATCGTGGCGCTGGAATCCACCGGCAGGACCGACGAACTCGCCGCACTGGCGCGCCAGATCGCGATGCATGTCGCCGCCACCAACCCGCAGGCGCTGGATTCGGCCGGACTCGATCCGGCCGCCGTGACGCGTGAGAAGGACATTCTGTCCGACAAATACCGTCAGCAGGGCAAGCCCGAGAACGTGATCGAAAAGATCGTCGAGTCCGGCCTGAAGACCTACTACAAGGAAGTCTGCCTGCTCGAGCAGGCCTTCATCCACGACAACGCCAAATCGGTCGGCCAGGCGGTCAAGGAAGCTGAGGGCAAGATCGGCGCCCCGGTGAAAGTGACCGGGTTTGTGCGCTATGCTCTCGGCGAGGGAATCGAAAAGCAGGAATCCGATTTCGCGGCCGAGGTCGCCGCCGCCAGCGGCAAGAAGTAACCGCCGGACGAGGCCTTCCGGCGTGCTTACGCCGGAGCAGGCCGGGCAGGCCCAAGGGAAGTAGCAATGGCTGAGCCGGTCTATCGTCGGGTGGTGATCAAGCTCTCGGGCGAATATTTTGCCGGCGCGCATTCCTTCGGCATGGATCAGCCGACCATCGACCGCATTGCCGGCGACCTGATCGCCGCCAGGCAGCTCGGCGTCGAAGTCGCCGTCGTCATCGGTGGCGGCAACATGGTGCGCGGTGTCGAGGTATCCTCGCGCGGCGTGTCCCGTCCCACCGGCGACACCATGGGCATGCTCGCCACCGTGATGAATTGCCTGGCGCTGGAAGCCGCGATCGAGCGGCGCGGGACCCCGGCGCGGACCCTGTCGGCCTTCGTGATGCCGCAGGTCTGCGAGCTGTTCACCCGTACTGCAACGCACAAATATCTCGCCGAGGGCCGCATCGTGCTGCTCGGCGGTGGAACCGGCAACCCGTTCTTCACCACCGATACCACGGCGGTGCTGCGGGCGGCCGAGATCGGCGCCCAGGCGGTGCTGAAGGCCACCAATGTCGACGGTGTCTACAGTGCCGATCCCAAAAAGGATCCGTCCGCCAAGCGGTTCGACCGTTTGACGCATTCACAGGCGATCGAAGGCGGCTACAAGGTGATGGACGCGACCGCTTTCGCGCTTGCCCGCGAGACATCGCTGCCTATCATCGTGTTCTCGATCGCCGAACCGGGTTCGATAGGCGCGATCCTGCGCGGCACCGGCCACGGCACCATCGTCGGCGGCTGACAGGCCGGCGACGCATCTGATGCGCGCGGGCCTGACGGCCTCGGCGTTCAGTTTTCAGGAGGGAGAGCGTTATGCCCACGGGTGGTTTCGACATCAACGATCTGAAGCGCCGCATGCAGGGCGCCACGGCGGCACTCAAGCATGAGCTCGGTGGATTGCGCACCGGCCGCGCCGCCGCCTCGATGCTGGAGCCGGTGCAGGTCGATGCCTACGGCACCCACATGCCGCTCAACCAGCTCGCGACCATCAGCGTGCCCGAGCCACGGCTGCTCTCGGTCCAGGTTTGGGACAAGTCGATGGTCAAGGCCGTCGAAAAGGCGATCGTCGATTCCAACCTCGGCTTGAGTCCCGCGACCGAAGGCCAGGTGTTGCGGCTGCGCATTCCCGAACTCAACGAAGAACGCCGCAAGGAACTGGTGAAAGTCGCGCATAAATATGCGGAAGCCGCCAAGGTTGCGGTGCGCCATGTCCGCCGCGACGGTCTCGACACCATCAAGAAACAAGAGAAGAATCACGAGATTTCCGAGGACGATCAGGAGCGGCTGGCCCATGATGTGCAGAAGGCCACCGACGGCATGATTTCGGAAATAGACCAATTGCTTGCGGCGAAGGAAAAGGAAATCCTTACCGTTTAACGCGCTAGGATCAGCCGATGTCGAATGCTGCCGCCCCTGCGACCGAAGCCCCGGATCCTTCCGGTGCGCCGTTGCATGTGGCGATCATTATGGACGGCAACGGACGCTGGGCGGCCGCCCGCGGCTTGCCGCGCGCGGAAGGCCATCGCCGTGGCGTCGAGGCGTTGCGGCGGGTGGTTCGCGCGGCCCACGAGCTCGGCATTCAGTATCTGACGATTTTTTCCTTCAGCTCGGAGAACTGGTCGCGTCCGGCGAGCGAGATCGGCGATCTGTTCGGGCTGCTCCGGCGCTTCATCCGCAACGACCTCGCGACATTGCACCGCGATGGCGTCCGGGTCCGGGTGATCGGCGAGCGCGACGGCCTGGAGCCGGATATCTGCGCGCTGCTGAACGAGGCGGAAGAGCTGACCAAGGGCAACACCAGGCTCAATCTCGTGGTCGCGTTCAACTACGGATCGCGCCAGGAAATCGCCCACGCCGCCCAGCGGCTGGCGCGCGAGGTCGCCGAGGGAAAGCGTGACCCTTCGTCGATCGATGCCGACACAATGAGCCGATACCTCGACGCGCCCGAAATTCCCGATCCCGACTTGATCATTCGCACCAGCGGCGAGCAGCGGCTTTCGAATTTCCTGATGTGGCAGGCCGCCTACAGCGAACTGGTGTTCGTGCCGATCCACTGGCCGGATTTCGACAAGGCGGCGCTGGAAGAGGCGATCGCCGAATATGCCAGGCGGGAGCGCCGTTTCGGCGGTCTGGCCGCGAAAACCGGATCGTGACCGAGGGCGAAGCCGCACCGGCGGCGGATGCCGAGAAGGGGTCGCGCAATCTGATGATGCGCGTGCTCGCCGCCCTGGTGCTCGCACCGGCGGCCATCGCCATCGCTTATGCCGGCGGCTGGCTGTGGGCCGCGCTGGTGACGCTGGCCGCGATCGGCCTCTATGTCGAATGGCTGATGATCGTCGGCGCGGGGCGCGAGCCGCGCGTGATCGCGCTGGGCGCCGCGGCCCTTGCCGTCGGCGGGATTTGTCTCGCCTTGGGGCGGATCGATACCACGCTTGTTGTGCTGGCGGTCGGTCTCGCCGCCGTTGCGTTGCTGTCGGCTGAACGCCGGCTCTGGACCGCGACGGGATTTGTCTACGCCGCCGCCGCCGCGCTTGCATCGGTGCTGGTGCGCCTCGACCCGGTCAAGGGATTTACCGCGCTGATGCTGATCCTGCTGGTCGTCTGGGCGTCCGATATCGGCGGCTACTTTGCGGGCCGCGGCATCGGCGGACCCAAGCTGTGGCCGCGGGTCAGCCCCAAAAAAACCTGGGCGGGCGCGATCGGCGGTTTTGGTTTGAGCCTGGTCGTTGCCGGCGGCTTTGCAGCCTTCGGGTACGGCCCGGCCGGCCCGTTATTGCTGCTGGCTGCGGTACTCTCGATCGCGTCGCAACTCGGCGATCTGTTCGAATCCGCCGTCAAACGCCGTTTCGGCGTCAAGGATTCCAGTCACATCATTCCCGGGCATGGCGGTCTGATGGACCGCCTCGATGGCTTCGTCGCCGCGGTCGTCCTGGCTGCGATTTTCGGTCTTTTGCGGGGCGGCGCCGATGGCGTCGGCCGCGGTCTTATGGTTTGGTGAGAATATGAGCGCTGTCCCGTTGCGTAACAATAAGGCCGCGGCATCCGCCGTGCGCTCCGTGACCGTGCTGGGTGCCACCGGCTCGATCGGCGACAGCACGATGGATTTGCTGCGGGCCTCGCGCGACCGCTATCAAATCGAGGCCTTGACCGCGAACACCAATGTCGAGGGGCTGGCCAAGCTCGCCCGCGAATTCGGCGCGCGGTTTGCAGCCGTAGCCGATCCCGATCGCCTCGGCGAGCTGAAGGACGCGCTGGCGGGCACAAGCACCGAATGCGGCGCCGGCGAGAGCGCCATCATTGAAGCTGCGGCCCGCCCGGCCGACTGGGTCATGGCCGCCGTCAGCGGCGCGGCCGGATTGAAGCCCGCGCTCGCGGCGGTCGATCGCGGCGCCACCGTCGCGCTGGCCAACAAGGAATGCCTGGTTTGCGCCGGCGACTTCTTCATGCAGCGCGCGTTCAAGGCGGGGGCCTGCATCCTGCCGGCGGATTCCGAACATAACGCGCTGTTTCAGGCGCTGGCTTCCGGCAACCGCGAGGAACTGGTTCGCGTCATCATCACCGCTTCGGGGGGACCGTTCCGGACCTGGGCGGTCGCCGACATCGAGCAGGCGACGCTGGCGCAGGCGCTGAAACACCCGAACTGGAGCATGGGTCAGAAGATCACCATCGATTCCGCCTCGATGATGAACAAGGGGCTCGAGGTCATCGAAGCCTCCTACCTGTTCGCGCTGACGCCGGACGAGATCGACGTTCTCGTCCATCCGCAGTCGATCATCCACGGCATGGTGGAATTTTCCGACCGTTCCGTCGTGGCCCAACTCGGCGCGCCCGACATGCGCACGCCGATTGCGCATTGCCTCGGATGGCCCGACCGGATCGTCGGTCCCGCCGCCAAGCTCGATCTCGCCAAGATCGGCCAGCTGACCTTCGAGGCGCCGGATTTCGACCGGTTCCCGGCGCTTCGGCTGGCTTTCGATGCGCTGCGGACCGGGCGGGGCGCGACCACGGTCTACAATGCCGCCAACGAGGTCGCGGTGGCGGCCTTCATCGCCGGCAAGATCAAATTCGGCGCGATCGCTCGCCTGGTCGAAGCCACCATGAACGACTGGATCCGGTCCGGGAACCTGGCGCCTTTGAGCTCGGCGGACGATGCGATTTCCGTTGACCATAATGCGCGAAATAAAGCTGCCTCCCTCTTGCCTCAAATTGCCTTAAAGGCATCCTAGACGGTTGGGGACAGGGCCTGCGGCCTTGGTTAAGGGGAATTGGATGTCCGAGTTTTTTCTACATGGTTTCAATACGTTGACTCATGGCATCATCGGATATGCCATTCCCTTCCTGTTCGTGCTGACCATCGTCGTTTTCTTCCATGAGCTCGGCCATTTTCTGGTTGCCCGCTGGGCCGGGGTAAAAGTACTGACGTTCTCGCTCGGTTTCGGGCCGGAACTCGCAGGCTTCAACGACCGCCACGGCACCCGCTGGAAGCTCTCGGCGATCCCGCTCGGCGGCTACGTCAAATTCTTCGGTGACGAGAGCGAGGCCTCCACGCCGTCGTCCGAAACGCTCTCCGCCATGACTGCGGAAGAGCGCGCCGGCAGTTTCCACCACAAGAAGGTCGGACCGCGCGCCGCGATCGTGGCGGCCGGGCCGATTGCCAATTTCCTGCTGGCGATCGTGATCTTCACCTGCCTGTTCACGTTCTTCGGCAAGCCGAGCACGACGGCGCGCGTCGACAAGGTGGAAGCGGGCAGTGCCGCCGACAAGGCCGGTTTTCAGGCTGGCGACGTCGTAACCTCGATCGATGGCAAGGCGATCGGAAGCTTCTCGGAGATGCAGCGCATTGTCGGCACCCGCGCCGGCGAGCAGCTGTCGTTCACCATCAAGCGCGGCGATTCCAGCCTGCAGTTGCAGGGCACGCCGCAGCAGCGGGAAGTGAAGGATACGTTCGGCAACGTTCACCGCCTCGGTGTGCTCGGCATCACCCGGGCGACCAATCCCGGCGACACGGTGACCGAGCGGGTGGATCCCGCCACCGCGCTCTGGCTCGGCGTCAAGGAAACCTGGTTCGTCGTCGAGCGCACGATGGCCTATATCGGCGGCATCTTCACCGGGCGCGAGGCGGCCGATCAGGTCGGCGGGCCGATCCGGATCGCGCAGATTTCGGGTCAGGTCGCCACCATCGGGGTTGCCGCCCTGATCCACCTTGCTGCGGTGCTTTCGATCTCGATCGGACTGCTTAACCTGTTCCCGGTACCGTTGCTCGATGGCGGTCACCTTTTGTTCTATGCGGTGGAAGCCGTGCGCGGGCGGCCGTTGTCGGACCGGGCGCAGGAGTTTGGCTTCCGAATCGGACTTGGCCTGGTGCTGATGCTGATGGTGTTTGCGACCTATAACGACATCCTGCACCTGGCGGCATCGTGAAACGGCTTTTTTGTGACGTGGCCGATAGGCAACGTCTTGGAATGAAAATGAAATTGCACTGCGATAGGACGTTTGCGGCTTCAGCAAAAATGGATACAAGCGAGCAACAAATGGGAATCTGTTGGTTCGTAGGGGTGCGGACCAACCGTGGAATCACAAGGGCGCTTGGCGCATGAATGTTGGAATGCGAGTGCGGGGAGGCTTGTTGGCCACCCTGATCATGTTCGCGATGCCGGTCGCCGTTGCGCTGGCCGCTATGCTTGTGCCGTCTGCGGCCGTTGCCCAGACCGCATCCTCGATCGTGGTGGAGGGTAACCGGCGCGTCGATGTCGAGACCGTTCGCTCCTATTTCAAGCCGGGGCCCGGCGGGCGCCTTGGACAGGCCCAAATCGATGACGGCCTGAAGGCGCTGATTGAGACCGGCCTGTTCCAGGACGTGCGAATCAATCAGGCCGGCGGGCGGCTCTTGGTGACCGTGGTGGAAAACCCCGTCATCGGCCGCATTGCCTTCGAAGGTAACAAGAAGATCAAGGACGAGCAGATCTCGACTGAAATCCAGTCCAAGCCGCGCGGTACGCTGTCGCGCCCGATGGTGCAGTCCGACGCCCTGCGCATCGCCGAAATCTATCGCCGCTCCGGCCGCTATGACGTGCGCGTGGTTCCTGAAATCATCGAGCAGCCGAACAACCGCGTCGATCTGATCTTCACGGTGACCGAGGGGTCGAAAACCGGCGTCAAGTCGATCGAGTTCGTCGGCAACGTCGCCTATTCGTCGTATCGCCTCAAGGACGTCATCAAGACCCGCGAATCGAACCTGCTGAGCTTTCTCGGCGGCGCCGACGTCTACGATCCGGACCGCGTCGAGGCCGACCGCGACCTGATCCGCCGCTACTATCTGAAGAACGGCTATGCCGACGTTCAGGTGGTCGCCGCGCTCACCGAATACGATCCGGAGAAGAAGGGCTTCCTGGTGACCTTCAAGATCGAAGAGGGCCAGCAGTACCGGGTTGCCCAGGTCAATTTCGCCTCCAGCATCACCACGCTCGACGGCAATGTGCTGCGCAGCTTCTCGCGCGTGCGTGTCGGCTCGCTCTACAATGCCGAAGCGCTGGAGAAATCCATCGAGGAAATGCAGATCGAGGCCTCGCGCCGCGGTTACGCCTTTGCGATCGTGCGTCCGCGCGGCGACCGCAATTTCGAGGCGCATACCGTCTCGATCACCTTTGCCATCGACGAAGGTCCGCGGACCTATATCGAGCGTATCAATGTGCGCGGCAACACCCGCACCCGCGACTACGTGATCCGCCGCGAATTCGACCTGTCGGAAGGCGACGCCTACAACCGCGCGCTGGTCGATCGCGCCGAGCGCCGCCTGAAGAATCTCGATTTCTTCAAGTCGGTGAAGATCACGAGCGAGCCCGGATCCTCCAGCGACCGCGTGATTCTGGTGGTCGATCTCGAGGAGAAATCGACCGGCGACTTCTCGGTGTCGGGTGGCTATTCGACGACCGATGGCGCGCTGGCCGAGGTCAGCATCTCCGAGCGTAACTTCCTCGGCCGCGGTCTCTATGCGAAAGCGTCGGTGACCTACGGCCAGTACGCGCGCGGTTACTCGCTGTCCTTCGTGGAGCCCTATCTGCTGGACTATCGCGTCGCACTCGGGCTCGACCTGTTCCAGCGCGAACAGCTCGCCAATTCCTATATTTCTTACGGCACCAGCACGATCGGCTTCAGCCCGAGGCTGGGCTTCAGCCTGCGCGAGGATCTTTCGCTGCAGGTCCGCTATTCGATCTATCAGCAGAAGATCTCGCTGCCGGACTACCTGCGGAACTGTAACAACAACCAGTTCCTGGCCGATGGCGTCACGCCGAATCCGTCGTACAATCCGAGCCCGGCCTTCATGGCCAACGGCAATCCGGCCAGTGCCTTCAACACATCGGCGCTCGGCTGCTACGTCGATGGCGAAGCGTCGCTGCCGGTCCGCAAGGAATTGCAGAACGGCCAGACGCTGACCTCGTCGATCGGCTATTCGCTGAACTACAACACGCTCGACAACAACAAGAACCCCACCGACGGCTTGCTGGTCGATTTCAAGCAGGACTTCGCCGGCGTCGGCGGCGATGTCAGCTATCTGAAGTCCGCGATCGACGCGAAGTATTACACGCCGCTGGTCTCCGACATCGTCGGGTTGATCCATGTCCAGGCTGGCATGCTCAACAAGATCGGCAATACCGACCTGCGCATGCTCGATCATTTCCAGATGGGCTCGAATCTGGTTCGTGGCTTTGCGCCTAACGGCATCGGTCCGCGCGACATCAACCCCTATGGCACCAGCGACTCGCTCGGCGGTAGCAAATATTGGGGCATTTCGGCGGAGCTGCAGATGCCGTTCTGGTTCCTGCCGAAGGAAGTCGGACTCAAGGGCTCGGTCTATGCCGATGCCGGCGGGCTCTACGACTACAAGGGACCGACGTCGTGGGCCTTTACCAACGAAGTCAATGCGCCCGGCTGTATTCCTGGCACGACCAACCCTGTCACGACCGGAACTTGTACCGGACTGGTGTATGACAACGGCAACGTCGTCCGGAGCTCGGTCGGTGTCGGCCTGATCTGGGCGTCGCCGTTCGGTCCGCTGCGCATCGACTACGCGATCCCGCTGACCAAGGGTGCGTATGACCGTGTCCAGCAGTTCAAGTTTGGCGGCGGAACATCGTTCTAAGGCGTTTTCGAGCGAAGTGGATTTCCGTTTCGCGTGACGAGAGCGCGGCAAACAGAGACAGACCCCGGTTGTGATTGATCAGAACCGGGGCTCTCGTTCGATCACCGGCCGGACCGCGACGGGTGGAATGGCGCAGCCGACATTTTCCAAGCAACCGCCGTCGTCGACGCTGGCCGAACTCGCCGCGTTGACGAAAGCG
This sequence comes from Bradyrhizobium sp., assembly GCF_030646015.1. Classification (GTDB taxonomy): domain Bacteria; phylum Pseudomonadota; class Alphaproteobacteria; order Rhizobiales; family Xanthobacteraceae; genus Bradyrhizobium. Next base: position 64,886 of record NZ_JAUSLT010000074.1, read on the forward strand.
ATTCTGGTCGATCCGTCCCGCGGCGGCCTCAAGATCAGGGGCCTGGCTTCGCTCGAGGAAGCCGGCCCGATGCATCTGGCGTTCTTCGACAACCTGAAATATGCCGACCAGCTCGCTTCGACCAAGGCCGGCGCGTGCCTGGTCAGCGCGCGTTTCGAGGCCAGCGTGCCCGCTCATGTCGCGGTCCTGCGCGCGGCGCAGCCGTTCCGCGAATTTGTGACGATCGCCCGCGAGCTGTATAGCGACGCGCTTCGCCCGCAATCCTGGTTCGGCAATGCCGGCATCGCTCCCTCCGCCGTGATCGATCCGACGGCGCATCTGGAAGACGGCGTGATCGTCGATCCCTTGGCGGTGATCGGCCCAGGCGTCGAAATCGGCGCCGGAACGGTGGTCGGTTCGGCGGCGGTGATCGGCGCCAATGTCCGGATCGGCCGGGACTGCAACGTCGGCGCGCATACGGCGATCCAGTCCGCGCTGATCGGCAACAACGTCCTGATCCATCCCGGCTGCAGCATCGGGCAGGACGGCTACGGGTTCGTGTTCTTTGGCCCGGGGGGCCATCTGAAAGTACCGCAGACCGGCCGCGTCGTGATCCAGAACGACGTCGAGGTCGGCGCCGGGACCACCATCGATCGCGGCAGCCTGCGCGATACCGTGATCGGCGAGGGCACGAAAATCGACAATCAGGTCCAGATCGGCCACAATGTGACGATCGGCAGGCATTGCCTGCTGGCCGCCCAGATTGGGCTGGCGGGCAGTCTGACGATTGGCGACAATGTGGCGTTGGGCGCCAAGGTGGGGATCAACAACCATCTCAAGATCGGCGACGGCGCCCAGGTTACGGCGATGAGTGCGGTCAAGGATGACATTCCGGCCAACGGGCGTTGGGGTGGCCATTTTGCCAAGCCGACAAGGCAGTGGTTCCGGGAAATCGTGGCAGTGGAGCGTCTGGCGCGCGATGGCGCAGCCGACAAGGGCGAGGGGCGGGAATGACGGAGGCGGCGGCAGTCAGGTTTGCGCTGGTCGATATCAATGAGATCCTCAAGACGCTGCCGCATCGTTTTCCGATGCTGCTGATCGACAAGGTGATCAATATCCGCACCGATTATTCGGGCACCGGCATCAAGAATGTCACCTTCAACGAGCCACCGTTCCAGGGGCATTTTCCCGACCGCCCGGTCTATCCGGGCGTGATGATGATCGAAGCCATGGCGCAAACCGCCGGCGTGATCGGCATCAAATCGGTCGAAGGCACCGAGAAGCCGCGCGCGGTTTATTTTCTCACCATCGACAAGTGCAAGTTCCGCAAGCCGGTGATGCCCGGCGATACCATCGAATATCACATGCGCAGCATCGGCCGCCGCAAGGCGATGTGGTGGTTTCACGGCGACGCCATCGTCAACGGCGTGACCGTCGCCGAGGCCGACGTCGGCGCGATGCTGACCGACTAGCGGCGCATCGGCTGATCTGTTGCGCGCGTCGGCGGATACCGGCGTGCCGAAACACGGCGTAACCATACGTCACTGGACAGGTCAGGGATGTCGCGCTAACCACCGGAAAACCTTGACAATTAACCTCCACCCCTTGGCTTTACCGGATCCGTTGGATGAGCATGATCGATCCCACCGCGCGGATTGAGGATGGCGCTGTGATCGGCGAGGGCACCTCGATCGGACCCTATTGCGTGATCGGGCCCGACGTCGTGATCGGCGCCAACTGCAAGCTGCTCGCGCATGTCTACGTCACCGCGCAGACCACGATCGGCGACGGCTGCACGATCTATCCGTTCGTGTCGCTCGGCACCGCGCCGCAATCGTTGGCCCATCGCGGCGAATTGACAAAACTCCAGATCGGCCAGGGCTGCACCATCCGCGAGCAGTCGACCATGAGCGCAGGCACCGTGGCCGGCGGCGGCATCACCCGCGTCGGCGATCGCGGCTACTTCATGAATTGCAGCCATGTCGGGCACGACTGCGTGGTCGGCAACGACGTGATCTTCGCGACCTCGGCGACGCTGGGCGGCCATTGCGAGATCGGCGATTTCGTTTTCATGGGCGGCCTGTCGGCGGTGCATCAGTTCGGCCGCGTCGGTTCGCAGGTGATGGTCAGCGCACTCACCGCCGTGCGCGGCGACGTCATTCCCTACGGCCTTGCGAACGGCCAGTTCGCCCACCTCGCGGGGCTCAACATCGTCGGCATGAAGCGCCGCAAATTCACCCGCGAGCGCCTGGCGAAAGTTCGAACATTTTACCTGATGCTGTTTCACGGCCCCGGTGTGTTTGCCGAACGCCTGAACGAGGCGCGGCAACACGCGGGTGCCGATCCTGCGATTGCGGAGATTCTCGATTTCATCGATGCCGGAAAGCATCGCGAGTTGTGTCAGCCGCTGAAGGCCGGCAAGGCGCCCTGATCCTTGACCTTGATCCTTGGGGCGTCGGGGGCATGCTATGACGAATGAGGCTTTGCCAATTTCTTCGCCGGTCGGCGTGATCGCCGGCGGTGGCGTCATGCCGTTCGCGGTGGCGGATTCGCTGGTCGCGCGCGGCCTCAAACCCGTGCTGTTCGCGCTGAAGGGCGCCTGCGATCCGGTTGCCGTCGAGCGTTTTCGCCATCACTGGATCGCGGTCGGCCAGGTCGGCCGGGCGATAAAGCTGTTTCGCAGCGAGAACTGCCGCGATCTGGTGTTCATCGGCACCCTGGTGCGGCCGGCGCTGTCGGAGATCCGGCTGGACTGGACCACCATTCGCATGCTCGGCCGGGTCTGGGCGGCGTTCCGCGGCGGCGACGATCATCTGCTGTCCGGGATCGGCCGCATCCTCGAACAGGACGGTTTTCGTATGGTCGGGATCAAGGATGTCGCCCCTGATCTGCTGATGCCCGAGGGATGCGTCACCCGGACCGCGCCCGATGACAAGGCCGAAGCCGATATCGGGCGCGGGCGTGACGTGCTGGCCGCGCTGAGCCCGTTCGACATCGGTCAGGCCACCATCGTGATCGACGGCCATGTGGTCGCGGTGGAAGACATCGAGGGCACCGACGGCCTGCTGGCGCGGGTGGCGCGGCTGCGCGGCGAGGGGAGGATCCGCGCCAGGGCGCCGCGCGGCGTGCTGGTGAAGGCCCCGAAAAGCGGTCAGGATTTGCGCTTCGATCTGCCGACCATCGGCCCGCGCACCGTCGAGCGCGCGATCGAGGCCGGCCTCGCCGGCATTGCCATCGTCGCCGGCCATACCATTGTGGTCGAGCCGCAGGCCATGATCGCGGCCGCCGACGCGGCCGGCCTGTTCGTGACGGGTTTGCCCGCGTGATCCCGCCACGCCCAACCACCGACATCGTGCGCAAGATATTCCTGATTGCGACGGAGGAATCCGGCGACCGGCTTGGCGCCAGCCTGATGAAGGTGCTGCGCCAGCGGCTCGGCGGCGCGGTGCGTTTCGAGGGCGTCGGCGGCCAGGCGATGGCGCGCGAGGGACTGGTGTCGCTGTTTCCGATCGAGCAATTGTCGATCATGGGTTTTGCCGCCGTGGTCAAGCAGCTGCCGATGCTGCTGCGGCGCATCAACGAAACCGCCGCGGCGGTGACGCAGGCCTCGCCCGATGTGCTGGTCATCATCGACAGCCCCGATTTCACCCATCGCGTCGCGCGCCGCGTCCGCGCCAGCGATCCCGCGATCCCGATCGTCAACTATGTTTCGCCCTCGGTCTGGGCCTGGCGGCCCGGCCGGGCGCGCGCGATGACGGCCTATGTCGATCACGTGCTGGCGCTGCTGCCGTTCGAGCCCGAGGAATATCGCAAGCTGCGCGGTCCGCCCTGCAGCTATGTCGGCCATCCCCTGATCGAACAGATCGGCACGCTTCGGCCCGCGGCCGACGAGCAGAAGCGCCGCGATGAAACCCCGCCGGTGCTGCTGGTGCTGCCGGGCAGCCGCCGCAGCGAGGTCCGGCACCACATGGCGGTGTTCGGCGCGGCACTCGGCCGGCTGCGCGACGACGGCGTGGCGTTCGAACTGATCCTGCCGACCATGCCGCATCTGGTCGATGCGGTGCGGGAAGGCGCCGCAAGCTGGCCGGTGCAGCCCCGGATCGTGATCGGCGAGGCCGAGAAGCGGGCCGCGTTCCGGATCGCGCATGCGGCGCTGGCGAAGTCAGGCACCGTGACGCTGGAGCTGGCGCTATCCGGCGTGCCGATGGTGACGGCCTATCGCACCGGCGCGATCGAGGCCTGGATCATGCTGCGGATGATCAAGGTCCCCTCGGTGATCCTCGCCAACCTCGTGGTCGGCGACAACGTCGTGCCGGAATTTCTGCAACAGGATTGTACGCCGGAGAATTTGTCGCGCGCGCTGCGCGATGTGCTGGAGGACGCGCCATTGCGGCGGCGCCAGGTCGAGGCGTTTGCGAAGATCGACGCGATCATGTCGACCGGCAACGCGACGCCGAGCACGCGCGCGGCGGATATCGTGCTGGCGACGATGCGGAAGGCGCGGGGGAACGCGTAGAATCGTAGGGTGGGCAAAGGCGCACTTGCGCCGTGCCCACCATCTATCATCAGCAGCGCTTTGAAATGGTGGGCACGTTTCCGCCTTCGCTCTTTGAGCTACGGCGGAATCTTTGCCCACCCTACGCCACTGTGTATGCTCACGGTGATTGGCTGTTTGAAATTTGAATCGGAACTTTCACAACGTCATTGCGAGGAGCGCTTGCGACGAAGCAATCCAGCTTGCTTCCTTCTTTGGCGCTTCCAGAAAGCTGGATTGCTTCGCTTCGCTCGCAATGACATTGATAGAGTTGAAAACAACCTTTGAATCAAAAAGCCGGATGCGGTGACCGCATCCGGCTTTCAAATGGTCGCGATGTCTGCGCGCTTACTTGCGCTTGTCGATCGCCACGTAATCCCTGCGGCCGACGCCGGTGTAGAGCTGGCGCGGGCGGCCGATCTTCTGCTGCGGGTCCTCGATCATCTCGCTCCACTGGCTGATCCAGCCGACGGTGCGGGCGACCGCGAACAGCACGGTGAACATCGAGGTCGGGAAGCCCATCGCCTTCAGCGTGATGCCCGAATAGAAGTCGACGTTCGGATAGAGCTTGCGATCGATGAAGTAGGGATCGCTGAGCGCGATCTTTTCCAGCTCCAGTGCGACCTTCAGCATCGGGTCGTCGCCGTGGCCGGTCTCGGCCAGCACCGCGTGACACATCTTCTGCATGATCTTGGCGCGCGGATCGTAGTTCTTGTAGACGCGATGACCAAAACCCATCAGGCGGACTTCGCTGTTCTTGTCCTTCACCTTGGCGATGAATTCGGGGATCTTGTCGACGCTGCCGATGTCGGCGAGCATCGCCAGCGCCGCTTCATTGGCGCCGCCATGGGCCGGGCCCCACAGGCAGGCGATGCCGGCGGCGATGCAGGCGAACGGGTTGGCGCCGGAGGAGCCGGCGATGCGCACGGTCGAGGTCGAGGCGTTCTGCTCGTGGTCGGCATGCAGGATGAAGATCTTGTCGAGCGCGTCGGCCAGCACCGGGTTGATCTTGTAGTCCTCGCAAGGCACCGCGAAGCACATATGCAGGAAGTTCTCGGCGAAGGAGAGCGAGTTCTTCGGATACATGAAGGGCTGGCCGATGGTGTATTTGAAGGCCATCGCCGCCAGCGTCGGGACTTTCGCGATCATCCGCATCGACGCAATCATGCGCTGCCTGGGATCGTTGATGTCGGTGGAGTCGTGATAGAACGCGGCCAGCGCGCCGACCGCCGCCACCATGATCGCCATCGGATGCGCGTCGCGGCGGAAGCCCTGGAAGAAGCGGGCCATCTGCTCGTGGACCATGGTGTGGTGGATCACGCGGCTGTCGAAATCGGCCTTTTGCGCCGGGGTCGGCAGTTCGCCGTAAAGCAGCAGGTAGCAGGTTTCGAGGAAGTCGCCCTTTTCCGCCAGCTGCTCGATCGGATAGCCGCGGTATTCCAGGATGCCGGCGTCGCCGTCGATATAGGTGATCTTGGACTGGCAGCTGCCGGTCGAGGTGAAGCCGGGGTCATAGGTGAACATGCCGGCCTGGGCGTAGAGCTTGGCGATGTCGATGACATCGGGCCCGACGGTGCCGCTCAAAATCGGGAAATCATAGCTCTTGTTGCCGACGGTCAGCGTTGCGGATTTCTTGTTGGATGTTGCGTCCATCGTGTAGTCCCCGATGAGATCGTTGCGAAAACCGGCGGCCGGGGGCGCCAAAACGTGATGGCTGGCGCGGGAAACCGGGTGTTCTGGAAGTACCTCGGAAATGGGTAGCTTATTGCTGTTTGCACTGCAAGACGGCCACGGCGGCCCTGCGATACCACCTTATGCGGGGGTCTGGTCGCCGAGCCGAGCCAGGCATTCCTCGCGCCCCAGCACCGCCAGGACGTCGAAAATTCCCGGCGACGTGGTGCGGCCGGTCAATGCCACCCGGAGCGGCTGCGCCACCGCGCCGAGCTTGAGGCCGCCGGCATCGGCGAAGGCCCGCATCGCCGCTTCCGTGGTTGCCGCGGTCCACGGCGAAACCGGCTCGAGGGCTGCCTTGAGCTGGCCGATCAGCGCGCGGGTTTCCGGCGTCATCAACGCCGCCGCCTTGGGCTCGAGCTCGAGCGGGCGATCGGCGAAGATGAAATAGGCGCTGTCGATCAGCTCGATCAGCGTCTTGGCGCGCTCCTTGAGGCTCGGCATCGCCTGCAGCAATTGCGCCCGCGTGGCGTCGTTGAGCTTGGCCTTGAGGCTGGAACGATCGGGCACATGGTCCAGCACGTCCTCGAACATGGTCACCAGCGCGGAATCCTCGGCGTGGCGGATGTAGTGGCCGTTGAGGTTTTCCAGCTTGGCGAAATCGAACCGCGCCGCCGAGCGGCCGATACCCGGGAGGTCGAAGGCGTCGATCATCTCCTGGGTGGAAAATATCTCCTGGTCGCCATGGCTCCAGCCGAGCCTGACCAGATAATTGCGCAGCGCCTCCGGCAGGTAGCCGAGCGAGCGGTAGGCATCCACCCCGAGCGCGCCGTGACGTTTTGAAAGTTTTGAGCCGTCGGGGCCATGGATCAAGGGGATGTGGGACATGCTCGGAATGTCCCATCCCAGCGCATCGTAGATCTGCTTCTGGCGCGCGGCGTTGATCAGGTGATCGTCGCCCCGGATCACATGGGTGACGCCCATGTCGTGGTCGTCGACCACCACCGCGAGCATGTAGGTCGGATTGCCGTCGCCGCGCAGCAGCACGAGGTCGTCGAGGTTCTCGTTCTGCCAGACCACGCGGCCCTGGACCTGGTCCTCGATCACGGTCTCGCCTGATAGCGGCGCCTTCAGCCGGATCGTCGGCTTGATGCCGGCGGGCGCCTGCTTCGGATCGCGGTCGCGCCACAGGCCGTCATAGAGCCGGGTGCGGCCATCGGCGCGGGCCTTCTCGCGCATCGCGGTCAGTTCCTCCGCGGTCGCGTAGCAGCGATAGGCCTTGCCGCTGGCGAGCAGCTGCTCCGCCACCTCGCGGTGGCGCGCGGCCCTCGTGAACTGGTAGACGACGTCGCCGTCCCAATCGAGCCCGAGCCATTTCAGCCCGTCCAGGATGGCGGCGATCGCGGGCTCGGTCGAGCGCTCCCGGTCGGTGTCCTCGATCCGCAGCAGCATCTTGCCGCCGCGCTTCTTGGCATACAGCCAGTTGAACAGCGCCGTGCGGGCGCCTCCGATATGGAGAAAGCCGGTCGGCGAGGGGGCAAAGCGGGTGACGACGGAATCGGTCATTACGGCTGCATTTCGGGGACAATAAGGGGTTGCGCGGAGCGCGGTGGTGTATAGCAGGAACCGTGCATAACTAAAGCCTTACATAACGCTTCCTTGGGAGGTGCGGATTTGGCAGAACGTCCGCTGAATCCGAACGGGAACCAGCATGACAGCAGAAACAATGGCGGCAGAGACAGGCCGCGATTTCATTCGCGATATCGTCCAGGCCGACCTCGACGCCGGGAAATACCGCCAGATCGTGACGCGCTTCCCGCCGGAGCCGAACGGCTATCTGCATATCGGCCATGCCAAGTCGATTGCCCTCAATTTCGGCATCGCCCAGGAATTTGCCGGCCGCTGTCACCTGCGCTTCGACGACACCAATCCGACCAAGGAAGAGCAGGAATATATCGATTCGATTCAGGCCGACGTGCGCTGGCTTGGCTACGACTGGGGAGATGACCTCTATTACGCCTCGGACTATTTCGAGCGGCTGTATGACTGGGCCGAGGGCCTGATTCGATCAGGCCATGCCTATGTCGACGACCAGTCGCAGGAAGAGATCCGCGTCAAGCGCGGCACGCTGACCGAGCCCGGCAAGAACAGCCCGTTCCGCGACCGCCCGGTGGAGGAAAACCTCGATCTGTTCCGGCGCATGAAGGCCGGCGAGTTTCCCAACGGCGCCCGGGTGCTGCGCGCCAAAATCGACATGGCCGCGGGCAACATCAACCTGCGCGACCCCGTGCTCTACCGCATCCTGCACGCCACCCATCCGCGCACCGGCGACAAGTGGTCGATCTACCCGAGCTATGATTACGCGCACGGGCAGTCCGACGCGATCGAGGGCATTACGCATTCGATCTGCACGCTGGAATTCGAGGACCACCGGCCGCTCTATGAATGGCTGCTCGACAAGCTGCCGGTGCCGTCGAAGCCGCGCCAGTACGAATTCGCCCGCCTCAATTTGACCTACACGCTGTTGTCGAAGCGGGTGCTGACCGAGCTGGTGCGCGGCGGCCATGTCGCCGGCTGGGACGATCCGCGGATGCCGACCATCGCCGGCCTGAAACGGCGCGGCGTGCCGCCGGCCGCGATCCGCGAATTCATCAAGCGCATCGGGGTGGCCAAGGCCAACAGCGTGGTCGACGTCGGCATGCTGGAATTCTGCATCCGCGAGGATCTCAACAAATCGTCGCTGCGCCGGATGGCGGTGCTGCGGCCCCTGAAGGTCGTGATCGAGAATTATCCGGAAGGGCAGAGCGAGGAGCTCGACGCCGTCAATCATCCCGACGATCCAACGGCCGGCACGCGAAAGATCGCATTCGGCCGCGAGCTCTACATCGAGCACGACGATTTCATGGAAGTGCCGCCGAAGAAGTTCTTCCGGCTCTCGCCCGGCACCGAGGTGCGGCTGCGCTACGCCTATTTCATCAAATGCACCGGGGTGATCAAGGACGCGGCCGGCGAGGTGATCGAACTGCGCTGTACCTACGATCCCGCCACCAAGGGCGGCAACGCGCCTGACGGACGCAAGGTCAAGGCGACCATGCACTGGCTGTCGGCGGCGCATTCCTTGCCGGCGGAAATCCGCATCTACAATCCGCTGTTTGCAAAGCCCAATCCGGATGCCGGCAATTTTGCCGCCGATCTCAATCCGCAGTCGCTCGAAGTGTTGACCGATGCGCGGATCGAGCCCGCGATATCAGCGACCAATTCGACCGACGTGGTGCAGTTCGAGCGGCAGGGCTATTTTGTCCGGGACGCGGATTCCACGCCGGATCGTCCGGTGTTCACCAGAACGATAGGGCTGCGCGATAGCTTTGCGAAGGAAGTCGGCGGCAAGGGCTGACGCGAACTGATTGAAGGATTTCCGAATGCCAAGCGCTGCCGACGACATTGCGTCCGACATCATGTCGAGATGGGCGGATACCTTCAGCAAGTTCGATCCGGAGGCCCAGGCGTCGCTTTATTCGAAGCACGCGCTCTTCTTCGGCTCGAACCCGACGCTGTATCAGGGTCGCGACGGCGTGGCGGCGTATTTCAAGGGCCTGCCGAAATGGAATTCACGCGCTGTCCGGTTTACGGATGTCAGCACGGCGCAGATCAATCCTGACCTGGTCAACTTCGCGGCCATCGCCTCGTTCGATGTCGATGGTAGCCCGAAGTTGTCGGTCAAGATCACCTGGGTAATCGTCCGCGAGGACGGCGACTGGAAGATCGTCAGCCATCACGTGTCGTCGAGGGGCGCGCTGATCTGATCTGAAGGCAGCCGGTTCGCGCAATCAGCAATAGCCGTAGAAGCCGCAGACATAGGGCAGCCGTGCGCCGTCGGTGTCATACGGACCGCCGTAATAGGGGCCGGGATAATAGAACGACCACGACGAGCCGTAATTGTAGGTGCCCCGGTTCCACAGCGGATTGGGAAAGAGGTTGTAGGGAATGATCGGCGCCTCATCCCGGACCTTCTCCACCACGACGGCCCGGCGGGTCACGACGACAGGATCGGCGAACACAGCGCCGAGCCGGCTCTGGGTCGCAAGATCGGCGGCAGCGGCGGGCATCGCGCCAGCGGCGAACGCGAAAGCAGCAAGAGCGGAAAGCGTGATCCTGTGCGGCATGGCCGAAGTCCCGGTTGGCTCGGGGAATGCTAACCGCCACATGGTTAATAAAGATTAAGGATTCTGTATCCGTTCCGCTTTCGGGCGGATAACAGCTTCCGATAGCCTCTCGCTCGGTTGGTAATCGTAGGGTGCGTACCCGATGACAGAGCGGGGCAGGGCTCGGACGCAGGGTGTTGCCGGCACCTGGCCGCCGCGCGGGGCGGCGCAGGCCGGCGGGTTCGCGCCGTCGGGTTTTGCCGCGTGGCCGTCGCTCGTCGACAGATTGCGGGCATGGATCCGCGCCGAGGCCGGCGCCGGGCGGCTGCTGCCCTGGGTGCCCATTGCCTTCGGCACCGGGATCGCCGGCTACTTTGCCGCCGAACGTGAGCCGGTCCTGTCAGTTGCTGCCGTCGCGGCGATCGGTCTCTGCGTGGCAGCGTTCCTGCTGCGGCGACACAAGGTGTTTCCGATCGCCGTGATGGTTGCCGCAGTCGCCGCCGGTTTTGCGGTGGCGACCTGGAAGACCGCGCGGGTCGCGCATGGCGTGCTGGCGCGGCCGATCTATTCGGTGTCGGTTTCGGGTTTTGTCGAGACCCGCGACATCCGCGCGCGCACCGACCGCTTTGTCCTGCGCGTCACCTCGATGGAGAGCCCGCGCGACCTGACGAAACTGCAGCGGGTTCGGCTGTCGGTGCGCAAGGGCACCGCGCCCGCGGTCGGCAGCTTCGTCGAGCTGAAGGCGCGCTTGCTGCCGCCGATGGCGCCGCTGCGGCCGGGCGCCTACGATTTCGGCCGTGACATGTATTTTGCCGGGATCGGCGCCTCCGGTTTCGTGATGGGGGCGATCAGGACCGCGGCGCCACCCGACTCCGGCGGCTGGTCGTTGCGCTATGCCGCCTTCATGCAGGGCTTGCGCGATGCGATCGACGCGCGCATCGGCGCCGTGCTGGACGGCGACCGCCGCGCCATCGCGACGGCGCTGCTGACCGGGCGCCGCGACGCCATCACGGCACCGGTCAACGATGCGATGTTCATCTCCGGCCTCGGCCATGTGCTGTCGATTTCGGGCTATCACATGGCGGTCGTCGCCGGCGTGGTGTTCTTCGCGGTGCGCGCGCTGCTGGCGCTGATCCCGCCACTCACCGTCAGTTTTCCGATCAAGAAATGGTCGGCGGTCGCGGCACTGCTCGCCGCCGCGTTCTATCTGCTGCTGTCGGGCGCCGAGGTCGCCACGCAACGCTCGTTCTTCATGACCGCGGTGGTGCTGATCGCCATCATGGTCGACCGCCGCGCCGTGACGTTCCGCACGCTGGCGGTGGCCGCGATGATCGTGCTCACGGTCGCGCCGGAAGCGCTGGTGCATCCGAGTTTCCAGATGTCGTTCGCGGCGACGCTCGGCCTCGTGGCGCTGATCCAGATCGGCATGCCCCTTCTGTTCGCCTCGCCCGACAATTCAGCGACGGCGCGGATGGCGCTGTGGGGCGGGCGCGAAATCGCGATGCTGGCGCTGGCCTCGCTGGTGGCGGGGCTCGCGACCATGCCCTATGCCGCCTATCACTTTCACCGGGTAACGCCGTACGGCGTGATCGCCAATCTGGCGGCGATGCCGGTGGTCTCCGCGATCGTGATGCCGGCGGGGCTGCTTGGCATGCTCGCGATGCCGTTCGGCTTCGACGGCCTGTTCTGGCAGGTGATGGGCTGGGGCATCGACTGGATGATCACGGTGGCGCAATGGGTCGCCGCATTGCCGGGCTCGATCGGGCGCATGGCGGCGTTCGGGACCGGGCCGCTGATCGCGGCGAGTGTTGGCATCATCCTGCTCGGACTGTTGCGCACGCCGCTGCGCTGGAGCGGGGCGGCGGCGCTGGCGGCGGCGGTGGTCTGGGCGCTGGCGACGCCGCAGCCGGATATCCTGATCTCCGCCGACGGCCACACCATCGGCGTCCGCGGCCGGGACGGACGCCTGCATCTGATCGGGAGCGGCAAGGGAAATATCCTGGGAAGTACCAAGGACAGCTTTCTGCTGAGGGAGTGGCTGGCAGCCGACGCCGACGGCCGGCAGACCGGTGATCCCTCGCTCACCGAAGGCGTGTCATGCGACCAGGCCGGCTGCGTGGCGCAGCTGGCCGGCGGCGGGCTGGTCGCACTGGCGTTGCGGCCAGACGCGCTGGCGGATGATTGCGAGCGCGCGGCGCTGCTGGTGACCGCGCGGCAGGCGCCGGCGGCCTGCGGCGCGCTGGTGGTCGATCAGGACCGCCTGCGCCGGCAGGGTGCGCTGGCGCTGCGTAGAGCCCGCGACGGCTTTGCCCTCGACGCGGTCAAGCCGCGCGGCGTCGACCGGCCATGGTCGCCGGCGGTGGCTGATGTGGTGGAGGGCGAAGCCGGCCTGACGCGCCCGGCGGCACCGCGTGCCGTCGACGCGACGCCGTCGGAATCCGATTTGCAGGCGGAGGAGTAAGCGGCAGGGCAGCGTCACTCGCCGTGCGGGTGATCGTCGCCGGGACCGCCGGGATCGAAGGCGCCGAGATGATATTCATCCTCGACATCTTCCGTCAGCATCCTGACCAGCGCGAACGACGCGTTCGGAAACTGTTTCCAGATCGCGAGATCGTCGGCAGTGATGTTGACCCAGCCGAACGTGAACATGTAGCGGCCGGGCTCGGTGACCCGCCCGACTTTCTGCCATGTGACCTTGCCGACCGACAATGGTGTCCCGCCCGCTGCCCGCACGCTTCCATCAGCGTGGACGTGAGGCGCCAGCATTGGCCGGGTTGTGGGCGATTCTGCGGCTCTCAACGAGAATGACCAATGAAAATTGGTGGCGTCAGACCAACAATCGTCATTGCGAGCGAAGCGAAGCAATCCAGCTTACGGCAAACAAGAAAGCTGGATTGCTTCGTCGCAAGTGCTCCTCGCAATGACGGGTACCGCTGACGTGGATGGCCGGGACAAGCCCGGCCATGACGAAATGGATATCGTTTTCAGAGCAGAGGCGCCGCAACGCCTGCCTCAATACTTTCGGTACAGCCCGATCAGCTTGCCCTGGATCCGGACCCGGTTCGGCGGCAGGATGCGGACTTCGTAGGAGGCGTTGGCGGGCTCCAGCGCGATCGAGGCGCCGCGGCGGCGGAAGCGTTTCAGCGTCGCTTCCTCCTCGTCGATCAGCGCCACCACGATGTCGCCGGTCTCCGCACTCTCGTTGCGCTGGATCAGCGCCATGTCGCCGTCGAGAATGCCGGCGTCCACCATGGAATCGCCGCGCACTTCGAGTGCGTAATGTTCGCCGCTTCCGAGCATGTCCGGCGGCACGCTGATGGTGTGGCTGCGGGTCTGCAATGCCTCGATCGGCGTGCCGGCGGCGATGCGGCCCATCACCGGCACCGAGACCGGACGCTCGCCGTCATTGTCGGAACTGGCGCTGCGGACCTTGCCGAGGGTGCCTTCGATGACGCTGGGCGTGAAGCCGCGGCGGCCATTCCCGGCGCCGCCTCCGGACAGCTCGGGCATCTTGATGACCTCGATGGCGCGGGCGCGATTGGGCAGGCGGCGAATGAAGCCGCGCTCTTCAAGGGCGGTGATGAGGCGATGGATGCCGGACTTCGACCGCAAATCCAGCGCGTCCTTCATCTCGTCGAAGGAGGGCGGAACGCCAGACTCCTTCAGACGTTCGCTGATGAATCGCAGCAGTTCATATTGTTTGCGCGTGAGCATCTCGACCAATCCCCAGTTTGATAGCGTCGTTCGAGTCAGAGAGGCGGAGTTCTCAGCGGACTCGCGAGAGTCCAGGAGAGTCCCGAATTCCACTTTAATGGCACCAATACTCGAAACAAATCATGAACGAACACTATATGTTCCATATGTGTTCCGCAACCACTTAATTTCCCGTGAACAGACCAGGATTTGTTGGGACAGGCCTTAACGGCGCAAACCGCTCAGTCCGGCAGCCGCAGGATCGCGCATGAAGTGCCGGCGAGGGCTGCCGGCGCAAAGGGCGCACGCACGATTAACGCCCGTGCCGCAGCGAGATTCCCGAGCAGCGACGAGTCCTGATGGTTGACCGGAGTGGCGATCAGGGCACCGTCGGCGCGCCGCTCCAGCCGGGCCCGCAAATAGTCTTCGCGCAGGTCATTGGCGGCGACGTCGCGTCCCAGCAGCGCGGTCTCGCTGACGTGGTGGACGGCTGATCGGCCCGACAATGCGCGAATCAGCGGCGCCAGGAACAGGAAGCCGCAGACATAGGACGACACCGGATTGCCGGGCAGGCCGATCACCCGCATCGCGCCGAGCCGCCCATGCATCATCGGCTTGCCCGGCCGCATCGCGATCCGCCAGAACGTCATGGCGACGCCCTCGGCCTCCAGCGACCGCTTCACCAGATCGTGGTCGCCGACCGAGGCGCCGCCCATGGTGATCAGGATGTCGGCGCCACTGTCGCGGGCGCGGCGGATGCCGTCGGTGGTGGCCGCCAGGGTGTCGGCGGCGATGCCGAGATCGATGGTTTCGGCGCCTTCATGCCGCGCCAGCGCGCGCAGCGCGTAGCCGTTGGAATAGACGATCTGCCCGGGGCCGGGGGTTGCGCCCGGCATCACCAGTTCGTCGCCGGTGGCGAGCATCGCCACAACGGGCCGGCGGCACACCGGAATCTCGGGGTGGTTCATGCCGGCGGCCAGCGACAGGTCGCGGTCGGTGAGCCGGATGCCGCGCGCCAGCAGCACATCGCCCTCGCGAAAGTCGATGCCGGCCGGGCGGATATGCCGTCCCGGTCGGGCGGCCTCGGTGATGGTGATGCCGCCATCCTCGGCCACGGTGTCTTCCTGGATGATGACGGCGTCGGCGCCCTCGGGGATCACGCCGCCGGTAAAGATCCGCACCGCTTCGCCGGCGCCAACCTTGACGTCGAACGGGCGGCCGGCCGCGACCTCGCCGATCACCTTGAGCCGCGCCGCGACATGGTCGGCGTCGGCCGAGCGCACCGCATAGCCGTCCATCGCCGACATCGCCTGCGGTGGCTGGGTCCGCAACGCCGCGACGTCGCGCGCCAGCACCCGGTGATGCGCGGCATCCAGCGCGACCATTTCCTCCGGCAGCGGCTCGGCGCCCGAGAGAATGGCGGTAAGGGCATCGACGACGGGCATGAGCGCCACGGTGAGACTCCACTGAAGATGACTACGGATGAGGCCAATAGGCCGCAACCGTCATTGCGAGCGTAGCGAAGCAATCCATTCCGGCAAAGCAAAGAAAGAATGGATTGCTTCGTCGCAAGTGCTCCCTTGCGCAAACGCTTCGCGTTTGTCGCAGGCAATGACGGCTGATAGTCCTAAATCCCGAGATCCGCCAGCGCCTTTGCCACATCATCCGTCGACGTCACGTGAACCCCGATCAGCCCGCGCGCCCGTGCGCCCGCGATATTGTCGGCGGAGTCGTCGAAAAACACGATCCGCTGCGCCGGCACGCCGATCGCCTGCACCACGTGATCGTAGGCCGCCGCATCCGGTTTCCGAAATCCGATTGTCGACGACAAGAACAGTTCGCGGAAGTGCCCGAGCACGGCGGGATAGGTCTTCGAGAAATGCGCGACATGCGGCGGGTTGGTGTTGGAGAACGCGTAGAGCGGCATCCGCGCCGCGGCGCGCGCCAGCAGCGGCGCGATCCCGGGCATTTCGCCGGTGAAGATCGCGTTCCAGCCTTCCAGGAACTGGGCGTCCGATATGGCGATGCCGAGCGAGCCGCGCAGGTTCTGGAAGAACGCGGCGTCGTCGATCACGCCGGTCTCGTGGCGCCTGAAATGATTATCGACCACAAACCGCGCCATGACATCGGCGGGCGCGCAGCCGGCATGGCCGGCCCAGATGGTCATGACCTTGCTGAAATCGATATCGAGCACGACGCGGCCGAGATCGAAGAGGAGGGCGTCGGCGGAGGCCGGGGAGAGGGGCTGGGTCATGGGGACGGTTTACGAAAAACGGGCGAAGCGGGCAACGGGTGACCGCGCGCCGACCCGTAGAGTCTCGGTGAAAAGGCTCCTCATTCCCTCAGCGGGAGACGATCAATTTTCAGTCGTCGTCCGCAGCCCATGGGATGGTGCCGCTCTTCCACTTGGCCTCGACCTTGTCGGCATCTTCGATCAGTTGATCGATGACGCTGATCGGCTTCTTGCCGGGGTTCTTCTTGCAGAATTCGTGGATCAGCGGGAGCAGCTTCTTTTCGCCCATCAGGGAAAGATCGACGTACTGACTGTCTCCCTCCAACAGGGCAATGTTGGCGGCGCTCATGTAACCCTGGACCCAAAAGAATACCATGGTATTGGCGATGTTGTTGAAGCCTTCGGCGGGATTCATGTCCTTTGCCAGCTTTTCGCAGGAAGCAACGCCTATTCCGGTCGTCGCGAGGGGTTCTGCAAGAACAGGCGCAGTTGAAAGGAAGAAGCAAGCGGCAATGGATGGCAGTCGATATCGATTGCGGTTTCGTGAGCTCATGAGAAATCCCCTTGTTGCAACCCAGCGGATGGTCCCGCTGCCTCATCGATCTCCCGAAACGGGTGCCGGATTATCGATCGCATTTCGAACCACTTCCGCGAGACGCGACAGCCGGTAGGGTTTTTCGAGAAGCACGATCCCGGCGTCTGAACTGAGCTGTTGCGAACTGACATCCGAATATCCGGTCGTATACAGAACCTTGATCCCGGGTCGCAGCTGCCGGATGAGTTCGGCCAGTTGCCAGCCGTCCGTCGATCCCGGCATGACAATGTCCGTGAACAGGAGATCGATCGGGAGTCCGCTGCGCACTTCCCTCAACGCTTCGGTCGCGTTACTGGCGGCGATTGTCCTGTATCCCAGTGCCTGAAGTTGCTGCGTGACAAAATCGCGAACGATGGCGTCGTCTTCGACACAGAGGATGGTCTCGTCGCCGCGAGGAAGCCGTTTTTGGAAATTGTCGGCAGCAGCCGAGGGTTCATCGTCGGATACCGGAAGGTACAGCCTGAACGTCGTCCCCTTGCCCTCTTCGGTTTCGAAGTCGATGTGTCCGCCGGACTGCTTGACGAAGCCGTACACCATGCTGAGACCGAGCCCGGTGCCCTTGCCGACGCCTTTGGTGCTGAAGAATGGTTCGTAGATCTTGCTCTGAATGGCTTTGTCGATCCCGGTTCCCGTATCCGTGACGCTGATGGTGACATAGCTGCCCGCGGAAAGGTCGCGGACGGCAGCTTCGTCCTGATCGATTGCAACCGTATCGGCATCGATCGTCAGCCGGCCTCTGTTTGGCATGGCGTCGCGCGCGTTGATCCCCAGATTGACCAGTGCAGACGAAAGCTGATCCGGATCGACGAACACTGTTCCGATGTAGTCTCGCTTGGCAAAATCAATCTCGATCTGGCGGCCGAGCACCGACGTCAGCAGGTCGCAGGTCGTCGCAATCAGCGCCTCGACATCTGTGCTCCGGGGCCGCAGCGGCTGTTTTCGCGCGAACGCCAGCAAACTCGAGGTCAGCTTGGCGCCGCGGTCGGCGGCCGATCCGATCATTTGAACGATCGCCGCCAGCTGCGGGCGGTCGGCAACGCCGTCCGCGAGCGTGTCGATCGTTCCCGGAATGACCGTCAGCAGGTTGTTGAAGTCATGCGCCACTCCGCCGGTGAGTTCGCCGATCGATCGAATTTTCTGCGCATGCGCCAGCTTGATCTGCGCGGCTTCCCTGGCCGCGACTTCCTGTTCGACACGCTGCTCCAGCGTCCGGGTCAATTCGCGCAGGTCATCTTCGAGCTTCCGGCGCTCGGTGATGTCCATGTTGATGCCGATCAGGCGCGTCGGCTTTCCCGCGCCACCAACGATCTGTCCGCGGCTGTAAATCCAGCGCACGCCGTTCGGGCCCAGAATGCGATGCTCGAGTTCCCCGGAACCGCCGGTTTCGATGATGTCGGCCAGCCTCCGTTCGAGCATCGGCAGATCATCGGGATGCATCAGGCTCCGCCATTCATCGACCGAAATCGACCGCGCCCCAGATGGTTCGATGCCGTGCAGGCGGCACTGCTCGTCGGACCACAGATTGGGGCCGCCCGCGATATCCCAGTCGTAGCTCCCGATATGGCCCGCTTCCTGACTGAGGCGCAGCAGTGATTCACTGGCCGCCAGTCGCTCTGCCGCCTCGTTGGGCGCCGTGACCGTCTCCATGGCAAGCACTGCGCCGCCGACGCTCTGATCGGGCAGGCGCCATGGCTGCATGTGCCAGCGCATCCAGGTCATCGTTCCATCGGAACGTCGAAAGCAAAAATCGTCCTTGGTAATTGTTTCGCCTGACAGTACGCGTTGATTGGTTTCCCGGGCCTTGTCGGTCGCGCGCCGGAACTCGAAAACAGAGCGACCGACAATCGACTTCTGTGTCTCTCCCGTGATCTCATTATCAACAAGGTATCGAGCGCTGACGGCGAGATAGCGCATCTGCGCATCGAACATCGCGATGCAACCCGGCGTGGTCTCGATGAAGTTCTTCAGAGACCAGGAAGATAAATCCGAACTCGCCGCATCCGACGGGGGGTCGTTCGGTGGCAGCCCCGCAGCAAACGTCGTCATGTTCCATGGCCCATCGAAAAAAAGCGGCTCGAAAATTTCCGTCAATAGCGATCACATTATCAAACCGACATAGCGTAATCCCCGAAGGCTCAGGTGTCATGCGGTATTATAATGCAGTTAGCATTTTCCTGCGCCTGTTGCCCAGCGGACGTGGCGGGTTGTCCGGTTGAAGGCTGCAAGGCGCCCCCTGGCGGACGTTGTGGCCTCCCACCCCATCCTCAATCCTCCTCCGGCGGCTTGGTGTGCCGGAACATCCGCAGCAGCGCCAAATCGTAGCCGATCTTCAGGCAGCCGCAGACCACCAGCGGCAGCCCTGAAAATGGCCCGACCAGCATGAAGCCGGCGATGGCCGGGCTGATCGAGGAGGCGAGGCTGCGCGGCACCGCGGTGACGCTGGCGGCCGCGGTGCGCTCGGCCGGCGTCACCACGGCCATCACGTAGGATGAGCGCGTCGGCACGTCCATCTGCGACAGCGCGGAGCGCACCAGCAGCAGCGTCAGCACCACGGTGAGGTCGCTTGAGAACGCCGCCGCGATCAGGCAGAGGCTGGAGGGGATGTGGGTGTACACCATGGTGTTGATCAGGCCGATCCGTCCGGCCAACCAGGCGGCCACAGGAAACGAGAACGCGCCGAGCAGGCTGGAGGCGAAGAAATAGACGCTGGCGGCTTCCAGCGACAGGTCGAAGCGCTGGAACAGCCACAGCGCCAGCAGCGACTGGACGACGAAACCGCCGGCAAAAGCGTCCATGCTGAACAGCGCGGCCAACCGGTAGACGATGGCTCTCGATGGCCCGAGTGCGCTCTTCGGCGCGTTGGCGATGTGGCTGTGGTCGCGCGGCAGGCGGCGGTACAACAGCGCCGCGAGCAGTCCCAGCACGGCATACAGATAGAACATCAGCTTGATGGCGGATAGCCGCGACCAGCCGAGCGAAGCGAGCTGCTCCGGCAGGGCCGCCGCCAGCGAGCCGACCGCCGCGGTCAGCGCGCCGATCAGGCTGTAGCGGGCAAAGATGGCGGTGCGGTCGCGGGCCGCGGTTTCCCGCGTCAGCAGCGCGTGTTCGAGCGGCACCAGCATGCCGGAATCGCCGCCGGACGGATTGATGCTGCCGATGAAGGCGATCAGCAGCACAAAGGCAAAGGTCTCGGCGGCCGGAAATACCAGGCCGGTGAAAACGATCAGCCCGGCGCCGGCGAGAAACAGGCTGCGCAGCTCGAACCGCGGCGCGATGAAGCCGGTGAGCAAGGTGAGGGCCGCGGTCCCCAGCAGCGAGGCGCTGGCGACGATGCCGATCTGTTGCGGGCTGAAGCCCACGGCCGAGAGGTAAACCGGCAGGATGATGATGGCAAAGCCGTCGCCGAAGCCGCGCAGCGCGCGGGCGGCATAGAGGCAGAGAATATCGGAAGGAGTCCGGATCGAGCTGTTCGCCATGTCTCATCTCCTCGAACGGAGCGAGACAACGCTTGGCTGCGCGCAGCTGACCGGGCGGTTGCCGATGACCCGGTGTCGATGCAGATAATCACGCCGGGCAGGGCGGTTCAAGAGGGCGCAATCGGGATCCTTTGTGCCGCCGCAGCGCGCGAACCTCATCCTGAGGAGCCGCGCGCCTTCGCGCGGCGTCTCGAAGGATGGCAGCAGGCCATGTGCCAGATGGTTCGAGACGCGCGCCGGACAGCGTAAGGACGCTGCCCGACGCGCTCCTCACCATGAGGGAGCGTGAATGAGGTCCGTTCTTGGTCGCTCGCGCCGCATTGACGCGAGACAGGTCAGGCCGTAGCGTTGTGATCGATGCTCATCATCTCGATCATTCTGGAATTCACGGTCATGATCGTCGCGGTTCTCGCGGCGCGCCAGGGCCGTCCGTACCTGTACGGTCTTGCATTCACCTTCGGCGCCTACGTGTTCTACGATCTCGCCCGCTTCCTGCAGTGGGGCGTCGAGGGACCGCTGCTGTCCGGCCTGTTCCTGATCGCAAGCGCCAGCGCGCTGGTCGCGGTGTGGGGCTTGTACAAGGATCGACCGCGGTAGCGTCAGGGACCCGCGGCCGTTGGCAAATGGGAGACGTCCGTTGCGCCCAAATCCAATAAAACCGCGGCTGGCGGCCGGCGGCTGTGCGTTCGGCACGATGACATTCGAGTTCTTCACATCAGGCTATCCCGCGATCTGCCGCGAGGCCGGCGCCGAATTCATTCTCTACGACATGGAGCATTCGGGCGTCGGATTCGAGACGATGAAGGCCCAGTTCGCATTCTGCCGCGGGCTCGATCTGGTGCCCCTCGTGCGCGTGCCCTCCGGCGACTACCACCACGTCGCGCGGGCGCTCGATATCGGCGCGATGGGCATCATGGTGCCGATGGTCGAGACGGCGGAGCAAGCGCAGGCGATCGTCGACTGCACCAGATATCCGCCGGCGGGCCGTCGCGGCGCCGCGTTCGGTGTCGCCGGTCACGATGACTATGCGGACGGCGCCGTGACCGACAAGATCGCGGAGGCCAACGCGCGCACGATGGTGATCGCGCTGGTCGAGACCGCCAAGGGCATCGAGAACGTCGATGCGATCGCGGCCGTCGACGGCGTCGACGTGGTCTGGCTCGGTCATTTCGACCTGACCAATTTTCTGGGCATTCCGGCGCAGTTCGACCATCCGATCTTCCATGCGGCTGTCGATCGTCTGGTCGAAGCCTGCAACAAGCACGGCAAGACGCCGGGCTTTCTCGCCGGCGACGGGAAGTGGGCGCGTGACTTCCGCGCCAAAGGCTTTCGCATGATCGCCTATGGCGTCGACACCCTGCTGATGCAAAGCGCGCTCGCGGAGGGCATCAGGCTCTTGCAAGGCACGGTGGAGGAATAGGGCGGGGCGGCCTGGGCTGCGCGGCAACCGCAGCGTCGAATTGGATTGTCAGTTCGGGACCCATCCAGCGTGCGGTTCACGAAGCCTTTGCCGCTGGCTGCAGCAGCGTATATCGTTCGCGACCAAGCATGACCGCCCGGCGCAGCCGGGGAACGATGTCAGGCAACCTGAGGAAATGTTCCCATGTCCGAAACGCTGCTGTTTTCACCGCTGAGCATCCGCGGCGTCGAATTGAAGAACCGCATCGTGGTGCCGCCGATGCACCAGTATTCCGCGATCAAGGGCTTTCCGACCGACTGGCATCTGATGAATGCCGGCAAATTCGCCGCCGGCGGCGCCGGCCTCGTCGTCGTCGAATCGACCAAGGTGGAGCGGCGTGGTTGTGGCACCGTCGGCGATCTCGGGATCTGGGACGACAAATTCATCGAGCCGCTCGGGCGCCTGGTGAAATTCATCAAGCAGCAGAATGCCGCCGTCGGGATCCAGCTCGGCCATTCCGGCCGCAAGGCGCGCGCCACCCGTCCGTGGGAAGGCGACCGGCCGCTGCAGCGAACCCCTGAGATCGACGACTGGGAGGAATGGACGCCGGTGGCGCCGAGCGCGATCGCCCATAGCGAGAAATGGCCGGTCCCGCGGGCGCTGGAGCGGCAGGAGGTGAAGGACCTGGTGCAGGCCTGGGGCGAGGCCGCGCGGCGCGCCGATGCCGCCGGCTTCGATGTGCTGGAGCTGCACGGTGCCCACGGCTATCTCGTGCACGAGTTCCTGTCGGAAAAATCCAACCAGCGTTCGGACGAATATGGCGGCTCCGAATTGAACCGGATGCGGTTCATCACCGAGGTGACCGAAGCAGTGCGGATGCACTGGCCGGCGCACAAGCCGCTGTTCGTGCGGCTGTCGGTGGAGGACAATGCGGGGTGGGGCCCGGAACAAAGCGCGCGGCTGGCGACCATTCTCAAACCGAAGGGCGTGGATGTCATCGACTGCTCGTCCGGCGGCATCACCGACGTGGCGCCGATCCTCGGCAAGGAGATAAAATACAGCTATCAGGTGCCGCTGTCCGAATATGTGAAGCGGCACGCCGATATCATGACCATGGCGGTCGGCCTCATCATCCACGGCGATCAGGCCGAGCAGATCTTGCGCGATGGGCAGGCCGACCTGATCGCGGTCGGGCGCGAGATCCTCAACAATCCGAACTGGCCGATGGACGCCGCGCTGAAACTGGGCGTCGAAGGTCCGTTCCGCAACGTCCCGCCGCAGTTCGGCTACTGGCTCGGCACCCGCGACAAGCGCGGTTTCGGCACCCAGCCCTCGACCTTCCAGAACGGCCTACGTGATCCCGGCAAAGTGTCCTGACGTTAGTACGATCGACCTCATTCTGAGGAGCATCGTGAAGCGATGCGTCTCGAAGGATGGCGGCAGGCGGTGTGCCAGATGGTTCGAGACGCGCACCGGACAGCGCAAGGGCGCTGCCCGACGCGCTCCTCACCATGAGGGAGTTGGTGTGTCCGCCCAGTTGACCTCATCCTGAGGAGGCCACGAAGTGGCCGTCTCGAAGGATGGGCAGCAATCCGGGCTCAGGCCACGGCGGCGGATTTCTTGCGGTGCGCGAAGAACAGCTGCCTGATGTCGGCGGCGGTCCTGGCCGGACTGAACAGCCAGCCCTGCATTTCAGAGCAGCCGAGCGCGCGCAGCATTTCGCGTTGCTGCTCGGTCTCGACGCCTTCGGCGATCGTGATCATGTTGCGCGCGGCGATATCCACCACCGCCTTCACGATGCTGGAAGTTCCGCCGGCGTCGGCGATGTCGTTGATGAAGCAACGGTCGATCTTGATCTTGTCGAATGGGAACTTGTGCAGGTAGCTCAGCGAGGAATACCCGGTGCCGAAATCGTCGAGCGCGATGCGCACGCCGATGGCGCGAAGCTGATGCAGGATGGCGAGCGCGGCCTCGTCGTCGCGAATGAGGACGGCTTCGGTGATCTCCAGTTCGAGCCGGCTCGCCGTCAGGCCGGAGGCGGCAAGTGCGGCCAGGACCTTCAACGCGAAGGTGCCGCTCCTGAACTGGACCGGCGAGACGTTGACCGCGATGCTGATTTCGTCGGGCCAGGTCGCGGCCTCCACGCAGGCCGTGGTCAGTACCCATTCGCCGAGCTGATTGATCAGGCCGGTGTCTTCCGCGATCGGAATGAACTCGGCGGGCGAGATCACGCCGCGTTCGGGGTGGCGCCAGCGCAGCAGCGCCTCGCAGCCGGAGATCCTGTTGTCGCGAAGCTTGACGCAGGGCTGATACTGAACCTCGAACCCGCCGTCGGCGATGGCCTGACGCAGGTCCATTTCCAGGGTGCGCCGTGCCTTGACCCTGGCGTCCATCTCCGGCTCGAAGAAGCGATGGGTACGGCGCCCGGCGGCCTTGGCGGCATACATCGCCAGATCCGCGTTTTTCAGGATCTGGTCGAAATCGGCGCCGTGCTGCGGCGCCAGCGCAATGCCGATGCTGGCGTCGGTGGTGAGCTGGTGACCGAGGCATTCACAGGGCTGCCGGATCGCTTCGAACACCCGCGCCACCAGGTCGGTGACGTCGGCCACGGTCTTGACCGCGGTCTGAATGATTGCAAATTCGTCGCCACCGAGGCGCGCGACGAAATTGCTCGATCCGGTGCATCGCTGCAGCGTGACGGCCACCGATTTCAGCAGTTCGTCGCCGATCAGATGTCCGAGCGAATCGTTGACGCTCTTGAATTCGTCGATATCGAGGTAAAGCACGGCGAACTGTTCGCCCGCGGCGAGGGTTGCGAATTCGCCCTTCAGCCGGTCATGGAACAAGGCGCGGTTGGGCAGATCGGTCAGCGCATCGTAGTGTGCGAGATGCGTGATCCGCGCCTCGGCGCGCGTTCGCTCGGTGATGTCCTCGTGCGTCGCCACCCATCCGCCATCCGCCAGCGGCTCATTGATGATCTGGATCGAGCGGCCGTCGGGGGGCTCGATCACGTTGACGTTTTTCTGCGCGATGTCGCGCAGGGTGGCGGTGTAGTATTTATCGACGTCGCCGGCGAAGGATCCGGTGGCCTTTCGATGGGCGATCACCGCGCGGAAGCTGACGCCGGGCTTCACCACGTCCCGCGACAGGCCGTACATGTCGATGTAGCGCTGGTTGCAGATCACCAGCCGCTGCGACGAATCGAACAGCAGCAGCCCCTGCGTCATGTTGTTGACGGCGGTATCCAGCCGCTGCTTTTCCAGCTGCAGCCGCTGCTGCGACGCCAGATGCTGCTTCGACAGCTTGCGCACCACCAGGAACAGCAGGGCGGCGATCACGAGGACGAAAAGTCCGGCAACGATGACCAGAAAGACGATCTGTTCCTGCCAGTCGGCCAACGCGGTCGCGACCGTCGTCGTCGCCATGATCACGATGGGAAAGTTGGCCAGGGTACGGGATGCAATCAGCCGTTCGCGGCCGTCCACCGGACTGGCCAGCCGGGTGGAGCCGTGTTCCTTGTCGAACAACGCCTGTTGATGTGCCGGGCCGGTCTTGAAGTTGCGGCCGACCATCTCCTCGATATGGGGATGGCGCGCCAGCAGCGTGCCGTCGCGATGGTGCATCGCAATCGTCGCATCCTGCCCAAGCGCTACCGATTGGAAGAATTTCGCGAAGCTGGCGGGCTCGATGCCTCTGCCGATCACGCCCAGCAATTCGCCGTTTGGCCCGGTCAGCTTGCGCGCAAGCACGGTGGTCCAGGCGCCGGTGACGCGGCTGTGGACCGGTTCGACCAGCAGCAGAGGGGATTTGGGGTCCGACTTGAAGGTCTTGAAAAAAGCCCGGTCGGCGATGTTGATGGGCCGCGCCGGCCAGCCGGTGGAGGAGTTGATCATCACGCCGTCCGCATCGAACATATTGATGCTGCCGACATAGGAAAATGCGTCGATCTTGGCCTTGAGCATCTGGTGAATGTCCGCGCTGGACATCCGTCGCTTGTAGTGCTCGCGGGTTTCGATGCCGGCGGTCTGCACGAAGGTGGCGACGTCCTGCTGGATCGCGCCGAAATCCTGCAGTTGCTGGTCGAAATGACGGGCCAGCAACAGCACGGTGTTTTCGAGTTCGCGGGCGCTGCTGTTCAGCGCGCGTTCGCGAAAATGGCCGGCCATGACGGTGGCGCCGACGGCGATGGCGGCGATCAGGAATCCGCCGCCGACGATGAGCCAGCGGATCGGGTTGCCGCTGACCGGGCGGGGGAAGTTCAGCAAGGCGGTCGGTTGTTCCGTCATCGCTCGTGATCGCTGCCATGGCTCGACGCCAGTGGCATTTTCTCATGCCCCGGCTGCGGACATGATTATTACGTTGCCGTTATGGAAACGGTGTTAGGAAGTTGAGTTAACGGGGGATTACCACCGGCAAGTAACGGGCGGGGAAATGCCGCGAAGGGATTCTTCGATGTGCTACCGACGCGGTAAGGAAACCGGATCAGGCGGCCCGAGTTCCGCCGGCATCATTTGCCGGCAAGCGAGCGATCATATGGGAAATTGATTCCGGCGCGCGATCGATCAACCGAATCTTAACCATCTAACGCATTGAGGACATTCGGTGCCGGTCTGGCACGCAACTTGCGAAGCTTGATGAAGTTACCAACCCAAGCCAACGCAGGAAGCCATCACGATGAAAACGATGCTGAAGAAGTTTATCGCCGACGAATCCGGCGCGACCGCAATCGAGTACGGCCTCATCGCAGCCGGCATCTCGCTCGCAATCATCGCCGTCATCAACGGCCTTGGCACCAAGCTCAATACCAAGTTCACGGCGATCAACAGCTCCCTGAAATAATCGCAGGCGCGCGATCCAGAATGGCGATTGGGCGGGCCGTCTTTCGCTACTGCATGCGGGGGGTGGAAGGATTGGCGGTCCGCGATTTCTTTCCGGCTACGCCAACGGTTTCGCCGCCCGGCCACGTCCGGTCATTTTTCGCGGTCCCGCGCCGGTAATTGGGATCAGTGTAGGGATTGCCCGGCCCCTCATTCTGGCAGTTCGCATTGGGGTAGAAAAAAGCGCAGTAAGCCGGGTCGTAGATGACGTGCTGGGCCAGAACCGGTGTAGCGATCGCGGTCGACAGAATGGCCACCGCGCCAAGAAGTTTGAAGATCGACATTGCGTTTCTCCGGGTTGATCGGTGCGCAGGGGGCGCCTGAAGAATAACCCCGAAGCCGACGCGCACTTCCGTTCTCGCCGATCACTCCACCGTGAAGGCGGAGGAGGGAGCAGGTGGCGCCGCTCAGGCACGGTAGTGTCCGGATTTTCCGCCCTTTTTCTCGACGAGGTGAATGCCCTCGATACGGACGCCGCGCTCGACCGCCTTGATCATGTCGTAGATCGTCAGACAAGCGACCGACACCGCGGTCAGCGCTTCCATCTCGACCCCGGTCGGCCCGGTGACCTTGACGGTGGCTCGGACGATGCAGCCGGGAAGCTTGTGGTCCGGGGCGATATCCAGCGTGACTTTCGACAGCGCCAGCGGATGGCACAGCGGGATCAGATCCGAGGTGCGCTTTGCCGCCATGATGCCGGCGACGCGCGCGGTGCCCAGCACGTCGCCCTTTTTGGCATTGCCCGAAACGATCAGCGCGAGCGTCGCCTCGCTCATCACGACGCGGCCTTCCGCCACCGCGACGCGTTCGGTCGCGGGTTTTTCCGAGACATCGACCATCCGTGCCTCACCCCTGGCATCGATATGGGTGAGGGCGGAACCGGGCTTTGACGGTTCGGAAGATTTGGAAGATTCGGAGGATTTGGAGGATTTCCGCGCCATGCGTCAGCGCGTCCCGGTGGCGCGCGGGGCATCGCCGCGCGCCAGCAGCGTGCGCGTTGCGGCGGCGACGTCGGGCTGCCGCATCAGGCTTTCGCCGACCAGGAATGTTTGCATGCCGACCCGCGCCAGCCGCGCGAGATCGGCTGATACGAAGATGCCGCTCTCGCCGACCATCAGCCGGTCCTTCGGAATCAGCGGCGCCAGCGCCTCGCTGGTCGCCAGCGTGGTCTCGAAGGTCCGCAAGTTGCGGTTGTTGACCCCGATCATTGGCGAACGAAGTTTTAGCGCACGATCGAGTTCGGCGCGTTCATGGATCTCGATCAGCACATCCATGCCGTGCGCCAGCGCTGCATCCTCGATATCGCGGGCGGCGCCGTCGTCGAGCGCCGCCATGATGATCAGGATGCAGTCGGCGCCGTAGGCGCGGGCCTCGACCACCTGATAGGTGTCGTAGATGAAATCCTTGCGCAGCACCGGCAATTGGGTGGCGGCGCGGGCGGCTACCATGAAATCGAGATGGCCCTGAAACGACGGCGTGTCGGTCAGCACCGAAAGACAGGCGGCGCCGCCGGCCTCGTAGGCCCTGGCCAGCGCCGGCGGATCGAAGTCCGCGCGAATGAGCCCCTTGGAGGGGGAGGCCTTCTTGACCTCGGCAATCAGCGCGTAGTCGCCCTGGCCAAGCTTGCGGCG
This sequence comes from Bradyrhizobium sp., assembly GCF_030646015.1. Classification (GTDB taxonomy): domain Bacteria; phylum Pseudomonadota; class Alphaproteobacteria; order Rhizobiales; family Xanthobacteraceae; genus Bradyrhizobium. The sequence goes on from NZ_JAUSLT010000074.1 coordinate 93,116, forward strand.
GATTGCGCTGACAAAGCCGCGCGGCGGGATGGCGGTCTTCGCCAGCGCTTCCAGATCGCCAAGCGGATGCGCGCGCTTGGCGGCCGCGATTTCCTCGCGCTTGTAAGCCTCGATCTTGGTCAGGATGTCGGACATCGATGAGCCCCTTGGGATCAGCCGTTGGAGACCACGATCAGTTGCTTCAGCCGCGTCAGTGCCGCGCCACTGTCGATCGACTGGGCGCCGAGAGCAACGCCTTCCTTGAGGCTCTTGGCGCGACCGGCCACGACCAGGGCCGCCGCCGCGTTCAGCAGCGCCACATCCCGGTAGGGGCTCGGCATCCCGTCGAGCACGCTCTGCAGGGCGATCGCATTGGCATCGGCATCGCCGCCCTTCAGGGCGTCGCCGCCGACGCGGGCGAGACCGGCTTCTTCCGGCGTCACTTCGAAGGTGCGGATATTGCCGTTCTCGAGCGCTGCGACGAAGGTCGGGCCGGAGAGGGTGATTTCATCGAGGCCGTCGGAGCCGTGCACTACCCAGACGGATTCGGAGCCGAGATTCTTCAGCACCTGCGCCAGCGGCTGTACCCATTGCCGTGAAAATACCCCGACCATCTGCCGCTTCACGCCGGCCGGATTGGACAGCGGACCCAGCAGATTGAAGATGGTGCGGGTCGCCAGTTCGACGCGGGTCGGGCCGACGTTCTTCATCGCGGGATGGTGCGACGGCGCGAACATGAAGCCGATGCCGGCCTCGGCCACGCAGCGGCCGACCCGCTCCGGCGTGATGTCGATCTTGACCCCGAGCGCGGACAGCACGTCGGCCGCCCCGGAACGCGACGACAGCGCGCGATTGCCGTGCTTGGCGACCGGCACGCCGCAGCCCGCGACGATGAACGACGCACAGGTGGACACGTTGACCGAGCCGGAGCCGTCGCCGCCGGTGCCGACGACGTCGATCGCATCGGCGGGAGCTGTGACGCGCAGCATCTTGCTGCGCATCGCCGACACCGCGCCGGTGATCTCGTCGACGGTTTCGCCGCGGACGCGAAGCGCCATCAGCAATCCGCCCATTTGCGAGGGCGTCGCCTCGCCGGACATCATGCTGTCGAAGGCGGAGGCCGCCTCGTCGCGTGACAGCGTCGCGCCGGTCGCGACTTTTCCGATGATAGATTTAAGGTCGTCCATCGCGTGCTTTCGGGAGTGTTAGTTATTCGCGCCCGTCACCTGTGCGAAGGCGGCCTTGTTGATGGTGGTGCCGATCGTCTGTTCGATCTTGCTGACGTATTGCGCGACCTGTTCGTCGGTCAGCCCGCGCTGAAGCGTGTCCTTCAGTTTCTTGATGTCGTCCGAGGCGAGGTCGACCGGGGGCACGCTGATGTCGGTCACGCGGAACACGATCCATTCATTGCCACCGGCGCCGGCGCTTTGTCCCACGGCATCCTTGGGAGTCCGGAATGCCGCCGTGACGGCGCTGACGGGCAAGCCGGGCAGGGAAGCATCGCGCCGCACGTCCTTGGCGGTTTCGACTTTCGATCCGGCAGCCACCGCCTCGTCGGCGAGCTTGCCGCCCTGGTCGAGCTTTTGCACCATCTCGGTCGCCTTGGCTCGCAGCCGGGTCATGATCTGGTCGTCGCGCCATTTCGCCTCGACCTGGTCCTTGACCTCATCGAGGGTGCGTTCGCGCGAGGCGATGACATCAAGCACGTCATACCAGACGTAACCGCCGTTGAACTGGATCGGATCGTTGTCGACGCCGACATTGCTGTTGAAGGCTTGCGACACGACGTCGAGGCCGCGGGGAATGTTGGTCACCGGCTGGCCGTTGAGAAGGCGGCCGGAGCGGTCGACCGCGTCGATGGTCACGGGGGCAAGCCCCAGCTTCTGCGCGGCTTCGATGACGCCGGCGCCGCCGCCGCGCTCGTCTTCCATCTTGTTATGGAGATCCGAGACCTTGGCGCGCGCGCGCTCGGTGGCAATGTCCTTTTTCAGGTTTGCGGCGACGCTTTCATAGCTGGGTTCGACTCCCGGCTCGATCTTGCCGATCTTGACCAGGGCAACGCCAAACCGGCCGGGCACGGGCTGGCTGATCTCGCCCGACGGCAGCGCGAACGCCGCGTCCGCGACGGCGCTGTCGAGAATACCCGACTTGGCAACCAGACCGAGGTCGACGTCGGACGGGTTGAGACCGCGCTCCTTGGCGAGATCTTCGAATGACATTCCGCCCGCGAGGCGGCCCCGGGCCGCCGCGGCTTCCTCCGCGTTCGGGAAGATGATCTGCGATACCTGACGCTTCTCCGGCGTGCCGAGCTTGCCGCGGTTCAGTTCGAAGATTTTCCTGGCTTCGTCGTCGGACACCTCGGACCATTTGCCGATTTCTTCCGGCGTCACCGCGACAAAGGATATCTTGCGGTACTCGGGAGCGCGGAACTGGGTCTTGCGATCCTCGAAATAGCTGGCCAGCGTTTCCGGCGACGGCGGTTCGATGGTTCCGGCCTGGGCGGCGTCGAGTTTGACGTAGTCGATGGTGCGCTGTTCGTTCTGGAAGCGGCTCAGCGCATCGATCAGCACTTTCGACGGTTCGAGACCGGCGGAGACCGTGCCGGCGATCTGACGGCGCAGCGATACCCGCCGCTGTTCGGCGATATATTTCTGTTCGGTGAAACCGAACTGCCGGATCGTGGCCTGGAAACGGGCCGGATCGAAATTGCCGGCCACTCCCTTGAAATTCGGATCGCTGTAGATCATGCGCATGATCTCGGCGTCGGACTGACCGAGCCCCATCCGCCGCGCTTCTTCGTCCAGCGCCGCCTCGGCGATGGTTTGCTGCAGGACCTGGCGATCGAGGCCGAAGGCCCGGGCCTGATCCATCGTCAGCGGGCGGCCGAACTGGCGGCCGAGCTGCTGCAGCTTCTCGGTGTAGAGCTGGCGGAACTGTTCGGTCGAAATCTCGGTCCGGCCAATCTTGGCCAGCGTCGACTGCCCGAATCCCTTGAAGATGTCGGCGATACCCCACACCGCAAAGCTGAGGATCAGCACCCCCATGACGATACTCATGATGGTCTTGCCGAGCCAGTTTGATGAGGCTTTGCGTATTCCTCGAAGCATGGGTCCAACTTGTTTGCAGGAGGGAACCGGGTTGCGCCCACAGGGATTCGGTCGAATTCCGGAAAAGGGCGTCACCGAGTTGATAAAGCATCATAAAGTGGCAGCCGCGCCGTCGCAACCTTGGCGCGGGGGGCCAATTGAAGCGGCAGGTGGCTTGCCGGCCGCATAACCGCTATCTGGAACCGGGCGCCGCGCTCTGCTAGCTCATCCCGGCATTAATATCTGGCAGGAAATCCTGAAATGACCGACGCCATCCGGCCGCTGATTGCCGGCAACTGGAAAATGAACGGCCTTAGGGCCTCCACGGCCGAATTCGAGGCCATGCTCGCGGGCGCGGCCGGGGTCGCAACCAAGGCAGATCTGCTGGTTTGCCCGCCAGCGACGCTGATCGCGGCCTTCGCCGAGAAGGCGCGCGGCTCGAAGAACCTCGCGATCGGGGCGCAGGATTGCCATCCCAAGGCCTCGGGAGCCAATACCGGCGATATTTCAGCCGAAATGCTGGCGGATGCCGGTGCCAGCGCCATTATCGTCGGCCATTCCGAACGGCGTGCCGACCACGGCGAGGGCGACGCGCTGGTGCGACAAAAGGCCGAAGCGGCCTGGCGCGCCGGCCTCACCGCCATCGTTTGCATCGGCGAGACCCAAGCTCAGCGCGATGCCGGCCAAACCCTCGATATCTGCCGCGGCCAGCTCACGGGCTCACTGCCGGACACGGCCACATCCGGCAACCTGGTGGTGGCCTATGAACCGGTCTGGGCGATCGGCACCGGGCTCACTCCAACATCAGGAGATGTCGAGCAAATTCATATGTTTATCCGGGGACTCCTCGTCGCCCGATTTAACGGGGAGGGGGTGAAAATGCGGATTCTCTACGGCGGCTCGGTGAAACCCTCGAACGCCCGGGAATTGATGGCGGTCGCCAACGTCAACGGCGCGCTGATCGGCGGCGCCAGCCTGAAAGCGGCAGACTTTCTTGCGATTGCGGGCAGTTATGCCTAATTAACGAGAAGCGGTGCGCGGGATGAAAGTCCCTGCGGGGGTGACAATGCCCCTTGCAATCGTGTAACACCCGCGCGACTTCAAACACCGCAAAGCCCTGATAGCAGCCGGATGCCGGCGCTCTCTTGGTTTGCGACGGAAGGTAGAGATGCAGACTGTCGTTATCGTCATTCACCTCATGATCGTCGCGACGTTGATCGGCGCGGTGCTGTTGCAGAAATCCGAAGGCGGCGGCCTCGGCGTCGGCGGCGGCGCCGGCTTCATGTCGAGCCGCGGCACTGCCAATTTGCTGACGCGCACGACGGGGTTTCTGGCGGTCGGTTTCTTCATCACCAGCCTGCTGTTGTCCTGGCTCGCCAGCTACGACCGCAAGCCGAGTTCGATCATCGATGCCAATCCGGCCTCGCAGTCGCAGCCGGCAGGCCCGGCGACGCCGATTTCGCCGCCGACCTCAGGCGGCATCCTGGATTCGCTGAAGAAGGCGGATGAGCAGCAGAAACAGTCGGCACCGTCCGGCCCGCAGGCGCCGCGGTCGCAATAAAGCAGGGTGGCCATGCAGGACGGCAGCTTCCGTCCTGCATCCAAAACCGCCATCAACACACTGACATTTCTCTAGATTTCAAGTCACCCACAGCCAAAGCGAAACTTCGCCTGGAGCTGCGATTCGTTTTGGCGAATCGGGTGGGTAGCCTTAAAGGTTGGGTCCCATGGCGCGGTATATTTTCATCACCGGCGGCGTGGTTTCTTCGCTCGGAAAAGGTCTGGCTTCAGCGGCACTCGGTGCCCTGTTGCAGGCGCGCGGCTACAAGGTCCGCCTGCGAAAACTCGACCCCTATCTCAATCTCGATCCCGGAACGATGTCGCCGTACCAGCACGGCGAGGTGTTCGTGACCGACGACGGGGCGGAGACCGACCTCGACCTCGGCCATTACGAGCGGTTCACCGGCCATCCGGCGACCAAGCAGGACAACATCACCACCGGCCGCATCTACCAGGACATCCTGACCAAGGAGCGCCGCGGCGACTATCTCGGCGCCACCATCCAGGTGATTCCCCACGTCACCAACGCGATCAAGGACTTCGTGCTGGAAGGCAACGAGGGCTTCGACTTCGTGCTGATCGAGGTG
>NZ_JAUSLT010000101.1 GCF_030646015.1 Bradyrhizobium sp.
ATCGGGACCTGATCCGCGGAGGGCATTATGGCCAGCGGTCATGTGAACCGCATTCAAAGGCCGAACACATGGCTGCACCGACCAATCCTGCAAAACGTGAAAAAACCTCTTGCCAACCCGGAGCCGTCCACACATGACCCATCAGCGACAAATAGTCGCCCGCGCATAAGTAGGAGATCGGATCGACAAAACACTCTTCTAGACCCATTTTGCACACCATCACCGCGCTGTTTGGTGCAAGTTGACGACATCACCGGAGTGCAAGTCATGGGAGACTACATCCATGATGAAAACCTGAAGCTGTTTCGAAAGCGTTTGGCTGAGGCTGCCGACGAAAAGCAGCGCCAGACGTTGCGGGACCTTATCAAGCAAGAAGCGGCCAAAATTGCCGCACGGGGATCAGCAAACCCTAGCGCGAATTGATATAAATCAGCATTGCTTGCCGTAACCCAAGCTAATAGCGTTAAGAATGGCAGGTCATTATCGATGTCATCGGACTGGGATGAACGTCCCACTGACGTTTGTACTTGATGCCGCCTCAACTGAGCAGGCCCAAGCATATGAGTCTGTTACCTGTCCAGCCTGCACGCGCATTCATTTTATCAATAAGTCGACTGGGAAATTGCTTGGAGGCGAAAGCTCCCGGGCAACCGACTAAGTATGCGTAGCTGAACTCTAATGTCGGATTTCGGACCGACAATGTGATCGACATTTTGCAAAAGTTGGCGACGCGGCGGCGGCGGTTCTCGGACGCCACGTCAACCCCCGCAGGATAGGGCTCAGACCGACCGGGCAGGAATAATTCGGTGCATGCAATTGATCCGGGGCCTGCCAGCAATAAGCTGCTGGACGCACTGCCGCGCAAGGATTTCGAGCTTCTCGCCAAACATCTCATATCGGTGCAACTTGCCCAAGGCACGGTGCTATTCGAGGCAGGGGACGAAGTAGACGAGGTGTACTTCCCGCAAACTGGAATGGTTTCCCTCGTCGTGATCATGCACAATGGCAAGGCGATTGAGACAGCTACGGTTGGGCGCGAAGGCGTTGTCGGCGCGATGGCTGGGCTTGGCTTGCATATCTCTGGGGTGCGAGCCATTGCACAACTGCCGAGTTTTTCCAGCCGGATCGCAGCGCCTCAGTTGAGAAAAGCCGCTGAGGCGAGCAAGACGATTGCCGATATATGCATCCGCTATAACGAGGTGCTACTTGATCAAGCCCGTATCGCCGCCGCCTGCAATGCACTTCATCAAATTGAGGCGCGGTTCTGCCGGTGGCTCCTGCAAACCCGCGACCGGGCCGAGAGCGATACGATCCAACTGACACAGGAGTTCCTTTCAGAGATGCTCGGTGTTCGGCGCACGTCGGTGACGGAGGTGGCGAGCAAAATTCAAGCGGATGGAGCCATCAGCTATTCCCGAGGCGTCATCAAGATACTGGACCTTGAAAAGCTTAAAGCGTTGTCATGTGAGTGCTATGAGACGCTCCGGGAACATGCTCCCCAATAATGGGAGCCAGCGCGCCGACGAGGTGATCGAATAGGGCTTCTGTTTGCTGCACCTACTTACGGCAGAAATTGGCACAAAGCTGCCGTCAAGCCATGTCCGGGTTGAGTCCGCTTCCAGGGGGATAACGGACGTCCCGAGCGAGGGCGGCCCGATGTCTTCGCTATCGAGTTCAACCGATAATTTCGTGATAACTTAGGACAAACAGCCAATCACGAGCGCCCAATGCCAGCACTTCGCAAACCCGGTCATGAAATCGTCGCCCAAGCCCTAGCTGCGGGAAAGAGTCAGGCAGATGCTTACAAGGCGGGTGGGTATGTTTATCAACCAGCAAACGCTCACAGGCTCTGTACAAGTCCCGCAGTCGCAGCGCGCGTGAACGAAATCACGGCGGATCGCTACCACGACGAACGCAAGACCCGCGAGATCGCTGCTAACGAGGCTGGCCTCGACGAGGCTTGGATTCTCAAGCGGCTGAAATATCTGACGGACGTCTCACTTCAGGGGCGTCCGATCAAGAACAACGGCGTGCCCACAGGGGAGAGCACCAAGCCCGACGGGCCAACCGCGGTAAAGTGCCTGACGTTGGCCGCCAAAATCAAGGGAATGCTGGTCCATCGCCACGAGGTTGGCGATCCCGGAGAATTTTCGCGGATGACAGACGAGGAACTGGACTTGGCTCTGATTGAGTGTTCGAAGGCTCTGGGATTACCGGACGAGGCAATACAGAAGCTGCTGACGGTGCGGGCCGAATAAACCGTCGTGCTTGATCTTGTGGACCCACAATGGGCCGGACGGTGGCCGCCACTTTCGACGGCTGGTAAGGTTAGATGAAGCCGGAGGGACGCCGCCGCTGCTGGACCATGGCCAGAGGATAGCGGGCTCGCGTTAACCCCTCAACCTACGGCGGTGTGGTATGTCCTTTTCGGGGGACTACTCCAATGGTCAAGAAGCCAACGATATTCGATCCCGGCGACGGCATGATCGTCAGCGAGGTTGGCACGTGGGCATCTGAAAAGCATGCCCGCGTGCAGCGGTATATTGAGATTGCGAGTGACACGCGAAGGAAGTACGTGCCGCCGCCCGCATGGCACGCGGGAGCGGCCTACATTGAACTTTTCTCCGGTCCCGGTCGCTCCCTGATCAGGAACACCAAGCGCATCATTGATGGAAGTCCGCTCGTTGCCTTCAAGGCCGCGCAAGCCAGCGTTCCATTCACGGAAATGCACCTCAACGATGTTGATGCATCAAATTCGTCTGCAGTAGAAATGCGCATCCGCGCGCTAGGCGGCGTTCCCACCTGCTACAGTGATCCAGCCGATGTGGCCGTCGACAAGATCGTCTCGGCGCTGAATCCGAGCGGGCTGCATTTTGCCTTTTTGGACCCGTACAACCTCGAAGGACTGTCGTTCGACATTATCAGGAAGCTCTCGAAACTGAAGGTCGATATGCTCATCCACGTCAGCGTGCAGGACCTGCAGCGTAACCTCGACGACTACAGCAGGCCGGGTGGGGTCTTCGATACGTTTGCGCCCGGATGGAGTGCTCACGTTGACCGGAACCAAGCAATAAATTCCTTCAGGGCGGCCCTGATGAAATACTGGATGACCGAGATTCGGAAGCTCGGCACGATGCCAGCAAAAGGCGTGGAGCTTATCGTCGGCTCCAAGGGGCAGCGGCTCTACTGGCTTGTGTTTGTCAGTGCGCACGGCCTTGGGCGAAAACTGTGGGAAGCGATCCGCGACCCCATGAAGCAAACAGCGATGGATTTGTGATGGCTGACACTTCAATCGAATGGACCGACGCGACATGGAACCCGGTCGCAGGCTGCACGGTCATCTCGCCCGGCTGCACGAACTGCTACGCGATGCGGATGGCGGCGCGGCTCGATGCGATGGGTATGAAGAAATATCGTGGGCTCACCCGCAAGAGCGGCAAGCGCGCGGTCTGGACTGGCAGGGTCAGGCTTGACCACGACGCGCTCGGCATCCCGGCAGGCTGGAAGAAGCCGCGCCGGATTTTCGTTAACTCGATGTCGGACCTGTTTCACGAAGCTGTGCCAGCCGAGTTCGTTGCCGACGTCTGGCGCGCGATGCAGGCAACGCCGCAGCACACCTATCAAATTCTGACGAAGCGACCTGACCGGATGGCGGATGTCACCGCTTCACTGCCGGTGCTGCCGAACGTGTGGCTCGGCACCAGCGTCGAGAGCGAGGACTATCTTGGGCGCATTGACGATCTGCGCAAGGCCGATGCTGCCGTCAGGTTCGTCTCGTTCGAGCCCTTGATCGGGTCCGTGGCTCGCGCCAATCTGACCGGGATACATTGGGCCATCATCGGCGGTGAGAGCGGCCCGCGTTCGCGCCCAATGGCTGAGGAGTGGGTCGCGGAGATTGAGGCGGCATGCCGCAAGGCGACGACGGCGTTTTTCTTCAAACAATGGGGCGGTGTTCGGAAGAAGGACACCGGGCGGCACTATCGCGGACGCACGTTTGATGAAATGCCGCGCGGCGTCGCGATGTCCTGATCCCTGAGGCCCGTTGTCAGTTACGGGCAGCTCATCGTCGATAACCCGTTCCCAAGTTGGATGATGGTGCAGTTCGTCGAACGCTGCGGATTCTTAATTAGCTGTTCTAACCTGTTGGCGACCAGCCCCAAGCCTGCGCGCTGCTTTTCCCAGTTATCGACGCCACAATGCGCTCGCTGCATCGAGAGAAGCGCATCTCTAGAAATGGCTTGCAGCAACGGAAGCTCTTTCCACTCTTCAGTTTTTTGGCTTTCCCAATCGGCCAGTACCTTGCAAACGGTCGCGGGCCAAGGTTCGGCTGCGTGCGGTGATGTTGCGCCAAACGACAATAATACTAAGGCAATGCACCATCTCATCGTCATCGTTCCTTTCCCGTGAACCCAAGAAATTAAGCCGCTGCCTTGTCTTCCTTGTCCGCGCCACGCATGACGACCCTGAGCTCATCATCCGGCAGCGGGCGTTGCAGCGCCTTCGCTTCATCCCACGGCGCGCGCATCCACACGTCACGCTCCTCATCGGTAGTCAGGATCACCGGCATAGCCTTCGGATGGATCGGCTCGACGATGGCATTCGGTGCCGTCGTCAGGAAGCCGTAACACCTGATGCGGTCCCGGCACCGGCTTCGACTTCGTGCCGCGATCACCGTTGAACGTCGCCCAGATGCCCGCGAAGGCGAATAGCGGGCGGTCCTCACTGAGCGCGAACCAGGCCACATCCTTCTTTTTGGTCTCCGGGTTCAGCTCCGACGCGTACTCTGCAAAGCTGTTGGCCGGGACAAGGCAGCGGTTCTCCGGCTTGAGCCAGCCGCGCCAGTGCGGCGACGATGTGTTGCGGACGTTGGTGACCGGCGGCCCGCCCGTGCGCGGCGGTGGCGGCATGCCCCAGCGCATCATGGCCAGTTCGCGCCCGGTCTCATTGTTGCGGATCACCGGAGCCGGATAGTCGGGGAAGACGCCCGGCATCGGCGCGAGGTTGCCCTCATAGCGATTGACGACGCGGAACAACCGCGAGATCGCTTCTTGGTTCGTCGTGATGCTGTAGTGGTTGCACATGCCGGTCTACTTCGGTCCGGGCGACCGGCGTTGATCGACAATTCGGAGCAGGTGGTTGGCCAGCATCACCAGCTCATGAGCTTCGTCCGGGTTGTCGAGATCGACATCGCGATGAGAGTGCGAATTTTTGTAGGAGCCGATGGCACCTGCGAAGAAATCAGAACGAGCCTGACGCTCGCCCTTTGCCAAGATCGGCAGCAACGTCGCAGCGAGTTCTTCCGCTTCCATTGCAAGAAGAAAATCAACGTCAGGCATCAACTCCGGCAATGATGTCATCGTTCCCCCGGCCACCACGTAGACGGCGGATCACTCGCCGTGATCTTACCGACGCGCAGCGCGACCAGATGGCTGCGCTTAAACGGATATCGCTGGACCTCTGAGCAGTCCTTGCAGCGCATGTAGCGTTCAAGTTCGTGAACTGGCGTCGCTTTCGGTCGCCGCACGATGTCGAGGGCGACGGTCTGATGAGTGTCGCAGCCGAGGCACCGGACTTCGAGGTAGCGGTACCCGGCATTGAGAGCGTCGCCCAGCGTCGGCGATGGCTGCGCCGGACCCTGAAAGCCGAGCATGCGCTTGTTCCACGCCTCGACGGCGACCCGGTCGGCTTCCCTGCGCGCTTCCTTCGCCCGCTCTGCCGCAGCCCGGACCGATGAGCCGTAGATGGTCTCTCGTGATTTGGTGCCCATAGCGAGAGGATGCCTCCGGCGACGACCGAAGGACAAGCCGCTACCGATTGCGGTGGATACCGCGTCGGGCACAACCGGAGCGACCAGCACCGCCCGGCGGCTCCGAACAAGCCCTATCCGAGCAAACCCCATAGCCTCATGGAAGCCGTTGACTTCGGCCCGTACCGCGCTACATCGCTGGTCCCGCCGCAAGCGCCTTCACATAGTCCGAGCGGGTGGCGGTCGCGCGACCAGCGTTGCGAGCCGCCCTAGGTTCTGAGCAATGGCGGCCAGAACAAACTCCTAGCTAGGCGCCTCGTGGACCACGAAGTCGAAGCCGACCGAGTTTCAGATGCGCTTCAGGTGTGCGAACCGCATCTCGATCTTCTTGCGCTCACGGCGCGACTGCTCGAAGCCCTCGGTGTCGAACACGGGAATATGTAGCGCGATGCCTTTCTCCTCGACCAGCCAGTTCAGCATCGGAGCTGCCCCGTAAACGGTATCTCCAACAAGCCGCTCCGGCTTAAGGCCGAAGCGCTCCCTCTGTTCGCTCGATCATGGTCTTTACCGCGCCGACCGCGGCCTGCCGAATGGAAAGGGAGGCTTCGACATCAATGATGACGCCGAACTTCACATCGATGAGATAGTTGTCGGAGTAAGCGAAGAATGCCGGTCCCTTGTGAGCGCCGGTCCACCGGGCCGCGGGGTCGGATGGCGAGACGAACTTTGGCACAACGTCGCTGGCGGCGCCCCACGCCGTATCGTCGAGAGTCGCCAGATACTCCTTCACCGCGCGGCTGGACCTCGCCGGATCACGATCCCTGCGCCAATGCTGACCCGCGATCGAACGTTGCTTGTTGGCATCCGCCTGGATCAGGCTCGCATCGACCGCAAGCCTTCGCCGCCAAGCAGACCGGCCGCAATGCCCGCCTCGACCACTCGCTCGAACATGTGGCGAAAACTAACCTTCATCATACAATACACTCCCGCAACTACAAACGACGAAGTACCGTGCTCCACTCGCAAGAAGGCCTCGTCGACGTTCGGGTTGTTTCTCTTGGCCGCTAGCGCGCCCAGCGACCACTGATTTTCGGGGACGTCCTTGGCTTTATGAACGCTGGCCTTACCGCCCTTGTACGTCACCATGCAGCCATTTGCTCGATCTTCGGAAGTTTGGTGATATAAGGGCTATCTCTTTGAGGGTGACTACCGACGATCCGTGGGCATGGCGATATACGGATGGCGACCACCGTGAAGAGGCTTCATGACACCAACCGAAAAAGTTCATTATCCCGCGAACATCTGAGTCATCTGGTCCGGAAACTCTCCGGGGTTGCAATTTACCACAGGGAGCCCGAAATATTCCGAGATGAAAGTCTTGGCTTGTGCAAGCGAAACAAACCGCAAGCCGCCTTTTGGGCGGCGACTTCTTGAATTTCTCACGCTGACGGCCCACGGTCGCTTGATGCTCACCGTGTTAGGTGGACTGGCCGAGTTCGAGCGAGAGCTGATTCGAACGCGAACCGGCGAGGGGCGCGAGCGTGCGAAGGCTAGGGGGTGACCCTCGGTCGCAAGCCGAAGCTGACTGGTTATCAGCGGCGAGAGGCCATTGCCCGCCGAGAGGCAGGAGAGGAGCTTACTGACATTGCCCGTTCCTATAACGTGAGCCACTCGACAATCAGTCGTCTAAGCTAACAATCTGGAAACATCTTCAATCGTCGATTCCTGCATGAAATGTTGGATGCCCGTTTCCAGCGGAAATGCGCTGAAAAATGTAAGGTGTGAAGTATTTGGGAGGTCTTTTGCACTACGCGCATTCGACGGCAACAGCCGGCGGTTCCAATTGGCAGCCATTGCAGGGCCATCTCCGGCAGACCGCGCTGAGAGCCCGGTCATTCGGCGGCAAGTTCGGCGCGGCGAAGGCCGCTGCGCTGGCCGGCTGGCTGCACGACCTCGGCAAATATTCTCAGGCTTATCAGGCCTATATCGCCGGCCGCGGTCCTGGCGGTGTCGATCATTCAACCGCCGGCGCGCAGCAGATAATGAAGCTCAGCCTCAAAGGTCGTGATCAGGGCATCGCTGAATTGATCGCATACGCGATCGCCGGCCATCACGCCGGTCTGCCTGATATGACCGGCGCTGACGGCGAAGTCAGCGCGCTCGCGGACCGTCTTAAAAAGTCCATCCCTGCGCTCGATCCGGTATGGCAAAGCGAGATCGAGGCTGATCTGTCGGGACTTTTTCCAGCTGGAATCAAACCAGTACCTAACATGGGCGCATTCCAAATCGCGTTTCTTGGACGCATGATTTTCTCCTGCCTAGTCGATGCCGATTTCCTCGATACTGAAGCATTCTACGCCGCGGTGGATGGCCGCCAAATCGACCGTACATGGCCCGTGCTGGCAGACGAGATCGAGCGGATGATCGCCAGCTTGAATGCTCATATGGTAGAAAAGCGTCGTACGAGCTTGGATTCGCCGCTGAACCGGTTACGCGGCGAGATCATGAGTCATGTCCGGCAAAAGGCCGGGCTGCCGCGCGGGGTCTTTACCCTGAATGTGCCGACGGGCGGCGGCAAGACATTGGCCTCGCTCGCCTTCGCGCTCGATCATGCCAGCCACTGGAAGCTGGAGCGGATTATCTACGCAATTCCCTTTACTTCGATCATCGAGCAGACGGCCTCGATCTTTCGTGAAATCTTGGGCGACGAGTCCATTCTGGAACATCATTCGTCGATCGAGCCGGAGACTGCCCGGAAAGAAGAACTGCTTCGGGAGCAGCAATCCGACGCCAAACTGCGGTTGGCGACGGAGAACTGGCAGGCACCGCTAATCGTCACCACCAATGTGCAATTGTTCGAAAGCCTGTTCGCCAATCGGACTTCGCGCTGCCGCAAGCTGCACAACCTTGCCAACGCCGTTATCATTCTCGACGAAGCCCAAACCATCCCCCTTCATGTCCTGAGACCCTGCGTCGCCGCGCTTGACGAACTGGCACGCAACTACGGCTGCACCATCGTCTTGTGCACGGCGACCCAGCCCGCGCTGCAAGAACCGCGATTCCCCGGAGGATTTGAGATAGGCCCAGAACGCGAACTTGCGCCTGATCCAGCAATGCTGCATCGCGAACTCAGGCGTACGACTGAGCGAATCGCCGGTGTCCTGACCGACGACGATCTTGTCGCCGAGATGTCCGGCGTCGATCAGGGTCTGACGATCGTCAACAGCCGTCGCCATGCTCTTGAGCTTTATCAGCTGGCGAAATCGACCGGCCTCGACGGATTGATTCATTTGACCACCCGGCAGACCGCTTTCGATCGGCGAAGCATTCTGCACGACGTGCGCGAACGGCTGAATCATCGGCAGCCTTGCCTCGTCATCGCGACGTCGCTCGTCGAAGCCGGGGTCGACGTCGACTTTCCACGGGTCTGGCGGGCCGAGGCGGGCCTCGACCAGCTGACCCAGGCCGCGGGCCGTTGTAATCGCGAAGGCCGTCGGCCGGTCGAAGAAAGCGTCGTCACCTTCTTCAAGCCGGCTGAGGCGAGGCCGCCCGCCGAGATCAAAGGGCTGATTGGCGACATGCTGCGCATTCTAGGCCAACATCGCGGCGATCTGTTCTCTCCGCAAGCCATCGAGGCCTATTTCAGCGAGGTCTACTGGCGGAAAAGCGAACAAGGGCTGGACAAGCAGGCGGTCATGAAACAATTTCGGATTGCAGCCACCGGAACCGACTTCGCCTATCGCAGTGTCGCGGAACGCTTCCGTCTGATCGAGACCGGCATGGAGCCAGTGATCGTGGCGACCGACGAAGAGCCGCAGGGCATCTTGCGGGCGCTCAGGGGAGGGATGCCGCCAGGCCTTGGTGCCCGCAAGCTGCAAAATCATCTCGTTCAAGTTCCGCCGAAAGATCGTGGAAAGCTGATCGAGAACGGGCACGTACAATTTGTCGATGGGTTTGGCGACCAGTTCGCCGTACTTATGACCGCAGATCTGTATTCGAGAGAGATTGGATTGATTTGGGAGAAGGCCGACGAACTCGGCTTTGACGGCATTATATAATTCCTCCTTGAAGAAAAGCCTTGGAGAACTCCAAAGTATCCAATTGGCGGTTCTTGATCCGTTCCGAATGCTATGCAACGCTCGATTGCGATTGCTGCCGAAGAATTGCGAAACCTAACAATCTTATTAGGTTCGGAAATGTCATACGGAATCCGGCTCCTCGTTTCGGGGAAATGGGCGCTGTTCACGCGCCCGGAGATGAAGGTTGAGCGGGTCTCCTATGACGTGATGACGCCATCGGCCGCGCGGGGCATCCTGGAAGCAATTCACTGGAAGCCCGCGATCAGGTGGATCGTCGAGGAAATTCACGTCCTCAAACCGATCAGGTTCCAGTCGATCCGACGCAACGAAGTCGGCGCGAAGGTCTCCACGCGCGCCATTGGCGCTGCGATGAAAACGGGAGACATTGGCAATCTCACCCTCATCGTCGAGGATAACCGCCAGCAGCGCGCCTCGACCGTGCTGACCGATGTGGTCTATGTGATCTGCGCGCGTTTTGCGCTAACGCCAAAGGCTGGCGCCGACGACAATGAGGGCAAGCATCTCGACACATTCAATCGCCGTGCCCGCAAGGGCCAGTGCTTTCATCAGCCTTGCCTTGGCACCCGCGAATTTCCGGCGCGGTTCGAACTGATCGAACCAGGCGCATCCTTGCCCGAGGCGATCGACGAGACCCGCGATCTCGGCTTCATGCTTTACGATATCGACCATGCCGGCGACCGTGGTACGCTGTTCTTCCGAGCCGGGCTCGACAAGGGTGTGATGCGGGTGCCACCTCCCGACTCGCCGGAGATTCGCCGATGAGCGCGCTGGCCTCCCTGGTTCGCGCCTATGATCGGATGGCAGAGCGCGGTGAAGTGCCTCCTTACGGCTATTCGCAGGAAAAGATCGGCTTTCTCATTCCGCTCAATCTGGATGGAAGTGTCGCGCATGCGCCGATCGACCTACGAGAAGCAGAAGGAAAGAAGAAAGTGGCACGGCTTGTGGCCGTACCGCAACCAACGAAAAGAACTTTTGGTATCGAGCCCAACTTTCTCTGGGACAAGAGCGCTTACGTTCTTGGAGTGACCGCCGGTGAGGGCAAGCGCACATCCCGCGAGCATGAGGCATTTGTCGCCCGGCACCGCGAATGTTTGGTTTCGTCGCCGGACGAGGCATTGCAAGCCTTGTGGCGTTTCCTGGATACATGGACTCCAGATCAGTTTGCCGGGCTCGGTTGGCCCGATGACATGAAAGACCAGAATATTGTTTTCGCGCTCGAAAGCGAGCGGCTTGCAAACGTCATGATCCACAATCGTCCTGCCGCGCGCAAGCTTTGGGCGCGGTTGATCGCGGCGGATGAGAAGGATACCACGGCTTGCCTCATCACTGGAGACAGCGCGCCGGTGGCGAGACTGCATCCGGCGATTAAAGGCGTCTGGCGCGCGCAATCGTCCGGCGCCTCGATCGTCTCGTTCAATCTGGACGCCTTCACCTCCTATGGCCACGAACAAGGGGACAACGCGCCCGTCTCGGAAGCCGCTGCGTTTGCCTATACGTCCGCGCTAAACCGCTTTCTTGAGCGCAACAGCGGCCATCGCATCCAGATCGGCGACGCCTCGACCGTATTCTGGGCCGATTCCTCGAACGCGCAGGCCGCCTTGGAAGCGGAGAGCATGTTTCTCGGCTTTGTTGATGAGAAGGCGACAGAAGCCGTCGAGACAAAAAAGATCGAAAGCGTTCTCGCAAAGCTTCGCGCCGGTCGCCCCATCGAGGATTTCAAACCCGATCTTCCGCAAGGCGTTCGCTTTTTTGTTCTGGCGTTGGCGCCGAATGCAGCGCGGCTCTCTGTGCGCTTCTATATTGAGGATGATTTCGGCGTCATCGCCGAACGATATTTGCGCCATCTCGATCGATTGCGAATCGATCCGCCGCCGAAAGAGGAAGCCCCCTCGATGTGGCGAATGCTGATCCAGACCGCGGTTCGGGGAAAATCCGAGAATATCCAACCCAACCTGGCCGGCGAATGGATGCGGGCGATCCTGACGGATACGCCGTATCCGCTCACATTGCTCGCTACGCTTATCATGCGGCTGCGGGCGGATCATGACGTTAATGCGCTGCGGGTGGCCATTCTCAAGTCTATTCTCCTCAAGAATTTCAACATGGAGGTGCCGGTGTCGCTCGATCCGGAGTGCAAGGAGCCCGGCTATCTGCTGGGTCGGTTATTCGCCGTCTATGAGCAAATCCAGACGGCGGCGCTCGGCCGCAATGTCAATGCGACCATCAAGGATAAATTCTACGGCGCGGCGTCAGCGATGCCTCGCAAGGTGTTTCGGATGCTGGAAGCCGGTTCAGCCAACCATCTTTCAAAAATTGGCAAGCAAAATCCGGGGCTCAGGATCAGTTTTGAAAAAGCCGTCGGCGCGATCATGGAGGCGATGTCCCCGGAGCGCGATCCATTCCCGGCCAGTCTCCCCGACAAGAGTCAGGCCCTTTTCGGGCTCGGCTATTACCACCAGCGCAACAAGTTCTTCAAGAAAACCGATAAATCCGCTTCCGAGGAGGCCGCCTGATGACCGCGCTCGCCAACCGCTACGATATCGTCTTCCTGTTTGACGTCACCAACGGCAATCCGAATGGCGATCCCGATGCCGGCAACATGCCGCGCATAGACCCCGAGACCAACAAGGGCCTGGTCAGCGACGTCTCGCTCAAGCGCAAGATCCGGAACTACACCGAACTGACGAAAGGCGACCAGCCGGGCTACCGCATCTATGTGCAGGAGGGGTCGATCCTGAACGAGAAGCATCGCGAGGCCTACAAAGCCGTCCGTGGCGATACAGAGAAGGTTAAAAAGGACAGCAAATTGAATCCCCAGACAGATGATGAGTCCAGGGCGCTAACCAAATTCATGTGCGACAACTTCTTTGATGTCCGCGCCTTTGGCGCGGTAATGGGCCTAGGTATCAATGCAGGTCAGGTGCGAGGTCCGGTGCAGGTCACTTTCGCAAGTTCGATTGAGACGATTCTGCCGCTTGAGATATCGATCACACGCATGGCCGTGGCCAATGAGAAGGAAAAGGCTGAACGCCAGCAAGGCGACGACGGAGATCAGCGGACCGAGAACCGCACTATGGGCCGTAAGCACATTGTGCCCTATGGCCTCTACCGCGCCCACATCTTCGTCAACGCCAAGTTGGCTGAGCGGACCGGGTTCGGCGAGACCGATCTCGCCCACCTGTTCGAAAGTCTGGGGTCGATGTTCGAGCACGACCGTTCGGCGGCGCGGGGGGAGATGTCCTCACGGCGCGGCATCGCATTCAAGCATGCCTCGGCGCTAGGTAATGCCCATGCCCATGCCTTGTTCGAGCGCGTCCAGGTGCATCGTAAGATCGGTGACGAGCTTTTCGAAGCTGGCAGCGACCGCCTCAGCAACTACCCACCCGCGAGGCGGTTCTCAGACTATGAAGTGACGGTGAACCGTGAGGGTCTTCCGGAATCGGTCGAGGTGGTTGAGTTGTTTTGAGCGGAGGAAGTCGGGATGCAGGAACTCGACGATCCGATCCCGCTCTCGGCGTTGCAACATGCGGTCTTCTGTATGCGTCAGGCTGCGCTGATCCATATCGAGCGGCAGTGGGAAGAGAACCGCTTTACGGCCGAGGGCAAGGTACTGCACGATGTCGCCCATGACCCTGCCGACCGCAAACGTGGCAGCACCCGCCGGGTGATGGCTCTACCGCTGGCTTGCCGGCGGCTCAATCTCGCGGGCGTAGCCGATCTCGTCGAGTTCCGCGCGGGCGCGGATGGCGAGACCGCTTATCCTGTCGAGTACAAGCGCGGCAAGGCCAAGCTGCATCGCGCCGATGAAGTACAGCTCTGTGCCCAGGGGCTTTGCCTGGAAGAAATGACCGGCAGGGCGGTACCGGAGGGCGCGCTGTTCTATGCCGAGACGAGGCGCCGTCTCGCTGTGCCCTTCGATGCTGAATTGCGGCGGGTCACGGAAGAGACAGCGTGGGAGTTTGGCGCGTTAATCGCGGCTCGCCACACTCCGCCTGCTGTTTACCGCGCGGATCGCTGCCGGGCCTGTTCGCTGATCGAGGTGTGCAGGCCCAAGGCCGGATCAAAGTCGGCGCTGGCCTTTCGCGCACGCGAAATCGATGCCGCGCTCGGCGACAAGACTTCGTGAAAAAGCTGCTCAACACCGTGTACGTCACGACCGAGGGCGCGTCGCTGCGCAAGGACGGCGAGAATTTCGTGGCGGAAGTTAACGGCGCCGAACGCGCCCGCGTGCCATTTCATATGATGAGTTCCCTAGTTGTCTTCGGCGCGATTTTCGTCTCGCCGCCGCTGATGCAGGCGCTCGCATCACTTGGTATCACCATCGTGCTGCTCGATCGCGCAGGCAGGTTTCAGGCCCGGATTGAAGGCCCAGTCAGCGGCAACGTGCTGCTGCGTCGAGCGCAGTATCGTGTCTCCGAGAAACCGGACGAGATCGTCCGCAGCATCGTATCGGCCAAGATCGCCAACCAGCGCGCGGTGCTGCAACGGGCGCTGCGCGACTATGGGGAGGAAATGGCAGCGAACCAGCGCGGTAAAATCGACGCTGTGGTGAACCGACTCGCGCAGATCCTGCGCCGTGTCGCCTTTACAAGCGAGGGCGTGGACGTACTGCGCGGCGCCGAGGGTGAGGCCGCGCAGAAATATTTCTCCATTTTTGGTGAGCTGATCCGGTCGCCCGACCCCGAGATTCGGTTTTCAGGCCGCAGCCGGCGGCCGCCGCTCGATCCGGTAAATGCGCTCCTCTCGTTTCTCTACACGCTGCTGACACATGATTGCCGAAGCGCCGCTGAGGGGGTGGGCCTGGATCCCGCTGTCGGCTTCCTGCATCGGGACCGGCCGGGACGGCCAAGCCTGGCGCTCGACTTGATGGAGGAATTGCGTCCCGTCCTTGCGGACAGGCTGGCGCTTTCGATGCTCAACCGCCGCCAATTGAGGGCGCGCGACTTCGATACCCGCGACGGCGGCGCGGTGCTGCTCTCCGACGATGGCCGCCGCACGGTCCTGACGGCGTGGCAGGAGCGCAAAAAGGAAGAGCGACGCCATCCCTTTCTAGATGAAACTGCGCCGTTCGGTCTCATCCCTCATTTGCAGGCACAGCTTCTCGCGCGACACTTGCGAGGTGACCTTGACGCCTATCCGCCCTGGATTTGGAAGTGAGCCGCGGTGGAAGCCATCGAA
This sequence comes from Bradyrhizobium sp., assembly GCF_030646015.1. GTDB lineage: Bacteria > Pseudomonadota > Alphaproteobacteria > Rhizobiales > Xanthobacteraceae > Bradyrhizobium. The sequence continues at coordinate 15,025 of NZ_JAUSLT010000101.1, forward strand.
GGAGGGATCGCCATGATGGTTCTTGTGACCTACGATGTCCGAACCAGCGAACTCGGAGGAGCCGCTCGCCTCCGACGGGTGGCCAAGGCCTGCCGCGATCATGGCCAGCGTGTGCAATACTCCGTATTCGAGATCGAGGTTGACCCGGCACAATGGACCAGGCTGAGAGCCAGGCTCGAAAATCTGATCGAATCCGAGCACGACAGCCTTCGCTACTACTTTCTCGGTGCCAATTGGCAGCGGCGCGTTGAGCATGTCGGAGCTAAGCCGGCGGTTGATCTTGGGGGGACTCTGATCGTTTGACATAAGGAGCGCTAACCTAAAGCCTGCCCATTTTTCCTGGCACGTTCGCGCTCCGTCTAAGTGATTAAAATCATTCGATATCCGAAAATCGTTCGCAATGCATGACTTTGATAATCGAACGGACCAATGATGCCGCGCGGACAGACTAGATTTCTTTCGAAACAGAATGCGTTATTGGTAAGGGGTCGCCTCCTTCACGGGGGCGTGGATCGAAACAGCAAATCCCGGCCGCCACAACGTCAGCGCGGGCGTCGCCTCCTTCACGGGGGCGTGGATCGAAACATCGGAAGCAAGCCCCAGGCGCCAGCAACAACAAGTCGCCTCCTTCACGGGGGCGTGGATCGAAACCATCGTCACCTGACGCAAGTCCGGTTGTGGCGACGTCGCCTCCTTCACGGGGGCGTGGATCGAAACATCTGCCAAGCCCAATATACGAATCGCATGACGTGTCGCCTCCTTCACGGGGGCGTGGATCGAAACCGTCTCGCGCTGGCCGAGCAGCTTTTGCTCGACGGTCGCCTCCTTCACGGGGGCGTGGATCGAAACACCCAGGGACGGTTGATGTCAAACTCGGTGTAACGTCGCCTCCTTCACGGGGGCGTGGATCGAAACGTGGTGGATCTGTTGCGGGTGGCACCGGTGTCGCGTCGCCTCCTTCACGGGGGCGTGGATCGAAACATGAACGTGTTTTCCGGCGTGAACTCGTGCCCCGTCGCCTCCTTCACGGGAGCGTGGATCGAAACAATGAACCACTGCCGTCCGTCACTTGGACCGCCGGTCGCCTCCTTCACGGGAGTGTGGATCAAAACATCGGTCACTGCCGATGCAATGTTCCCTGAACAGTCATTGAGTAATTCTTCCGTGCGAGCGACTGTCTTGCCCACCACGGGCGCCGAAACCGCCGCGGCTGCTTACCCGGTGCTTACCCAGACAAAACTGGCTTTTCCCAGAATCCCGGATGGGTCTGATTTTATTGGCGCACCCGACACGATTCGAACGTGTGACCTTTGCCTTCGGAGGGCAACGCTCTATCCAGCTGAGCTACGGGTGCGTGAGAGCTCATTTAGCCGATTGGCGGGGCAGGGGCAACCGGCCCTGGCGGGGGCTTTTGGGGAGGAGCAAGGCTCGAAGGGCACAGTTCACAGGTTCGAATCGTGTCGGGTGCGCCAGATTTAGCATGTGCCGGGCGTGCCGGGACTGTGGCGGGTCGATTTCCTTGCCGGCAGGGGGGTCGGGTAGCTCGCTGGGGTTGAGAAGGACTAATTGCTTGGCCGCTTGCCTCACATCGACCCAGGGCACCCAGGCTCGACGCCAGCCTCGCGCCTTCTTGATCATGTCGAGGGCACGAAACGCAGGGCTCGGATATGCGGAAAAACATTTGAACGCTCCAACCGAATGCGGTTCTCGCCAGCCCTGAGATCGTAGAACCCTTGCGTGCGAAAGCTCTGATTCGTTTCCGACCAGCCGCCCGTCGACTCGTTGAGTGCGTCGGCGCGGACGACTTTGCCGTTGATGACGATCTTGACAGGGCGCGCTTCCAGCGCCGCAAATTCGATGTCGAGTCGATAGCGCCCGGCGGTTGGCGCCGAAAAAACCCATTCGGCTGCGTTTGGTCTTATGCCGTATGGTGACGCGTTGTGTAAAACGTTCTCACCATACTGGCTGGCAAGACCGCCGCCGACCTCAATGTCGCGGCTTCGTTTCAGATTAACCGAACTCGCCGGCAACAGGATCGGCTGGATGTCTGTGGTGCGCTCCACAGGAGATTCAGATATTGCCGGTGCCGGCTTTTTTTCTCCCGTTAGTGTCGCGATACGGTCGCGTGCCAACGGCGCGAACACGCTTTCCGGATAATCTCTCAGAAAACGATGGAACACCGCCGCGCCGTTAGATTCGCGAATTGCATTCCAGACGCCGAGTTCGACCGTGCGTGTGTCAGATGCCGGAGCAGATTGCTGGGATGGGCTTGTCACCGGGACAATTGTCACTGTGCCTTCGATCTTAAACGAGAATCGACCCGTCAGCGATGAAGAGTCCCAAGGCACCTGCTTGCCGTTCGTCTGTCGCATGACGTCATTGCGAACCTCGATCATCAGATCCGAGAGCGACAAGCCGGGTTTTTCCATGTTGGCCAGAAATGCCTGCGTGAACGGGCTGTTCCGGCCGACGCCGTCCAGCGCCACGTTATCGGGCTGTGTTGCGAAGGCGATGAACGTGCCGGACGCAGTTTGAATGCGGCCCAAGCCCCGCCCCAGCGCCGAAGACGATCGCGTGCCGAGCGTTCGCGACAGATCCTTGGCAAACGGATTGTCGCGGCAGGCGTCAAGCAGAACGATGTTGACGCGGCTGCCGCGGGCAAGCTGCTGCATGACCAGCGGAACCGGGATCAGCGCGATATCGAGCTCTGCTTCGTATTCCACCTTGGCGTCGGTCGGCACCAGATAGTTCTGACCGTTCACCTGCAGGCCGTGCCCGGCGTAAAAGAACAGGGCGACGTCCGCGCCTTCCGCGGCGCGACCGAAGGCGGCAAGCGTGTTCAGGAATTCGTTGCGATCGAGATCGAGCCCTGGAATGACGTCGAATTCCATGGCCTTGAGGCGTGAGATCATATCGCCGGCGTCATTGCGCGGATTGAGGAGGCGCGACACGTTCGTGTAGTTCGAATTGCCGACAACGAGCGCAACTCTGCGCTCGGCGACAGCGGGTTGCGCGACCGTCAACGTGATCCAGAAAGCGACGGCGGAGCAAAATTTCGAGTTGAAATGCATGGTCCTGTGACCCCTATCGTCAAAAGACAAGCCCGCTTTCTGCCTTGACGCCTTGATCCAGATTAAAATGATCCGACTCGGACATCAGGGCGCCCAAACAGCACGATTTGCACGATCGCACAGCGCCAAATCGTAATGTCTCATTGGTCGCCCGACGGAATAGCGTCGAAGGGATTTACTGACCGTTGAGAATAGCAGCGCTCTACCGGTGCAGGGAGTCTGCTTTGGACCGACAACTGTGTTGGGCTTGGATTTTCAACGCCCAGCCGTTGGTTGAATCTTGGTTGAATTTTTCAACCAGAGTCAACCAAACGACAACCGGCCTTCGGCTTCCTTTTACCCATAGCCACCCCGTCGGCGACCCACCAAATGTAGGGCCGGGAGGTTGGTTAGGTGCGGCCTTTCAGAGCCAGCGAAGCCCGGGGCCATCTGTCCGATTACCGTGGGCGGGTGTTCATCGAAAGCTCCAGGAGCGCAGCGACGTGCCGGGCAAACCGTCGTTCCAAGGAGGAAATTCAAATTGCTTCTGGCAAATGCAGGCAAAGGGATGGATTGGATGGCGTTTCCCTAGGACTTCGACCCACTGCGCAGATGCATCGGCGTGTCTATGATGACACCCTTCAGACCTGACAGGCCGGGCAGGCGATGTCGGTTCATCGGGGCAAGGCGGACCTTGCGACTGGGAGGGGCAACTTGCGAAATTGACCCGGTAGCGACATTCGGCGCGACAGCTTCCAACCGGAACTAACCATTCTCCAGCGCGAAGGTGAGACCGGCCTTGGCTTGCAGCCGGCTGATGAGCGTCTCTCCCATCGCCGAGGCCGTGGTCCAGAATCCTCCGCCAACCGCCTCATGCGACACCTCGCGGGCCAGACAGATGCCGCTCTCTGCGATCATCTTGGACGTCGAGCCGTAGCCGGGGTCCTTGTCACCCTTGACCGAGACCCTCAGGCTGCGGCCATCGCTGGTCTGGCCGATAAGCAGGATGTCGTAGAATCCGCCGTCGCGGGCCGCCTTAGACGGACCCTGCCCGGGCTTCGGCAGGACAAAACGACGGATCAAGGCGCGGGTCGGCGCAAAGCCGATCAACGCGTTCTGGACCGACTCGCGGCGCGCCAGCGCTTTGGCGCGCTTCTCGCCAGCCGGGCCGGAGCCCGTCATCATCATCTCGTCATACACAAAATCCGGGCCATAGGCATAGTTCAGCAACTGGTTCGAACGATGCACCGCCTTGGTGTTGATCATCGCCATCATGAAGGGTGCAACCCACGAGCCCGCGGTGATGTCCTCGACGACCTCGTTTCCGCTCGGCTGGGTCGCTCCGACAAATCCCGGTGTTAATGCGAAGGGATCGGACAGGGTCTTGCGCATCGCAGGGTCACGTGCGGCGGCTTCGACGGTCGCGAGCAGGCTTGCCGCAGTGCCGCCGGAAAATGTGCCTTTCATTTTCCGCACCCGCCCACGCACCCGCGTCGCGGGCTCCCCGAACCTTGCCCGCGCTTCCTGCTCGAGAAAGAAGACTCCCAGATCGAAAGGAATGGAGTCGAAGCCACACGAAAACACGATGCGCGCGCCGGATGCTTGCGCAGCGTCACCGTATTTACGGATCATCGCCGCCATCCAGGCGGGTTCCCCGCACAGGTCCACATAGTCGGTCCCGGCCGCGACACAGGCAGCAACGAGGCCCTCGCCGTAAAGCTGATAGGGCCCGACCGTCGAAATGATCACCTTGACGCTTTCCGCCATGGTTTTCAGCGAAGCTGGATCGGACGCGTCGGCCGCGATCAGCGGGAAATTCGACGGTCCCCCGATAAGTTCGCGGACCTCAGCGAGTTTCCCAAGGCTACGCCCGGCCATCGCCCACCTGATTTCGCCCGTCGCGCCATACGTCCCGAGCAGATGTTCGGCCACCAGTCGGCCGGTAAAGCCGGTCGCGCCATAGACGATGATGTCGTAGGCGCGCGGGAGCGTTTGTTTGGTATTGGCCAAGATGGTGTCCTTAATCGACGATCCGCTTTAGTGCAGAAATGGACTTCGCTTAAACGTCCGGTCCGATTTCGGCGTCGGGTCGCCCTACATTTGAGCAAACGAATCAGCCTGCCGGTGCTCGCGCACCAAATCTCTAACTACTTGTCAGCGCTAATTTCCAAGCAGCTATTCAGAAAAGTTAGGCGATCTCTCGGGAGGATTTTTTCAGCGTCAGCCTTCTTCGCGCAGGCTTGTTGCTTGAGTTGTTCAGCTCTGCGCTTTTCGGCTGCTTCTCGAAACTCTGGAGCGACTTTGCTCGGGTCGACTAACCTCTGTGCGTGCACAGTTGTAGCGAGGAAAAGGGAAATCAATACGGCACGAAATATCATGATTGAAAATACTCTCATTGGAATTGACCATTGGCGCTCAGCGGTCTACGTGCCCGCGCTCTTTTCCTTAAGGCTGCTCAGCCGCCGCCGCGGGTAGAGGCGTTTTCCGCAGAACCGGCGTTTTGCCGTCATACCTCTCCGCTAGATCCAGTAATCGCTTCTTGGTGAAGGGATCGGCGAAGTTGGCGATCTGTCCGACACGGGCTGCTTACTCCTTAAAATAATTGTCATTCATAATGCACCACTCGAAACAGAACTCGAAAAGGGTAACTTACAGAATGAATTTCCCGGCGCTACTGGAAAAGTTGAACTTCGCTAATTGAACGAAGGTTCTGCTTTGAAGCCCCGGACCCCGGCTTTGCGCTGCGGAGCCAAAGGGCTTTTTTGGGGGGGCTGTTGGTGGCAGGGATCCGAAGGCAAAAGTCACCCATTCGGATCGTGTCGGGTGCGCCAGGTAAGCCAGTGCCGGGACTGTGGCGGACTCCTTCTTACCGATTGGCCGCGCTCGGATCACCACTACAGCCACAGCAGGTTGTAAGAAGCAGCTTTTCTTCGCAATCCGAGTGCTGCCCACATTTACCCCGGCCCCTGTTGAACTTTCGCGAAATCCCCGTGACCCATACCAATGGGCTTGGGGGACCGGAGGTTCCCATGACGAAGCATCGAACGATCACCGGGTTCGTGGCTGTCGCTCTGCTGGCTGCCGCCGCCAGCGTTGCCACGATGAGGTCGCCCTCGACCGACCGCGCTATCCCTGGGGTTGCGTCATTGAAGGTTCTCACGGCTGATGAAAACGGGCTCCAAACTCAGGGACCTGAAAGCGCGCGCCATGCGACCAAGAAGTCTGTCAGATACGAAGCGATAATTGCCAATTGGAAGCGCTACCGTTCGGCAACAAAATCTAACGAATGAACTGAGCAGAGGTCGTAACGCTTCGCTTGGCAGGCTCCCCGCTTCATTCTGATGCGCCGAGGGACATTGGTATCCACGGCTATTGCTTCTTTCAGATCGCAAAGGGGAAGTGAGCTAGGCGGTCGAAACCCGGCAGCCACCTCACTTATCAACGCCAAGATTCTGTCAGACAATCGGAATCACCGATCTGGCTGCACGTCACCAGACCCAGCAGTCGCTCATGGCAATTTCGACATTTTTCGCGACTGTCGCCAATCAAGAAAATTCCCGTAGAACCGACCCGAGGTCAATATTCTGAACCACCAATTAAAGAACCGCCGGGATTGCATGGCCACCTCCCAGAATAATTATTCGCAATGTCTTTAATCTATTCCTGCCACTAGGAGAGTCGAGGGCTTTCCAAGGGCCTGGGTCCACGAGATCGCTTCGGGCCTCCTTTGAAGCCCGGACCAAGGGGCAGGGGCAACGGCCCAGCAAGGAGCTTTTGGGGGCTGTTTTGGGTGGAGCAAGGCCCGAAGGGCCAAGGTCACACGTTCGAATCGTGTCGGGTGCGCCAGAAAAGCACGTGCGGGAGGTGCCGGGACTGTGGCGGGTCGATTTACTCGAATGGGCCGGTGCGGCGGATGGTTCAATTCGCTCGCCGGGTGGCTCCGGCGCGCAAATGAACCCAATTCTAGGTTGCGATCCATAAATCGTTTAGCCGAGGTCTGGCCTTGGTGGGCATTACCGACTCAAGTCGACCGGAAAAGTGCCAAAATGCGGCACTCATTGTGACCACCCTCACTGAGAAATCTTGCGATTCTAGCATTCTTAAATACTCTGCTCGGATTGCGATGAGGGGGTCGAAATGGAGACATTTTGGAAGGGTTGCTTGCTGTTGCTCGTCGCCTACTCGCTTGGCTGCGGCCCGGCATCAGCCGAAAGGCGGGTGGCCCTGGTCATCGGCAACGGCGCTTACGCCCACAAGGCGCGATTGACCAATCCAGAGAACGACGCCGCGGATGTAGCGGCGGCGCTCAAACGAACCGATTTCGAAGTTATCTTAGCGACTAATCTTGGCCAATTGGAAATGCAAGACGCGGCGATCCGTTTCTCGCGCGCGGCAAAAAATGCTGACGTGGCTCTCTTTTATTACAGCGGCCATGCGATGCAATTTGGCGGCGTCAACTACTTGATGCCAATCAACGCCAAGCTGGATGATGAGGCGGACTTAAAGCGTTTTATCCGAGTAGACGATATTATGAATGATTTGCAGCAGGCCAAAAACCTGCGGATATTGGTCTTGGATTCTTGTCGCGACAATCCATTCCCGGAAGCCTTGAAGCGGTCGCTTGGGTCTACCAGAGGCGCCTCAGTTCGGCATGGGCTGTCAAAGATTGACGCTCCTCTTGGCACGATCGTGTCATTTTCGACCCAAGCAGGACAAACAGCTGACGATGGAACCGGCCGCAACAGCCCATACACTGCGGCCTTCGTCAGGCGCATCGAGGAACCGAAGGAAATTGGCGAAGTGTTTCGCGACATCAGCGCCGACGTTTATCAAACCAGCGGCAGATCGCAGCTTCCCGAACTGTCGCTATCGATCATTGGAAAGTTTTACCTGAACGGACCGGTTTCAATCACCGTGACGCCTCCGGCCCAATCCGCACCAACGGACCTCTGCTCGGCGGCTGAGACGCATTGGAAAGCCGCCGACGTCATCGGCACGGCCATGGCCTATGAAGACCACGTCGCAAGATTCCCCACATGCGCGTTCGGTAACCTCGCCAGGGCGCGGATCGACGGCTTGAAGCAGAAAGCAGCACTCGCAACCCCCGTGCCATCCGGCTCAAAGACCGCAACAGGCAAATTTGATGGAGAGTGGGATGTGAGAATCCTCTGCCCAGAGACGGGGAATGTCGGCCCCTACTCAAAATACATGACGGCTGCCGTCAAGGGCAGCATGTTTCACGCTGAGGACTCAACACGCGGAACACCCGGCTGGCTCGCTATTGACGGAAAGATCGGAGCGGATGGTAAGGCCACCTTGGTTGCGAAGGGTCTTACGGGAAACCCTGCGGCTACTCTTGGTAACGCCAAGGCTGGTTCACCCTACGGTTATACGGTCACTGCGCTGTTTGATGAATCGTCGGGCACCGGAAAGCGGAATGAAAAACGGCCGTGCAATGTGAGCTTCGCCAAGCGATAGGACGAGTGACGCAGACCACGGATCGCTCGTTCTGAAACACGCGGATGCGCCGTGCGCCGAAAATGTGCGATCAGCTAGTGGCAGCAACGAGGCCTGACTTGCGTCCCGAAGGCAAAGGTCACACGTTCGAATCGTGTCGGGTGCGCCAAAAAAGCACCTGCCGGGGATGCCGGGACTGTGGCGGGCCCAGCCCTTATTGCGAAGGCTAGACCCAAACGAGCATCGGAAGCGGGGGGCGTGCCGGAGAGTAAGCCGTAGCGCGATGGTCTGGGCTTCCCGCTGCTGCAACTTCCCATGAATGAGGACTTTTTGGGCGATACGCTCATTTTCCCTTCACGCTCAACCCATGCAGCCCCCGGGCTGATCTGCGTGGCTTAGACGGAATCAACGCTTTTAACGCAGCCTCGCCAGTTGTGGTGATGCGATACGTCCAGCCAAATGTAGTGTCCCGTTTTCGTTGCAGCCAGCCTTTCGAGAGCATTCCGGAAATCGTCGATGGCCCAGCTGGATAAAGTTTCGCGGCTGGCAGCCAGCCTTGCTCGACCAAAGATTGGAGGGCACTACGCTCGCGGTAAACAGGAATATGACTTGGACGCCCGGGCATTATTTGCTCTTCGCCTTCAGCCCGCCCACCCGGCTCAGCAGATAGCCGGTGATTGCTCCGGCGGCAGCGCCGGCCGATTTGACCACCACATCTCGAAGGCTCGGATGCCGCCCCAGTGCAAAAAACTGCAACGGTTCAAACACGGCCGCGCCGCAAGCAAGGGCAAATATGACGGCCCAAAGCCGTGCAGGGTAGGCCAAAACAAACAAGCCGCCCACAATTGCCATGACGAAAAATCGTTCGGTGTTTGGCGAATAAGGAGTCGTCGGCCGAAGTCCTATCGGGAGGACCGTAACAATTGCAATTGCTGTGATCGCGAGCCAAGCAGCAAATTTCAACCAGATCTGAACGGACGGGCTCATTTAGTCTTCGCCTTCAGCCCTAATTCAACAAGGCGGCGAGTCGGCTCCAAGGGGCGGGGCAGATCGAGTTGCTGCGGCAGTCGCCTTTTAGTTTTTCGGTCCCTCAGTTCGCTGGTGGTAAAAAGGAGGGGCACGTCCGCAGCCGGTGGTGGCAGCAGTTCCGCCGCTGTTTTCGAAGTGTCCGCAGGCATCGCGGACTCGATCGAAGAACCGTCAATTTGGAAGCCGGGATTTAGGTAATAACGCCGCCTTCGCCTCGTCATTTGTTAGTCCCAATTCCTTCCAGCTCAACCAGATACGCAAATAGGATGTCGTCGGACGCTTCCCGTATACCAGGCGACGTCTGCCGCAAGGATAGCCGCAAGACGCCGCTGCCCGCGTTCACCGGTCAAGAAGCCCTCAAAATCCGTTGTCCGCCGCATCGATTACAGCACGATGATTAGTTCCAAGGCTAGACCGGAATTCCTTCGGCGACACAGGCGGCAAGGGACAGGTCCGGGGTCCTATTGTCTAGGACATCAAGAGAAGCATTGATGAATTGGCCGGGCAGGGGCAACGGCCCAGCAAGGAGCTTTTGGGGGCGGGGGAGGGCCCTCAGGCAAAGGTCAAACGTTCGGATCAGTCGGGTGCGCCAGAAAAGCATGTGCCGAGGGTGCCGGGACTGTGGCGCAGGCCCGGACTGCGCAAAACCACGGTTTGTTGCGCGCAGGACTTACGCTGGTCCTGGAGTTGAAACTCCAGCTCCTCAATCATCTGTTCCAGCCACTCTCTCGTGAGAGGATGTGGAGTCCAGGGCTAACCGGCGGGTGAATAAAACCGAAAGGGATTTGCGCTTCAGCTCAATCTGGGCCGAATGCAAGAAATATTCTGAAGCCCTCGTAAATCGAAGAGATCTCCTTCAAGAAGCTCGGCTTGAGCTTCGGTCTTCTCGAAAAGCTCATGCAAAGTTCGGCGTTCCCGCTCGTCGCGAGCGTAAGCAGTCATTCTCAGATAAACGTCCGCTCTCTGTCTAAAAACTCTCGCGGCTTCCTGGGGATCCATGGTCGAATGTTAACAGGAGTGGGTTACGGAAGCGTTTCGGTTGCGGACGGTCACCGGACGTCGCGCGCGACACCGCATTCGGCCGTAAACGGCCCGTCGGAGTAGGCCAGGAAGCTGGCAAAATGGGACATGAAAGTCCCCCACGGGGGAGCCGCTAGTGAAAAGTGCGATCGGCCTCTGCTTGTTGCTGGAAAGCCGCTGCGTCAAGACTAGGCCGCCGCGACCACTTCGCCTTCAATGTCGTTTTCTGTGACCGTTTTATTGCGGCCGGATCGTTTAGCTCGATACAGCGCGCGATCGCAACGCTCAATCATGGCCTCCGCGGACTCGGCCAGCTTGAATTGCGCGACTCCGATTGAGACGGTGACGCTTGATATCTCCAGGCCAGTCGTGCGTCGGGTCAGTCGTGCGTCAGAGATGCGCCCGCGAATGCGCTCGGCAACTCCTGCGCAAACGTCCAAATCGGCACCAGGGAGCACAGCAAACAATTCTTCGCCGCCATAGCGAGCCGCAAGATCCTGATCGCGAACATTCTCTTGCAGAACCTTGGCCACCAACCGAAGCACCTGATCTCCCACCTGATGCCCGAAGGTGTCGTTAAAGTCCTTGAAATGATCGATGTCGATCAACAGAACGCTGAGCGGCTCTCCCTTCTCCATCGCAACGATTTGCGCTGAACGAAGAAACTCATCCAACGAGCGGCGGTTGGCTAGTCCCGTAAGCGCATCGGTGTTGGACCGCTGTTCGGCCTCTTTGAGCGAGTTGCGGATCCTGTCGAGTTCCTGCGTCGATGCTTCAAAGTTTAATTCCAAGGCGGTTGCCCGTGCCGTCGCGTTGGACAGTTCGGTCACCAGCCTTTCAATAATAGCCTGTGGATCGCCGCTCGCCTGAGCCTCTGACGAGACTTCGCCGAGCGCCTCGATCTGCGTGCGATTGTCGGCAATTGCTGTCGTAAGGAATTGCGTGGCGTTGGTTATCACGCCGCGCAGTCGTTCGGGGAAGTCGCCTTTAACAGCAAGACCGTATTGCGGATTGACGTAGGTCACATAGAGTTCGTAATTGATCGCTGCGTCAAATTTCCGTTTGTTACCGATTAAAATGTCGATGGTTTTTCTAAGCGCCGGTGAGGTGCCCATGGCATATTCGAACCACACCGAGAAATTACTCGGAGTAGCCGGGACCGACTGTTGTGACATCAATCGGATGGCGCGGTCGGCGACTGTCGTTGCATATTCCATGTCCATGTCGCCGATGACGAAGTCAGCCATGATCTCGATCCAGCGATTTTGTAAGCTGAGGAATATTCAACTCTGATAGCTATATTTTGACATGCCAGAATTGATCTTTCATTAACGTCTGGGTCACGACCTAAGCCCCCGGCGTCGGGGGAACTTTGGGAGTCCTTGGCAGTGCTATGGATAACATTTCCCACAGATTGATTTATATCTATCTCACAATCTGTTCGTGTGTATAATGGGCACATGAACACTCTGAGCCATACATTCCGATTACGAGCTATCGAGAACGAGCAGCGAGCCTCTTTCGCGTCCGGTCCGATCATCAAAGCGGAATGGGAGGCGCTAGCGATTGAATGGCACGCTCTCGCCAACGCGGTCTCTCAGTCTTCGGGTGAAGATGATCAAATCGAGGTTGTGTAATCCGCCTAAGTTGGTGACCTCTCTCTCAGACGAAGGTCACACGTTCGTATCGTGTCGGGTGCGCCGGAAAGACGTGCGCCGGGAGTGCCAGGGCTGTGGCGGGTCAGTTCTTCCGCCGGGGGCATTTGGGGCGAACTTACGAGCCTTCATAAGCCCTTCGTAACAGGGGTTGGGCCCTAGCAAAGTCGTCCATGTTTTTGAGCGAAAGTTCAAGATTACCAGTGCCGAAATGCCCTATTCGGGTGACATCGCGGGAGAAGCCCTCTTCAAGCTCGATGGAGGTCGGATCAAGGCGCAAATAGAGTGTGACGACCCTCACTTGGGGATAGATTTCCGCGCAGGTGAAATTCTTCAGCCGCTTAAATGCGATGTAATTCTTGAGCTGCTTGACCTGAACGTCATCTCCCAATCCGATCAAGTATTGCCTGACAGCCTCAAATAGGTCGCGGAGTTCGGCATCAGCACGCGCCAATTTATAGTCAATTCGAGAACTTAGATAGGGATCGTCATGCCCTTCTTCGGCCGGCGGTGATCTTGGCGCAGGTTCCGATGGTGATGAAGTGGTGGTCGTGGGACGGGAAGATTGCTTCGGCGCATGGACAAGTTCGAGCATCAAAAGTTCGCTGTCAAAGCGCCGATACCGTATCAATTCGATGTTGCGGGCGATCTGCTTTACAGCATGTTGGTCATACCGTGTGAAATCACCGGCGATGCAAATCAATCGTGGTGCGCTCCAGTCGACGTTACCTGCTATCTCAGCTCCCAACTTCTCCATGACTAGCCACTGAAATTCCTTGCGATGATCCAGCAGCCAGTCGAGATAGAACAGGCCTTGATTGATCACGTTCTCATTCACGGCTCGCTTGAATTCGAGAATAACCGGGCAGTCGTCTTCGTCGAGCCCGAGCGTATCGATTCGGCCACCGTGCACCGGCCCAGTTGAATGCTCGCTCGCCAAGAAACGTATTCCGAGCAAGGGTTCAAGATTAGCCTCAAACAGGAGCTGCAGAGACCTCTCGACCTGCAACGCATCACCGGGAAGCTCGCGAACCTGATTGCTATCGATTTTGAAGAGCTTGACGTCACTCATGGAGGCACTCTCACTTGTCTACGTCACTCGATTGATCCCGTCGAGCGTGCGCAACTTCTTGTGCTCAGCTTATCTGAAACAGTGTTCGTTGTGCCAGGCAAGGGCGTCGGGATCGGGATGATGGACGGCGTGAGTTGGAGGCACGATCTTGCTACCATGAAGCTCGTAGTAATGGCGGCCGTTTTCGAATTCCTCGCGTATACGATTGCTGACCTCAAAGCGCAGGTCGGGTGTTACCGTGACGTAGCCGGCATCAAACAGGCTGTGAATGTCACGCCTTAACAGAAGGCCATTGCTCGCTTCGTGACCGCCGCCATCGCCATAAGGGCGAATGTGGGCTGCCTCGAGCGCCGGAAGCGTTCGTTCGTGCGTTATGACGCAGCGGCGCTGATATACGTCCGTGACCAAGACTCGAAACGCACCCTGTCCTAAACGTGGCATGATCAGGTGGGGCTCTCCAAATCGGGCTTCGCCTTCACTCATACCAAAGAGCCGCAACCGCTCTAGGCGGCTATTGACTGCATCCCACAGGGCCAGACCGTCAGCATCACTGGTATTGTATGTTTTGAATGATACGATGTTAGGAGACCAACTCGACGGAACGGATATCCAATCGCGCTCCTGAAGAAAGAATGGCTGTGTAAGAATGCGGCAACCAATCTCGAAGTCGCTCCGATCGTTCGGATCGGCTCTGCGATAGCGGGCAATCCGAGCTCGCATTTCCTTCGATGAACCCGCCCCGTTTGCATCTCTGAATGCCTCCCATGCAAGAGAGCACGGCAAAGAGTTGGCATAGGCGAAAATTCCCCCTCCCACGATCACATTGCGTGGTGCGTGCAGCTTGAACAGGAACATCTCGCCGGGCCGGAGTGCGCGGAAATTCGCCGCCGACGGTGCCCAGAAATTGACTTCGCTCAGGTTAGGCTGGGTGCGCAGTCTCTCGAACCAGTCTCCATCGGTGACGGCGACCACGAGATTGACACCCATAGTCAACCCACCGCCTTCTTGCGGATGAACAGCGGTGATAGGCAACGAGCGCCCTTCGAGCAACAAGGGACGTAGTCACGTGCCTTAATGAGGCTATTTGCTGTTTTTGCGCGCCGGCGTGCCATCCCGCTGCCCAGGCCGTTCAAAGTGCTTCGTGTGGTCGACACGATCGAGGCTCACTCTATGGTCGTCAGGCCGTCGCAAGCAATGGAATTCGAGCGGTTCGAGTTGACTGTCGCATTCTACCTGTTATTCGCGAAGAGTCGGAAGAGCATAGCAACAAGCGGTCATCCCCTGTCTCAGTAAGGCGCATCGTCACCGATGGAACTGATCCTGCACCACTACGATTTCTCGAACTATGCCGAGAAGGCGCGGCTCGCTTTGGGATACAAGGGTCTTGCCTGGCGCGGCGTCATCATCCCGCCGGTCGCTCCGAAGCCCGACCTGACGCCTTTGACCGGCGGCTATCGCCGGACACCGGTCCTACAGATTGGCGCCGACATTTTCTGCGACACGCGGCTGATTTTGCGCGAACTTGAGCGGCGAAAGCCTCAGCCCTCGCTTTACCCGGCCGGCTCGACCGCACTCGCCGACATGATCGCCTATTGGGCCGAGCATCAGTTCTTCCGTCCAATGTCGCTTTACGTCTCTGGCGTCAACTTGGACCTGCTCCCTCCGGACCTCCAGGCCGATCGCTCTCGCATGCGCGACCTGCCGCTTCCGAGTGCTAAGACCGTGCAGCGCGCGGCCACGCGAAATGCGCCGTTTGTCCGGGCGCAGCTTCCATTTATCGAGGCGCTTCTCTCCGGAGGCCATGCCTGGATCGCCGGGCCGCAAGTCACTGTGGCCGATTTCGCCGTATACCACCCGCTCTGGTTTATGACGGCGCGCAGCCAACGCCTGGCCCACGAGCTTGCCCCTTACCCGCGCATTGCCGACTGGATGGAGCGCATGCGCGCCTTTGGTCATGGGACCTCGTCTCCGATGAGCGCCGAGGAAGCCTTGGACGTCGCCGCCTCAGCGCAACCGCAAACACCACGGGCATCAAACCCGTTCGACGAGGATCCGCCGCTTAGTCGCCACGTGCGCATCCGGGCCGATGACTATGGCCGAGACCCTGTCGAGGGTGAGCTGGTCCTGGTCGACGCCGACGAAATCGCCTTGCGCCGGAGCGATCCGAGGCTCGGCGACATCGTCGTGCACTTTCCGCGCCTCGGTTACGATTTGCGGCAGATGTGACGGCGGCCCGAGCGCGACATTGCCGCCTGAACGATCGAGGGCAGCAAGCAACTTTGATTCAAGAAGGACATCCGAGACGCACAATTGATTCAAGAATCAACCGCGACTGATGCGATTGTTGCTCGGATCGAGTTCGGCGTCACTGAAAGAATGCGCCCCGTCCGGAGACGGATTGCGCTGCGCCAAGGATCGGAAGACCGATCTGGACGCCCACTGCGAAGACGAACGTCGCAAACGATCGTCCAGACAGGGACCAAACGATTTCCCACTAAACGTGTTCTCGCCCGCTCTGCGCCGGGCGTCTCGACAAATCGGTAGCTATTTGGCTCTTTTCGGTCAGCGGTAGGAGTCTCGGTTTTGTCGTTTTGGGCGTCTCAGCGAGCCGTGCGGATACATATCGGATGCAGCCGCTGTTGAGTTTTTGGAATTCTGGCTCTCTCGGCCGGTCTCTCTTCGGAATAGTCGTCGTGGTGCCCTTAACGGTCACCCTGGTTTGGGAGTTATCGTCCGGAGGTTGTGCGTTTTCGGGCTGCTTTCTCAGGTCTTCTGCTCGGGCCCCAGCTGCTTTAGTTTCTATCCGAAAATTTTTCCGGGGCGCTATTATGAAACAAACATGAAACTTAATTCCTATTGCAATAGATTTTAAACAGAGATTTCGATTTCATAACCTCAATCGAATCCCGTTCCGTTGTTTCTGTTTTGGCTGCGGAACTTGTCAAAAATGAAATCGGAAGGTGCGTGTGTGAAATCGAGTGACTCATCTTAAGATTGTGTGGGGTGCAGGAGAGCACCGCGGGTCCAGGTGCGGCCAACCTCGCACATGCTAATGGCCGAAATCGGCTCGCCGCATGGGGTAACTATAGCGTTTGCCGAACTCCGGCGGACGAATTTTCAAATTTGTAACGTTCATGAACAGTGAAGCCACCAGAAGGCCGCTGGTGCCTCGGACGGGCCGCCTGCTCTATGGTAGCGGACGGGTTTGAATCGCGCACAGGTGACTCGCGCTGTGGATCCGTGCAGTGCTTGAAGCGGTAAAGTAGAGTGGCGCACAGGCGCGGCGCGCGGCGCGAAAAATCGGAGCGGGTGGCAGCGGCCTCTGCGCCGGCGGCGCGCATGGCCGAAAGGGTTACCTTCTCGGGATCGAGCGCCGCAGGCGCGAGCATCCCGCAGGCATCCTTCCTACTCGTCACCGGGGCGTGAGCCGGCGGAGCCGGCGATCGACTGGAGGGCATCAATCCTTCAATCGATTGGATTCCTATCTCCGGGAAGAAATCTTCGAAGCCGGGAGCGCAGCGACCGGCCGAGCGCTCTTGCGCGAGGCTCTTGCTTGGAGCGAAGCGACCGAGCGTAGCGAGGGAGACCGCGAGTTTGGGCGTCAAACGTGTCCGAGTCCTTCTCGCACTTAAAGTAACCTCCAAGAGTCTAAGTAGTATTATACATTGGCGAAAAACACGGTCAGGTTGGATCGGTGGGTTTTTGACTGTCTTGCTTCAATAACAAGGGCTTATGCAGTTTGCCGTCCCGGACGAAATTCCACAGATTTGCCGGTCACGACCGTCCGGGACGTGCAACTTTCGTCCGGGACAAACCCGGTCGAATCGTCCGGGACAAGACAGCGATCATGACGTGCGCCAGCGATACCAGGGGGCGCCCTTAGCTTCTAGCTTTCTGACGATGTCGCGCAGACGACCTGCTTGCTGTTTTGACTTCGTGGTCCCCGCCACGACTGACCAGATTGTGGCAATCTCGGTTAGTGAAGCCTTGGGACCATGCTGGTCCAGAGCGACGGAAAGGACTTCTTCCCGGAACTTCGCCAACTCGCGCTCTCGATTAACCAGCTTGAGCAGGAAGCGGTCTCCGCCATGGTTTGCGGTCGCCCGTTCCAGCGCCGTGGTCAGCCGGTCTGTTGCCTGGCTGGCGCGCTCCTTGCGCTTGCGGACCACGTCCCGTTCACGCCGCGCCAACTCCTTTGCTTCCCGTTTGCGCGCATCAAAACGCGCTCTAGCTTGGTCGAGGAGATTGCACCACTTGGCAAGTTGCTCCTTGCGGCGGAGTTCGCGCTTGGCCGCGTAGTCGCGAAGCATTTCGGCCTGCTTGTGTAGGGAGGCCAATTTGTCCGGGTCGGTGACGGTCGGGCAGCCATCAAACTTTGACGTCGTTGTGGGCTCTACGTAGACCACTGCCGACTTTCGATACCGATCATCCAGCGCGAGAATAGCATTCACATCGTCATCCGTCAGTATGTCGATCCCGGTCGGATGATCCGGCACGAACGCGGCTAGGTCCGCTTGCTGGAGTGCTTTAAGATCTGGTTCCGGCTGTGGTTCGGCCTGCGCTTTGGATGCTTGCGCCGTTGCGGGTGTTTCGTCGGTGCCGGCAGGCAGCGCCGATCGTTGATCACGCGAATTGTCGTCTCGCTCGCTAGCAATGTTGTCGAGATCGTCCGAGGTCAGGCGCCGGTCGGCGTCCTCAACTATGGACGCGGCTAGGTCCTTTGGTTCTGGTCCCGGAAGTTCTGGATTTTGACGGTAAGGCAAACCTGGTGCGGGCTGCGGTTCCGCCGCCTCAGCCGAACCGTCATCCAGCGAGGCCAACAGAGCGCGGTCCGCCTGGCTGAGTTCGCATTCAGGCACTTCGCCGATGATGAAGGAGAGATCGTCAAGGTCGTCATCGGCCGGCGCTTGGTGTGGGTCAGTCGGGGGCAAATTCAGTAGCCCTTCGTGTTTCTTTGAGCGGGGCGTCGGCTCCGGGGCTGCCGTTGCGCCATGGGATCCCACCATTGCGGCCGTATCGTCCTCACCGAGGGCTTCGATGATCTCCTCATTGGTCGCTTCGCCAGGGGCGTCGAGAACCCGATTGTTTAGAAAAGAAAAATCGTCGTCGTCATCGATTCTCTTGGGAACACAGCTCGGGTTGCCATCATGGTCGGGCTGTTCGGACATTGACTTTTCCAAAGGGTTCTACTGGACCGGTCTCAGCGCGGGCTTGAGACCGCGGCATGAATATAGCGATCAGCCTGTAGGACATGCCGTAGAATCTGTAGTGTTGGCGGGCACCGCCTCGTTTTTGACGCAGTTACTTACAAAAGTCGTAATTCGGCCGCGAGTGTGTTCGCTGCTGCCATTATTTTGCCATCAACGAGAAAGGTTGCCGGAAGCAAGCCACTGCTTTTGAGGTTTCGCGCCTGGAGCAGAAGCAGAAGACAGCTGGTCAGCTTGGCTATTGGCCAAGGCTAGTGAAATCTTTTGCTGCGGCCCCAAAAGGCAAGGGATTGGTGCACCCCGAGAATTCCTAGGACTTCCACTACTTGGCATCTCGGCTTTAAGCAACGCTTAGACGACGAGCGGCTACCCCAGTCGAGCAACAAGATCGACCGCCTTCAGATGCGTGTATCGCATCAGCATACGTAGCTCTTTATGTCCCGAGATCGCGGAAACCTCTGCGATGTTGAGACCCTTTTCGAACAGGCGGCTGACGCCCTCGTGTCTGAGATCGTGGAAACGGAAATCTTCCATCTGAGCACGGACGCGAAGATGCTCGAAGGCGAGGCGAATCGAGTTGCCCGAAACCGGGAAAACACGATCGGCGTCTCGATCCTTCTCAGCCATCAAGCCCTTGAGGATTGCCACGGCCCGACGTGACAGTGGAATGTCACGGGAGTCGCCGTTTTTAGTCAGGGGTAAGTGTGCAACGCACCGAACCAAGTCGACGTGCTGCCACTGCAAGTCGAGCATCTCGCCTCGGCGCATGGCGGTCTCGATGGCGAGGATGATCAGGGGCTTCATCAGGGGGGTGCGTCCACTGTCACATGCCGCGAGCAGTCGGGCTTCCTCGCCAGCCTTTAGGCGCCGGGTGCGACCTCGGGGGACTTGGGGGCGTCGAACCAGCTTGACTGGGTTGCGGGGCAACCAGAGCCCCCACTCGCGGGTCGCAATTTCAATGCAGTGGGACACGGTGTTGAGCTCACGGACAACTGTGGCTGGGGCGACACTCTTCAATCGTTCGTCACGATAAGTCGCGACATCAGCGCTGGTCAGCTTGGCAAGCGTCCGGTGGCTGATGGGGCAGCGCAATATAGAGTTGATCCGCGACGCCTCGGACACTGCCCCACGCTTGCCAGGTGTCACCTCAGCACAGTAGCGCGTCAGGAGCTCTCGGAGCGTCGTTTTCTCAGCAAGTCGTGTGTCAGCGACCCAGCCAGACCGGTTAGCTTCTGCTTCGAGGTCCTGCGCCCAGCGTTGAGCCTCAGCTTTCGAGTTGAATGACTTGGCTCGCGGGGCGACGCCCCGACGACGGACCTGTGCCTGCCAGCGACCTCGAAGTTTTCTGATGGTCGCCATTGCCTGCTGCTCAAATCACTCTTGCTTACTGAGTGAAGGACGCCAGCCAGACGGTGCCAAGGACTATCCCTGTTGGCCCGCAACTAAACCATTGTGCCGCTGATGTGCCGCGTTCGGGCCACAGGCCGAGCGAGGAGTCGGAAAGACCTATGGGATCAGGGAGGTCCGATGGTCATCGTCTTGGCGAGCACCCGGAACGCGTTGCCATGAACAGGCAACGCTCTATCCTCAGTTAGCGGCCAGCAATTATGAGACTTCCTCTCCCTTGCGCCCGAGAAATCTCCTGAGCCGCAATCAAGAGTTGCGGCAACTGTTAAGGTATGGTGGATTAGCCGCCACTATTCACGCCACGTCAGCTTTTCAACTGCGCGAGAAATTTTCAATGGCGACTAACCCAGGTGTAAATTCAAATTTCCAAATGATCACTTTTACGCCTGCCGAACGACAAGCCATCATGAGGCTGTCTCGACATTTCTATATCACGCGTGCCGCAGACACCATTACGATCGGAAACAGCACTTACCGCGCCTTCCTTATGCGCCCGACTGAGGCGGTCTCAACTGTCCTTAACGTCGAGCGCGAGATTGTTGTTCTGTTCTCCGACTATGAAACCTTTGAGTCCCGCACCCTTCGGGCGATAGATATGGTCTGTGACCAATTTGATGATGTTCGCGTCGATCGATCTCTTCGGTTCTTGATCAGTCGAGACAAACAGATCGAATCTAGCATTCGTCATTACCTTTCACAGGATCCCGAATATCCGATCGTAATTCCGTTCAACTATGATGATTTTCATGCCTCGAACGAAGATTTCATCTTCAATGCAGTCCGAAGAAATTACCTAATCCGAGACCTATTCGGTTATCAATCCCCCCTCAAGCATGAATACTTTTTCTTCGGACGCCAAAAACTAGTCGAGCACGTTATCGACCTTCATAAGTCCGGACAGAACAGCGGGCTTTTCGGTTTGAGGAAGAGCGGAAAGACCTCAACAATTTATGCGATACAGCGGCGGGCAAAGGCAACCGGCTGCAGGACTATATTAGTTGATTGCCAGGACCCCGCAATTCACGCCAAACGCTTCGGCCCTCTACTTCAATATCTGGTGACCGAGGTTCGTCGAGAATTGAATCTTCGAAAATTGGATATTGATTTGGGCAGCAGCCCCGACAAGATCTCTGAGAATTTCCGAAGGCTTATGAATGATGCGTTGGCTACCGCCGATACGGATGTCCTAATAATCTTCGATGAAATCGAGAATATCTCGCCCAAAACTGCCGCGTCCGCTCATTGGCGCGAAAGCGATGACGCATTGTTGTTCTGGCAGACTGTTAGATCTTTCTTTCAGAGCCCACGCAAACACAAGCTCTCGTTCTGTTTCGTTGGAACGAATCCTCACTTAATTGAGATGACGAAGCTGCACGAAATCGATAACCCGGTTTATCTTTTTGCTCCGAAGACTTTTATTCCGATGTTGTCTCCGGCGGAGACGAGTGAGTTGGTGACTCGCCTCGGTTACTTTATGGGATTGGATTTCGAAGCGAGTGTGGTGTCATACATCCATCAAAGATTCGGCGGTCACCCGTTTTTCATACGACAGTTGTGTAGCCAGATACACAAGAAGACGTCACTAAACAGACCGCGAGGCGTATCCTTGGCGGCGTGTAAGGAAGCGGAACGCGACGCGGGCGCCGATATTCATGGTTATTTGAACGAAATTCTCAGCACACTGAAAAAGTTCTATCCCGATGAACATTCGATGTTGGAGTATTTGGCAAAGAGCGATGTTGCTACCTTTACCGATCTATATCGTTACAACCCAGCTTACGTCGAGCATCTGATCGGTTATGGGCTAGTTGTTAGGCGAGGGGACGACTACGAATTTGGGTTCGACGCGATTGCTGTGTCTGTAAAAGCGAACTTCATCAAGCCCCCAGCATCTGACCTCGACGAACGCTGGCGACAAATTGGTAGTCGCCGGAACCGCCTCGAAGAGGAGATTAGAACGGCTTTATACCGGTGGTCATCGAGGCTTAGTTCAGAGGAATGGGCGGCTGCATTGGACTCTAGCTTGTCGGCCAAACGCAGAACTGAGCTTAGCTCGATTGGTCGACGTGAGGCATTCTCCAGAAATAACAGCCCGCTCTATTTCATGGAAATCCTTAAGCTGGTTCAACTAAGCGGCGAGTTCTCAACGGGAGCTGCGTCTCAAAGCGAAGTGGCGAGCGCTATGGACGAAGTCAACAAGAAGCGCGCCGATGCCCATGCAAAGGAAATCTCCGAACCCGAGTATAAGAAGCTTGTTGCGGCCTTCGAGTTGTTGGAGGATATCTTCTTGCCTCCAGCGTAACGCGTTCAAGCAAGGCGCAACACGAGCTCCGGCGCGCGAGTGCCAACTGTGGCAGATCGGTTTCTCAGTGGAGGTTCGCGTGCCTCAACCTTTCTAATACCGGCGCAGTAGTTAGATTACCTTACGTTCAACTCGCATAAGGGCATCCAATGCTAGGATTTGGGGCGGTCGGTGAGGCTCCGCTCGGGGCACTCCCGAACAGATTCGTTGAGCAGATCCGTAACGGCAGCAACGTCGCCACGGTGGTCGTTTCCGGTCTGATCATTCCTGAGAGGCAGGATGCAGAGGGCATTCTCGTGAAATCCTATGGAGCTTTGTGGCTCGAAATCGCACGGCAGCTAGGCACGGATTGGTCGAAAGCATTTCAACTCTCATCACGCGAATGGGAAGAGATGCTCGCGGGCGCGTTCGCGAAGGAAGGCTACCAAGTAACTCTGACTCCATCGTCAGGTGATCGGGGGCGCGATGTTATCGCCGTGAGGGATGGTGTGGGAAGTATGCGTATTCTGGGGTCAATGAAACGCTATGCGCCTGACAATCTCGTAACGCGAGCGCATGTCCATGAAATGTTCGGCGTCGTGGGCACTGATCTTGGCGCCACTAAAGGTATTATGCGACCACGTCTAACTTCGCGCCGCAGTTCCTCGCCGATCCGGGCCTCGCGAAGGCAATTCCATACAGGCTTGAACTGATGAATGGAGTGCAGCTTCAGGATTGGTTGAGGGGACTTGCAATAACACCTTAGAGCCATAGGTTCGAATGTTCTACAGCAGCTGGTGCTTTTGTATTCTCGACCACTCGCAGGATGCATCGGAGTTGGCTGCCGTGAATCTCACGCGCCACAACTTCCTGCGCCACAATCGTGCCGATTTGCGAATCTGAGCGAATTTAGGCGACTTTTAACGCTGCCACCATTTGCTTTTGGAAAGCCGAGAGCGTTGCTCTGCCAGGGCCGCGGTCCATCAAGAGCAACAACTCACCCGATGAAATGCATCGGTGCCGTTGCGTTTCTAATTTCTATCGGAAGCGGGCGGCGTTCCAACAACGCGCTCATCCTGCTTCCAGAATCGGTCGTTCGGCAATGTCCCTGCTGAATCGGAGGCAAATTCCGGCTTAATACGATTGAGGTAATACATACTGACCAAGCCTTGGTGCTTCACTTCGACGGCGCCGCGGGCTTCGGTCTCGAAGCGTTTATTGATGTGCTGCCAAGTCGATTCAGCGATACTGACGCGGCCCGGAACTCCGGCGGCTTCAACGCGCTGGGCGGTATTCACGGTATTTCCCCAGATATCGTAGGTAAATTTGTGTTTTCCGACTACGCCAGCGATGACTGGTCCGGTATTAATTCCGATCCTTACCTGCCACGCGGGCAGGTGTAGCTTCTCCCGTTGTCGATTGAGCTTGGCCAAGTGATCAATTATGCGCAGTGCGCACAAGCAAGCATCAGTTGCGTGCGAGCGATTGAATTCCGGCACGCCGCCGACAGCGAGATAGGCGTCCCCGATCGTCTTAAGTTTTTCAAGACGATGGGCGGCCATGATGTCGTCGAACTTGGTAAAGTGTTGGTCAAGCTGATCAATGACGCTGGCCGGCTCCATTGTTTCGACCAAGCGAGTGAAACCGCTGAAATCGATAAAGATCACGGTCGCAGAGTCAAAGAAGCGCGGCTCAACGCGATCTCTTGTCTTAAGCTCTTCTGCGATAGATTGTGGTAGTATATTGAGGAGCAGTCGGTCCGATACATCTTTCTCTGCTACTGCACGGTCGCGCGCGCGCTTTAAGTCTTGCAGCATCTCATTTCGCTCAAGCAACTTCCGGCGTAATTCAAGGTGAACCATCGTTTGTCGTGACAGCCGCCGCAATGCCTCCCGCTGTTCGAAGGTAAGTTCGCGCGGTTTGAAGTCGATGACGCACAGTGAGCCCAAAGCGTGACCGTCTTGCGTGATGAGTGGAACGCCGCAGTAGAAGCGTAAGCGCAAACCGGTTGTCACCAGTGGACTGGTATTGAATCTTTGATCTTCTGAAAGGTCTGGGACGTAGAGGATGTCGTCGATACAGACTGTGGCCCTGCAAACAGAAATTTCTCGCGGGCATTCGGAAAGCTCTGCTGGAAGAGGACCAAATTTTGCTTTGATCCATTGCCGCGATGCGTCAACGAAGCTTACCAAGCCGGCGGGGCAGTCGCAAATCTGAGCCGCCAATTCGGCGATTTCGTCGAAGCCAGCTTCCGGAAGAGTGTCAACGATTGCGTAATTGTTGAGCGCTTCAAGGCGTCCAAGCTCGTTGGCCGGCATCGTTTGGTCCATGACAAACTCTCGTTAGCCGGGTCAATCAATCAAGTCGCAGATCGTATGGCTGGAGGCCATACTGCGTCTGCCTATCGTAAATCGAACATGCGCTCCGCCACTAAAGCCTCAAAATAGCACATTGGCATCTGGAAAACGAGCGATCGGTCATGCGGTCCGAGTTTGCCTGAATACCCTCGTGTCACTTTCAGTCGCCTCCCATGGCTGAGGGCAGCCTGGTGTTTCGAAGTTTGCTGTCTATCCGGTCTTTTCGCGAGGCTCGCTGGCAATTGAAGTCTCGAACCTGCCATAGTTCGCGGCGATCTGGAGTGCACCCTTACGGGTGACTTGGGTCTTACCGGTCAGTCTTTTGTCGGATCGGGCGATCGTGGCAAGCGCCGCCAAGTGGCCCGGATGTGCCTGTGACGCGGAAATTATCGCCGGAATGCCGAGAGATGTCCATGTCGGCTGTCGCTAAGCCACGGCCGCCGCCGTTTGGTCGCGCGGACCGAACAGCTGCCTGACTTCCGGACCGGGTTTGGCAGCGCTGAACAGATAGCCCTGCATCTCAGTGCAGCCCAGAGCCCGGAGGCGTTCCTTCTGCTCTAATGTTTCAACGCCTTCCGCCGTCGTCGTCATGTTGCGGGAGACAGCGATGTTTATTACCGCCTGCACGATCGCGGCCGAGCCGTCGATCTCGGCAATGTCGCTTACGAAGGAGCGGTCGATCTTGATCTTGTCGAATGGAAAACGCTTCAGATAGCTCAGCGAGGAGTAGCCGGTGCCGAAATCGTCCAGCGCGATGCGCACGCCGATGTCGCGCAGCTGATGCAGAATCGAAAGAGCCGTCTCGTCATCGTGAATTAGCACCGTCTCGGTGATCTCGATCTCCAGCCGACCGGCCTGAAGGCCGGAGTTCGCAAGCGCGCTCGCGATATTTAACGCCAGTGTTGGACATTTCAGTTGAACGGGTGAGACGTTGACGGCGATACGGATATGATCCGGCCAGCTGGCTGCCTCGGCGCAGGCTGTCCTCAGCACCCAATCGCCGAGTTCGACAATCAGGCCGGTATCTTCCGCCACGGGGATAAATTCGGCCGGAGAGATCATGCCGCGTTCGGAATGGCGCCAGCGCAGTAGGGCCTCGCACCCGGTCACTTCGTCGTGGCGAAGGTTGACTAGTGGTTGGTAGTGGATCTCGAAGTCGCCGTCCACCAGCGCCTGCCGCAGGTCCTGCTCAAGCGTAAGCCGTGCCTTCGCGTTGGCATCCATCGCCGGCTCAAAGAAGCGATGGGTTCGGCGCCCTCCGGCTTTGGCGCCATACATCGCAAGGTCGGCATTTTTGATCAGCTGATCCAGGTCGGTGCCGTCCTGCGGCGCCAGTGCAATACCGATGCTGGCATCGGTAGAGAGTTGGTGACCGAGGCATTGATAGGGCTGCCGGATCGACTCGTGAATGCGGGTGACGAATTCCACGGCATCGCGGACGTTTCTGACGCCGGTCTGGATCACCGCAAACTCATCACCACCAAGCCGCGCGATCAGATCGGACTCGCCGATGCAACCGCGGATGCGGTCAGCCACTGCTTTCAGCAGCTCATCGCCGACATGGTGCCCGAGGGAGTCGTTGATGCCCTTGAATTCGTCGATGTCGATATAGAGCAGGGCGAACTGCTCGCCCTGGCCGGTTCGCTGCAATTCGCGTTCGATCTGCTCGCGGAACAGCACCCGGTTCGGCAGGCCGGTCAGCGCGTCGTAATGCGCGAGGTGCGCGATCCTCTCATCAGCGCGGCGCCGCTCGGTAATGTCTTCCAGCGTGGTAACCCAGCCACCATTTGCCAGCGGCTTATTCACGATCAAAATCGACCGATCGCCCGGCGTTTGCACGACGTTATGAGTCATCCGCTTTTCAGCAACGTTGCGCAGAATCGCGGAGCAAAATTCGTCCGGATCGCCATGAAATGACCCTGTCTGCTTTCGATACCCAATAATATCCCGAAGATGAGAGCCCGGCTTTATTACATCCGAATCCAGATTATACATTTCCAGATAGCGCTGATTGCACAAAACGATCCGGGCATCCGAGTCATACAACAACAAGCCCTGCGTCATATTGTTGATGGCGGTATCAAGACGCTCTTTTTGGAGCGCAAGCGTGCGCTCCGAGTCGTTGTGTTGCTTAGACAGGTTTCGAACGATGAAGAACAAGGTAAAAGCGATCACAAGGGCGGCTAGGCCGGCCGCCGCAACTAGGAATCGGGTCTGGGCCCGCCAGTCAGTCAAAGCCGTTGCGACGGTGCTAGTTGCGATAATTGAAATGGGAAACTTGCTAAGGGCACGGACGGCCGCCAGACGGTCTTCGCCGTCGACTGGACTGATCAAGCGCATCGTTCCGTGGCCCGCTTCGGACAAGATTTTCGAGACCGGAGCAGTCTTGAAGTTTTGACCAATCATCCTTTCGATGTGCGGAAAGCGCGCGAGTAGCGTCCCGTCACGATGCAACACTGTAATCGCAGAGCCTTTTCCCAGTTCCAGCGATTCAAAAAAGCTTTCCAAGTTGGCCGGCGATAAACCTCGCGTAACGACACCCAAAAACTCGCCAGAAGGGCTGGCTATTTTACGCGCAAGGACTGTCGTCCACCCGCCCGAAAATCGGCCATTAACTAGTGCGATCGATACTGTCGGCGAGCGGCTGTCCGCAGCAAAACTCTCGAAATAGCTGCGATCCGCTATGCTGATGTCAGGAACCGGCCAAGATCTAGACGAGTTGATAAGCTGTCCGGTAGCGTCAAAAATATTGATTCCTGCGGTGTCAGATAATGCACCGACCACAGCTTCCAAATTTTTATGAAAGCCCTCGGTTGATATTTGACGCCTGAACGCCTCAGGCGAACCTAGACCAAAGCGCTCAATTCTCCGAACCAAGTCTGCTTGAACGGCTTCGAAATTCTGGAGTTCTCGATCAAAATGACGAGTGAGCAGTAAGACGGTATTGTGCAACTCGCGCTCGCGATCTTCCAGAGCGCGTTGTCGAAAGCTTATAACGGCGATTGCAGTGCCGACTACGATGAATGCAATAAGCAGAGCGCCACCGAGAATCAACCAGTTCAGTGGGTTGCGGCGAGCAATGGCCGCTTTGCCCGCAGGCTTGCTGTTGTTCCTTACCGGAAGAATTTCCGACATCGCCCCCCCTTGGAGAGGCGTAATTAACATGCATGAATGGAGGAACCCTTGGGAATCGGGGTTACCGGAGCGTTAATGCCGAGAGCCCGACCGCCCGGCTTCGGAAAGGGTCGCCATCCAGGCTCGTGGTCCATCGCGTATAGCGGCGGGGAAGCTTTACCCTTCTGATCTAGCGCAAAGCGATGTTCAGAATGGGGGCCTAGGATGCTGCTCCATCGCAAACCAAGGACAACGATGACCAAATCCGTTCCTGACAAGGCCGAGATCGCGCTGGAGTATCCTGACAAATTCTACGTCGGGACTTTTGAGAAGTCGTCCCGGTTCGAAGCCCACCTCGATCCAACCGGCTTCGCGCTGGTGCTGGAACGACCCGGCGCCGAAGATGTGCGCAAATCGATACACATGCACATTGCCTTCGGGCTGCTCGCCGGCATTCTCTGCGAGCTTGCCGCGACTGTCGGCCAAATTCCAGAGGACGACATCCTTCATCGCGATCAGCTCACCGAGGCGGTCACTCAATTGTATCGCGCGCTGACAAAAGAAAAGTAAGTCAGAGAACGTGGCTGGTTATTCTCCCCATTTAAGCAGATCGGACCCAAAAGACGAGGATCGGCGAGCGTCCAACGGTAAGGTTGACCAGTTAGGTTAAATCGTGATCTCAGTTGTATCGTTGGCAATCTCTCTTCAAGGTCTTGGCTCCTTGATTGGGGAGTAGCTGCTTTGTCCAAGACTAAGATTTCCAGCACGGACCTTGTCTGGATCTTTCGTGAAAAACTATCGTCGTTCGACGGCTGTTCACCATCGACCGCAATCGCGGTTGTGCCTACTAGCAGCGGTTGGACGGCGGTGACAAGCAAGCGCGACCGAGCAAGGCCTGAGTGTGCCAGGCGCATCGAGCTCATTCAAAGACAACTTCGTGAGATCTATGTCCTTGAGAAGGATTGAAGTCTGGCACGCTGGAGGCGTCAGATCGGGGGAGTATGTCCGCGCGGAAAGGACCGACTGGGCGTTCTTGGGCCTCGCACTCTAGTTCAATACCGAGAGTGTCTTATAAGACCTTTAAGTTGTCCTCTAAGTTGTCCTCGCGGGCAAGCTACGGCGTGAAATCCGAAGCTTCAGAGACCCAAATGTCAAGCAGCTCGACGGGCTCAAGACGCCCTATGTTTGTCTGTCAAAAAAGCTTAATGCGTCTACAACCGCGGTGAGATGGGCGGGATCATCGGCGGCTCGACGAGCAAGCTCTTCCTTTGCGCAGAAGACAGCATCACGATCCATGTCGGCTTGGCGCGTCATCCAAGATAAATAGTCTGGCGGAATATCGGACCATCTCGCGCCCCGATGCTTTCCAAACGCTATTGTTGGCATCATTTTCGGCTTTAATGTCCAGTCGACCAACTCGTCGAATGAAGCGGCTTTAACGAGTTCTGAAAAGAGATGCGCGGTTACCCACGCATCGGGAGCTGCTCGGTGCGGGGGCATCGCGAACGTAGGGTCAAGCGTTAATCCCCGCCAATATCGAAGGACTTGGTTGGAGTGACGGGGCGCGTCAGGCCAAACACGTAAAGCAAGCTTGTGGGTGCAGATCCATGGGACTGCTCCCGTAATGCGATCAGGAATGAAACGCTGTTCGAACTCGCAGTTGTGGGCGACGAACGCATCGGGCATCGGATCTTGAAAAATCTCTGAATAAATCGCGGCATCAGAGCAATTGATGGTCGCGACGTCGAAGTCTGCCTCGGTGATGTGGTGAATCGCCATCGTCTCCGGTGGAATGCCGTTGACAGGTCGGAATAGCCGCGAGCGTGGCGCATCTATAATGACGCTATCTGCTTCAACGAGGACGTCTACGCAGCCAACCTCGATGATTTCAGCAGGAGGCGTGAGGCCCGTCGTCTCAATATCAATAATTCTGAACAGCAATTCGCAAGCTCCGTGCCTAAATCGTGCCTATCAGCGATTATATCACGAAGGGGGTCGAATTCTTGCTTTAATATCAAGAGGTTCAGCTTGCTTAGAGCGGTGCCTTGCCGGGGCCACGGTCCATCGAGACTTGAGCAAGGAGCGGCGTGCCTGGAGGTTGCCGTAAGCACGCCTAATCTCCTGCCGATGAAACCATCGGTGCTAGCCAGTGAAAGCTCACCGGCCTGGTGGGCTCGGAACGGGTTCGCCGCCTTCCCCACCACCACGATTGATCCGCCCCAATGTGCGGCTTCTCCCGTGGTCCCCGCGCTTTTGGGTCCGGGTCCCCATCGAACAGCGTCAATCAGCCGGAAGCGTTGAAGACATCTGCACGATATTTCGAAATTCGCTTAGGAACTCCGGTTGGCGCTTTTCAAGATACTTTGCCACTTTGGGATTGCCGATGAGTTTGGCGAGGTATCCTTTGACGACCGTCAAGTGAAGGTGATCCTGACCATACGTATCTTGGATAGAGGTTATGGCTTGCTGAAGTCGCGACAATTCGCCCTCCATCCGCGCCAAGGCCTCCGCCGTCATGCCCTTCAATCGCTTTGGTGTAGCAGGATCGACCAACTGCGCTTGTGGTGTTCCCGCAAGAATTGCGGTCGCATAGCTGACGGAATAGTTGTTGGCGTTTATAAGAAGTTCCGCGGCCTCAATCTGACGGATTGGACTCATCTTCCGCAAGACGTCGAAAACGGCCATTGGGCAGATCTTATCCTTGAGCAAGCCGACGGTCTCTTCGCAAATGCCGTCTATCAGGTTGGCTTTGCGCACAAGGCTGCGCACGTTTATGTCGAGTGCTTTTGCGATCTTCTCTTTCGGCACATTCCGTTCGATCGCCTTTGCGATCATTCGCTGCTCTTGGATTGCAGATAGTCGGCTTATGCGCTTGTTGTATGTAAATGCTTCGTCGTCGGTCGAAAGCAAACACTCGACGTCTGTATGACCTAAATCCTTGAGCACCTCTAGCCTGAGGTG
Organism: Bradyrhizobium sp.; assembly: GCF_030646015.1. Taxonomy (GTDB): domain Bacteria; phylum Pseudomonadota; class Alphaproteobacteria; order Rhizobiales; family Xanthobacteraceae; genus Bradyrhizobium. Next base: position 45,635 of record NZ_JAUSLT010000101.1, read on the forward strand.
GCCGTCCAATAGCAGGTAGGATCCCTGCTTGTCTGGGCAGACAACGGGTGGTTCAACAAGGCCGATCTCGGCGATAGAGGTTGCGATCTGCCGATACTTATGGCTCGACTTCACGGTTTTACCAATGGCGCGAACTGGCAGAATCGCATCGAGCGAGATAACGAGGGTGTCAGAGCTAAAGGCCTGAATCACCTCTTCTAACGCATCCGGTTTGACGAAGCGGTTCATTTTGCCGGCCTTGCTTCGAGTTGTTGCTGTAAAAATGCCGGCATTAGGCCAAGCTCTTCCGCCTGAAGCAGGCGCGCAAACTCACTATCGCCTCGCAAGGCTCGAATGGCCTCCACCACGAATAGAAGTCGGTTTTGGGTGACCTCCGCTTTCTTGACAAGAAGGCGCTGGCGATCGGCCTCTTGCCGGTAGACCCTGATCATAGACTCGCTCGTCAGAGGTCTTTTGGCGCTGTCGCGCCGCCCATAGATCAGTCCATGAAGATGCTTGCCGCGACGCCTGCGTTGATCAATCAAGCGCCGGACGGCAACTAGCTTTCGTCCCCTGAGCTTCTTCTCCGCGTAGGCTTGAGTGAGTGCGTGCTGCACCTCATCATCGTCAGACTTTGCAATCTCTATCGCCATATTCAGAGGTAAAATGCCAATTTCTACGGCGTTTACCAATCTCTCCTCGCCCTTGTTCAGCAAAGTGCTGATCATCCGGATGTAATCCTGGCTGACTCCTATCTTCTCGGCGATGTCTCGATCGTTGTATCCCCGCTTCCGAAGCGTAGCGATGTCCCCCAACAAGTCGATGGCACGATGCTGACGGCGCGCACAATTTTCCACCAAGCTCATAACGAGGCAGTCGCTTTCCTCCGCCTCGATTATAAGTGCGGGAATCTCTGACTGGCCGAGTTGAACGAAGGCTTCGATACGTCCCTGTCCACAAACTAAGTCGTATTCGAAAGAATCTGCCTCTGACGTTCGAGGACTGACTGTGATTGGACGTTTGAGGCCGACCTGCGCGATGCTTTTGACGATTTCGGCGAAGTTTCGCTGATTTCTCGCTCGTGGATTTAGTATGCGTATCTTCTCTATTTGGATGCTCTTTAGCTTTCGTGTTTCGAGGGGCGTCCGGTTAGGGATACTCATGCTGCTTCTCCAAACGAGCATTGGCGTGCCAGTGAATAGAGAAAATCTAACGATTCAAATCGATACGCATCCAAGGACAGAGCATTGCTCTCCGATAGCTTTAAGTGTGAAAAATTCATGTCGATGCTGGGAAAAAGGTAATAGTCAAGTGGGCCCAAGTTGGTAGCTTCTAACCGCACGGCGATGGTCATGTCTGGCAACAGACCGGTGTCAAGACGGATACGCCAACGAAGAGAGCCGCTCGTAGTTGTTAGAGCGCGAGCAAGGACAACCGCTACGGTGAAGCCACCATTGATAGTTAAGAGTTGGCTTTGTTCATCGAGGGCGACTTCGCCGCCGGCACGTTGAAAACCTGAGACTATTTTACTCAGAACAAGTGGATAGATTTCACGAATGTGGCGATTAGCTTCGATGTATCGGTAGTCGCGTTCAGGAACGTAGCCAATCAAATTGTAGGCACGAATAAGGCTGCCAAAGCGGTATCGATACGCGCTCGAGGAGGGCATGTCGTCTCGTTCGTCGATAACGATGCCTGATAAAGACCCCTCTTCCTCTAAAACTGTCTGAAGCATCGATAGAAGCTGCTCGTCCGAATAATGATTGCTTCGCGCGTCAATTATGGATCGAGCTCTCTCAAAGAGAGCCTGCGATACGACGGATGGATAGACGCCCTCCGCACGAACCCAGGTCTCACGATTGTTGACTATCCGCCGTTGCTTCAATTTGAATGAGATGCGATTGAAGACGTTGTTTCCAATATATTTTTCGTTCGTGAGGACTTGATGCACCGTTGATCGGGTCCACGGTTTGGCCAAGTCAGTAAGTATTCCACGGCTATTTAAGTCGGAAGCGATCTGTTGTTCGGAAAGACCAGCGTCGACGAACAGAGAATATATTCTGCGGACTTGATCGACTTCATCCTGCGGGCCAAGGGTGAGCACTACCCGATCTGTTTGCAGGCTTTTCCGGTCGCCTCGATGGAGTTCTCCTTTCGATACGTGGTTTTCATCGATCAGCTCTCGCCGTAGGCCATAGCCGGGCGCTCCGCCTTGTCTAAAGCCGAGTTCTACCAAGCGACATTGACCAGCAAATACCTTGACCGAGAGTTCGCGGCTGTATTCTCCAGCCATGACTCGCTTCACATTTTTCAGCAAAATTGAACCGATGCTGCCGTCATTGTCGAACTGCTCCTCGCAATAGTGCACCCGAATTCCTGCCCGGGAACAAAGATGCTCGTAATAAGCCGCTTCATCGGCGTTTTGGAAGCGTCCCCAGCGGCTCACATCGTAGACAAGGATCGCATCGAAATCGCCGGCGCTCGACTGCACGTCCTTCATCAATTGCTGCAACCCATCCCGGCCACCCACGGTCAATCCACTGCGGCCCGAGTCTTCGTAAATCCGACAGATTTCCAGACCACGCTTGTCTGCGTAGCGCCGAATTGCTTCGAGTTGATTCTCTGTTGAGTATTTTTGTAAGTCCGTGGACATTCTTACGTAGGCAGCTGCGTGAGCGGGCCTATCGATGGAATCTTTGTTCGAAGCTGGGCGACTGATTCGCCTAATCAATTGCGGACACCTTTTACTAACGACGATCGATAGCACCTTGGGGCCATGTCCTCGCCGCCAACATCTTAAGTAGTGAAGCTACGGAAAGTCGTTTCCAAATAGGGGCAAGTTCTTTCCGGCAGTGAGGCGCTTCGTGGAGAACCGAGCGAATCGATTTGCAACTGAAATAGCTGCAGCCCTTCAACGAGCAGCGGCCGAAAGCGGTCTGCAGATTAAGACTGTTGCCGGATGGACGGGTGCGAATGAGCGAACTGTCAAAAACTGGTTTTCAGGTCAATTCGGTCCTAGCGGCGAGCATTTGCTGGTCTTGGCGCGACATAGCCACGAGGTCTTCAAGACGATGCTGGCGATAATGGACCGGCAAGACTTGCTCATAGCGCTCGAATTCGATGAAATAGAGCAGCGCATCGAAAGGCTAGCTGTTCTTATGGAACGTTTGAAATTTAAAGATGAGTAGTGCCAGTTGACTCAGAGGGCAGCATTGTTGGGAAGGGCGGTTGCTTCCCAGTCATGTCACCGATCTAAATCGTTCGAAGCGCATGGCCAATCGATCTCGATCGGGGTGGTCCTTTGCGCGGCTTGGCAGACGAATGCTCCGACCGTTTAGCTGCTTCAGTGCTTCCAGCATCGGACCATCATTCTGTCCGAGAAGTCGATCTGACACATGCATGCGAAAGTCGGGATCGATTCCGATCAGATGCGCATCGAAAGCAGCGTGGTGGATCTTCGAAAGTGGAATTCCGTTTGTGACCACGGGCTGACCAAGCCGCTCATTTCCATCGGCGATGATGTGTGCAGCGTCGAGCAGTAGAGGTTCGGGAAGGCCAGAAAGCGCACAGCGGCCGTCGTATGCTGCAATTACAGCCTCTCTGAAGGTGGCCTGATGTAGCCGCTGCTTGACGGTGCGCAGCGCATATCGTCGCTCCGCGCTGTCAGTCGGAGGAACCAGGGTCTCTGAATCAGGCCCGAACGTTACGCGGGTCTTTAATTCTTGACCGTCCCAGCCGGAGATAAAGGTCGGGAGGAGAGCTTGGTAGCGGCCCGGTGCTATCCCAAGGAAATAGATTATCGGCATTTGGTTCTCGTATGCCTCCCTCAACCACCGGTTATCGGCAGCATCGGGGTTTTTGCCCATAAAGGCGTAATCCACTGACTCATCACCGTGAAATATCTGGCGATGAACGTCCCTTTGATCGTCATACCAGACTTTGCCACCTGGCTTCGGAAAGACCGTCTTAATCGAGAGTAAGAATCGCATTTGGTGTGGTTTGAAAATGCCGCGCTGGGGGTTGACCAGAGGAATGCGTTCCCCCCGAAAAAGAAATCCGGGCTTTAGCTCCATAACTGTCAGATGGTCATGAATTTCATTCAACCCCCGGACGCGGTCAAAGGCGGCCAGTCGCATAAGAGTGTCAAGGTCTGGGGTGTCCATCAGGCTAAATCCAGGCTGCGCAACTATCTCAACGCGGCGTCCAGCGGATGGCAAGTCACGTTCAGCCGGAGATTACCTTGCAGATACCTATTGGCGGTGCGCGTAGATCGCGCGCTCGGTCGCCCCGACGAGACTGCGATTAGGCTGATAGCTTGTCTGGATCTACTGAGTTAGCCACAGCCCGCGTATTGTCCACAACAAGCCGAAGCTTCGGAACCGGTTTCAGCGGAGCCAAGCCTATGTCGTCGCGCAAAGGTGGTTCGCTGTCTGACGTTACTCGAACCGGTGCCTCGAGCTGGGTCAGAAACTGACGGCCCGCATTGGTAATGCGCCAACCGTCCATTTGTCGGTTGACGAACGCGCTACTGAAGATGTCGAGCCGGGGAGCGCTGGCTGCGAGCCGCTTCATTCGATCTGTCCAGTCTGACCCGCTGGACATCAGAATGCTGACATAATGGGTAAGGTCGGCGACCGATGCGTGCCCGTCCGGATGGCCTGCTAAGACTTTCAACACCGTAATCTGAAAACTCACGGCACACTTTCGCAACAAAACGACTACTAATATGGCTTGAGCATGCTTCGCTTATTTTCCGCCGTCTAGCCGTTTGTTGAGTGATTTCTCCGATGTGTCGGGCTAGCAACAGATTGTTCTGTTTTCCTTTTGCAGTGCGATAGACGAAACCATGATATGCGGAGCTTGTGAATTTCCTCGTTTCAGCCACCGACACCGCAGGCCGGATAAACCTAAGCCGGGACACGGCGGCGGCCGCCCTGAAGAAGGCGCGCGAGCTTCTTTATGATGGGTGTTGGGACGTGAAGATCTACTGCCCGGACGGCCGAGTATTCAGTTCCGAAGAGTTTGATCAGTTCGAAACGTAGCGCTTCTTGGTCACAGGACGTGCAGACGGAGCGAGCGCCAGAAGCCAGCTAGCGATGCAACAATCGTGGCCCGGGCGTGCCGCTGACAGGTAGATCGCTAAAAAACTGCCTGCAGGAGCGACAAAAAGCGTAATTTTAAAGGAATTCAGCACGGTCCGGTCCAGCTTCGGAGGGCAACGCTCTATCCAGTTGAGCTACGGGTGCGTGACGGTCCATTTAGCCGATTGGCGGGGCAGGGGCAACGGCCGAGCCGGAGGCTTTTGGGGAGGAAAGCGGCTCCTCCCGGACCAAAGTCGGCTTCCGAACCGGTCGATTAGTGCTAGCCTTCGCGGGCTCGACTTCATGAGAATCGACGGGGACGCCTCATGTACAAGAAAGTTCTTCTCGCCTATGACGGCTCGATCGAAGGACGGCGCGCGTTGCGGGAGGGTGCCAAGCTCGCGCAAATTTGTGGCGCGGAAGTCTTCCTGCTGGCGGTCGTGGAAAATGCCCCCGCGCTTGCGACCCTGGAGGGCGGCGTCGGGATCTCGATGGACGAACAGATCTCGGCTTACAAGGCGATCCTGGCCGAAGGCGTGGAGCGGCTCAGGGCTATCGGATTCTCGCCGACGGCACGGCTGGGCATGGGCGCCCCCGCACAGCAGATCGCCGCGGTCGCCGAGGAGATCGGTGCGAATCTGGTCGTGGTCGGCCATCGCCCCACCGGGCCGCTGGCGCGATGGTGGTTCGGGTCGGTCGGCACCTATCTCACCGATCAGCTTCGCTGCAGTGTTCTGATCGCCCAAACCGAAATCGGCGACGATCAGTTTGCCCAGCTGCTGACGACACCGCCGGCATAGAGGCCTCGAACTCGTGCCCCGGACGCGGTGCAGCACGCCGCGCAGCGGCGTGGTGAACCGCAGAGCCGGGGCCCATACCTATCGTCCGCTTGGGTCCCGGCTCTGCGGAGCAGCGCCAAGAGCGCTGCACCGCGTCCGGGACACGAGAGTGCCGTCCAACTGCCGGCGTTCGCTTGCGCAGCAAATCCTAAATCGCTCGCCGTAACCGCGGGCCGGCGATACATTGGCCGCCAACCAGAACCGGGTAGGGCCAATGGATGGGCTGAACTCGACATTCGCGTGGGGAAACGTATCCGAGAATTTCGCGCTGTTTCGAACGCTCAGTTCCGAACAGCGGCGGAAGGCTGTTCGCGCGATGGTGCGCCGGGATCTGGTGCGCGGCCAGCTGCTGGTGGCGCAGGGCGAGCCTTCGGATGCCCTGTTCATCGTGCTGCATGGCGCGCTCGCGGTCCGCAAATCGGGCGATACCGCTGTCATCGCCGAGCTTCGCGCCGGCGAGCTGGTGGGTGAAATCGGCTTCTTCGCCAATGTGCCGCGCACCGCCGATGTGATTGCGATCCGCGACACCAGCGTGCTGGTGCTGACGCGCGCCGCCTATCACGAGCTGGCCGAACACACCCCGGCCATCGTCGAAGCGGTGCTCGCAGCACTGGCGCTGCGCTTCGCCCGGGAGACGGCGCGCCTCACTCCGATGCGCGCTTCGCCGGCGGCGCGAACGGTGGCGCTGATCCAGGGCGGATATGAGCCTGTTCCGGAAGCTTTCGAACGCCGCCTGCGCATCGGCCTTGCGGCGACCAATGCCGAGATCGTCGATCCCGTCCGCCTCGAGACCATGTTTCCCGGCCGGGCACTGGATTCGCCTGAAGTTACCGACTGGCTCAACAAGATCGAGCAGACCGCGCCGCTGGTGGTCTATCTCGGCGGTCGCGACGATTCAGTCTGGACCCGCAAGGCCATTCGCCAGGCCGACCTGGTGGTGTTCGTCACGCATGGCAAGGCGCCCGCCGCCGGTGTGCTGACCGAGGTCGAGACTTTCGCCTGCAAGATTCATCCCGCTTCGGCGCGCCGCCTGGTTCGCATTCACGAGCGGCGCAGCGGCGAGGTCAGCGGCACCGCGGCCTGGCTCGCCCGCCTGCCGTGCTTCATGAACCACCATGTCGCGCTGGAGGATCAGGCCGATATCGACAGCCTGATCCGCTTCATGTCCGGACGCGCGCTCGGCTTCGTCGCGGCCGGCGGCGGCGCCTTCGGATCGGCACATGTCGGTATCTACCGGGCTTTCCGCGAGCGCGGCGTCGTGTTCGATATCTTCGTCGGCACCAGCGTCGGCTCGGCGATGGCGGCGGGTTTCGCCAAGAATCACGAGGCCGATCATCTCGAGCGCGGCACCCACGAGATCTTCGTGAAAAGCCGCAGCTTCCGGCGGCCGACCTGGCCGCGTTATGCCCTGCTGGATCACAAGGCGTTCGATCGCGCGCTGGCCGATCAATACGGCGGCCAGTGCCGGATCGAGGATTGCTGGCGGCCGTTCGCGGCGGTCGCGACCAACCTCTCCACCCATAATCTCGAATTGATCCGGTCGGGGCTGCTCTGGCACGCGGTGCGCGCCTCCAGCGCGATCCCTGGGTTGTTGCCGCCGTTCTACACGCCGGAGGGGGCGATGCTGGTCGATGGCTGCCTGATCGACAATGTTCCGCTGGCGCAGATGCATCAGCTGAAGAGCGGCCCCAACCTGGTGGTGCATTTCGGCGATCCCGCGGACGAGATGTTCGATGTCGACTACGCCGAACTGCCCGGCCGGTTCGAACTCGCCTTGGCGATGCTGACGCCGTTCCGCAAGAAGCTGCTGCCGGCGGCGCCGAGCGCGGTCAATGTGCTGTGGCGAAGCCTGGTGGCGCATCAGCGCTACGATACGCTGCCGACCGCGCCGCACGATCATGTGATGCGGCCGCCGGTTTCGTCCGAGATCGGCGTCACCGAGTTCGAGCGCCACACCGAGATTTACGATGCGTCCTATCTCTGGGCCCGCGAGGCCATCGCGGTGCTGGAAGCGGAAGGCAATGCGGCGATCGCCGCCATCCTCGCCACCGCCAATACGCCAACTGCGCGATGACATCCGGTTGGCATACTGCGCTCAGGCTCCGGAGCCGCCGTCACCGAAGCGTCGCCGGTAGGCATCGATATAGGCCCGCACCGCGGGCTTGAGGTGGCGGCGCGTCAGCTTGATCAGGTCGTCGCGTCGCGAATTTCGCAGCGCCTTGATCATGGCGATATGATCGCGGTGGGAGTCGTTCAGCGCCTCCGGCTTGGCATGCGCATAGGATCGGATGCCGGAGACCTTCTGCGCCAGATATTCGATGGTTTCGATCAGGCTGGTGTTGCCGCACAGGCCGAACAACGCGCGGTGGAACCGGACATTGCTGTGGAACACCGCCAGCAGGTCGCCGGCATCGACGGCCTTGCCGTGCTCGAGCTGGATCGCCTCCAGCCTGGCGAGATCCGCGTCCGGCACCGGAAACGGCAGGATGCGCACCGCCATGACCTCGAGTTCCTCGCGCACGTCGTAAATCTCCTCGACCTCCCGCGGCTTCAGGTCGCGCACGATCGCGCCGCGGTTCGGGATCCGCTCGACGATGCCCATTTTCTCCAGCTCGAACAGCGCCAGCCGGACGTCGCCGCGGTGGGTATCGAAATCCGCGCAGAGGTCCTGCTCGACCAGCCGCTCGCGCGGGTGCCGGCGGCCGAGCACGATGTCTTCCTCGAGCTTGCGGACGATCAGGTCGGCGATCGACGGCTGGCGCGATTGGGGCTCGGTCACCGCGGGTGACACGCCGGGGGAATTCGCCGCGTCCCTGCGGGACGCCGGTTTGCTGGAAATACGAGCGGTCACCATGGCCGCAATCTGCCATCAGTCCAAATAGTATACAATCTAAAAAACTATCTTGTGTACAACGGAAGGGCGGTTGATACTGCCGCCGCCGGGCAGGTGTCCGGCGAACCACCAGTCCGCAAAAGCGGCGACAGCAGGGGAGGAATTCAATGTCCGTTTCACGGTATCTGCCGCTCGCGCGCGGCATTCTGCTCGGCGCCGCGCTGGCGATGGCCTCGACGGCCGCGCACGCGCAGAAGCGCGAATTCTCGTTCGCCTATGACCAGCCGAAGAACAGCGGTTACGGCATCGGCGCCGAAATGTTCAACAAGAAGCTGGGCGAACTCAGCAAGGGCACGCTTTCGATCAACCAGTATCCCGGCGCCCAGCTCGGCACCGAGGCGCAGACGCTGCAAAAGGTGCAGACCGGCGACATCGACTTCGTGATGCTGTCGACCGCCAACGCCTCGACCGCGCAGCCGGAGTCTGGCGTATTCTCGCTTCACTTCATCTTCCGCGACGAAGCCCACGCCATCAAGGTGCTGGCCGATCCCGCCGTGATCGCGGCGATGAAGGAGCTGTACGCGGCCAAGATGAAGGGCGCGCACATGCTCGGGCTGGGATCGCAGGGCCTGCGGCACATGTACGGCAAGAAGGCGGTCGAGAAGGTCGCCGACATCAAGGGCGTCAAGGTTCGCGTGCAGGCGACCGTCACCGAGGACACGCTGTTTCCGGCCTATGGCGCCCAGGTCGTGCACATGCCGTTCGGCGAGGTCTACACCTCGCTGCAGACCGGCGTCGTTGACATGGCCGAAAACGGCATCAACAACTACCTCGTCAACAAGCATTACGAACCCGCGCCGGTGCTCTCGCTCACCGAACACGAAGCCAACAATGCCGCGCTGTTCGTCAGCGACAAGGTGTGGAGCAGCCTCACCGACGAGCAGAAGAAATGGGTGCAGGCGGCCGCCGACGAGGTCAGCCGCAACGAGCCGGCCGCGGCCTTCAAGCTCGAGCACGAAGCGCAGGCCAAGCTCGAGAAGATCGGCGTCAAGGTCGTCAAGACCGTCGACAAGTCAGGCTTCGCGCAGATCAGCAAGCCGATCCAGGACAAGCTGGCGTCCGACCTCGGTCCCAACGCCGTCAAGGTCCTCGGGCTGGTGCGCAACGTCAAATAGGCAGCGCGTTGACGAAGCAGGGAGCGAGGTCGCTCCCTGCTTCGCTGTCCCCGAAATCCGGATTTGAGAAGAGATCATGCGCGGGTTCAATAGCCTCGTCCTGGAGGAGCAGCGGTACCTGAAGTGGCGCGCGCTCGACTGGCTCGAACAGGTCCTGATGATTCTGTGTGGCGTCGCCATCACCGGGTTTTCCGTGCTGGTGATGTGTGACGTCGTCACCCGCACCATCGGTCATCCCTGGCTCTGGCTCCAGGAGGCGACCATGACCTTCTTCATCTACGGCATCTTCATCGGCGTCGGCGCGGCGACGCGGCGCAACGACCACCTCTATCTCGCGGTACTGGCGGAATCGCTGACCGGCAACAAGCGGCTGTTCTTCGAGATGTTCAACCGGCTGGTCGTGCTCGGCGTCGCCTTCTGCATGATCTATTTCGGCTATCTCAATTTTCTCGACGGCTTCAAGAGCCTGCGCATGCCGTCGATGACGCCGCTGTCGAGCCTGTATGCGGCCATTCCGCTCTGCGGCGTGCTGGTCTCCATTTTCATTATCGAGCAGATGGTCAACGGCTGGAAACACGGCTTCGTCGGCACCACGCACGCCGACGAGAAGAGGAAAGCGCTGTGACGGCCAATGGCGGGCTCATCTTCCTGATGGGATTTCTGTTCCTGTTCCTCGGCTATATGGGCGTGCCGGTGGCATTTGCGCTGATCGCGTCCGTGCTGGTGGTGACGGCGCTCACCCCGGTCAGCCTCGCCTCGATGATGGCGCAGCTCTTCAACGGCATGGACACCGAAGCCCTGCTGGCGGTGCCGTTCTTCCTGCTGGTCGGCGATCTCATGACCTCGGCCAACGTCACCAGCCGCATGATCACGCTGTCGCAAACCATGGTCGGGCATTTTCGCGGCGGCCTGGCCCAGGTGGTGACGATCTTCAGCATGTTCTTCGCCGGCATTTCCGGTTCGTCCGCCGCCGATGTCGCCATCCTGTCGCGCACGCTGGCGCCGGAGATGAAGCGGGAAGGCTATGACCTCGCCTTCACGGCGGCGCTGATCGCTTCCGCCTCCACCATGGCCAACCTGATTCCGCCCAGCATCATGGCGGTGGTGTACGGCGCGACCGGCAACGTCTCGATCGGCGGACTGTTCCTCGGCGGCGTCGTGCCGGGCGTGTTTGTCGGCATCGGGCTGATGATCTACAGCCATTTCTTCGGGCCGGTCGGCCTCAGGCACAAGCGGGCGACGTTCGGCAGGTTCGCAACCGCCACCAAGGAAGCGGCGATACCGCTGATGATCCCGCTGATCATCATGGGCGGCATCCTCACCGGCCAGTTCACCCCGACCGAGGCCGGCATCATCGCCGTGGCCTACATCCTGTTCGTGGCGATCCCGCTGCTCAATCCCGGCCATATCAGGTATTTGCCGCGCGACATGGCGCTGACCGGGCTGCTCTATTCCATTCCGCTGATCACCATCGGCGCCGCATCGGTGTTCGGCTGGATGCTGGCCTATCTGCGCGGGCCGGCGGTGGTGTCGGGCTGGATATCGTCGGCGGCCGGCGGCGATCCCTTCATGATCATGCTGCTGCTGGTCGTGCTTTTCGTCATCGTCGGCGACTTCATCGACGCGATACCCGCCATCATCATCTTCATGCCGATCATCACCGACCTCACCCAGAGCACCGATATCAATCCGGTACACATGGGCGTCGTCATCATCGTCACGCTGGCGTTCGGGCTGATCACACCGCCTTACGGGCTGGCACTGCTGATGGCCTCGAAATTCGTCGGGGTGCGCTTCGGCAAGGCGATGTTCGCGTCGCTGCCGATCTACTTCGTGTTCCTGGGCGCGATCGCGTTCTGCATCTTCTTTCCCGAAGTGGTGCTGTGGCTGCCCAAGCACCTGCTGCCGGAATCGGTCGGCTGCTTCAAGAATCCGAGCGGCACCGGCTATATCTGCCCCTGAAACCGGCAGGGCGAGCCGGCAGCGGTCCTGCAAAGGGCTGAACGAGGCGTTTCGTTGCGCCATATCAATGCCCGGCGGCTGTTTTGCCGGCATTTTATCTCATCGCGGAATGGTCACCGGTCGACGAAAGGCTCGAACGGCGTGTATCTGCAATGGCTGATCGATCTGGCTGGCGATGCAGTGGTTCTTGCCGCAGGCGGGCTGCTGATCGGAATGCTGTTCGGCGCATGCGCGCAGTCGAGCAAATTCTGCCTGCGATCCGCCGTGATCGAGTTCTCCCATGCGCTGCCCGGCTCGAAATTCGCGATCTGACTGCTGGTGTTTTCTGCCGCCGTTGCCGCCACCAACGCGCTCATCGCCTTCGGCTGGCTTGACGTCAGCGGCTCCCGCCAGCTCGCCGCGCGAGGCAGCCTTTCCGGCAGCCTGATCGGCGGCTTGATGTTCGGCGCCGGAATGATCCTGGCGCGCGGTTGCGCCAGCCGGCTCCTGGTTCTGTCGGCGACCGGGAATCTTCGAGCGCTGATTTCCGGGCTCGTTCTCACCATCGTCGGCCAGGCCTCGCTGCGAGGGGTGCTGGCGCCGGTCCGGGAGGCGCTGTCCGAATTATGGACCGTGCAGGGCGGCCCGTCGCGCAACCTGCTCGCATTCGTGGACGCCGGCGCCGTGACGGGCATGTTGCTCGGCATGCTCGGGCTCGGCGGCGCGCTGTGGCTGGCGCGGCGTGCCCGCGTCGGCCTTCTTGCTGGCGCCACCGCGATCGGTGTCGGCGTTGCGGTGGCCGCCGGCTGGCTGTTTACCTTCCGTGTCTCACAATCCTCGTTCAATCTCGTTCAGGTCAAGAGCATCAGTTTCATCGGGCCGTCGGCCGATACGCTGATGGGGCTGATCAATTCTCCATCCCTACAGCTGGGATTTGATATCGGCCTCGTTCCCGGCGTGTTCGCCGGTTCGCTGTTTGCCGCGCTGTTGGCGGGCGAATGGAAGATCCAGGGCTTTCAGGACGGGCCGAGCATGGGCCGCTATTTGTTCGGCGCGGCGCTGATGGGTTTTGGCGGCATGCTGGCCGGCGGCTGTGCCGTCGGCGCGGGAGTCACGGGCGGGGCGATCTTTGCCCTGACATCCTGGGTCGCGCTCACCGCCATGTGGGGCGGCGCCCTGCTGACGAACTATCTGGTGGATGAACGGCGTGTCCGTTGGGCCGATCCGCGCCGGACGGTCAGCGTCTCCTGATGGATTTCGGACCGATCGATCGGCCATGGTCCGTGAAGGCGATACCCGATTGTTCCGCGGGAGCCAGCCTGTAAACTGCTCCCTGAGAAAACAGCGCGGCGAAGCCGCCTTCAGGGAGAAAATTGCATGCGTCCGCTCGAATTCGGCTGGTACCTGCCCACGCACGGCGACACCACGGCCTATGGCGTGCCGGAGGCCCAGGTGCCGGGATCGCCCGAATTGTGCGACCGCGTGGTGCAGGCCGCCGAGGCCGCGGGCTTTGAATATCTGCTGATCCCGGTCGGCTCGGTGTGCTGGGAGGCCTGGATCACCGGCGCCTTCATGGCGGCGCGGTCGTCCAAGATCAAGCCGCTGATCGCGGCGCGGCCCGGCTACATCAATCCGGTGCTGCTGGCCAAGATGATCTCGACCTTCGACCAGATGTCCGGCGGGCGCATCTGCATCAACCTGATCGCCGGCCAGAACGAAAGCGAAGTCGAGGGCGAGGGCGTGCGCTACGCCAAGGAGGAGCGCTACGCGCTGATGGAGGAGGAAGTTTCTATCCTGAAGGCGCTGTGGACCACCCGCGGCCCGGTGCATTTCGAGGGCAAATTCCACACTTTGTCCGGCGCGCATATCAGGCCGCGCCCGCTGCAGCAGCCATTTCCAAAATTCTATCTCGGCGGCGGCTCACGGCCGGCCTGGGAAATGTCGGCGAAGCATTCCGACGTGCATCTGTTCTGGGGCGACCTGCCGGAGCGCATCGCCGCCAATATCGCGGAGATCAGGGAATTGGCGCGGGCGCATGGCCGGGAAAAAACCATCGGCTTCGGCATGCGGCTGCAGGTGATCTGCCGCGAAGACGAGGCGGATGCGTGGGAAGCCGCCGACGCGCTGGTGCGCAATGCCACCGAGCGGCAGAAGCAGGAGATGAAGACGCTCTACAACAAGTCGGAAGCCAACCGGCGCGTGCAGGAACTGGCCCGCGAGCATGGCGATCTCCTGATGCCGCATTTGTGGACCGGCATCACCAAGGTGCGGCCCGGCGCCGGCATCGCGGTGGTCGGCAATCCCCGGCAATGCGCCGAGACATTCCAGCAATTCATCGACGCCGGCTGCCATTCATTCTGCCTGTCGGGCTATCTGCACGACGAGGAAGCCGAACGGTTCGGCCGGCTGATCCGCCCCATTCTGGCCGAGAACAACCGCGGCCGGCTGGCGGCGTAGAACGAACAGGGCGCAAGGCCTGGTCGCCTCGACATTGATTCCGGATTATTTCTTCCGGGAATGGCCCCGCCGCGTGAACCGGAAAGGTTTGATCGACGTCAAAGCAGCAGCGCAACGTTTGGGGTAACGATATCTCATGCCGTTTTACAGATTTCAGGTCTGCGATCCGATCACCCCCATCGATGGCCATGGCCACGACGGGGCGGCATTGGGCGACGATATCGATGCCACGCTGTTTGCCGCCGGCATCATTCAACGGCTTTTCCAGGAGCATCGGGCCGTTCCCAGAAACTGGGCAGTCAGGATTACCCAGGATTCGCGCCCGGTCGGTGTTCTTCCGTTCGAGGCCGGTCTGAAGGTTCTGGTGAGGCCATGCTGGGCCCACGAGCTGTCGATGATCGAGGCGCCCGAAGCCAGAGTCTAGGCCGGCACGATCACCTTGCCGATCGGCCAGAGCGCGATGCCGGCGAGCTTGATATGCGCCCACGCGAAGGGAATGCCGATGATCGTCACGGCCAGAATGACCGCGGTGACGAGGTGTCCGAGCGCCAGCCACCAGCCCGCCAGCACCAGCCAGATCAAATTGCCGATCATGCCGAGCGGCCCGGTGCCGATATCGGACTGTCCCGTGACCTCGTCGCGCCGAACCGCCCGGGAGCCGAACGGCAGCAGGGTATAGACCGCGATATTGAACGCGGCCCTGGCCCAGGGAATGCCGATGATGGTGATGGCCATGACGACGGCGGCGATGATCCAGCCCGCAGCCATCCACGCGCCGCCGAGCAAGATCCAGAAGATGTTCAGTAGGATGGAAACGGGTTGCATGCGGTTGCTTCGAAGCTGGAGGGACGGGCGTTTGCCGATCCTATGACGATCTGCCCGACAATCATATGAATTTGCGGCTAATCCGCGATCTGGACCTCGCCCTCGATTTCGACCGGCATCCCGAACGGCAACTCGGCCATGCCCACCGCGCTGCGGGCGTGGGCGCCGGCCTCAGGCCCCCACAGCTCGAGAATGAGGTCGGAGAAGCCGTTGATGACGGCGGGTTGCTGGACGAAGCCGGGCGCCGAGTTGACCATGCCGAAAATCCGCACCCAGTGCGAAATACGGTCGAGCTCGCCGACCGCGCGCTTGAGCGAGCCCAGCATTGACAGCGCCGTGAGCCTTGCGGCGACATAGCCCTGTTCGAGGCTCAGCTCGGCTCCGACCTTGCCGAACGGCTTGGCGAGCGGTCCTTCCGGGCTCTGCGGTCCGTGCCCGGCGATCACCGCGCGGTTTCCGATCCGGCGAACATGGACGAAAGGCAGGACCATGCCGGGCGGCGGGCTAAAGGCCGGCGGCAGGACCAAGCCGAGCGCGGTGAGGCGGGATTCGATGTTGGCCATGGATGGACTCGTTTTCGTGGAAGCGTGGAAGAATCTGTCCGCCGTAGCGGGCAGCGCAAGAGCCGGGCGTCGCGCAATTGCCTCATCCTAACGCAAAATGCCCTGATGCAGGCGTATCCTGTCTGTGGCAAAATGCCGGCACATGATCCCCTTTGCGAGGGAGGCGCCGATGGCCGCGCGTTTGTTGATCCTGCTTTCCGCAGTGGGTGTGCTGCTGCAGACCGGCGTCAGCCGCGCTGACGCCATCGACGGCGACTGGTGCAGCACCGACGGAATGCGGATGTCGATCCACGCCGAGAAGGTCACCACGCCGGGCGGCAAGCAAATCGACGGCAATTACAGCCGCCACGCTTTTGATTACGTCGTTCCGGCAGGCGAAAGTGGTTCAGGCGAAGTCGTGAACATCATCCTGCGTAGCGAGTACCTCGCGGTGTCGCGCCAGGGGTCGGCCGATGCGCCCTTGAGGGAATGGCGTCGCTGCAAGGAAACCATCAGCCGGCTGCCTTCCGGCAAGTTCCTGCAAGCGCTGGTTTGAATCGCTGACGTCCGCCAGTCCCGTCCAATGAGGGCGTGCTAGCCGGCCAGGCCTGTCGAGGCATCCGGCTGGATCGTGGCACGCAGTCCGCCGAGATCCGACGTATCGAGCCGCAGGGTCCAGCCATAGGCCTCGACGACGTCTTGCACGATCGCAAGCCCGAGCCCGGCGCCGCCTCGCTGGTCGAGCCGCCCGCCGCGCGCGAGGACCGTTGGACGGATTGCTTCGGCAATGCCGCTACCGTCGTCCTCGACGGCAACGCCAAGGCCGTCAGCTCCGGCCGCGATCCGGACCTGGTTGCGGGCGTGGCGCGTCGCGTTCTCGAGCAGATTGCCCAGCGCCTCGGCCAGATCGGAGCGATCGAACGGCACCGTCACGTGTTCCGTCATCGCGATTTCGTAAGCGATCCGGGCACCTTCCGGTGTTCGCGCCAAAGTCGCGATCAGCGAGCGAACCAGCGGTGCAAGTGCTGTCGATGCGCCCGGCTGGGACCGCATGGCGCCCTGCAGCCGGGCCCGCGCGAGCTCGCGGTCGATATGGCGGCGCATGGTCCCGATCACCTCGTCAATTCCGTCGGCCACGACCGATTGCCCCGCCTCGCGCAGGCGGCCGGCATCGGCCGCAAGCGCGGCCAGCGGCGTCCTGAGGCCATGCGCGAGATCGGCGGCGCGGTGGCGGGAGCGCTCGACTTCCTCGGCGCGGGCCGCCAACAGCGCATTGACTTCATCGACCAGCGGCCGCACTTCGTCGGGCACGCCGGCGGCGAGCCGCAGTTCGCGGCCGGCACGAATATCGGCAACGCCGCGCCGCAGCAGGTCGAGTGGCCGCAGTCCGAGGCCGACCTGTATCGCGGTCGCCGCCGCCAGTGCGATCCCGAGCAGGCCGAGTGCCGTCGCAAGGTCGGTGGCGAAAGCGGTCGTTGCCGCCGTTACATGCGCGGCATCGATCGCGACCGCGACCGTGACAGGGGTTTCGCGTCCCTTGATATCGAGCCGGACCCGGCGTTCGGCGATCAGCACCCGCCCATTGGCCGGGCCGACCGCTTCGTGGCGATGCACTTCTTCGGCGGCCGGCTCGTCGTTGGGCAGCAGCAACGATGAATCCCACAGCGAGCGCGACCGCAGCGTCTGGCCGCGGTCGTCGGCGACCTGCCAATAGAGCCCCGATAGCGGTTCGGAAAACCGGGGATCGACGGGGCCACCGGTGACGACGATGTGCCCGTCGGCGTCGACCTCGAGGCCGGCCAGCAGTTTCTTCAGATGGACGTCGAGATCCTGGGAAACGGTGCGGCCGACATGGCGCTCGAACAGCAGCGTCAGACCGAGTCCGGCCAGCGCCAGGGCCAGGATGATCGCGGCGATACCGCCGGCGACGAGGCGCAGCCGCAGCGAGTTCCGGTTCATCCGACCGACTCTGGAATCAGATAGCCGAAACCGCGCCGGGTCTCGATCAGATCGACGCCGAGCTTGCGGCGCAGCCGGCCGACCAGAACCTCGATGGCGTTGGAATCATTGGCGTCGTCGGTGCCATGGATGTTTTCGCTGAGCTCGAGCTGCGATACGACACGGCCGCGTTGATGGATCAAATAGGCGACGACGCGATATTCCAGCGCCGACAGGTTGATCGGGACGCCGCGCACGCTGACTTTCATTTGTCGCTCGTCGATGGCGAGGTCGCCAATCGTCACCACCGAGGAAGCGCGGCCGGCCGAGCGTCGCACGACGGAGCGCAGCCGCGCCAGCAATTCTTCCATTTGAAACGGCTTTGGCAGATAGTCGTCGGCGCCGGCATCGATGCCGTCGACGCGCTCGCTCCAGCTTCCGCGCGCCGTCAGGATCAAGACCGGCGTGGTGCGCCCGGCCGCCCGCCAACGCTTGAGGATGGCCAGACCGTCCATGCCGGGTAATCCCAGGTCCAGAATGATTGCGGCATAGTCTTCGGTATCGCCGCGGAACCATGCTTCCTCTCCCTGGCTTTCCCGGTCGACCACATAGCCCGCAGCCAACAACGCGCGGCCGACATCGGCGGCAATCTTTCGATCATCTTCGACCAGCAGAACGCGCATCATTTCTCCCGGGTGCGGCCGATCTCGCCTGTAGCCGCATCGACATAGACTTCGAGAAGGCGTCCTCGGGCGCCGACGACCCGGAATTCGTAGACCAGCCGTCCGCGCTCGCGTTCGAGCTTTACGCTTGTGACCTCGCCGGGCAGCTTGTCGCGTACCGCCTGCAATATCTCGGCGAGCGACTTGATCTCCCCGCGCTCGACGGCGCGCCGCGCCACGTCATGGTCGCGATCGTCGTCAGCCCGCGCCGCCGCTGCGAACACCATCAGCGCCGACAGCAGCGCAATTGCCATTGCTTTCGCATTCAACCGCATGACCGACCCGTTTCCTTTCGGCCTCACTGAGCACGAACCGGCTGACAATTCGCTGACATCGGTCAACAGCCGGCTGTCAGCGGTGCCGGCCGATAGTGCGTCCCGTCGCTGGCCGGATAGGCGGCCGGGACGCAAGCCAGGAGATACCCCATGCGCAAGACCATCATGTTCGGCACCCTTATCGCCCTGCTCGGGACCGGCGCGCTGGCGCAGGCCAGTGATGACACCGCGACGGAGCAGAAGAACTCCATCGAGGTGAGCCAGCCGGCGGCGCCCGCCATGCGTGGCGAGGAACACGCGCATGAGCGCCGCCTCGAATCCCGCGGGGAACACCGCGAGGCCCGTCGTGGCCATCGCGAACGTCACGACGAAGCTCACGAACGCCACGATGAGCGGCGTGAACACGGTCGTCGCCACAACTGACCATCATCAAGCCACCATTACCGATGGGACGCTGGCCGGTCGATGACATGGATCAAAGGCGTCCCGGCGGGATCGATCACCCGAATTTCACACCGGCGCCATGCTCCGCAAGGGCAGGCGGCCATTACGGAGACTTCCCATGATCAAGACTGCAACGTTCACCACCGCCATCCTGCTCGCCACGGCGACCTTCGCCAGCGCCGGCAGCCTCGGGCGCCCCTGTACCTCCGCGCCGCAGAGCCAGTGGCTCTCCCTCGATGCCATCCAGGCCAAGGTCGAGGCGCTCGGCTACAGGGTTCAGAAGGCGAAGCTGAAGGCCGCCTGCGGTGAACTCTATACCATCGACAAGAACGGCAGCCGCGTTGAACTGTTCGTCGATCCGACCTCTGCCGCCATCGTCGGCCAGCTGTAACGGACCGGCCATGGCATTCACAGATCAGGCGATCGAAGCCGGCGGCGCCACGCCGCCGGCAACGGTCAAGGTGTGGGACCCGTTCGTGCGGGTCTTCCACTGGACGCTGTTGGCGCTGTTCGTCACCGCCTTCGTCAGTGGCGACGAGAATGAAGGCGTGCATATCGCGGCCGGCTATGGCATCGCGATTCTGCTGGCGCTGCGTCTCGTCTGGGGCGCGATCGGCCCTCGCCACGCACGGTTTTCCAGCTTTGTGCGGCGGCCGCGGCAGGTGCTGAGCTATTTGCGGGACGTCGCGAGCTTCAAGGCGCCACGCTATCTCGGCCACAATCCCGCCGGTGGCGTGATGATCGTCGCGTTGATGGCCGCGCTGATCGGCACGGCCGTCACCGGCTACATGATGACGACGGACGCGTATTGGGGAGCCAAATGGGTCGAGAAACTGCACGAGGCGCTCGCGCATGGCACGCTGGTGCTTGCCGGGCTGCATGTGCTGGGCGTCGTGGCCTCGAGCCTGCTGCACAAGGAGAATCTGGTGAAGGCGATGTGGACCGGGCGCAAGCGGTCATTGTGAGCGAAGAGGCGAGGTGGCGCCGCCACAGCGCCCGCCCCTCGTCTGCGCGCCGGCGCTACCGCTTGACGACGCGAACCGGTTTCTGCGGGCCGTCGTTGCTGCGGCGCAGCTTGGCGAAATCGGCCAGCATGGTGTCGGCGGAGATCACGCGGTTTCGGCCCAGGTGCTTGGCGGCATAAAGGGCCTGATCGGCCTGCCCGAGAAACCCGTCGGGCCCAACATCGCTGCCGGCGACCAGCGTCGCCACGCCGACGCTGAGCGTGACCCACGGACCCGCGCCGTCGGCGCCATGCTTGATGCGCAGGTCGATGACGGCTTCGCGGAGCCGCTCGGCAACCCTGCAGGCACCCTCCAGTCCGGTCCCGGGCATGATGATGGCAAACTCTTCGCCGCCATAGCGCGCGGCCAGATCGAGAGGCCGAAGGGCGTTCTCCCGGATGACGGCTGCCACCGCACGCAGACACTCATCGCCGCTCTGATGGCCGTGCTGATCATTGAACAGCTTGAAATGGTCCACATCGACAAACAGCAAGGCCAGCGGCTTCCCGCTGCCCCGGGCGCGCGACCATTCCATTTGCAGTGCTTCATCGAAGGCGCGCCGATTGGCGAGGCCGGTCAGTCCGTCCCTGGTCGCCAGCGTCTTCAGGGCCATTTCCGCGCGCTTCTGATCGGTCATGTCGCGCAAGGTTTCGACCACCGCGATCAGATTGCCGGCCTCGTCATGGATCGGGCCGGCGTCAATCGCCAGATATAAATGGTTGCCCAGCCTCGGCATCACGCACCAGTTCTCGGCGCTGGAGCCGAGGCGGTTGTCCTCCGGCGCGGTATGTTCGGGGTAGAGGTTGCCTACCTGGTCCTGCCGCCCGAGTGCCACCAGATCGGCCAGGCAATAGCGGCGCTTCTCATAAAAGGCACGCCAGTGCAGCGACGTCCCCAGGACTTCGGAGGCGGCGACGCCGGTCAGCCGCTCGCAGGCCCGGTTCCAGATCACAACTCGTCGCTGCGGATCGATGACGAAGGTCGGGACGACCAGATGCTGCATCAGTTGCACAGCATAGGCATGTGCGACCTCCACGCCTCTTGCGGGAGCCATCTCGTATCCTTCCCTCATGCCGCCATTGTTAAATCGATTGCGGCGGCCCTTGTGCAGCGGCCCGAACCATCGTCGGGCAGCCGCAAAATCGTTTGGTCATCGAGCCACGGCGGTCACCGTCACCGGGCGGGGGCCGAACAACGGCCTCACTTCCGGGCCGGGCTTCGCGGCGCTGAATAAATAACCCTGCATTTCGGTGCAACCGAGCGCGCGAAGCCGTTGCTTCTGTTCCAGCGTCTCGACGCCCTCGGCTGTCGTCGTCATGTTGCGGGAGGCCGCGATGTTCACCACCGCCTGCACGATCGCCGACGAGCCGTCGATTTCCGTGATGTCGCTGATGAAGCAGCGGTCGATCTTGATCTTGTCGAACGGGAAGCGCTTCAGATAGCTCAGCGAGGAATAGCCGGTGCCGAAATCGTCCAGCGCGATGCGCACGCCGATGTCGCGCAGCTGATGCAGGATGGCGAGCGCGGTCTCGTCGTCGCGGATCAGCACCGCCTCGGTGATTTCGATTTCCAGCCGGCTCGCCCGCAGGCCGGACGTGGCCAGCGCGCTCGCGATCTTCAGCGCCAGCGTCGGGCACTTCAATTGAACGGGCGAGACGTTGACCGCGACACGGATATGATCCGGCCAGCTAGCCGCCTCGGCGCAGGCGGTTTTCAACACCCATTCGCCGAGTTCAACGATCAGGCCGGTATCCTCCGCCACGGGGATGAATTCGGCGGGCGAGATCATGCCGCGTTCGGGATGGCGCCAGCGCAGCAGGGCCTCGCAACCGGTCACCTCGTCGCGGTGCAGGTCGACCAGCGGCTGGTAGTGGATTTCGAAGCCGCCATCGACCAGTGCCTGGCGCAGGTCCTGCTCCATGGCAAGCCGCGCCTTGGCGCTGGCATCCATGGCGGGTTCAAAGAAGCGATGGGTTCGGCGTCCCCCGGCCTTGGCGCCATACATTGCGAGGTCGGCGTTCTTGATCAGCTGATCCAGGTCGGTGCCGTCCTGTGGCGCCAATGCGATGCCGATACTGGCGTCGGTCGAGAGCTGGTGACCGAGGCATTGATAGGGCTGCCGGATCAATTCGTGAATCCGGGTGACGAATTCCACGACATCGCCGACGTTCCTGACGCCGGTCTGGATCACCGCAAACTCGTCGCCGCCGAGCCGCGCGATCAGGTCGGCCTCGCGGAGGCAGCCCCGGATGCGGCCAGCCACCGCCTTCAGCAGTTCATCGCCGACATGGTGCCCAAGCGAATCGTTGATGCCCTTGAACTCGTCGATATCGATATAGAGCAGGGCGAACTGCTCGCCCGCCCTGGTTCGCTGCAATTCGCGTTCGATCTGTTCGCGGAACAGCACCCGGTTCGGCAGGTCGGTCAGCGCGTCGTAATGCGCGAGGTGCGCGATCTTCTCGTCGGCGCGCCGGCGCTCGGTCACGTCGTCGACGACGTTGATCAGATACCGGATTTCGCCGGTCTGGTCCGGAATTCCGATACGCTTTGACGTGATGAAGCGCTTGCTCTCGATTTGCGACGGGAACACGTCCAGGAACAGGCCATCGGGACGGCTCAGGGCCTTTTCATCGTCCGCAGTGACGTTGGCGGCCACCTTTTCGGGAAACAGATCGAATGCGGTCCTGCCGACGATTTCCTCGCACGGCAGCCCGAATTGGGCCTCGGCCACCCGATTGGCCAGAACGTAGCGGCCATCGCGCAGGTCCTTGACGGTAATCTGCGTCGGGATGTGATCGATGATCTGGCGCAGGAACGCATAATTGCGGTCGCGCTCCTGCTGCAGGTTCTGGCGCTCCGTGGTGTCTTCGATTGTGGCGACCCATCCGCCCTGTGCCAGCGGCTTGTTGACGATCAGATAGGAACGCCCCGCGCTTTCCATGTTCATGTGGGTGAGCTTGCCCTGCGCCACGTTGCGCATGATGGCTGAACAGAATTCGTCGACGTCGCCGTCAAAGGATCCCGTGTCCTGACGATGCTGGATCAGGTCGCGAAAGTGGCAACCCGGTTTGACGATGTCGGTCGACAGCCCGTACATATCGAGATAGCGCTGGTTGCAGAGGATGATGCGCGCCGATGCGTCATACAGCACGAGGCCCTGTGTCATATTGTTCAGGGCGGTGTCGAGCTGCTGTTTTTGCAGACCGAGCCGCTGCTGCGATTCCTGGTTTTGCTGGGTCACCTGCCGAATGATCAGGAACAGCACGAAAGCGATCACCAGCGCGGACAGCACGGCGGCGGCAACCATGAACCTGGTTTGCGCCTGCCAGTCCGCCAGCGCGGCCGAGACGGTCGTGGTCGCGACCACGACAATCGGAAGACGGCGCAGGGGCGCCGCCGAGCCGAGCCGGTCCGTGCCATCGACGGGACTTTGTACGCGCAAGGTCTGGCGGCCTCCGTCGGTCAGCACCTTGTTCACAAGGAGGGCATCCTTGAAATATTTTCCGACGGTCGAATTGGCATGAGGGTAGCGAGCCAGCATCGTTCCATCGCGATGAAACATCGAAATCGCGGCGCCGTTGCCGAGCGCGACGGATGCGAAGAATTTTTCAAAATGGGAGGAATTGATCCTGCGCGCCATTACTCCGAGAAAAACCCCGTTACGGCCGCTCAGCCGATGAGCGATGACGGTGCTCCGGTCGCCGGTCATCTGGCTGCGGGCCGGCTCGGCCACTGCGGTTTTCAGTGCGGCGTCCGACCTGAAATTCTTGAAATAGCTCCGGTCGGCGATGCTGATGGCTGGCAGCGGCCAGATTGCCGACGCGTTGATCAGCTTGCCGTCCGCATCAAAGATGCCGACATCGCCGATGTAGGACAGCACGTTGACCTTGGACTTCAGGATCAGGTGAGCGTCGTGGCTCGACATCCATGTCCTGAACGTTTCCGGCGAGTCGATCTCCGAAAACTGCATTCTGGAGATCACGTCGTTGGCAACAATCTCGGAGTCCTCGAACTGCTGTTCGAAGTGCCGGGTGAGCAGCAGCACGGTGTTTTCGAGTTCGCGCTCGTTGTTGCTGAGGGCACGCTCGCGGAATTCGCCGACCATCATCATGGTGCCGACGCTGATCGCCGCGACGATGAGGCCGCCGCACAGGATCAGCGAGAGGATCGGCCCTCGGCGAATCGGCATGGCAATGTGCTGCGAGCCGGTGGCGGCTTTTCGAAGCGATCCAAGCGCGCCACGGACATTGACAAGCAGTCTTCGCATTCCCCGTCTCCCGGGGAACATGAATACAATGCAGAAATGGCATACCGGTTAGGAAATCCGGTTACTTAAGGCTTAACGGCGCGCGCCGGCCGTAGAAATACGGGGGGCGGCGGCGGGCGTCATGCCGGTTTGCGAGAAGGATTCCGTAACCGTCCCACCACGCCGGTCGGGAAAAAGTAAACGCTGGCGATGAACAAAAGACCAAGCCACAGCAGCCAGCGATCCGGATGCAGCAGTCCCGGCAGCAGCGGCAGTCCTGCGTCGGCGGCGGCGTTGGAGGCGGCCCCCATCAGCGCCTGCAGATAGTTCTGGGCCAGAATGAAGATCACGGCTCCGACGATCGCGCCGTAGATCGTGCCCATGCCGCCGATCACGACCATCAGCAGAATGTCCAGCATGATGGCAAAACTCAGCGAGGTATCCGGCCCGGCATAACGCAGCCACAACGCATTGAGCATGCCGGCGCTGGCGGCGACCAGGGCGGCAAGGCAGTTGGCGTAGGTCAGATGAAACACGGTGCGGAAACCCAAAGCTTCCGCGCGAAAACGGTTGTCGCGGATCGCCTGCAGCACGCGGCCGAACGGCGAATTCACCACACGCAGCAGCGCCAGGATCATCGCGGCGCAGGCGATGAAGATGAGATAATAGGTCAGCACGCGGCCATTGACGGCGAAGCCGAACCAGTCCTTCGGAATAAGGATAGTGCCCGGCCGCAACAATTCCGGCAGCTGAAAGCTGCGGCCGTCCTCGCCGCCGGTCAGCCATGACAGTTGCGATGCCAGCACCAGGAAAGCGGAAGCGACCGCCAGCGTGATCATGGCAAAGAAGATCGCCTCGACCCGCAACGAGAACAGGCCGATCGCGAGCGCCAGCAGCATCGCCAGCGGCAGGCCGGCAGCGACGCCGACCGCCACCGCCGCCCAGTTCGGGCCCATGGAATAAAGCGCGATCGCGATCGAATAGCTGCCGATCCCGTAAAACATCGTGTGCGCGAACGATACGGTTCCGGTGTAGCCGAGCAGCAGATCATAGGACGCCACCAGGGCGGCAAAGATGCAGATCTTGGTGGCGACGTTCATCGCCTTGGCGCCGGGAAACAGCAGGGGCGTCACCGCCAGCGCCGCAATGATGACGACGAGCAGAATGGAGAGAACGCGGCTGCGCGGCGGATCGCCCGAGAGAATCATCATCGACTCGTCACCGCATAGAGTCCGCGTGGCCGCCACATCAGGATCGCGACCATCAGCAGGATGTTGGAGACAAGCGCCAGTTTCGGCACCAGAAAGCCGCCATAATTAGCGACCATGGCGACCAGCAGCGCGCCAATGAAACAGCCGCCGATCGAGCCGAGACCGCCGATGATCACCACGATGAACACCAGCACCGTGAGGTCGTCGCCCATCGAGGCGTGCACCTGTTCGCGGTACAGCGCCCACATCACGCCGCCGAGCCCGGCGAGGCCGGAGCCGACCATGAACACCCCGAGGAACAGCCGCCTGATGCGATAGCCGAGCGCTTCCACCATCTCGCGGTTTTCCACGCCGGCGCGGATCAGAAGACCAATCTTGGTGCGGTTCAGCACCAGTTGAATGCCGCAGAACACCACCAGCCCGACCAGCATTGCCAGCAGGCGGTATTTCGCAATCGCGACGTCACCGATGATGAACGAGCCGCGCAGCGACGTCGGCAGCGGCAGCGGGATGATCTGCGGTCCCCACAGCGCGTACAGCGCCTGTTCGGCGACGATCAGCCCGCCCGTCGTCATCAGGATCTGCTTGAGGTGCTGGCCATAGACCGGGAGGATCAGCACGCGCTCGACCACAAGTCCGAGCGCGCCGGAGACCGCCATCGCGGCAAGCGCGGCGGGCGCCAGCACCGCCAGATTCGTCAGCAGCGAGTCGGCCTGCACGTAAGGCGCCAGCGGCAGCAGCACCAGCGTTGCGACATAGGCGCCGACCGCGATGAAGGCGCCGTGACCGAAATTGAGCACGTCCATCAGGCCGAACACCAGGGTCAGACCGGAGGCCATGATGAAAATCATCATGCCCATGGCGAGGCTCGCCACCGTCAGCGTCACCCATGAACTGCCCGATCCGATCAGCGGCAGCATCGCCAGTGCGAGAATCGCCGGCAACAGCACCGGCAGCAGATCCCGCTTCGGCCTGGGCAACGCGTCGGTCGCGGCAAGGTCGGTCACTGATGCGTCTCCAGACTAAGCCCTAGCAATTTTTCCTGCAGCGCGACGTCGCCCGCCAGCGCCGCCATCTCGCCGCGGTGGACGATCCGGCCATTGTCCATCACCAGCACGGTATCGCCGATCGCCTGCGCGGCATGGAAATTCTGTTCGACCAGCAGGATGGTGGCGCCCCGGCGCTTGATTTCCGCAAAACATTCGATCAGCGCCACCACGATCGCCGGCGCCAGACCCTTGGTCGGCTCATCGATCAGCAAAAGCTTGCGCGGTTCGACGATCGCGCGCGCGATCGACAACATCTGCTTCTGTCCGCCGGACAACGCGCCGGCGCGCGACAGCCAGAATCGCTTCAGCGCCGGGAAAAATCCAAAGATCCACTCCAGCCTGGCATCGTCGAGCGGCCCGTCGCGCGCCGCGAGGATCAGGTTTTCCTTCACCGTCAGGTCGGAGAACACCGCCATGCTCTCCGGGACGTAACCGACGCCGAGCCGCGCAATATCGGGCGTCGCGCTGGCTTCGATGCGCTGCCCGTCGAGCGAGATCTGGCCGGCGGAGGCCTGCCACAGGCCCATGATGGTGCGCAGCGTCGAGGTCTTGCCGGCGCCATTGCGGCCGAGCAGCATGGTGGTCTGGCCCTCGGGCACGCTGAAATCGACGCCGTGCAGAATGTGATAGCGCCCGACATGGGTGTGCACGCCGGCGAGGGTGAGCAGGTCGGTCATGCCGCGCTCTTTCCGGGCGCGATGCCGAGATAGGCCTCCTGCACGATCGGCGAGGCGATCACCTCGGCCGGCTTGCCGTCGGCGACCAACTGGCCGTTGTGCAGCACGATGATGCGGTCGGCCAGCGAGCGCACCACGTCCATCTTGTGCTCGACCAGCAGGATGATCTTGCTGGCATCCTGCTTGAGCTGCGCGATCAGGTTGAGCACCACGGGCACCTCGTCGATGCTCATGCCGGCGGTCGGTTCGTCGAACATGAAGACTTTCGGCTCGAGCGCCATCATCAGCGCGACTTCGAGCTTGCGCTGATCGCCGTGGGATAGCGCGGTCGCCGCCACGTTACGCCGGCTGCCAAGCGCCACCTGATCGAGAATGGCGTCGGCGCGGGCGATCAGGTCCTTGCGCGTGATCCAGGGCCGCAGCATGTCGTAATGCACGCCGCTGGCCGACTGCACGGCGAGGCGGACATTCTCGGCCACGCTCAGATTGGGAAACAGATTGGTGAGCTGGAACGCGCGGCCGAGGCCGGCGCGGGTGCGCAGCGGCGCGGACAACTGGGTGATATCGGTGCCGTCGAACAGGATGCTGCCGCCCGAGGGGCGCAGCTGTCCGGAGATCAGGTTGAAGTAGGTGGTCTTGCCGGCCCCGTTGGGGCCGACGATCGCGGTCAATTCACCCGGCCGAAAGGTGCAGCTGACGCTGTTGACCGCAACGTGTCCGCCGAAGCGAATGGTCAGGTCGCGGGTTTCGAGCAAGGTCATCGGAAACTCGGGTGATACGCGATTGGTGATACTTCACCTCTCCCCGCGTGCGGGGAGAGGTCGATCGCGCAGCGATCGGGTGAGGGGGACTCTCAGCGAGTCGAGCGTGTCGAGACAGCCCCTCACCCCAACCCTCTCCCCGCGAAGAGCGGGGCGAGGGGGAAGAGAAACTACCGCTTGTTGCGGATCGGAACGTTCATGTCCTCGATCTTGATCTCGCGGACCGGCTCGTTCACCGCCCACGCCAGGTTCGGGTCCACCTTGACCTTGAAGTGATACATGCTCTGCAGTGCCTGGTGGTCTTCCTTGCGGAAGATCATCTTGCCCTTGGGCGTATCGAACTCCATGCCTTCCATGGCGCTGATCAGTTTTTCGGTATCGGTGGATTTCGCCTTGGTGACCGCGGTGACCACGGCCATCGCCGCGGCAAAGCCGCCCGCCGTGAAGAAATCCGGCGGTGCGTTGAAGCGCTTCTGGTGCTCGGCGACCAGCCAGTCGTTCACCGGATTCTTCGGAATATCGTAGTAGTAATAGGTAGCACCCTCCATGCCGGGCAGGCTCTTGTAGGCCGCCAGCGCCGGCAGGATGTTACCGCCCGTCGACAATTCGATGCCGTAACGCTTCGGGTCCATATCCTGCAGTTTGCTCAGGGGATTGCCGGCGCCGGCCCAGATCACCCAGATGATCTTGCGGCCGGGCTTGTCCTTCAGCGCGTCGAACAGACGCTGACCGGCCGCGGTGAAGTCCGTCGTGGTGGTCGGGGCGTATTCTTCGGCCGCCAGCGTCGCGCCGGTCTTGGCCAGCGCTTCCTTGAAAGCGGCGACGCCGTCACGGCCGAAGGCATAGTCCTGTGCCAGCGTCGCGATGGTGACGCCCGGCTTGCCGATGGCGATCGCGTTCGAGATCGCATCCTGCGAGGAGTTGCGGCCGGTGCGGAAGATGTACCGGTTCCATTTCTCCCCGGTAATCTGGTCCGCGACCGCGGGTTCGACGATCAGGATCTTCTTGTTCTCCTCGGCAACCGGCAGGTCCGCAAGGGCCGCGGCGGACGAGGTCGTGCCGATCGCGATATCGACCTTGTCGTCCTGGTAGGCTTCCGCCAGCGCTGACTTGGACAGATCCGGCTTGCTCTGGTCATCCTTGGTGATGATCACGATCTTGCGCCCGTCGAGCGTCATGGTGCCCTTGGTGGCATACTCCAGTCCCATGCGCAGGCCGGTTTCGGTCTGTTTCGCGTAGGCTTCCAGCGGTCCGGTCTTGCCGTAGATCAGGCCGATCTTCAGATCCTGGGCCTGCGCCGCGGCGCTCCCGATCAAGCCGAGTGCGGCGGTTGCGAGAATGAGTGGGTAACGCACGGCGGTCCCTCCTGTTGCAGAATGGATGTTACCATAGCGATTTGCACAGCCGGACGAACATTGCAATTCGATGTTTCGGCCGCGGGCGACTTCGGCGCGAGCGTGTTCAGATGTCTAGTCGGCCTGCCCACGAACTGGGCGTTGCTCACCGGATGTGCCGCCGATCCCCGCGACGTTTCGCCAGTCCGACTGCGCTTCCTCCGCGCTTTCGAAAATATGCGCGGCGACGCCGCGTCGTTCCAGGGCTTCGCCGAGCTTGATGCGCAGAAAGCCCGAGGTAGTGTAGCGCGAGACGCCCGAATAGAAGCGGTCGGCGAGACCCCGCACCATGGCCGAATAGTCGTCGAGCAGCTCCGGCACGATCGAGAAATTGTCGTAGTTCACGATGGCGTAGACCCGCCGGCCCAGCCCGCCGAGCCGGGCTTCGACGGATTTGGCGATCGCGTCGATATCGGCGCGGCTGCGCAATGCAAAACGCTCCAGATTGACGAAGAACAGGTTCTGCCGCTCGTCGAGCGTGAAGCGCTGATCGAGCGGAATGGTGAGCATGTCCTCGCGCAGATCCATCGGGCCCTGTCGGAAGATCCGCGCGTCCATGCCGATCGGGTCGCGCGGTATCAGCGGCTTGAAATCCATCAGCGCGAGGATATCCCGCTCGATATCGATGCCGGGGGCGACTTCAATGAGCTCGAGTCCATCGGGCCGGAGGGCGAAGACGCAGCGCTCGGTGACGTAGAGGACGCTCTGCCCGCGCGCGGTTGCGTAGGCGCCGCTGAACGTCACATGCTCCACGGCTTCGACGAATTTGCGCGCCCTGGCTTCCTCCAGGATGGCGAGCTTGCCGTCGGACAGCGCGATGCGCAGGCGTCCGGCGCCGAAGGTGCCGACGAAGATCACTTTCTTGGCATTCTGGCTGATATTGATGAAGCCGCCGGCGCCGGCGAGCTTGGGACCGAATTTGCTGACGTTGAGATTGCCTGATCGGTCGACCTGGGCGAGGCCGAGAAATGCCGCGTCGAGACCTCCGCCGTCATAGAAATCGAACTGATAGGGCTGGTCGATCACCGCCTGGGTGTTGATCGCGGCGCCGAAATCGATGCCGCTGGCGGGAATGCCGCCGATCGTCCCCGGCTCCGCCGTCAGCGTGATGAGGTCGATGATGCCCTCCTCGTTGGCGACCGCGGCGATGCCGTCGGGCATGCCGATGCCGAGATTGACGACGCTGTTGGGCTTCAGCTCGAACGCGGCGCGGCGCGCGATGATCTTGCGCTCGCTCATCGGCATCGGCGGCAGCGAGCCGGCGCGCACCCTGATCTCGCTGCTGAAAGCGGGGTTGTATTGCGTGCCGAAGGTCTGCCAGTGATTTTCCGGCCTGGCGACCACGACGCAGTCGACCAGGATGCCGGGGATCTTGACCTGGCGCGGATTGAGGCTGCCGCTTTCGGCCACCCGCTCGACCTGCGCGATCACGACGCCGCCGGAATTATGCGCCGCCATCGCGATCGCCAGCGCCTCCAGCGTCAGCGCTTCCTTCTCCATGGTGAGATTGCCGTCGGGGTCGCCCGTGGTGGCGCGGATGATGCCGACGTTGATCGGAAAGATCTTGTAGAACAGGCATTCCTGCCCGCCCAGCGTGACCAGCTCGACCATGTCCTCGGTGGTGCGGGCGTTGAGCTTGCCGCCGCCGTTGCGCGGATCGACGAAGGTCCCCATGCCGACACGCGAGATATGTCCGGGACGGTGGGCCGCGATGTCGCGAAACATGTGGGTGATGACGCCCTGCGGCAGATTGTAGGCCTCGATCTGATTGGATATCGCGAGCGCCTGCAGTTTCGGCGCGAGGCCCCAGTGGCCGCCGATCACGCGCTTGACCAGCCCCGCATGCGCGAAGTGATTGAGGCCGCGATCCTTGCCGTCGCCTTGTCCGGCGGCATAGACCAGCGTCAGATTGTGCGGCTTGCCCTGCGCATAGGGCGCGTCGCCCTCGCTGGCGAGATAGAGCTGCTCCAGCGCCAGCGCGATTTCCTCGGCAAACCCGATGCCGACGAAGCCGCCGGTGGCGACGGTATCGCCATCGCGAATGAGGCGCACGGCTTCCGCCGCCGTGACGATCTTGCCCTTCTCCGCGTTGCGCAGATAGGGCAAGGCTGGATGCTGGCTCACGGCGTTCCTCCCCGGGATGGTTTCAAGCCGCGTGTCGGATTCCCGATTGCTGGCGGCTGCTCGACGTTCTGCGCCCTGGCGCATCGATCATAGGAGTCTGGACCGGAAGCCGGTTTGCTTCAAATCAAAAGACCGGCGGATGGCGGGCCGGGAGGGAGGGGCAGCGCGCGTGCGGTCAGCGGCGATAGCGCTCGCCGCGCGCAAGGGCCGGACGGCTTTCCTGCGGCGGACGGCTCGCCAGGCTGGAACGCGCTTCGCTGGCTATGGGTATCGCCGGCCGCAGTTCTTCGAGAAAGATCGGCCGCGAGAAGTAGTATCCCTGCGCATAGCGGATCTTGGTGGCGGCCTGCAGGTAGGCGAGTTCCTCGAAGGTTTCGAGGCCCTCGGCGATCACGGTCATGCCGAGCGCCTCGCTCAGCGATTCGATCGCCCGCAGGATGCCCTGGCTGCGCGGGCGCTTGTGAATGTCGGTGATGAAGGAGCGGTCGATCTTGATTTCGTCGGCGGTGATGTCGGCCAGCGCCGACAAGGACGAATAGCCGGTGCCGAAATCGTCGATCGATATCTTCACTCCCAGTTTCCGGAAAATCGGCAGGATCTCGTCCTGGAAATGGGTCTTGGTGACGAAGGCGTCCTCCGTCACCTCGATCATGAAGCGCTCGGGATAGCCGGTGGCTTCCAGCGCCAGCGCAAACGTCCGCATGAATTCCGGGTTGCAGGCCTGCTTGGCCGCGACGTTGATGCTGATGGAGGCGTCGGGACCAAACGTCTCGTTGATCAGGTCGATCGACTTGACGATTTCGGTCAGCACCAGATGTGTGAGCTCGTCGATCAGTCCAAGCTCGACGGCAAGATTGACGAAGGTGCCGGGGGCCTGAATGACACCTTCATCGTCGCGCAGCCGCACCAATGCCTCGATGCCCTTGATGTCCTGGGTCCGGATGTCGACCTTGGTCTGGAAGGCGCAGCAAAAGCGCTTCTCCAGGATGGCGAGCCGCAGCGACTGCTCGACCTTCATTCGCGCCAGCGCCTCGCGCTCCATGCTGGAGTCGAAGAAGGCCGCGGAGCCCTTGCCGTCGTTCTTGACGCGATACATCGCGATATCGGCGTTCTGACGCAGCAGATCGTAGCTGCGGCCGTGCTCGGGATAAAGGCTGATCCCGATCGAGGTCGAAGCGAAGATTTCCGATCCGTCGATGAAGTAGGGAGCCCTCAGCCGTTCCAGCGTAAACCGGATGTATTCCGCCACCTCCTGCTCGCTCTGGATCGGATTGAGCAGCAGCAGGAATTCATCGCCGCTGATCCGCGACAGCATGTCGGATTCGCGCAAGTCCATTCCAAGCCGCTTGGCGACTTCGATCAGCAGCGCATCCCCGATCGGATGACCGTAATAGTCGTTGATATGCTTGAAGTTATCGATGTCGAGAAATGCCAGCGCGAAGCTGCCATGCGGCTCGTCGCGCTTCAGAAGGCTGTTGACGCGGTGTTCGATCACGCCGCGGTTGGGCAGGCCGGTCAGCTCGTCGTAATAAGCCGACCGGAACAGGTGATCCTCGAGGGCCTTTTGCTCGCTGATGTCGGCGGAGCTCGACAGCAACAGGTTGCGGTCCGCGATACGAACCGGCCGGTGGGTGGTGAGAAAGACCTGTCTGGCCTGGTCGGTGTTGACGCATTCCTCCGCAACCGCGTGGCTGCCGGTGCGCAGCAGCTCCATGCCGGTCTTGCGGCGATGGTCCAGCTCCCTGGAGGCCGGCGCCTCCATTTCGCTGCCGGCCATCCCGAGCTGAGCCGCGGCGGCGTCGTTCACCAGCAGGAAGCGGCCCTGCTCGTCCTGAACCGTCACGCCGGTCGGGAGCATCCTGAAGACATCCCTCAGAATTCTCAATTCGTTAGCGAGAGCGTACTCGCTATCGCCTTCGGTCGCGGCGATCCGCTGCTCGTATTGGGTCCGGCTTTGCATGCCGCCGACTTTGGCGGAAGCTCTTGTAGTTTTGGTTAAGTGGAACTCAAAAAGTCGGCTCCAGTTGTGCGAGTCTACGATTTGAACAGGCTCCGCCTCGATCGTCATTAACAGAACTCTAACGCGATTTCGCAATGCCCGCTGGCCGGCGAATCCGGGCGCTCGATGCACTAAAAGGAGGCGCTTCAACTCGCGGGGATGCGACACTGCATGGTGCAGTGAACCCCGGTCTTCAGGAACGCGATTTCGGTCTTGCCGTCGAACGAGGTGAGCGCCGATTTCAACAGCTTGGTGCCAAAGCCGGCCGCCCCGACGCTTTCGACCGGGGGACCTTCGGTTTCGTCCCAGGTGATGTTGAGACGGCCGTCAGTCACCAGCCACGACACCTGCAAGAGGCCGCGCGGGGAGGAAAACGCGCCATACTTGCCGGCATTGGTGGCGAGCTCGTGGAATATCAGGGCGAGGCTCACCGCAAGCTTGTCGGGAAGGAACAGCGGATCTCCGTTCAGGTTGAACCGCACATGTCCGTAAGGTCCGAGCTCGGAGACTAGCAGATCCTTGATGTCGCAGCCGAGGCCGTCGACCCGTGCTATCAAATCATCCGTCCTGACCAGCGCCCGCAGCCGCTGATCGACGCCGGCCCAGACCTCCGGCCGATCGTGCAGCACCTGGTGCAGAACGGCGTGAATGGTCGACAATTTGTTCTTCAGCCGGTGCTGCAGTTCGCCGACAATGAGTTTGCGATACTCCTCTTCCCGGATCAGCCGCTTCGAAATCTCCCGCTGCTGCGAGGCGATCGACCGGTAGTGCTCGACGCCCCATATCGTGAGGCCGCAGGCGATCAGATAAGCCGCCAGCAGCGCCAGCCTGGCGAAATCGGCGGTTGTTTCGCCGAAATTGAGCGCCATTCCGAGCACGCCACCGGCCAGCGCCGTCCCGATTCCGAGCCGGAAGCCGCCAAAAGCGGTGGCAAACACCACGGCCGGAAAATACGGGGTGAAGAATACATCCGGCCGGATCTGGGCAAGGCCCCACCGCGTCGCGGTCGACAGCGCGAGGCAGCCGGCCGCAAATCCGATGCCGAGAAGCGGCGATGGCGGGGATATTCCCCGCCAGGTCAGTCGAAATTCGTCGATCAATTTCCCCATGACTGACATCAGCCGATCAGAGAATCCAAAATAAGGCCGAGCATAGAGCAAAATCCCGCCAGTGCGGCCAGAAACGGCGTCAGCCGTACCCCTCCTCGAGGACGCTGCCACGCAACAAAGCATGGCTTGCGTAGTTCCGGCAGGCCGGAGATAAATCCAGAGCAAGAGCGATCAGATGGGAGAACGACATGGGACGGCTGGACGGCAAGGTCGCGGTGATCACAGGCGCGACAAGCGGCATCGGACTGCGAACCGCCGAGATATTCGTCGCGGAAGGCGCCAAAGTCGTCATCGCCGGGCGCCGCGTGCCGGAGGGCGAGGCGCTGGCGAAAAAACTCGGCGCCAACTGCATTTTTCGCCAGACCGACGTCATGGTCGACGAGCAGATACGCGCGCTGATCGAGCTGTCGGTCGAGAAATTCGGCCGCATCGACTGCCTGTTCAACAATGCCGGCGGCCCGGCGCAGACCGGCGGCATCGAGGGTCTCGATGCCGCCCGCTTCGACGCCGCGATGGTGACCTTGGTGCGCAGCGTGATGCTCGGCATGAAATACGCCGCGCCCCATATGCGAAAGCAGGGTTCCGGCAGCATCATCAACAATGGCAGCATCGCCGGACGGCTTGCCGGCTATTCCACCTCGCTGGTCTATGGCGCGGCCAAGGCCGCCGTCATCCACCTCACCAAATGCGTGGCGATGGAGCTTGGCGAAGCCGGCATTCGCGTCAACTCGATTTCGCCGGGCGTGATCGCCACCGGCATCTTCGGCAAGGCGCTGGGCCTGTCGGTGGAGGCGGCGGAGAAGACGCCCGAGCTGATGCACGGGGTCTACAAATCGGCGCAGCCGATTCCGCGCGCCGGACTCCCTGAGGATATCGCTCACGCCGCGGTGTTTCTCGCCAGCGACGAGTCCAGCTTTATCAACGGCCATGATCTCGTGATCGATGGCGCGATCACCGGCGGAAAGAACTGGACGGTGCAGCAGCAGGGCTACGTCGGCTTGCGCGAGAAATTTGAGAAGGCAACGGGAGGATAGTCGCCGTCATTCCGGGGCGCCTCGAAGAGGCGAACCCGGAATCTCGAGATTCCGGGTCTGGTGCTGGCGCACCATCCCGGAATGACTGGAGCCAGTCGGGAGAGACATCAATGTCCGCAACATTCAATACGTCGCTCGGTCAAACCCCAATCCGCCCGCTCCATCTGGCCGTCATCGCCGGCCTCGCTTGCGCCTTCGTGATCGGCAAGGCCCTGCCATCGACGATGGACGCCATCTCGGCAGTCATCGCGCCGCTGTGTGCCAGCAGCGAGCCCATGGGCTCCTCGCTCGACACCGTCGAGCCGATCGGCTCGTATGCGCTGCCGAACGTACCGGGCAAGCGCGTCACGATCGTGCGGGTGTTCTACGGCCCCGGTGGATTTACCCGCGCGCATCGCCATGCGGGCTCGGTCACCGCCTACGTCACCAGGGGCGAGATCCGCTCGCAACTCGGCGGCGGTCCGGTCGAGACCTTCAAGGTCGGGCAATCGTTCTTCGAGCCGCCGGGTGCGACCCATCTGGTTTCGGCCAACGCCAGCAACACCGAGCCCGCCGAATTGATCGCGGTGTTCGTGGCGGACGAAGGCGCGCAGCTCACGACGTTCATTGAATAGAATTTACCGCAGGCGCCTGACCGGCCGTGTATGGTCTCGTCCAGGCAACGCGGAGTGCGGGCGGTATGGACGCAAGGCTTGAACGAAGACTGCGGCTGTTTGCCATCATTGTCGTTGTCAGCGCCGTCGCCTCCGCCGCATTTTCCCTCGCGCAGGGCTTTAATTCCCTTGCGGGAATAGCGGTGGGCGTCTCGTACGGCATACTCCTCAGTGCCCCGATCGCGGGCATCTCCCTGTTCGTCCTGCAAGGCCCGATGCGGCCGTGGCTCGGCGGCCTTTCGTTTACCGCCAGCCTGATGGTGCGGAGTGCGATCTTCGCGGCCATCATCCTCCCCATACTGTACTTTCAACTGGGCAGCGTCATCGCCGGGGTTCCTGTCGATCCAACTCATAAAGGCCTTTGGATAGCCGTCGTCTTTTCCGTTGTGTGCGTGATCCTGGCCAATCTCATCGTCGGCATCGCCAACATTATCGGCCCGCGTGCGTTGCTGAATTTCGTCAGCGGTCGATACCACGCCCCGATCGAGGAAAACCGCTTCGTGCTTTTCGTCGACATTGCGGGATCGACGGGGCTGGCCGAGCGGCTCGGCGGCGTGGGCATCCATCGCCTGCTCGACCGGACGTTTCGCCTTCTCACCCTTGCCGTCGTCGACTGTCGCGGCGAGGTCCTCAACTATGTCGGCGATGAAGTGATCGTGACCTGGCGGGAAGACGGAGGAGCTATCGAGTGTCGTCCGCTCCGCTGTTTCGCGGCGATGCGCGATGAACTGGCGCGCGCATCGGATCAGCTGGAACGCGAATTCGGCGCGGTGCCGCGGATTCGCGGTGCCTTGCATTTCGGGCCGGTGATTATCGGAGAGATCGGCGACGTCAAGCGCGCCATCGTTTTCAACGGCGACGTCATGAATACCGCAGCGCGGCTGGAGGAGCTCAGCCGCAATGTCGATGGCGGCTTTCTGGCGTCGCGCGCGGCGATGGATCGGTTCGACTCGCCGCCGCCGTTCCCGGTTCGCGATCTCGGGCGCCTGCCGATTCGCGGACGCGTCGATGGCATCGACGTGGTCGGCATCGGCACGCCGACACCGGCGTGATCTTGACCTGCTTCAGAGAATCGTAGGGTGGGCAAAGGCGCCCTTGCGTCGTGCCCCACCATTGCGCAGCTTGCGCGATGATAGATGGTGGGCACGGCGCCCAGTGGCGCCTTTGCCCACCCTACGCGATGTATCTCACACCGGCTTCAGCGTCACCCGCAATCCGTCGCGCGGCTTCGGGATCGGCCACATCTGCCAGTCCGGGGCATAGCCGGGCTCCAGCGAGACCTCGAGATTCTGCAGGAAGTGCCGTGCGAAGCATTTCGCCTGCATGTAGGCGAAGTGCAGCCCGATGCACATATGCGCGCCGCCGCCGAATGGCACCCAGGCGAAGCGATGGCGGCCGCGCTGCGCCTCCTCGGTGAAGCGCATGGGATCGAACGTGTCGGGATCGGGCCAGATCTCGGGCATGTGATGGGTGAACAGCGTATTGACGCCGACCCCGGTGCCGGCCGGAATCGCGTAACCCTTGAAGGTGAAGTCGCGGACCGCGCGCCGCGGCATCGAAGGCACCGGCGGCTTCAACCGCAGCGCCTCCTTCAAGGCCATCTCGGTCAGCTGCATGGCTTCGAGATTGTCGAAGCTGGTGGGCTCCCCGGGCCCCACGCCGAGCGCGTTCACTTCATTTCGCAATTTGTCCTGCCACTCCGGATGGGCAGCCAGCTCGCCGACGAATGACGTCAGCGACGAGGTCAGCGTGTCATGCGCGGCCATCATCAGAAAGCTCATGTGGTCGACGATGTCCTGCGTCGACAGCAACGCGCCGTCCTCGTGGGTGGCGTGGCACAGCTGCGAGAACAGATCTTCGCCACTGCCTTTGGCGCGGCGGATCGGAATCTGTTCGGAGAAATAGGCGACGATGCGCTTGCGGCCGTTGACGCCGCGCGCCATCGCGGTGCCGGGCAGCGGCTTGCGGATCACGGCGACCGAGGCCGCCACCATGTCGACGAAGGCGTTGGTGATGTCGTCGACTTCAGGCCCGATCTCGGCGCCGAGGAACGAGGTCGCGGCGAGATCGAGCGTCAGCTGCTTCATGGCGGGATAAAGCAGCATTGGCCCGGGTTTCGCCTTCCATTGCGCGACCCGCGCTGCGATGCCGGTGTCCAGTTCGCCAAGATAGGATTTCATCGGCCCGGCCTTGAAGGCGACCGACAACGCGCGGCGGTGCAGGCGGTGCTCCTCGAAATCGAGCAGCATCAATCCGCGCGGAAACAGCCGCCCGAGAATCGGGCCCCAGCCATGCGTCGAGGAGAACAGCTTGGCCTGGTCGAACAGCACCAGCTCGTTGGCCTCGGGTCCCAGCAGCGTGAGACTGGTTTCGCCAAACAAATGGGTTCGATAGACCAGCCCGTATTTCGCCGCCGACCTCTCGACATATTCTTTCGGGTCGGCGAGTGCCTCGAGGGTCCGGCCGATCAGCGGCCAGCCCTCATTGCCGGGAATATGCGTCAGCGAATTGCGCTTCGGCGGGGTGAAGGTAAGCGCGGGGGCCACACTTTGCATCGACATGGCAATTGCTCCTGATGGTCCCAGACCGTTTCAGTCAGGAAAATACCCCTTTGTCCGGGTCCTGCAAGGGTGATCGAGTGACGCGGCGCGAATGACGGTCGCGCCGCGTCGTGTTACGCCTTCTGCTTGGCGGCTTCCTTCTGCAGGTCCGGCGCGTTGATGGTCGGGATCGCGACGCGGCCGGGGCCGGTGTGCTGGAGCGCGGCCGCGGCCTTGTCGTTCTCCATGATCTTGGCCATGACAGCCTGGCCGGCGCGCTCGAACACCGCGCGGTTGTCGATCACGAATTGCTGCGATTTGCGCAACGACGCGATGTAGCCGTTGATCTCCGGCACCACATAGCGCGCTACCATGTCCCAGCTGCGCCGGGTATTTTCGGGATTGGCCCAGTCGTGCACGAAGCCGACGATGGTGCCGACGCCGCCGGAGACCTCCATCAGGCTCTTGATGGTTTTGACCAGATCGTCGGGGGTGCCGATGGTGGAGGCCGCTCCCTCGCCGCCGGCGGTCTTCTCCACGGCGTCTTCGGGCGATGTGAACGGCTGCAGGCCCGGGCGCTGCAGGGTGCGGACATTATATTCATTGTGCCAGCGCATCAGGCCCGGTCCGGCCTCGCGCTGGGCCTGCTCGCGGGTCTCGGCGATGTGCCACGACAGCAGCACGCGCCAGTTGGCGCGGCTCACGGTGGTGCCGGCCTTTTTGGCGGCGTCCTCGGCAAAGCCCCATTGCGTCGGCAGCGCCATCAGGCCCTGGGTCGACATCGAGCCCAGCGAAATGATGCCGATGCCGTATTTGCCGGCCAGCGTCATGCCCGACGGTGAGATCTGCGAGGCCACCACGAACGGCATCTCCTCCTGCAGCGGCAGGATCTGCAGCGCGGCGTCGTTCATGGTGAACCAGTCGGTCTTGGCGGTGACGCGCTCGCCGTTGAACAGCCGGCGGATGATCGCGATCGCCTCGTCCTGGCGGTCGCGCTGCGTCATCGGATCGATGCCGAGCGTGTGCGCATCGGAGGCGAGCGCGCCCGGTCCGGAACCGAAGATGGCGCGGCCGCCCGTCATATGGTCGAGCTGCACCATGCGCTGCGCGACGTTGTAGGGATGGTGATAGGGCAGCGAGACCACGCCGGTGCCGAGCATGATGCGCTTGGTGCGCTCGCCGGCGGCGGCCAGGAACATCTCCGGCGAGGCGATGGTTTCCCAGCCCGAGGAATGATGCTCGCCGCACCAGAATTCGTCATAGCCGAGCGCGTCGAGCTGTTCGACCAGGTCGAGATCCCTGCGGAATTGCAGCATCGGATGCTCGCCGATCGGGTGATGCGGGGCGAGGAAGGCTCCGAATTTGAGGCGCGCCATTGGGTTTCTCTCCGGACTTTGTTGTTCTTGGATGCTTGGGCCCAAACTACGGGGCGCCGCGCCGCAAGGCAATCGCGCACGGCCGCCAATGCTGCATGGTTGTCGTGCAGCGCAGGGTGACGTAGCGTCCGCCTTCCTTTCGAAACGTACAGCCCTGAACGGCCTTCGCCCATGAAACTGGCAAAACCCCGCATCGATATCGGTTTTGCGACCAATGATGCGCCGGCCGCGCTGGCATTCTGGCAGAACCAGATCGGCCTGCCGTTCGACTACACCCAGCCGATCCGCCGCGGCTTCAAGCAGCACCGGCACGATCTCTGCGGTTCGATCCTGAAGATCAACCAGGTCTACGATCCGCTCCCCGACGCCCCGCCGGCGGGCTACCGCGAACTGCTGATCGCGCGCGACGGCATCGCGGCGCCGCTGCCGCTGGTCGACCCCGACGGCAACCGCGTCTCGCTGGTGCCGAGGGGCATGCTCGGGATCGAGCGTATCGGAATCCGCCTCGGCGTCCGCGACGTCGAGGCGCATCGACGTTTCTATATGGAGGCGCTCGGACTGCCGCAGGGCAACGCCAATGGCTCCGGGGAGACCTATCTCGCTGGCGATACCGTGCTGATCG
Source organism: Bradyrhizobium sp. (assembly GCF_030646015.1). Classification (GTDB taxonomy): domain Bacteria; phylum Pseudomonadota; class Alphaproteobacteria; order Rhizobiales; family Xanthobacteraceae; genus Bradyrhizobium. Next base: position 86,485 of record NZ_JAUSLT010000101.1, read on the forward strand.
TGGAGCCCGACCCCGGGGCGCCGCATGATGCGGCGTCCGAGGGCAAGGGGTGGCGCTACATCACGTTCCAGGTGTTCGAGGTCGACCGCGAGCACGCTCACGTGCTGGCCCATGGCGGCCGCGAGGCGCGCGCGCCGGTGACGCTGGGGACCACGGCGCGGATCTCGATGGTGCGTGACCCCGACGGCAACTGGATCGAACTGTCGCAGCGCGCCTCGCTCACGGGATCGCTGGAGCCGGCAAGCGCGTAGATCCGATGCATACAAACTTAATGAACATGATCTAATCGTCTTCACGCATTCCAGAACAGAACGCGAAGGTCCCGGTCCTTCTGTGGCGGTCGAACCGGGACCTTCATCTCAAATCTTTCCCCCCGTTGCAGCTCCGGCTGGCCTCTCTGCACTCAATTCGGGTCCGGTTGGGCGGCCTTCCGGCGTTCGACAACGATCCGGATTTCAGCTGGAACATCGGGGCCGGGCTGTTTCGCCCCGACGACAGACTTCGACTCCGTGTCGACGCGGCGATCGGGGCGCTGCTGGCGGATGGCACGATCGCGCAAATCTACGCCCGCTACGGCATCGAACTGCGGCCCCCGCGGTGAGGCGCAGGACGCTCGCCATATTCCAGCCGCCGATGCGGCGCGCCGTTAAGCAACATCCTGTTAATAGCGGGGACTGACAGCACACGGTCTTTTTATTTTGCAGTGCAGCAACTATCTGGTCCTGATGGGGTTAATAAGCCTCTCACGAAGGAGCCGCCGTTGTCCCTCGCCGATAATATCGAATTCCTGCGACGCCTGCCTAAGCTGAACGGTTTCAATGGCTTGGGGGGTATCGGGCGGAATCTGCGGCCACCCGTGGACAGTCCGCTGGTGGAAACCGCTGATTTTGGGTCCAATCCGGGCGCACTCCGGATGTTTTCGTTCGTGCCCGATCATCGCCAGGCGGTGCCGGCGCTGGTCGTCGTCCTGCACGGCTGCGGACAGACTGCGGCCGGCTACGATCTCGGCGCCGGCTGGTCGATGCTGGCGAAGCATTACGGTTTTGCCTTGCTGATGCCGCAGCAGCAATCGGCGAACAACGGCAATGGCTGTTTCAACTGGTTCAATCCGGAGGATACCGCGCGCGACAGCGGCGAGGCCTGCTCGATCCGGCAGATGATCGCGCGGATGGAGCTCGATGTCGGCATCGACGCGCGACGCGTCTTCGTCACCGGGCTTTCCGCCGGCGGCGCCATGACCTCGGTGATGCTGGCGACCTATCCGGAAATTTTCGCCGGCGGCGCCATCATCGCCGGACTGCCGTTCGGCGTCGCCACCAACATGCGGGAAGCGCTGAGCGGCATGTACCAGTCGCCGTCCCGCCCCGCCGCCGAATTGGGCGATCTGGTGCGCAACGCCTCGAGCCACAAGGGCCCCTGGCCAAAACTGTCGGTCTGGCACGGCAGCGCCGACCGCACCGTCAACCCCGCCAATGCCGACGAGATCGTCAAGCAGTGGCTCGATGTGCATCAGCTGCCGTCGGCGCCGATGTCCGAGGCCGATGTCGACGGCTACCCCCGCCAGGTCTGGTGGAACGCGGATGGCGACACCATCGTCGAATCCTACACCATCACCAACATGGCGCACGGCACGCCGCTCGGGATCGGTGACAATGACGAGCGCTATGGCGCGCAGGGGGCGTTCCTGATCGAAGCGGGCATTTCATCGTCCTATCACATCGCGAATTTCTTCGGCCTCACCGAATGGATTCATCTGGCTGCCAGGGAGACGGCGAAGGAAACTGCGAAGGAAACGGAAAAGCCAGCCGTGAAGACAATTGCGGCCGCCGAGGGCGCACCGGATCTGACACGGGTGCTCTGGCCGATGACCACGCTCAGTCGCCGTCCCGAGCCGGCTCCGGCCGCGCCTCAAAAGCGCCCCGGCATCGATGTCAGCGCCGTCATCACCCGCGCGCTCACGGCCGCCGGCCTGATGAAATAGCGGCCATGCCGGGCCGCGCCGGCATCTGCCCGGCCGGCACGGGCTATTTTGTTCCATCGATACCGGATTTATTTGGAACCAAAGGCCGTCTTGCGCGTTTGGGGCTGTGACCGGCGGTTACGTTCCGGCTGCTCGTTTGGGCTGAACCAGCCACCGATCGTGTTGAATGTTGAAGGTCAGTAAACCGGGTTCTGCGGATTTTCTCTCCGGCGGCGGGGAAATGGGCGCATTGACGCGCGCCCATGACTGGTCGGCGAGTCCGCTCGGCGAGCCCGGGAGCTGGCCGCAGAGCTTGCGCACCGCGGTGCGGATTGTGCTCAATACCAACCACCCGATGTTCATCTGGTGGGGCCCCGAACTCATTCAATTTTACAACGACGCCTATCGCCAGACCATGGGACCCGAGCGCCATCCGAGCGCGCTCGGCCAGCGCGGCCGGGACTGTTGGGCCGAAATCTGGCCCGTTATCGGCCCCCAGATCGAACAGGTGATGAGCGGTGGTGGCGCCACCTGGCATGAAAAGCAGCTGGTGCCCGTCACGCGTTACGGCAAGCTCGAGCAGGTCTACTGGACCTACAGCTACAGCCCGATCGACGAGGATGACGGTATTGGCGGCGTGCTGGTGGTCTGCCAGGACGTCACCAGGGATGTCGTCGCCGCCGAGGCCTTGCGGGAGCGCGAGGCCGAACTGGCCCGGGTGCAGCAGATCGGCCGGATCGGCGGGCTCGAGGTCGACCTTCGCACCGGCTTCCGCAACCGCCGGTCGCCGGAATATCTGCTGATTCACGGGCTGCCGCCGGATGCCGCCAACGAGACCCATGATGAGTGGGTGCAGCGCGTCCACCCCGAGGACCGCGAAGCCGCCGAACAGAAATTTCGCGATGCCATCGCCAGCGACGTGCGCGAGTACAGTGTGCAATACCGGATCATCCGGCCGAGCGACGGCGAGGTCAGGTGGATTTCGGTCAAATCCACCATCGAGCGCGACGGGAACGGAACGGCCACCCGGCTGGTCGGCGCGCACAGCGATGTCACCGAGCAGGTGGTGGCGGACCAGGCACTCCGGCAAAGCGAGGAGCGATATCGCAAGCTTGCGGACCAGCTGGCGGAACTGAATGCGACGCTGGCCCAGCGCGTCGAGGAAAAGACCCGGGAGCGCGACCGGATCTGGAACGTGTCGCAGGATCTGTTGCTGGTTTCCGATCGCGACGGCGTCTGGCGAACGGTCAATCCGGCCTGGACCCGAACGCTCGGCTGGAGCGAGGCCGAACTGCTCGACCGCACTTCGGAATGGCTGGAACATCCGGATGACGGCGGCACGACGCGGAAGCAGTTCAAGAAGCTCAGCGAGCGCGAAACCACCGTCAGGTTCGAGAGCCGTTTCCGCCACAAGGATGGCTCGTACCGCTGGCTGTCGTGGACCGGGGTGTCCGACAAGGACCACAATTACGCCGTGGCCCGCGACGTCACCGCGGACAAGGTCGCGGCCGAACGGCTGAAGGACACCGAGGAAGCGCTGCTGCAGGCGCAGAAGATGGAAGCGGTGGGGCAGCTGACCGGCGGCATCGCCCACGACTTCAACAACCTGTTGACCGGTATCGTCGGATCGCTGGACCTGATGCAGACCCGTCTCAACCAGGGGCGGACCGACAACGTCGCGCGCTACATCAATGCGGCGATGACATCGGCGAACCGCGCCGCGGCGCTCACCCACCGCCTGCTGGCGTTCGCGCGGCGGCAGCCGCTGATTCCCAAGAGCGTCGATTCCAATGCGCTGGTGGTGTCGCTGGAGGATCTGCTGCGCCGGACCATCGGCGAGACCATCGATCTCGAGATATCAGCGGCGGAGGATCTGTGGGGCACGCTGTGCGACCCCAACCAGCTGGAAAGCGCGCTGCTCAATCTCGCCATCAACGCGCGCGACGCCATGCCGGATGGCGGCAGGCTCGTCATCGCCACATCCAATGCGCGGCTCGACAGCGCGAGCGCGAATACGCCGGCGCTGTCATCAGGCGAATATATCTGCATCAGTGTCACCGATACCGGCGTCGGCATGAGCGCGGAGGTGGCGGCGCGCGCCTTCGATCCGTTCTTCACCACCAAGCCGATCGGGCAAGGCACCGGTCTCGGGCTGTCGATGATCTACGGCTTCGCGCGGCAGTCGAACGGCCATGTGACGATCGACAGCCGGCCGGGGCAGGGGACGTCGGTGAAACTCTATCTGCCGCGTCACCATGGCGACATCGATCCCGGGCAGGCGTCGGCGGTCCGAGCGGCCGAACATGCCGCGACCGGCGAAACCGTGCTGGTGGTCGAGGACGAGCCGGTGGTGCGCGGCGTCATTCTGGAGATGCTGGGCGAGCAGGGCTACCGCACGCTGGAGGCGGTCGATGGACCGTCGGGCCTGAAAATCCTGCGCAGCGGCGCGCGGATCGATCTGCTGGTCACCGATGTCGGCCTGCCCGGCATGAACGGCCGCCAGCTCGCCGACCAGGCCCGCGAAACCCGCCCCGATCTGAAAATTCTGTTCATCACCGGCTACGCCGAGAGCGTCGTGATCGCGGACGGTTTTCTGCAGCCCGGCATGGAAATGATCACCAAGCCGTTCGACCTCGACAACCTGTCGCGGCGGATTCGCAGCATGGTTTCGGGATAGCGATCGGTCCATTGCCGGGGTCGGCATGACGCATGGTATCGGCGCGGACGCTCACCCTATTGAAGCCCCGGACAAAGTGGCCGATGATCGCGTGGTTGCGTGAGGGGCTTTGAGTCATGCGGATTTCGTGGCCGGTCCGGTCTGCCCTGGTGGCGGCTATCCTGCTGCCTTGTCTGGCGTTGCACGCCGCTCCGGCGTTGGCCGAGAAGCGCGTCGCGCTCGTGATCGGCAACGGCGCCTACCGGAATGCCACCCCTCTGCCGAACCCGCGCAACGACGCGCAGGACGTCGCCGCGGCACTGACCCGCACCGGATTCGAGACCATTGTCGGCGTCGATCTCGATCGCGCCAGCATGGACAAGGTCGCCGTCGCCTTTAACCGCGCCGCGCGGGATGCAGATGTTGCTGTGTTCTACTATAGCGGCCACGCCTTGCAGTTTGCCGGCGTCAATTACCTGATGCCGGTCGACGCCAGACTGACCGATGAGGCCGATCTACGGCTGATGGCGCGGGTCGATGACGTGGTCGCCGACCTGCAGCAGGCGAAGAATCTCCGCATCCTGGTGCTCGATGCCTGCCGCGACAATCCGTTCGCCGAAGCGTTGAAGCGTTCGGTCGGGCGCACCAGGGGCGCCACCCTTGGCAACGGTCTTGCCAAGATGGACAGTCCGAAGGGCATGATCGTCGCTTACGCCACGCAGGCCGGCCGTACCGCCGAAGACGGCTCCGGCCGTAACAGCCCGTATACGGCGGCGTTCCTCAGGAACATCGAGACGCCGGAAGAAATCGGCACGGTGTTTCGCCGGATCAGCGCCGACGTTTACGATGCCACCCGGCGGACGCAGCTTCCCGAGCTGTCGCTGTCGCTGATCGGCGAGTTCTATCTGAAAGGCCGGTCGTCCGCCGCTTCACCGGCGACGGCAAAGTCGGACGAGGTGTCCGCGCTGGAGCAGCGCCTGAAAAGCCTTGAAGAGCGGCTGAGGACGAAAGATGAGCCACAGAGCGCGCTGGCGCCGCCGGCGCGGATGAGTTCGCCGGTTACGGCCGCACCTGCAGCCTTGCCGCCGGCCGTCGGCGCCTACGACCCGGTCGGCGCCGTAACGGCCTTTTACACGGCGCTGTCGGAAGCCAACGGCCGTTCGGCGGTGGCATGGGTGGTGCCGGAAAAGCGCGGTGCCGGACCCTACGTCGATGCCAACATCAGCAAATTCTATTCAAGCCTGCGCGAGCCGCTCAGGATCCTGAGCGTCGAGCGGATCGACGCCGATCATGTCGGCGTCAAGTACAGTTTTGTGCGGCCGAGCGGCAGCGCATGTGCCGGCGACGCCAGGGTCAATACGGTGTTCCGGAAAGGCCGGACATTTATCAAGGGCATCGCGGCGAATTGCTAGGTTCGCCGTCCCTTACATCTCGCCGGTGAGAAACGGATTGGTCATCCGCTCCTGGCCGATGCTGGAGCCGGGGCCGTGGCCGCAAATGAAGCCGACATCGTCGCCGAGCGGCAGCAGCTTTTCGGTGATCGACCTGATCAGCGTGTCGTGGTCGCCGCCGGGAATGTCGCTGCGTCCGACCGAGCCGCTGAACAGCACGTCGCCGACATGGGCGAACCGCATCTCCTTGTTGAAGAAGACGACGCTGCCCGGCGAATGGCCGGGGCAATGCAGGACATCGAAGACGAGCTTGCCGACCGAGACCTGATCGCCTTCCTCGAGCCAGCGGTCGGGTACGAAATCGCGCACGCCGGCCATGCCGAAACGCAAGCCGCTCATCACCACATTGTCGGTCAGGAACTTGTCGTCGATATGGGGGCCGATGATCTCGACCTTCAGCGCGTCGCGCAGGTCGGCGGCGCCGCCGACATGGTCGATATGGCCATGGGTCAGCCAGATCTTTTCCACCGACACATTGGCCTGCTTGATCGCGGCCAGAATCTTGTCGACGTCGCCGCCGGGGTCGATCACCACGGCCTTTTTGGTGGCTTCGCACCACAGCAGCATGCAGTTCTGTTCGAACAGCGTTACCGGAATGATGAGGGCGCCGGCCTTCGCCGTCGCGTCTGATTGCTCGTTGGCTTCTGTTTGCTGGGTCATAGCCGCACAATGCCGATTTTTGGCGGCTCGCCAAGAAAAAGATTTCTTCTCCTCTCCCCCCGCTGTGTCCGCCGAAGCCGTTCGGCGAAGGCGGGCGAAGCGGTGGGGAGGGGCCGGGGGTGGGGGGTGCTTCCGCAAATTCGCTTTCAGAGGAATGCGCCGAAACACCCCCCACCCCCGACCCCTCCCCACCACGCGCAAGGGCGCGTGGGAGGAGGGGAGAAGAAAATCACGCCTCGCGAAGGTTCTATGCTTCCGGCGGACCGTCGTCCGACTTCTTGCGGGCCTGCGCCGCGAGTCGCTCCAGCGCAACCACTTCGCGCAACCATTGTTTTTTCGGCTTAGCCGGAAAGCCGCCCCAGAACTGGCCCGCGGGAACGTTCTCGTAAATGGTGGATCTGGATGCCGTGATCGCCCCCTTGCCGACGGTGATATGCGGGATGATACCGGTGCGCGGCCCGAGCACGACGAAATCCTCCAGCGTCACGCTGCCGCTGAGGCCGGACTGGGCGACGATGATACAATGGCGGCCGACGATGCAGTTGTGACCGATCTGGCAGAGATTATCGATCTTGGTTCCCTCGCCGATCACGGTGTCGCGAATGCCGCCGCGATCGATCCGCGTGCCCGAGCCGATCTCGACGTCGTCATGGATCACCACGCTGCCGACCTGCGGCACCTTGGTATGGCCCTCGGCGCTCAGCAGATAGCCGAAACCGTCCTGGCCGATATCGCATCCGGGGTGGATGACGACGCGGTCGCCGAGATGGCTGTGGGTCACCGTGCAGTTGGCCCCGATCGCGCAATCGCTTCCGATCCGCACGCCCGGGCCGATCACGGCATGCGCGCCGATCAGCGTGCCGGCGCCGATGGTGGCGGACGGCCCGATCACCGCGAACGGATCGACCGTGACGCCCGCTCCCAGCTGCGCCGTCGGATGTACCATCGCCCCCGGCGAGACACCCACGGTGTCGAACATCGAAGCCGGACGCAGCGCGCCGCTGTAGATCTGGCGCGCGACCGCGACAAAGGCGTCATACGGTTTGCGCACGCGCAACACCGCGACGCCTTCAGGGGCATGGCGGACGAAACGCTCGCTGGTCAGCAGGACCCCGGCCTTCGTCGATTGCAGCGAAGCGACGAATTTGGTTTCGGAAACGAAGGTGAGATCGGTCGCCGTGGCCTGATCGACCGGCGCAATACCGCTCACGCGGCGGGAGAGGTCGGCTCCCTCGCACGGCTCGGCCCCGGTCAATGCGGCAATCTCGGCGACGCTCAAATCCGCGGCGCGCGCAAAAAAACTGAACTCGGTCACAATCCCCGCCCCCTCAGGCGGAACTACATAACCCGAGAGGGCGCTATCCCCAAGCCCTATCCGGCAGGTTCCCTCGTCGTCCCTGCCTAGTGCGCAATTGCGCACGGGGCGCAGGGACCCATACCGCGTGATCTATCGTTCGAGCGCTCTATCAGACGTCTTGCACGCGACTACCGCCGCGGCGTATGGGTCCCGGCTCGGAGGCCGGGACGACACCGTTTGTGATGATGCAGATCTACCGCTTGATCTGCGCCTTCAGCGTATCCTCGACCACGCGGTCGAACGACGATGCCTTCGCCGGCGCCTTGGCTTGCGCTTCGGCGACGAATTTGTCGCGCTTGGCCACCAGCGCGCCGAGCTTCTCGTTCAATGCCTTGCGCTGGTTCATCTGCTTGTTGACTTCATCCATGCGCTGCTCCGGCTTCATGGCGCGGAGATTCTCCGGCAGATCATCCTCCTTGATGGCGGAGAAGCTGGTGCGGCCCGCCTTGACGTCGCTGACCAGGTCGCCGTCGCCGGTGACGGCTTCCGACGATGCCTTGGCGCGCTTGTTGAGATAGCTCGCCATTTCGGACGCCTGCGCGGGTGCTGCGGCCGCAACCTGCGATAGCTGCCTTGTCTTGTCCTCGGTGCGCTTCTGCAGCGCCCGCGAACCGTAGGGGATCACGGTGCCGTTGATTTCGCGCTGCAGGATGATGATGTCCTCGTCATAGGGTGTCTCGATGATGACGACCTGGCCGCCGTCCTGCGGGATCGGAATGAAGCGGCCGTTGCCGTTCTGCGCGATGTCGCGCCACACCCGCTCGGTGTCGCGCGCGCTGCCGGCCAGCACCGCGTTGACGAGGATGTCCTTCTGCTTTGCTACTGCCAGCGTGGTCGGATATTTGGTGTCCTGCGCGTAGTCCATATGCGGCGGCGCGTCGCCGACCAGGAACACGATCCGCCTGGTGTCGCCGGACAGCGTCCAGCGCAGTTTGTTGACGGCGACGTCGAGCGCTTCGTTGACGCTTTCGGGCCAGTCGCCGCCGCCGCGCGCCTTCATCTCCAGGAGATTGGCATAGAGGTCCTGGATGTCGGTGGTGAGGTCGAACGTCCGGGTGACGTAATCGTCGCCGACGTCGCGATAGGCGACGAGGCCCATGCGGATATCAGCATCGGGATTTGAGTCCACGATCGCGGTCGCGATCGACCAGATCTTGCGCTTGGCGCCCTCGAGCAGGCCGCCCATCGAGCCCGTGGTGTCCAGCACGAACGCGACCTCGACGGTGGGTTTTGCCTTCGCCGCCGACAGGCCGGCCGACAGCGGCAAGATTGTGAGCGCGAAAGCGAGCGCACGTACGGTGATGACTGACATGTTGTTCTTTCTCCTCCGGTGTTTCGTCCCCTGGAACCGAGAGTTCCCCGGCTTCACGGTCCGCTGAGGTCCGAATCAAGGCCGGGGCGGTACGGAATTGCGGCTGAGTTGGTGCAACCGGTTAATGGCGGCAGGCGCAAAATCGGTTAGGCTGCGTCAATGGAATCGCCCGCCCGTCAGGTCAGCCCCGTGCCGCCGCCGGACCGTCGCCAGTCGGAGACGGCGCTGGCGATCGCGCGCGGCACCGCGCGGCTGCTGCGCTCGCTGGGTTTTTCCTGCATCAGCGAACTGCCGCTGCCGTCGGGACGGCGCGCCGATCTGGTGGCGCTGAACGAGCGCGGCGAGATCTGGATCGTCGAGATCAAATCCTCGGTGGAGGATCTGCGCGCCGACCAGAAATGGCAGAACTACCGCGCCCATTGCGACCGGCTGTTCTTCGCCTTCACCCAGGATCTGCCCTGCGAGATTTTCCCGGCGGAAACCGGCCTGATCGTGGCCGACGCCTATGGCGCGCATCTGCAGTGCGAGGCGCCGGAACACCGCTTGCCGGCGCCGACCCGCAAGCTGATGACGGTCCGCTTCGCGCTGGCCGCGGCCCAGCGCATCAACCGGCTGGTCGATCCGCAGGGGCACAGCGAGTTCTGATCTTCTCCCCTCCCCCCGCGCGGCTCTTCGCCGCGTGGTGGGAGGGGAGCGATAGATCGCCCGGCATTTTACACCATCGCAAAAAAGCTATACGTCGCCTGACATCGATGCCGGGGCGTGGCGCATGCCCTCAACAACAAAATGGAGAAACGCATGGAAAAGGTCGGGTTCATTGGATTGGGACGGATGGGGCGGCCGATGGCGTCCAATCTCTGCCGCAAGGGTTTTCGGCTGACAGTCAACGACATCAACCCGGAGGCCGTCGCCGAACTCGAGCTGCTGCAGGCCGTCAGCGCCGCCACCGTCGCGGAAGTGGCGCAGAAGTCGGACATCATCGTCACCATGCTGCCGAATTCAGCCGTGGTCGACGACGTCGTGTCGCGCGCCGACGGCATCATTGCCAGCGCGAAGCCCGGCTCGCTGATCCTCGACATGAGCACCATCGACCCTGATACCACCGACCGGCTGGCCAGGGCCGCCGCCGCAAAGGGCATCGCTTTCGTCGACGCGCCGGTCGGCCGGCTCGCCAGCCACGCCGATCGCGGCGAATCGCTGTTCATGGTGGGCGGTACGGTGAAGGATTTCGAGCGCGTCAAACCGCTGCTCGAGGCGATGGGCAGCACGATCTATCACTGCGGCGAGGTCGGCAGCGGCACCAGGACAAAGCTGGTCAACAATTTCCTGGCGGTGTCGTCCTGCCAGATGAATGCCGAGGCGCTCGCGCTGTCGCAGCGCTTCGGTCTCGACCTCGAACGCACCCTCGACGTGCTCTATGGCACCACCGCGGTCAACGGCCAGCTCAAGATCGCATGGCCGGCCAAGGTTTTGGCCGGCGATATCGAGCCGGGGTTCACGATCGATCTCGCCCACAAGGACCTGACGCTGATCATCGATGCCGCCAATGCGGCAAAGGTCCCGATGCCGATGGCGGCCGCTGCCCGCGAAGCCTTCAGCACCGCCCGCGCCCGCGGCTTCGGGGATAAGGATTTTTCGGCGATGGTCGACGCGCTGTGCGACCTCGCCGGAATCGAGAAGCCGAGGCTGCCGAAGAAGTAGCAGCTTTCTTACCCTCCCCTGGAGGGGGAGGGTCGGCTCGCATCGCAGATGCGAGACGGGGTGGGGTGACGGTCTATCAATTCGCGCACCTGTTCGGGCTGATAGGCCGTCACCCCACCCCGCCGCTCATTTCATTCGCGTCGACCCTCCCCCTCCAGGGGAGGGTGACCGTCGGTAATTACTCCGGCGGCCTGACGCCGAGATCGCGCAGGATACGGAGCATCACATCACTGTCGCGCTTGAAGATGCGAGCCGTCGTTTCAAGATCGGCCGGGGAACTCAGAATGAAGTTGTTCAGCATCTGCTGAACCTTGGCGTCGGATCCGGCCTGGATCAACAGCATCGCGAGCCGATCGACGATGTCCCTTGGCGTGCCGGTCGGCACGGCGAAGGTGGTGAAGGCGCGCAGGTCGTAGAAGTCGCCGACGGCGCCCTGTTCGGTCATGGTCGGCGTGTCCGGATAGGGCGGCAGGCGGCTGCCGACCACGCCGATCAGGTTTCCGGTCCCCGCCTGGATCACGGGCGCGGCTGCCGCATAGCTTCCCGCGGCGCCATCCAGCGTCTGCCCCGCGATGTCGGTCCACATCGGCGCCTCGCCGCGGTACTGGATGACCTGGAACTGAATGCCGTATTGCTTCGCCATGGTCGCGATCAGGACGTGCGGCGTCGAACCCACGCCGTACGATCCCCAGTTCAGGCTGCCGACTTTCTTTCCATATTCGATGAACTCGCGAAGATTGGTGGCGCCCGTCTTCTTCGCCGCCACCACCGGACCCCCGGCGCCGCTGACCATCGTCAGATAGACAAAATCCTTCTCGGGATCGTAGGGCAGGTCCTTCACCGTCAGACGGTTCTGGATCAGCGACGAGGAAATCGTGCACAGGATGGTGGTGCCGTCAGGTTCGGCGCGTTTCGCTTCGGTCACGCCGATGACGCCACCGGCGCCGGCCTTGTTTTCGACGATGACCGTCTTGCCCAGCTGCCGCGCCAGATAGTCGCTGAACGCCCGCGCGATGCCGTCCGTCTGCCCGCCCGCCGGATACGGCACGATGATGCGAATGGGGCGTGCGGGCCATGCGGGTTGCGCCCCGGTCTTCACGGACGGGGCGCACAACACCACCGCCGAACCCGTCACGAACGTTCGCCGTGTCAATTTTTTCATTTTCCTGCCTGTCGTTTCTTGTTGATCGTACGGCCTCAAGGACCGATTGGGAGTCAGAATAAGGCCGAATGGCGGAATAGCGAAGCGTAATCCGTCGACCAGCTTCTACGCTGCGCTGATCCGATACGCGAGGCAGGCGTGAGCTAGCGAGATTGTTCGAGGTTAGGCAGCGAGCAATAGAGGCGGAAGGATCGCTCTTCACCTCCCCTGGAGGGGGAGGGTCGGCTCACATGAAGCGCAGCGGAATGTGAGACGGGGTGGGGTGACAGTCCATCAACGCGGGCACCGTTCGAAATGAGAGACCGTCACCCCACCCCGCCGCTCATTTCATTCGCGTCGACCCTCCCCCTCCAGGGGAGGGTAAGATCGCGACGCTTCTCCGCGACGCGCGCTTCACCAAATGCGCTGCAAGGTGCGGCGATGAATGCCGAGGCGGCGCGCAGATTTGCGCCTAATCCCCGAAACCGACGAACACCGTGGCTTCCTCCACGGATCGTCGTTCGGATACCACCGCATTGGCCGGGAAATTGTCATCCGGCCAGCCCAGCGCAATACTTTTCATGATGACCTGGTCGTCGGCTATTCCGGCGTGCTCGCGCACCACGGGCGATTGCATGATGCCCTGGCTGTTGATCACGGCGCCCAGCCCGCGGGACCAGGCGGCATTCACCAGCGCGGTCGCCACGGCGCCGCAATCGAACGGCGTATCGTCGCTGCCGTCCAGCACGCGGTCATAGGTCACGATCACGCAGACCGGCGCGTCGAATTGACGGAAGCCGCGCAGCACCCAGTCCTGGCGTTTGTCCTTGTCGTCGCGCGCGATCCCCATGGCGGAGAACAGTTGCTTGGCGACGCCGACCTGCCTGTCGCGGTGCGGACCCGCAAAGGCCTGGCCGGTGCGAAACTCGCGCGACTGCGGGACGCCCGCCACCATCCGCTCGGTGTTGCCGGCGCGGATCCGGTCCAGCGGTTCGCCGGTGATGACGTAGAAATTCCACGGCTGGGTGTTCATCGACGATGGCGCGCGCATCGCCAGACCGATGATTTCCGCAATCAACTCCTTCGGCACCGGATCGGGCTTGTAGCCGCGGATACTCCGGCGACCGAGGATGACGTCATCGAACTGCATGTGGTTGGGATTCCTGGAATGATGTGTGAACTGCTGTGGATTTTCGCAGGTTTCCTGGCCTTCGTGCAAGCCGGACGGAGAGTTCGGACAAGCCCGACATGCCCGCCTCCGCATACTCCCTCAAAAACCGGGGCCGCAGCGCGTATGAGCGAAGCGTAATCCGCCATCCAACGTTCGTGCACCGGCGGGCTACGCTGCGCCGACCCGCCCTTTGCGCTGCCATCCGGGTAGGTTGCAGTCGAAGATGGAAGCACGCTGAAATAGTCTTCGCGTTTGGATTGAAGTCTGATAGTATTCCCGCGGGCTGGCGGTCAGAACGCATTAAAAATGCAACAGCGTTATTTTCGCTGTTGTCGGTTTAACCTGTAACGGGAGAAATCGAGATGACTGATCCTAAAGCGGCCCTTCAGGAGTTGACTGCGCGCGGCATTACCACGCTTGAGCAACTCGCCGAAAGGAAGGCGCGGATGCGAAAGCCGCAACGCATCGACTCCGAGAAGGCTTTGCAGGACATATTGGCGCGATCGGCGCCTCCGGACCCGACATTCAAATCGACGATCGGGCCGCCGGCCTCCTCGGTCGCGCTTGTTCTGGATGGCAAACGAGTCGAGTACAATGCAATCGCTCGCCTCAACGGCCAGCCTTTGGATTACGTGTCCACCACATTGAAGGGCGGCGAGCAGGCACTCGTGATTTTTTCTGATCGGTTCATCATGAAGAACCATCGTTTGCGGCAGTTCCAGGGGGCTCTCCGGGCGATCAACCTGGATGTTGAAAAGGCCTTGTTGGCAGGCGGTCTGCAGCCCTCTTCGACGATCGCCCGAGGGATTGAGCTCGGCGGCCGGATCTGTGTGGACCATTTTTAGAACCCAATGGTTATGTGCCCGATTTAACGGAGTTTGATGCCGGCCTCGGGCCGTTCGGTGGAGATTGGAACGACAAAATTTCTTCCATCGATATGGGCAGGTGTTGGTGTCAGGTTTGGGAGGACATCAATGAGCAGGGCTCCTCTCTCAGCTTCTCCGACGACAAGGCGGAACTGGACAGCATTGGCTGGAATGACCGTATCTCAGGCATCTGGTTTCCATTCATAGGCTGATTGATAGCTTCCAGCTCGTAGGATGGGCGCAGCGTAGGGTGGGCAAAGGCGCGCTCTTCGCGCCGTGCCCACCATCCTTCACCCGCGCAAATGATGGTGGGCACGGCGCAAGGGCGCCTTTGCCCACCCTACGAATCCTGGAATTACGGGAATTACGGTGACAGTGCACTAAACACTCGCGCCGAAAGACCCGCGCCTGATTGGTGAAGATTGTGCACTGTCACCGCAATTCTGAAGATCGTCAGAAGTAAACCTGTGCCGGGCATGCCTTCGATGACGATCGGGACATGCGCCTTGAGTATGCCCGCTGAATTGGGACGACCGCGCTTCGGCAGCATGTAACAGGGCAACACGGCCGATACCTGGAGCCCTATTTCCCCGGCCAGCTTGAGATAATCGCCACTACACCGAATGCGAAGCACGACAATACCAAGGGGGGATACAGAACGAGGGCTGCATTGAACCTCAGGAACTTGCGATGGACGCCCGCCTTGTCGGGACGTCCGACCCAGATCAGGAAGAGCGCAACGGCCAGCAGCAATATCCCCGCGTACACGTTCATCGGCATCTCTCCTGTTGGGCACCGCAGGCCAGGCCGGCCTCGGAGCTGACAAGGCGTCAAGCAGGCGCTTCCTTCGAAGTCGTCCGTGCCATCACGGTAGTGAGTCGGCGCCGCTTCCTCGTGTAAGGAAATTCCTGACACCTCGCGCGCGCCTGAAAGCCGCAAATGCCGATATGATCGGCGCGAACGACTCCCTGGTTGATCGCGTACCTGGGAGGCACCCTTGTGTTTTGGTCGTCCCCGAAAGCCAGATCGAAGGTGATCAAAGTGTCGGATCCGCAGAAGATGAAGATCACGCGGCGAGCCTACGAACTGTGGCAGCAAGCGGGCGAGCCGAAAGACAGGGACGAAGAGTTCTACCTTCAGGCCGAGCGGGAATTGAACGTTGCTTCAGAAACCGCAATGACGACGACAACCCGGCCTGCGCCGTCTCATGGTCGCCTCCAGCTTGTTGGTGAGACTGCGTTACCTGACCTCGATTGCGATGCGGTAAAATCGCGAGAGCGGTCAGCGCGTCGCGGTACCTGAAGCGGTATACCGGCCGCCAAATCACCTCTACGATACAGCCAATGCTGCAAGCATAAGGGGTGAGCCGTCCCCGGAGAGGAAACGATCGCGTGAGCAACTCGCCGTTCCGGCGGATGATCGGGGCACCGGATTTCTGGCGGTTGTGGTATGTCGGCCTGATCGTCTCCACCGTGCGCTGGCTGGAGACCATCGCGGTCGGGGTTGTCGTCTACCAGCGCACAGAATCCGCGTTCCTGGTCTCGATGATGACCATGCTGCGCCTGCTTCCCATGGCTCTCTTCGGCGTGTTTCTCGGCGCGCTTGCGGAACGCTTCGATCGCGGCCGGACGCTCCTCATCGTCGTGCTGATGATGGGCGGCACCTCGGCGGTCGTCGCGGTTCTGGCCGGGACCGGACAACTCGAGATCTGGCATCTCGCGCTGGCGAGTTTCATCAACGGGTGCGGCTGGTGCACCGACAATCCGGTGCGCCGTGTGATGATGGGTGAGGTGGTGGGCCGCGAACAGATGGGCGCCGCGATGTCGCTGGATGTCGGCGCCGGCAATGCAAGCCGTATGGTTGGCCCCGCCGTCGGCGGATTCCTGCTCGCCGGGACCGGCATCCAGGGCGCGTTTATCCTGGGCGTGCTGATGTACGGCACCGCGCTATGGGCGATTCTGGCCATCAGCTCCCGCATTCCCCGCATCGCGGGCTCCGAGGCCGTGCTGGCGCGGATCGCCGAGGGGCTCGCTCTGGTCCGCACCGACAAGCGGCTCATCGGCGTGCTGGTCGTGACGGTGATCTACAATATCTTCGCGTGGCCCTTTACCAGCATGATTCCCGTCATCGGGCGCGACCGTCTGCATCTGGGCCCGGAAGGCGTCGGCATCCTGGCGGCCATGGATGGAATCGGCGCCTTCGTGGGCGCGCTGCTGGTGGGGTTGTGGCTGACCCCGAAATGGTACGGCCGGGCCTATCTCGGCGGCGTCGTCTGCTACCTGATCACGGTGGTGATTTTCGCGCTGGTGCAAAGTCCTGTACTGGCAGGCGTGGCATTGATCGTGACGGGGTTTGGCGGTGCCGGCTTTGCGACGATGCAGGCCACGCTGGTCTATCTTGCCGCGCCACTGCACATGCGCTCGCGCATCCTCGGAATCCTGACCGTCTGCATCGGCACCGGCCCAATCGGCTTCCTGTGGCTGGGCTGGCTCGCGGACCGCATCGGCTCCCACAATGCCGTGGCCGTGACCGGCGCGCTCGGCCTGCTGGCGCTGGCGGCGACCTGGCGTTGGTGGAAGGAGATTTGACGGTGAAGCGACGGGTCGCAGTGCCGTAGGGCGGATTAGCGCAGCGTAATCCGCCATCCAACCTTCGTGCATCGGCGGGTTACGCTGCGCTAACCCGCCCTACGGGCTGTTAGTGAAGCCGTGCATGCCGGCGAAAGCGACGAACGACAAGGGGTGCGTGTCTTGGGCCCGGCCACCAGGCCGGGCCACCTTCAAATCCCACAAGCCTTAATGATGGCCCTTGCTGGCTCGCGTCGGAGGCAGCAGCACCGTGTCAATGACGTGAATGACACCGTTCGATGCCTCGATGTCGGGCTGAATGACGTTGGCGTTGTTGACCTTCACGCCCATTGTACCGTCGACATTCACCGGCAGCCCGGCCGCGGTCTTGACCTTCAGCGACTTGCCGGCGATGTCAGCGGCTTTCACCCGGCCCGGCACCACGTGGTATTTCAGGATCGTTGCGAGCTTGGCCTTGTTCTTGAGCAGGGATTCGACCGTGCCGGGCGGAAGCTTGGCGAAGGCGGCGTCATTCGGCGCAAAAACGGTATACGGGCCCTTGCTCTTGAGCGTGGCCACCAGGCCTGCGGCCTTTACTGCCGCGACCAACGTATTGAACGAGCCTGCCGCAACAGCTGTATCGACGATGTCAGCCGCCTTGGCCAGGGTCGGAGCGAGCAACGCCGTGAGCATCGCGAAGCCGGCAGCGGTGGAACGAATTGCGGAATTCATCATGTTCTCCATTTCATATCATATTTGCAGGTGCTACGGCTGGGTCGCCCCCTCGAGCAGGAGAGCCTGGCCAACCGTCATCGCTCAGGAAACGACGCCCGATACGAACCGGATCACACCGACACGATTTTTTTGATAACTCTCTCGAACGGTGATCCACCGCGCCGCGAATGACGTTTCACTTCTGGAGTTTTACGGATCGAGGTTGGAAGAACCGATGATGGCGAGCATTGAACTCGAAGCTGCTGCCAACGGCACGCTCGATCGAACCGACACACGCGATTCATTGCGGTATGACTGGCAGACGGCGACAGACGCGCTCCGGGATTCTGTACTCGCCGCGTGTTGCGGCTACGGCGGCCATATCGGGGTGGACCATTTGGTAGGCACATCATGAAGCCAACGACTTCTGGAATGACCGGGCTGGCCGTCTTCGTCGTTGGTGTGGTCGGAACCGGCTTCACGCTCGGCTATTTGAACATGCCCGATGCATGGTACGCCGGCCTCAACAAGCCATGGTTCAATCCGCCGAACTGGATCTTTGCGCCGGTCTGGGCGGTGATCTACGTGCTGATCGCGATCGCCGGGTGGCGGACGTGGAATTTCGATCGCCGCGGAACGGCCATGCGATTGTGGTTCGTTCAGATGGGACTCAACTTCCTTTGGCCGCCGACGTTCTTTTCGGCGCATTGGCCCGGCGCCGCTCTCGCGACCATCCTGTTGCTGTTCGCGGCGATTCTCGCGTTCATCGCGTGGCAATGGAAAAGAGACGGGATTTCATCGGCTCTATTCCTTCCTTACGCCGCCTGGATCGGCTTCGCCTCGATGCTCAATCTGGCGATCGTGAAGCTGAATTGAACGTTCCATGCCCGCGCGAACGACCACATCGTCGTGGTTCAGGCCGTAGGGCGGATTAGCGAAGCGTAATCCGCCATCCGGTCTTCGTGCATTGGCGGGTTACGCTGCGCTAACCCGCCCTACGTGCTGACGCAATCTGCCACAAGCGGTCATTTCGCAGAAGGTCACTTGGCCAGGCGGTGGCATCGGACGACGGTGAAGCGGCGATCGCGGCGAGCGTTTTTCAATTGTATGAGAACAAGGGGCGCCGCAGGATCGCGGACGGGGCGACCGCACCGCGCCTCGTCTGTCAGCCCCCGGGGCCGTCCCTCATGATGTAGCCCGTCAGGTCGCCCAAATTGTGCTCCAAGTCCCGGATGATGTCCTTGACGACGTCTCCGATCGAGATCACGCCCACGACCTTGCCCGCGTCCAGCACTGGCAGATGACGAAAACCGCGCGCAGCCATCATTGCCATGCAGCCTTCCAGCCGATCGTCCGGCGTGACCGTCACCGGGTTGCCCGTCATCACCTGCCTTACCGGCGTCTGCTTCGCATCGAGCCCGGGCAGCAGCACCTTGATGGCGCAGTCACCCTGGGTCACGATACCGACCAGCACGTCGTCGTCGATGACCAGCACCGCCCGGACCCGGTTGTCGCGCATCTGGCGCAGGGCTTCGACGACCATGTCGCCGGAACGAACATGGATCAGGTCGCCACTCTTCTGGGCGAGAGCGCTCTTGACTGTGCTCATCGATCCTCTCTCGTGGACCTGTCCTGCCTCGTCTTGATGGCCCGCATTGAGGTTAGTCCAAATATTCTGCCTTGTCAGCACGGCGCCGATGTCGCCGGCGAAGCCTGCCACCGATCCCGACAGCGGGATTTTCACCGCTCGACGGCGTAGCCTTGCTCAGGACCGCAGGGCGGATGAGCGACGCGTAATCCGCCATGTTGCCGAACAAGGGTTCGGCGTTAACCACCGCTAACAGTTCCAGTCCGGGCACGAAGTTTCTTAAATTTTGCTGGTTACTTCTTCTGGGCATGGTGACCTGGGGAAAGACATGAGTAAGCGGGCCAAACGTGGAAAGGCGGAGGCCTTCGCGCTGCCCATGGCCGCGAGAGTTGCAGTTGGCGTCATCGCCGTCGCCGCATTGGGATACGGTTTGTTGTCTCGCCCGGGGAGCGTGCAACCGGTACGGAAGCCGTCCGCGCCCCAGGCCCGGGCGTCGTCAACCCCGGTTTATGTGGCGCCTCCGGTTCATGCATCGGCCCCGGCTCCGATTCCGGCCCCGGCGCCTCTGGTCGAACCGCCAAAGGCCGCTGAGGGTCCCGGAGCCCTTGTGCGGCAGGTGGTTGACTATGCCAGCCGCCAGACTCCGGGCACCCTGATCATCGATACCGGCAACACATTCCTTTATTTCGTTCTGAACGACAGGCAGGCGATGCGCTACGGCATCGGTGTCGGCCGCGAAGGTTTCACATGGTCCGGTGAGCAGACCGTGGCCCGCAAGGCAGAATGGCCGGATTGGCATCCGCCTGCGGAGATGGTCTCGCGTCAGCCTTATCTGCCGCGGTTCATGGCAGGCGGTCCCGGCAATCCGCTCGGCGCGCGCGCGATGTATCTGGGCGAAACCGAGTATAGAATTCACGGCACCAACAAGCCGGATACGATCGGGAAGCGGGTTTCCTCCGGCTGTATCCGGCTGACCAATGACGACGTCGCGGACCTCTATGAACGGGTGAAAGTCGGAGCCAAAGTGATCGTGCTTCCGGCACCCGCTGCCCGTCGACCATCCCAGGGAGCACCGCCCGACGCCGCTTTCCGATCGCCGGACCCGGCATTGCCGTCGAACCGGCCCTCGGCAACTAACGCACAGATGCTTTCACCTGGACCGAAGATCGCCGAGGTCAAGTAACTCAGGGCCGTAGGGCTTTAGGGCTGTAGGGCGGATTAGCGAAGCGTAATCCGCCATCCAGTCTTCGTGCATCGGCGGGTTACGCTGCGCTAACCCGCCCTACGCGCTCGACCTTGGCGATGCGGATACGCGGGCTGGCGACAAGTAACGATGTCCGCTTGTCGGCTAAGCTCGGACATGCGCGGCAGATGGCGCGACGTCCGAAAAGTGCCAAACACGGAAATGAGCCCTAGGCGACCTCTACTCGCGCGGGCGTCGATTCTAATTGCATCGGGCGACACCCAAAAAGAGCCGGGAACCAACCGCCTTGTTGGTCGTTTTGCAATTTGGAGGCAAATCCGATGCAGGACACCCGAAATCGCGTACCCGCCAATACCGACGCCGAAATCAACAAGAAAATCCGCGACGAAACAGATGCGCGAGTCCGATATTATCAACAGCATAAGAACGATATCCGTTCTCGGCTCCGCCAGCTTGATGAAGAATGGGACATTGAGAGGGCCATCGAGTGCAATGCCTCTGCGCTCGCCTTCACAGGCGTCGTCCTGGGAGCCACAGGCGATAAGAGGTGGCTCCTTCTGCCAGCGATGGTGACGGCATTTCTATTCCAACACGCTATCCAAGGATGGTGTCCGCCGGTGCCTATCCTTCGACGTATGGGCTTCCGAACGGCCTCTGAGATAGAGCAAGAGCGGCAAGCACTCAAAGCTCTCCGTGGCGATTTTGCTGGTATTTCCAACGATAATGCCGACGCAATTCTCAGTGCAGTGCGGGCATGACGCATAGACATCGGTGGCAGACAGCGGGTGAGCATTTGGCAGCGGTTCGCACCTCGTCGATCTTGCAGGAAGGTAGAAAAAGCGTCAATATTCACGCAAGTTTGGGTGTCATCCGGGGGATTCCCCGTCAAGAAAGCCGATCTTGCGCGAGCCTTTACAATTCCCGCCTCCCGACTCGGTTGATTTTGCGGAAGCCGAACACGAACGGCTCGTCGCTGCACTGAAGGCTTCCCGAGCGGGCACCTGGCGTTGGAACGTAGCCACCAACATCGTAGAATGGGACGACGCCCTGTGCGATGTGTACGGCATTAAGCGAAGAGATGCCCCCACGAATTCCGAAGAATTTCTTGCTCTTGTGCACCCCGACGATCGCGCTGCAGTTTGGGCGGCAATCAGTGCTTGCATCGAGAAGGGCACAGACGCCGACTACCAGTTTCGTGCCGTGGTCGGAAATTCCGTGTGCTGGATTTATGACAGAAGCGCTCTCATTCGAGATGCAGAGGGGAATCCTGCCTACATGCTTGGCGCTTGCCTTGACGTAACCGATCGGCGTCGTATCGAGGAAGAGCGCGACAAACTACTTGAGAAACAGACTTTGCTTCTCAGAGAACTGAGCCACCGTACGAAAAATCATTTAAGCATGATCATTTCGCTGCTGAGGCTGAAGGGAGCGCGGCAGAAAGACCCGGGTGCCAAGCAGGATTTTGAGCGTGCCATCGAGCGCGTACACACCATCGCGTTCCTGCATGAGCACTTGTACCGCAAGGATGTGTTCGATCGGATCAACATAGAATCCTACCTCGAAGATATCTGCGCCAGTCTTGAACTGTCCCTCCTTGCTGAAAGAAAAATTGCCATAGTCCGTGAGCTACAGGCAGCCGAGTTGCACATCGACCTGGCAGTCCCGCTCGGCCTCATCGTCAATGAGGTTGTGACGAACGCAGCCAAGTATGCATTTTTGCCCGGTGAAGCGGGGCGGATTGTGATCCGGTTCCGCAGGCGTGGCGACCAAGGCATACTTACCATTTCAGATAATGGTCGAGGCCTCGCAGAACCCGTTAAATCGCGAGGCATCGGCACAACACTTATTAGGTCGCTGGCCAAACAAATTGGGGCTCGAGTCCGCGTGGTCACCCGCAACGGGCTCACATATTCATTCGTGTTCCGAACGCTGGAGTAGATGTGGCACAAGTATTCGTATTGTGACTCACCGAAAACAATGCACAGCGTCGCGTTGAACAGGTTCTCGTCTGATGGTGTGCGACTTGGCGGCAAAACTTGCCAAAAATTGGCTGATGTCAGCTTTGGGTCATTCGCGTCGCTTTTGGCATGCCAATCGATGTCCGGTCAGCTGGCATCGTCGGACATCACGAGCGCGCGAACGGCGTCACTCGACTTGATTGTCAAGGCGACGCGACATTCGCAGGGCCGTAGGCGGATTAGCGAAGCGTAATCCCGCCAATTTCATGAACCAGCTCACATCCGCGCGGATACTTTGCCGCCCATGCGGCAGCGGGTGATGTCCGAGAAGTGCCCCAGAAGCGGAAGCTCGCCCTCGTAGTAGTGCGAGCTATTGGCTACTCGAACTCGAAATCGCTTTTGAGGAAGCATTCCATTGGGATGGGTCACCCCGCTGCGTATCGGCTGGGCCTAAACTCGTGGACGCTTCACGCCTGAGCGCGCCGTCCTCGATGTAGACAATTCGGTCGGCAAATCCGAAAAGCCGCGGATCGTGAGTCACCACCAGAACGGCCCGGCCTCGCTCCTTGGCGATCGCAGAGAGGATCGCCATCGTCGCCTGCCCGTTGGCGGCGTCCAGCGCGGCAGTCGGCTCATCGGCGAGGATGGCGGAAGGCTCCGCCACGATGGCTCGCGCGATCGCGACCCGCTGTTGCTCGCCGCCGCTGAGTTGGCGGGGGAAAGACTCCAGTTTGGATGCCAGCCCGACGCTCGCCAGCACGTCCCTGGTCTTTGCCATTGCCTTGGGCCCGCGCTCGCCGCGCACGTCGAGGGCCAACAGAACATTTTCGGCGGACGTCAACGTGGAGAACAGATGATAGGATTGGAACACGAAACCGATATGCTGCCGCCGGATCTTCGCGAGTTGCTCGGGCCGCGCCCCGCTGGTGGTGGTGCCGCAAATCCGGACGGTGCCGACGGTAGGCGCAAGCATGCAGCCAAGAATCGACAGCAGGGTCGTCTTGCCGCTGCCGGACGGCCCCATCAACACCGTCAGTTCACCGCCGTTGAGTGTCAGGTTGACATCCTTCAGCGCCTGCACCGATGCCGGGCCGTCGCCAAAGCTCTTGCCGACATTCGCAGCCTCTATGACGGACTCGGTCATCGGGTCAGCACAATCGCGGGATCGACGCGGACGACGCGATAAATCGCGGTCATCGCCGAAACGATGCACATGACGATCGTGAGAACGAACAACTCGACTATCAAAACAGGCGTAATCACCACCTGAAGCGCGCTCTTCGCCGTGAAATGAACGACGCCGCTTCCGATCAGCGCGGCAATGCCGAATCCGATGACGGCATTGACCAGCGCCTGACAGATAATGACCTGATAGATATAGCTGTTCGAGGCGCCCATCGCGCGCAACGTGGCGAACTCGTAGAGGTGGTCTTTCGTGCTGGAATAGAGCGTTTGTGCGACGATGACAGTTCCGACTATAACCCCGAGCAGTGCGCCTGCGACGAGTGCTGCGCCGGCTCCCGTCCGGAAAAGCCAGAACGACCGGCTTTGTTCGCTGAACTGATCCGGAGTAAGCGCCTGAATGCCCGAAATGCTCGAAAGAATACTCTGACGGGTCCGCTCGATATTGGCTTCCGGCTTCAGCCGGACCAAGAAATGGCTGGCAAAATTCGTCGGCAATCCGGTGAAGGCCCAGGCATCGCGAAGACCGGAGAATACATAGGGCGTCGTCGTGAAAGAACGAATGCCGTCCGTGACCGCACCTACCGTTACCGGCAGGCCGCGAATTTGAGCGGTTGTGCCGACGCCGGACGCACCGAGCCGATCGTAATAGGACCGATCGATCACCACTGTTCGGGGAGTAATCAGACTCTGGGCCGTCCCTTCCACGACATTCCAGGGAGACAATCCGCCGGAGGCCAGGTCCGTTCCGATGATGAATACCGAAGTCATGACTCCATCCGGCAGGCGCCAGGCGGAAAATCCAGCCACCCCTGCAGCGACTTCGGACACTCCTTCGATCTTCAGGAGGCGCTCTTTCGTCCCGGTGTTGAGAAGCGAGAGATCTTCGAAGTATTTCGTTCCCTTCGAAACGATCCATAGATCGGTCTTGGTATGATCGATCACGGTCGTGATCATGGCGCTGAAGCCGAAGTAAAGGCCCATCTGCACCATCACCAGCACCACCGAGAACACGATGCCCATGAGCGAGGCGACAAAGCGAAGCCGGTCCTGGAAAAGATTTCGCATGGCCAGCGTAAGAACGAGCGACATATTTAGGAGCCAGGGTTGCGTGAGTTCTATTGTTGACGCCTGTCCGGTCCGCGCTGGACCGGGAAATGGCGCCGTCCAAATACCGATTTACATTCTTTGCTCAGCAACGCTCGTTGCCTGTGCATGCACGCCGTAATCCGGTCAACATCCGGAACGAACTCGCCGCACAGCCGCATCGCATCGTCATTGCAAAGTCGCTGCTGTTCCTCGGTATAGGCATTACCCGATGCCGGCAATGTCACGGCACCGATTGAAGCCAGAATGATGATCCACTGAACGCGCTGCAACGCTGCGGGTTTCATCGTTGTTCCTTCCCGGATTGCTCTTCATCTGGTGCCCGCAGACCATGCCCGCGTGCAAGCAGTGCCCCGCGGGCGCGGCACGGGCCGACCAGGTTGACTACCAACTCCGCTGCGCTGTCCAGGATCCCGCGCAGCGTTGCTCTCCGGACCAGCCAGACCAGGTCCCTCGGCCGACAACGCCGGTCAGCTTGCCGGACCCGGATGCGCGTTTTTCCTGCACGGCAACGGACGCGCGAACTGCTCCCGAACTCGTGACATTGCCCCTGAAGGTTTCCGCGTTAGGCGACGTTATCATGCCGTTCTCGATGCTGAGGGAGAAGTTATAAGTCGGATTGCAATCTCCGCTTTGCGTAACAAACGTAATGTTCCACTGGCCGTCAAACGAGCGAGCCTCGGCATCGACCGCCAACAGCACGCAAACAAGACCTGCCAGGATCGCGACGAGATATTTTTTCATGACAGTTCCATTGAGGACAGTCGTCAACGACGAAGCGCGACTGCCTTTTCGCGCGGTTTCGTTTCGGGAGGGTTGATACAAATCAAGTTTGTCCGCCACAGCGTCATCGGATGCCGATGTCGGCTTTCGTGAGGCAGGCTCCGTTCACACCGTCAACGACACGCGGTTCGATATCGCGCCGTCCCTGACGCTGGGCGTGGGCGAGACCGCCAACTAAGGCGGCCCTTTTCATCTTGCTGACGAGCGATGTTTGAAAATAAAAGAGAGACCGCGCGCTACCGCGGCGCGCGCTTCGCCAGAATCCGCTGCAGCGTCCGCCGATGCATATTCAGCCGGCGCGCGGTCTCCGAGACGTTGCGGTTGCACATCTCGTAGATGCGCTGGATGTGTTCCCAGCGCACGCGGTCGGCCGACATCGGATTGTGCGGCAGCTCGGATTTCTCGGTGCCGCTTGCCAGCAGCGCCGCGACGACGTCGTCGGCGTCGGCGGGTTTCGACAGATAATCCACCGCGCCCATCTTCACCGCGGTGACGGCGGTGGCGATGTTGCCGTAGCCGGTCAGCACGATGGCGCGGGCGTCCGGGCGCTTGCGCTTCAGCGCCGACACCACGTCCAGGCCGTTGCCGTCGCCGAGCCGCAGATCCACCACCGCGAAGGCGGGGGCGGCCTTGCCGATCTGCGCGAGGCCCTCCGCTACACTGTCACAGGAGGTCACGGTGAAGCCGCGGGTTTCCATGGCGCGCGACAGCCGCTCCAGGAACGGCTTGTCGTCTTCCACGATCAGGAGCGAGCGGTCGGCCTGGTCAGTCAATTCGGCGGTGGCGTTCAAGGTGCTGTTATCCCCGTTGTGGCGAACACTACCATCATATGGCGCGGCAACCCAACGCTGCCAAGGCCGCTTCAGATCGATTTAACAGGCCATCGCATTGCTGCGGTGCGGCCCTAAGTCGCTGGTTCATCTGATATTTCGTCTGACAGTTCGTCTGATAATTGGTTTTGGGTTTCCTCGAAGCGGCTGCGGGGCCAGGCGATCTGGACCACCGCGCCATGATCCGGAAAGGTCCGGTTGCGGAACGAGACCCTGGCGCCGGTGCGTTCCAGCAGCGTGCGGGCGATGAATACCCCGAGTCCGAGGCCCCGGCGTCCGGCCTGGGGATCTTCGGTGCCGCGCCGGCGCGACAGATAGGGTTCGCCGATCCGCTTCAGGATCTCGGGCGCGAACCCCGGTCCGTCGTCGGAAATCACGATCTCGACCGTCTCGTTGTTCCACCACGCGTTCACCTCCACTGTTTTACGCGCGAAGTCGACGGCGTTTTCCAGGATGTTGCCGACCCCGTAGAGGATCGCCGGGTTGCGGGTGCCGACCGGCTCGCGGGCGCCGGCCACCGCGATCCGGACCTTGATGGCGACGCCGAAATCGCGATGTGGCGCCACCACCTCCTCGATCAGCGTCGACAGCGGCATGCGGTCGAACGGTGCGCCTGTCGACGACAGCTGCGTGATCTTGCCCAGGATGTCGCGGCAGCGCTGGGTCTGCTCGCGCAGGGTTTTCAGGTCCGAGGCGATCGGACTATCGCTGGCGACGGTCTTCTCCAGCTCGCGCGAGATCAGGAAGATGGTCGCCAGCGGCGTGCCGAGCTCGTGCGCGGCGGCGGCGGCGAGGCCGTCGAGCTGGGTCAGATGCTGCTCCCTCGTCAGCACCAGTTCGGTGGCGGCCAGCGCGTCGGAAAGTTTTCTTGTGTCCTCGGTGACCTGGATCGCATACAGGCTGGTGACGCCGATCGCGAGCAGGATCGAGAGCCAGACCCCGAACAGATAGATCTGCGGCAGCTCCATGGGCTCTTCGCCCTCCCACGGCAGCGGCAGATGGAAGAACACCAGCGCCGAGGCGCAGGCCACCGCGAGGGCGCCGAGCGCGATGGTCAGCCGGATCGGCAGCGCGGTCGCCGAGATCAGCACCGGGGCCAGGAACAGAAACGAAAACGGGTTCTGCAGGCCGCCGGTCAGGAACAGCAACGCCGCCAGTTCCACGATATTGAGCGCCAGCAATCCGGCGGCATAGACCGGCTGCAGCCGCTGCATCGGGTTGAAGGCGATCTGCAGCACCAGATTGAGCAGCGCGGACAGGCCGACGACCGTGAGGCAGGGAATCACCGGGAGGTCGAATTCGAGCCCCTGCGCCACGATGAAAATGGCGGCGAGCTGGCCCAGCACGGCGAGCCAGCGCAGCCGCAGGATGGTGTCCAGACGGACATAGTCGCGCGGATGGCGAAAATCGGAGGCTGCGACGTCGGTCATCCCAAGACCTTAGCCGCGCCAAAGCCCGACCACAAATCGCCAGTCAGTCCAACGGGTTCCTTTCTGCGCATGGGGTTGTTTTCGACCTTTTTGGTTTTTGGGGCGTTGCGGCCGTCTTGCGCTTGTCCCGGCAATGGCCCAGAGAACGCTCCGCATGGTCAGTAACGGCCCCCTCACGCCTTCATTGCCCGCGACCGATCCAGCCGGATCCGCGGCGATCGAGGTCGCGCAGCTGGTAAAGGTCTACAAGACCACCCGCGCCGTCGACGGCGTCTCGTTTGCCATTGCGCGCGGCAGCATTACCGGACTGCTCGGCGGCAACGGCGCCGGCAAGACCACCACCATCGCCATGATCATGGGGCTGGTGCTGCCGACCTCAGGAAAGATCCAGGTGCTGGGCTGTGCGATGCCCGAGCAAAGCGCCGAGGTGCTGGGGCGGATGAATTTCGAAAGCCCCTATGTCGACATGCCGATGCGGCTCACGGTGCGGCAGAACCTCACCATCTTCGGCCGGCTCTATGCCGTCGAGAATTTGCGCCAGCGCATCGATGAGCTCGCCGCCGATCTCGATCTCGGCGATTTCCTCGATCGCGCCAACGGCAAGCTCTCCGCCGGTCAGAAGACCCGCGTGGCGCTGGCGAAGGCGCTTATCAACCAGCCCGAGCTGTTGCTGCTGGACGAGCCGACGGCGTCGCTCGACCCCGACACCGCCGACTGGATCCGGCAGCATTTGCTGACCTACCGAAAGACCCATGGCGCGACCATCCTGCTGGCCTCGCACAACATGCTGGAGGTCGAACGCTTGTGCGACCGCGTCATCATCATGAAGCAGGGCCGCATCGAGGACGACGACAGCCCCGACAACATCATGACCCGCTACAACCGCACCACGCTGGAGGAAGTGTTTCTCGACGTCGCGCGGGGCCGCCAGCAGGAGGGCGCATCATGAGCATGCTGGTGCTGCCCGGGGGCATCGCGCCGCATCGCATCACCGCGATGATCCTGCGCTACTGGTACCTGTTGCTGTCGTCGTGGCCGCGGCTGCTGGAGCTGATCTATTGGCCGGCGCTGCAGATCATCACCTGGGGTTTTCTCCAGAACTACATCTCGCAGAACGCCGGGTTCTTCGCCCAGGCCGGCGGCACCCTGATCGGCGCGGTGATCCTGTGGGACATCCTGTTTCGCGGCCAGCTCGGCTTTTCGATCTCCTTTCTGG
The DNA here is from genome assembly GCF_030646015.1 of Bradyrhizobium sp. GTDB lineage: Bacteria > Pseudomonadota > Alphaproteobacteria > Rhizobiales > Xanthobacteraceae > Bradyrhizobium. The sequence continues at coordinate 115,339 of NZ_JAUSLT010000101.1, forward strand.
AGGAGATGTGGGCGCGCAATCTCGGCAACCTGATGATGAGCCCCTTGAAGCCGATCGAGTTTCTGCTCGCGCTGATGGCCATGAGCCTCATTCGCCTGGCGATCGGAATCATCCCGATGACGCTGCTGGCGATGATCTTCTTCGACTTCAACCTGCTCGGCTTCGGCCTGCCGCTGATCGCGTTCTTCTGCAATCTGATCTTCACCAGCTGGTCGCTCGGGATCTTCGTTTCCGGGCTGGTGCTGCGCAACGGCCTCGGCGCCGAGAGCATCGTCTGGACGCTGATGTTCGGGGTGATGCCGCTGGCCTGCGTCTATTACCCGGTATCGGTGCTGCCGCACTGGCTGCAATATGTCGCCTGGGCGCTGCCGCCGACCTATGTATTCGAGGGCATGCGGGCGCTGATGATCGACAGGGTGTTTCGCGCCGATCTGATGTTTCAGGCGCTGGCGATCAACGCGGTGCTGTTTATCGCGTCATTTGCGGGATTTCTTGCCCTTTTGCGCAGCGCCCGGCGCCACGGCTCGCTGATCCAGAGCGGCGAATAAAGTTTACTTATCCCAAGGAATCCCGCGCAATTCGCGGATCTTTAGACTTTCTGACACGTAGATATACCGATCCGTGCATTGACGCTTAATTACGCATTCGGCAGTATGCTGCGATGCAAAATGGGATTGAGGAATAAATGCCGATGCCTATTGGTGAGTTTGGCGCGCCCCCGCCCCTGGTGGCCGAAGGCAGTCCGGCGCTGACGACGCCGATGTACTGGATGTACGAAATGGGACAGGCGTCGCTCAATCCGGCGCGGGCCGTGACCGACGCCACCAAGATCCTGTTTCAGAATCCGCTCAATCCGTGGTCGCACACCGAACTCGGCAAATCCATCGCCGCCGGCTGCGAACTGTTCGAACGCACCACGCGCCGTTACGGCAAGCCGGAATGGGGCCTCAACGATACCGAGGTCAACGGCGTCCGCACCCCGATTGAAATCAGCGTCGTGTGGGAAAAGCCGTTCTGCCGGCTGTTGTATTTCGACCGCAAGCTGACCAGGCCGCTGCGCGCGCCGGCGCCGCGGGTGCTGATCGTGGCACCGATGTCCGGTCACTACGCCACGCTGCTGCGCGGCACGGTCGAGGCTTTCCTGCCGACCCATGACGTCTACATCACCGACTGGTCCGATGCGCGGATGGTGCCGCTGACCGAGGGACGCTTCGATCTCGACGACTACGTCGATTACGTCATCGAGATGCTGCAGGTGCTCGGCAACAACATGCATGTGATCGCGGTGTGCCAGCCCTCGGTGCCGGTGGTGGCAGCGGTTTCCGTGATGGAAGCCGAGCGCGACCCCTTCGTTCCCGTGTCGATGACGCTGATGGGCGGCCCGATCGATACCCGCCGCAACCCGACCGCCGTCAATAATCTGGCGGCGGAGAAGGGCATCGACTGGTTCCGCAGCCATGTCATCACCAAGGTGCCGTTTCCGCATCCCGGCGTGATGCGCGACGTCTATCCGGGCTTCCTGCAGCTTTCGGGCTTCATCAGCATGAATTTCGATCGCCACAAGGATGCCCACAAGGCGCTGTTCAACAATCTGGTGAAGGGCGACGGCGACCTGGTCGACAAGCACCGCGATTTCTATGACGAATATCTCGCCGTCATGGACCTGACCGCGGAGTATTACCTGCAGACGGTCGACACCGTGTTCGTCAAGCATGCGCTGCCCAAGGGTGAAATGACCCATCGCGGCAAGCTGGTCGATCCCTCGAAGATCTCGCGCGTGGCGCTGATGACGGTCGAAGGTGAGAACGACGACATTTCGGGTCTCGGACAGACCGAAGCGACGCACGCGCTGTGCAGTTCGATTCCCGACCATCGCCGGGTGCATTACGTGCAAAAAGGCGTCGGCCACTACGGCGTCTTCAACGGCTCGCGCTTCAAATCTGAAATCGTGCCACGCATTTCCGATTTCATGCTGTCGGCGGCGAGCAGGAAGCCTGCGTTGGTCGCCGCGGCGGAATAAACCTCGATCGAACTGCGACAAAGCGAGTTCGCGGTTCACATGGCGATTGCGGCGTTGATTCGGCGCGATCGTTAACCCTCTGAATTGATGCAAGGAAATCCGGATTCGCGGCTTCTCTTGAAAGAATGAGTTTGGTCTCATTCTTTCGTCGCCATGGCGAGCCCCGGTTCCATCAAAAAATTCTGGTTCCAGACCCATCCTATGGGGTCGGAACGGCGATCTGCCCCTGTATATTGGGCAAATGATTTGTTTTTGCGCCGAGCGATTTCACTGGCGGCGGATATGGCAGAATCCGGGCGAACTCTTGCTCCCCGGACTTGCAGATATGGCCACTCGCGCGCTCCTTTATCGGCGGCCTGCCGAACCCTCTCGACTCCTCGTCAAGCACGGCTCGCAAATCTATTCGATTAGATTGCGCCGGCACCGGCGCGCGCGGCGTTACACCCTGCGCATCCATCCCAGCGACCGCGAAGCGATCCTCACCATGCCGCCGCGCGGCACCATCGCGGACGCCAAGGATTTTGCGCAGCGTCACGGCGGCTGGATCGCCGCGCGTCTTGGCCGCTTGCCGAAGGCGGCACCGTTTCTTCCGGGTACCGTGGTGCCGCTGCGCGGCGTTGCGCACAAGATCGTGCATCGCGCCGGCATCCGCGGCACGGTGTGGACCGAAACGCGCGACAGCGGCGAGCGGATCATCTGCGTCGCCGGCGGGGCCGAGCATATCGAGCGGCGAGTCCATGATTATCTGAAGCGCGAAGTGCGCAACGATCTGCAAAAGACCACGCAAGCCTATGCCGAGGCGTATGGCGTCAAGGTGAAGCGGCTGTCGATCCGCGACCAGTCGAGCCGCTGGGGTTCCTGCACCTCGGCCGGCTCCCTGTCGTTCTCGTGGCGCCTGATCCTGGCGCCGCCTTACGTGCTCGACTATCTCGCCGCCCATGAGGTGGCGCATCTGGTCGAGATGAACCATTCGGCGCGGTTCTGGCGGGTGGTCGCGCGGGAATGCGGCCATGTCGAGCGCGCCAAGACCTGGCTCGATACCCATGGCAACGACCTGCATCGTTACGGGATTCAAGACTAGCGGTTAGCGCCCAAACAATCGATCCACCAGCCAGCCGTCCAATCCCGCCGCCGCTTCCGGACGCGCGGATGGATTGGATGCGCGCGTCGGCGGCGGCGGACGATAGGCGTTGCCCGACGGAATCGGCGCCAGCGGAACCGGGGCTTGCGCTTGCGGTGCCGAGGGCGCGCTGACCTGCGATGCCGACTGAATCAGGTTGCTCAGGAAGCCGCCCTGACGCGCGTTCGGCAGAGCCGCGACCGGCACGCCCTGATGGGCCGTGCGCATGAAGCGGGTCCAGACCTCGACCGGCAATCCGCCGCCGGTGGCCTTCCTGGTCGGCGAGTTGTCGTCATTGCCGAGCCAGACGCCGGTGACGAGGTTGGCGGTGTAGCCGATGAACCAGGCGTCGCGGAAATCCTGGCTGGTGCCGGTCTTGCCGGCTGCCGTCCAGCCCGGGATTTCCGCCTTGCGCGCGGTGCCCGAGAGCAGGGTTTCCTGCATCATGCTGTTCATCATCGCGACATGGCGCGGATCGATCACCTGGCCGAGCTGGTCGGTGGGGCGGACATACAGCACCTTGCCTTCGGAGGTACGGATCCGGGTCACGACATGCGGGGTCGCCCCCCGGCCGCCATTGGCGAACGGCGCATAGGCGCCGACCAGTTCGTTGAGCGAGACTTCCGAGGTGCCGAGCGCGATCGAGGCATTGGCTTCGAGTTTCGAGGAAATGCCGAGCCGGTGCGCGGTGCGCACCACATTCTTGGCGCCGACTTCTAGGCCAAGCCGCACCGCCACCGTGTTGAGCGACATCGCCAGTGCCTGCGTCAGCGTGACCGCGCCGAAATATTCGTGGGTATAGTTCTCGGGCTTCCAGCCCTTGACGTCGAGCGGCGCATCCTGCCGGGTCGTTTCCGGCGTCAATCCGGCTTCGATCGCCGTCAGATAGACGAACGGCTTGAACGCCGAGCCCGGCTGGCGCTTCGCGGTGACCGCGCGGTTGAACTGGCTCTCGGCGTAATTGCGGCCGCCGACCATGGCGCGCACCGCGCCATCGGGCGTCATCGCCACCAGCGCGCCCTGGGTGACATTGAATTTGACGCTCTTTGCCGCGAGCTCGTCGATGATGGCGGCTTCAGCCACGCTTTGCAGCTTCGGGTCGATCGAGGTTTCGACCACGATGTTCTGGTCGACCTGGCCAATCAGATCGTCGAGCACTTCGCCGATCCAGTCCGCGACATAATTGATGGTGCCGGCGCCCGCCGCCTTCACGTTGTAGGAAGGCTGTCCGATCGAGGCCTTGGCCTGCGCTTCGGTGATAAACCTGGCGTCGGCCATCGCGGCCAGCACGGTCTGGGCGCGTTTCTCGGCGCCTTCCGGGTTACGGTTTGGCGCGAGGCGGGAGGGTGACTTGACCAGACCCGCGAGCATCGCGGCCTCGGCAATCGTGACGTTCTTCGCCGGCTTGCCGAAATAACGTTGGGCCGCGGCCTCCACGCCATAGGCGCCGGAGCCGAAATAGACCCTGTTGAGATAGAGCTCGAGAATCTCGGTTTTGGAATGCTTGCGCTCCAGCCACAGCGCCAGTTCGACTTCCTGCAGTTTGCGCATGAAGGTGCGCTCCTGGGTCAGGAACAGGTTCTTGGCGAGTTGCTGGGTCAGCGTCGAGCCGCCCTGCGAGACGCCGCGATGCAGGATGTTGGCCACGGCCGCGCGCGCGATGCCTACAGGATCGACGCCGTAATGCGAGTAGAACCGGCGGTCTTCGATGGCGATGAACGCCTTCGGCAGATGGGGCGGCAGATCCTTCAGCGAAACATTGGCGCCGGCCATTTCGCCGCGGGTCGCCAGCACGCTGCCGTCGAAGCCGACAATCTGGATCGTCGGCGGCCGTTTCGGGATCTCAAGCGACTGGATCGCCGGCAGATGCGCGCCGACCCAGATCACGACGCCGACGGCCGCGATCACGGCCCAGAGGCCGAGCACAGCGCCCCAATAGACCAGGCGGCCGAGGCCGCTGCGGGCGCGGGCTCTGGACTTGCGCTTGCTGTTCGCCGCCTTCGCGCGCGGCTTGCGCTCGCGCTGCGCATCGTCGCCGGAATCGCTGGCCTTGCGCTTTACGGAGGGTTTCTTCTTCGGCTCCTCGCCGCCGCTGGCGACGCGGTCCTGCGGGCCGAGGCGCAGTTCGCTCAGCGATGCGGCGAGCCCGAATTGCGGCTCCTTGCGTCCGCCGCCCTTTTTCCGTCCCCACGCCATACGCCAACGCCGCCCACACCGGTCCTGCCGCACGCTAGCGGGCGGGATTTAAGGGCCGGTTAGCGAGAGGTTAACGGGCAATTAGGAGGTGCGGCGACGCGTGCTAAAAGCAGGGCAAAGCCAAAGTAGACAAAGGAGAATTTGCATGGGCCATATCGATCCCACCAGGGAAGTATTCGCGCAATTTCGGGCCAATGACCGGCCCGGCCCGATTCACATGCTGAATCTGGTCAGGCTGCGCGCGCAGGCCGCCTATCCCGACGGCCGCCAGGCCAGCGGTGCGGAAGCCTATGCGGCCTATGGCCGGGAAAGCGGGCCGGTGTTCGAGCGGCTGGGCGGCCGCATCGTGTGGCAGGGTCGCTTTGAACTGATGCTGATCGGGCCCCAGGAGGAGCGATGGGATCACTGCTTCATCGCCGAATATCCCAGCGTTGCCGCGTTCGCGGAGATGATCCGCGACCCGGTCTATCGCGAGGCGGTGAAACACCGGCAGGCGGCGGTCGAGGATTCGCGCCTGATCCGGCACGCGATGTTGCCGATCGGCAAGACGTTCGGCGAAATTCCTAAATAGATCGCCGAATTTGCAGGGTGGGCAAAGCGAAGCGTGCCCACCCTTCACGAGTGCGGAGGCAGATGGTGGGCACGGCGCGAAGGGTGCGCCTTTGCCCACCCTACGAAACAAATCGGCGGCCCAATGGGCCGCCGATCGCTGTTTCGGGGTGAGGAAGACTAGCCCGCCGGGCCGGCGTCTTCGAGGATCGGGCCGAACAGTTCCCAACGCTCGCCGTTGAACTTCATCATCTGCAACTGCTTGTTGACCCGGTAGTCGGTCGGCGTGGTGTTGACGACGATGCCCGGCAGCGACAGGTCGAGCTGTACGTTCTTCAGGCTGGTGGCCTGCTTCATGACGTTCTCACGAGTCAGGTTGTCGCCGCACGCCTTCAGCACATGGATCAGCAATTGCGTGGTCGAATAGCCGTAGGAGTTGAAGCTCGAATCCTTGTCGCCATCGGGATAGTACTTCGCCATGAATTCAAAGTACTTCTTCATGCCGGCGTCGTCCTTCCAGGTCGGATCGAGCGGATCCTTGCCGTAGTTGACGCTGATCACGCCCTTGGAGGCCTCCAGCCCTGCCGGTTTCATCACGGCGCCGACCGAGGTGGCGTTGATGTCGAGGATGTGCACCGGCTTCCAGCTGAGTTCGGCGAGCTTCTTGATGGTCTGCGCCGCCTGCTTGGGCGTCGAGGCGCTGAAGAACAGGTCGGCGCCGGCGTCCTTGATCTTGAGGATTTGCGAATCGACGGTCGGATCCGAGACTTCGTAGGAGGCTTCCGCGACCACCATCTTCGCTGCCTTGTCGCCGAGGCCGGCCTTGATGCCGTTCAGGTAGTCTTTGCCGAGGTCGTCGTTCTGATAGAGGATACCGACCTTGGCATTCGGGTAGTTCTTGATGATGTACTGTCCGTAGATGCGGCCTTCGACGAAATAGTTGGGGTTGAAACCCATCGTCCACGGGAAGTTCTTCGGGTCGGTGAACTTCGATGCGCCGGTGGCGGCGAACAGTTGCGGCACTTTCTTCGAGTTCAGGTATTTCTGAACGGCGGCGTTCGACGGCGTGCCGAGGACCTGGAATGTGAGCAACACCTCGTCGCTCTCGACCAGCTTGCGCACCTGCTCCACCGCCTTGGGCGGCGAGTAAGCGTCGTCATACTGGATCAGGTTGATCTTGCGGCCGTTGACGCCGCCCTGCTCGTTGATCATCTTGATATAGGCAGCCTGGGTCTTGCCGATGGTGGCATAGGCGGAAGCCGGGCCGCTGAATGGATTGGTCTGGCCGACCTTGATCTCGGTATCGGTCGCGCCGGTGTCATATTTCTTCTGCGCCGATGCCGGCGATGCCGACAGCGCGATGGCAACTGCCGTCCCGGTGACGAACTGAAAAATACCGTTCCTCATATCGCTGCTTTCCTCGTCTGTTTATTGTGCCGATGGTCTTGTCCGCTGTGGCGGACGCCAACGCTCGCAAGATACTGAATGAACGGTTGTGGCATGGCAATACGATGCCGGCCGGAACGGTGATCGAATTTACGCCAGCCAGAGCAGAATCAATGCGATCGCGGCGGGCGCTGCCTGAACATACAGGATCCGGCGGCTGACGGTGGCGGCGCCGTAGACGCCGGCGACGATCACGCAGAGCAGAAAGAACGCCTTGATCTGGAATCCGAACGCCGGAGCGCTGTGCCACAGCCCCCAAACGAGGCCGGCGGCGAGGAATCCATTATACAAGCCCTGGTTGGCGGCCAGCACCGCGGTTTCAGCGGCTTTCTCGGGCGAGTTGCGAAAGGTCTTCAGGCCCAGCGGTTTCTGCCAGAGGAACATCTCCAGCACCAGAAAATAGACGTGCAGGACAGCGACCAGCGCCACCAGCAGATTGGCGATCCAGATCATGTTCCTTTCCCCAGGATACTACCAAGACACGACAGCCAGATTTCGGGTGGACGCTAGCACGGTTCCCGTGAAAAGTGCGATGGGCCCAATACGGCTCAGCAGCAATGATGACGTCCAAGAACCCGGCAAATCCATGAGCCGACAACCCGAAGCGTTTGGCCTCGACCGGCTGCAAACGCCGATTGGAACAGCATTGCTGGTGACCGATGCCGATGGCGTGCTCCGCGCGCTGGATTGGGAAGACCATGAGCCGCGCATGAGAGAACTGCTGCGGCTGCAATATGGCGCCGTGGCGTTGAAGGATACGCGATCGCCCGCCGCGACCAGGGCTGCACTGACCGGCTATTTCAAGGGAGATCTTGACCGTCTTGGTAAGATCGAATGGCGGGTTGCGGGGACGCCATTCCAGCGCAAGGTCTGGACCGCCTTACCGATGATCCCTGCCGGTACGACCATGAGTTACGGCGCAATGGCGGCCCGCATCGATATGCCCAACGCGATACGCGCGGTCGGCCATGCCAATGGTTCAAATCCGCTCAGTGTCGTCGTTCCCTGTCACCGCCTGATCGGCGCGAACGGCTCATTGGTCAAGTATGGCGGCGGGCTGGAGCGCAAGCGCTGGCTGCTGGAGCATGAAGGCGTGGTGCTTCGCAATTGACGTTGCGCAGCATTCCGTCCTCATCCTGAGGAGCCGCGCTCTTCGCGCGGCGTGTCGAAGGATGGGCAGCACCGTGGCTCTCATGGTTCGAGACGCGCGAAGACGCGCTCCTCACCATGAGGGTCTGCCTGTCTCAAGCCGCGGGCTGCGCCACGCTCTCTTCATTGGCGAGCAGGTGGATCAGCGCGCTCTTGATCGCGGCCTGCCGCGTCGGCGCGTTGATCTGGGCGCCGAGCAGGTCGGTGACGTAGAACACGTCGCGGGCGCGTTCGCCGAAGGTCGCGACATGGGCCGAGGCGATGTTGAGATTGAGTTTCGAGATCGCCGTGGTCAGCTGATACAACAGGCCCGGCCGGTCGAGGCCGGACACTTCGATCACGGTGTAGCGGTCCGACCACTGGTTGTTGATGGTGACCTCCGGCTCGACCACGAAGGGGCGCGCCTTGCGTCCGGCGGCGCGGCGCGCCACCACTTCGGGCAGCCGCAATTTGCCTTCCAGCACGTCCTCGATCATTTCGCCGATCCGGGTCGCGCGGCGTCCCTCGTCCTCGTCGCGGTCGTATTCCCTCGATATCGCGATGGTGTCGAGCGCGCGGCCATCGGTGGTGGTGTAGATCTGGGCGTCGACGATATTAGCGCCCGCCGAAGCGCAGGCGCCGGCGATGATCGACAGCAGCCAGGGATGATCGCCGGCGAAAATGGTCAGCTCGGTGACGCCGCGCGCCTCGTCGAAGCCGACATTGATCGCGAGCTTGTGTCCGGCCTGTTCGCTGGCCTTCAGGAAGCGGGCATGGCGGATCTTGCGCGCCAGCTCGACCTTGAGCCAGTAGGCCGGATAGTGCCGTCCGACATAGGCGTTGAGTTCGGCTTCCGGCCATTCGGTGAAGGCGGCGCGGAATTCCGATTGCGCCACCGCGATGCGCTGTGCGCGGTTCACTTCCGAGAAGCCGCCGGTCAGCACCGGTTCGGTTTCATAATACAGCGTGCGCAGCAGCTGCGCCTTCCAGCCGTTCCAGACCCCGGGCCCGACGCCGCGGATGTCGGCGGTGGTCAGGATGGTCAAGAGCTTCATCTGCTCGACCGACTGCACCACGGCGGCGAAATTCTCGATGGTCTTGCGGTCGGAGAGATCGCGCGACTGTGCCACCGTGGACATCGTCAGATGCTGCTCGATCAGCCAGGCGATCAGTTCGGTATCGGCGGCGCTGAAGCCGAGCCGCGGGCACAGCCGCCGCGCCACCTTGGCGCCGGCGATCGAGTGATCCTCGGGCCGGCCCTTGGCGATGTCGTGCAGCAGCGTGGTGATGTAGATCACCGCGCGATGCTCGGGCTGGATCTTGCGCATCAGGTCGCTGGCGACGGTGAACTCGTCGTTGCCGCCGCGCTCGATGTCCTGCAGATAGCCGACGCAGCGCAGCAGGTGCTCGTCGACCGTGTAGTGGTGATACATGTTGAACTGCATCATCGACACGATCTTGCCGAAGGCGCGGATGAAATGACCGAGCACGCCGGTCTCGTTCATGCGCCGCAGCACGATCTCCGCGTCGTTCGACGTCAGGATCTCCATGAACAGCCGGTTGGCTTCGGGATTTTCGCGCAGCTGGGTGTTGATCAGCTTCAGCGACCGCGTCACCGTGCGCATCGCGTCCGGGTGAAAGGCGAGATTGTGCTTCTGCGCCAGCCGGAAGATCCGGATCAGATTGACCGGGTCGTGCTTGAAGATGTCGGGGGCTGCGAGATTGATGCGGTTGTGGTCGATGATGAAGTCGTCGCTGTCGGGCACCCGGCGCCGGTTGTTGGAAGGCCTTAAGCGAGCCATCATCCGGCTCAGCACCGGCGCCGGCTTGGCCTGCTGGTCTTCCAGCTTGGCGCACAGGATCGCGGTGAGATCGCCGACGTCCTTGGCGACCAGGAAATAGTGCTTCATGAAGCGTTCGACATCCTGCATGCCGGGATGCGAGGTATAGCCGAGCCGGATCGCGATCTCGCGTTGCATGTCGAATGACAGCCGCTCCTCGGCGCGGCCCGAGAAGAAATGGATGTTGCAGCGGACCGACCACAGGAAGTCGGCGCAGCGGCGGAAGGTGCGGTATTCCTGCGCGTCGAACACGCCATGTTCCAGCAACTCGTCGGTCTCGCGCACGCGGTAGACGTATTTCGCGATCCAGAACAGCGTGTGCAGGTCGCGCAGGCCGCCCTTGCCGTCCTTGACGTTGGGCTCGACCAGATAGCGCGACTGCCCGGCGCGGCGGTGCCGCTCCTCGCGCTCGGCGAGCTTGGCGGTGACGAATTCGGCCGCGGTGCCCTGCACGACTTCCTTGTCGAAGCGCTCGACCAGTTCGTCGTAAAGCGGCTGGTCGCCGGTCAGGAAGCGGGTCTCGAGGATCGCGGTGCGGATCGTCATGTCGCCGCGCGCCTGCCGGATCGATTCATCGACCGAACGGGTGGCGTGGCCGACCTTCAGCCCCATGTCCCACAGGCAATACAGGATCGCCTCGGCGACCTGCTCGCCCCAGGCGGTCTGCTTGTAGGGCAGGATGAACAACAGATCGATATCGGATTCCGGCGCCATCAACCCGCGGCCATAGCCGCCGGTGGCGACCACCGCCATGCGTTCGGCGCCGGAGGGTACCGGCGAGCGATAGAGATGGCGGGTGGCGGCGGAATACAGGATGCGGATGATCTCGTCCTGCACGAAGCACAGCCGCTCGGCGCAGCGCCGCCCGTGCCGGTCCTTCAGCAGCACCGCCTGCGCCACCGCGCGGGCCTCGATCATTTCCGCTTTCAGCAGTTGCGCCATGGCGGCGCGAAAAACATCCTCGCGGCCGGCATGTCTGGCGGCGAGTTCGTCCACCGCCGCTGTGATCCGCGGGGTATCAAAACGGTCGTCGATGTCAGGGCGGGGCTGGGTCACGAGATTGTCCATATCCTAACCCGATATCGGACCGCGCCGAACCTGTCACGGGAGATTCCCGCCAGACAACGCGCCGGGGGTATGTATTTTTGCCGCGCGATCTCAATTAACTCATTGAAGCAGAATGTATTTCCGATAGCTTGATGAATCGCCGCGCCGGCTGGGAAGGGTGACATCCGTTCGCCGACCCGGTACATCCAATTCGCGATAATCCCCGGGAGAGAAAAAATGGACGCCGCCCAACTCCGCGCCACCCAGGCCCCGTTCAAGGAACGCTACAAGTCCGATCCCAAGACCGCGATGATCAGGCTGACCGCCAGGGGCTCGATCGAGAACGAAGGCATCGCCTGCAAGGTCGAGACCGGCCGCGCGCTGGCAATTGCCGGCCTGCACCCGGCGACCGGCGGCTCCGGGCTTGAGCTGTGCTCCGGCGACATGCTGCTGGAAGCCCTGGTCGCCTGCGCCGGCGTGACCTTGAAGTCTGTGGCGACCGCCATCGAGGTGCCCTTGAAAAAAGGCGACGTCACCGCCGAGGGCGATCTCGATTTCCGCGGCACGCTCGGCGTCGACAAGGATACGCCGGTCGGCTTCGCTGAAATCCGCCTGAAGTTCGAGGTCGATACCGACGCGCCGCAGGACAAGCTCGATCTCTTGCTGAAACTCACCGAGCGCTATTGCGTGGTCTACCAGACCATCAAGAACGGCCCGAAGGTTTCGGTGTCGATGAACAGGGTGTGATCGCTTCACCCTCCCCTGGAGGGGGAGGGTCGACGCGAATGAAATGAGCGGCGGGGTGGGGTGACGGTCTCTCGTTTCGAACAGTGTCCGCGTGGTAGGATCACCCCTCCCCGTCTCACATTCTGCTGAGCTCCATGTGAGCCGACCCACGAGCGAGCTTCGCTCGTCTCGGACCCCTCCAGGGGAGGGTAAGAAAGCGAAAATGTCCCCCGAACTCGCGTTCCTCCTGATGCTCCTGCTGCGCATGGCGATCACCGCGGCGTTCGTGGTCACGGCGTCCGTGATCACCGAGCGCTCCGGCCCGGTGATCGGCGCGCTGGTCGCGAC
>NZ_JAUSLT010000044.1 GCF_030646015.1 Bradyrhizobium sp.
TCGCAATTGCTGCAGACGGTGGAGCAGGTGCGCTCGACCCTCAATCCCAATCTGTCGATCCACGGCATCGTGCTGACCATGTTCGACTCGCGCAACAATTTGTCGAACCAGGTCGTCGCCGACGTGCGCCAGTTCATGGGCGCCAAGGTCTACAACACCATGATCCCGCGCAACGTGCGCATCTCCGAGGCGCCGTCCTATGGCAAGCCGGTGCTGGTGTACGATCTCAAATGCGTCGGCAGCGAAGCCTATCTCAAGCTCGCGACCGAAGTGATCCAGCGCGAGCGCGAGCTGCGCACGCACTAAAGAAACGTAGGGTGGGCAAAGGCGCTCTTCGCGCCGTGCCCACCGATAGAACGTCAGACGAAAAGAATGGTGGGCACGGCGCGAAGAGCGTCTTTGCCCACCCTACGAAGACGAAGTGAACAGGAGCGTTTGCGTGAATCCAAGGGAGCTGGCGATGGCCGACGAAGCGCGTTCGCGACTGGGCCGCGGTCTTGCAAGTCTGATCGGTGATGTCGGCGGCGAGGCCGCGCATCTGGAGCGGCCGCGCACGCAGCGCAAGGTTCCGATCGAATTCCTCAAACCCAATCCGCGCAATCCGCGCCGCAGTTTTTCCGATGCCGAACTCGGCGAGCTCTCGGATTCGATCAAGCAGCACGGCGTGATCCAGCCGATCGTGGTGCGTCCGGTCAAGGGCGCGCAGGATCGTTTTGAAATCATCGCCGGCGAACGGCGCTGGCGCGCCTCGCAGATCGCCGGTCTGCACGAAGTGCCGATCGTGCCGGTCGACGTCAGCGACAGTGACGCGCTCGAGATTGCGATCATCGAAAACGTGCAGCGCGAAGATCTCAATGCGCTGGAAGAGGCGCAGGGCTATCACGCGCTTTCCAGTGAGTTCAAACGCAGCCAGGACGAGATCGCCAAGATCGTCGGCAAGAGCCGCAGCCACGTCGCCAACATGATGCGGCTGACCAAGCTGCCCGCCGAGGTGCAGGCCTACATTGCGCTGGGGCAGTTATCCGCAGGGCATGCGCGCGCCTTGATCGGTGTCCCCGATCCGGTGGCGGCGGCAAAACGCATCGTCGAGGAAGGCCTCAATGTACGCCAGGCCGAGGCATTGGCCCATGACGAAGGTGTTCCGGAACGCAAGCCGCAGAAGGCGCGCGGCGGCAAGGTGAAGGATCCCGACACGGTCGCGCTGGAGAAGCGGGTCAGTGACGCGCTGGGTCTCGCGGTCAATATCGATCACCGCGATCCCGCCGGCACGGTGCATATCCGGTATAGCGACCTCGACCAGCTCGACGAGATTTTGCGACGGCTGGACGCGACGGGGTAGGGCCGGGCGCTTCTCTTCTCTTCACCTCTCCCGCTTGCGAGAGCTTTGCACAATCGGGTCTGCGGGAATGGGGCCCGAAATCTGGCTTTTTTTGCGAACTCAGGTGGCGCGCGAGACGTGAAGAGTCCGGTTTTCGCGGCCGATCGGTGGCATCGGGCGATCGCGGTCACGCCGTAGCCTCCATTGTGCTCAGCACCGCCCATCGTTTGATGTTCATGGCGAGGCAGAGAAGGCGCAGATGCGTCTGGTTGCGTGCCAAACCCAGATAGCGGGCGCGTGCCAGGCGGTAGATGCCCTTGAGGCGCGCGAAGACCTGCTCGACCGGTGCGCGCCGCCGTCCCACGGCGTCGTTGAAGCGCTTCTGCCGCTCGGTCAGGGCGTGATGCTTGTTGGGCCGGAACATCAGCCGCGGCTTGATACCCCGGGCCGCCAGACCGGCGCGGCGCTCGTGCTTGTCATAGGCCTGGTCGGCATAAACCGCCTTCTCATCGCCGCTGATCAGTTCGTCCGCCGGCACCGTGTCGTTGACTGAAGCATCGGTCATCTTGTTGCGGCGGATGATTGCCGAACCCTTATCGATGCCGACATGCGTCTTGTAGCCGAAGTACCGTTTGCCGCCTTTCTTGGTCCATCGCGCGTCGCCATCGCGCTCGCTGTTGACCAGTTTGCTCGGCGCGCGACCGTCCGGGCCGGGCGGCAGAGGGTCCTTCGGCGGGCTTGGCGGCTTCACCGCCGCCGGGATCAAACTGGCGTCGATCAACGTGCCCTGGCGCAGCACCAACCCGTGCTCGTCGATCTGGCGCAGTATCTCGGCAAACAGCCTCTCGTCCAGACCGGCACGCTGCAAAGCCTCACGGAAGCGCCAGATCGTCGCGTGGTCGGGCGTCTCATCGTCCAGCACAAAACCGCAAAAACCACGGAACGAGGCCCGGTCATCGAGGGCCTCTTCAAGCGCCGGATCGGATAATCCATACCATTGCTGTAGCAGCAACGCCTTGAACATCACCAGGCGCGGATAGGGCGGCGGGCCTCGCTCCGGTTCCGGAAGGTCGCCCA
>NZ_JAUSLT010000109.1 GCF_030646015.1 Bradyrhizobium sp.
CGCCGCGCTACTATTCGATCTCGTCGTCACCGGCTGTGGCAGGTAGCTCGAAGTGCAGCGTGACCGTGGGTGTCGTCGAAGGTGTCGCGACCTCGGGACACGGCATCTACAAAGGGGTCTGCTCGAACTATCTCTCGGGCCGGCGCGCAGGTGACGTGGTTCATGCCACCGTCCGTGAAACCAAAGCGGGCTTCCGCCTGCCGGATAATGCATCGACGCCGATCATCATGATCGGACCAGGCACCGGGCTGGCACCGTTCCGCGGCTTCCTGCAAGAGCGGGCGGCGATGAAAGCCAAAGGCCAGTCGCTTGGCGCATCCATGTTGTTTTTCGGCTGCCGGCATCCCGAGCAGGATTTCCTTTATGCCGATGAACTCAAAGATTTTGCGGAGCAGGGGCTCACCGAGCTGCATGTTGCTTTCTCTCGCGCGAGCACGCCGAAGAGTTATGTGCAGGACATGATCGCGGCGCAGAAGGACAAGGTCTGGAAACTGATCGAGGGCGGTGCGGTGATTTACGTTTGCGGCGACGGCGGCAAGATGGAGCCGGACGTCAAGGCCGCACTGGTGGCGATCTATCGCGAGCGCAAGGGCGCCGACGCGGAGGCGGGATTGCGCTGGATCGAGGAAATGGGCACCAGCAATCGCTATGTGCTGGATGTGTGGGCGGGGGGATAGCGACGAAGCGCTTTACCCGGCCACACGGCGTGGTTAGAAGTCCGCCATGCAGCCGATCCTCTTCCTGTTTCCCTCCTATCAGCCGACGGTGCTGTTTTGCGAATTGCTGGAACGATTCCGGCAGATCGACCCATCTCCTATTGTCGTTGTCGATGATGGAAGCGGGCCGGCCTACGACGAACTGTTTCGGCGCGCCGCTCGCGTATCCGACACCGTCGTTCTGAAGAACGCCGTCAATCTCGGCAAGGGCGCTGCGCTCAAGCATGGCATCAACCATATCCTGGTGAACTACCCCGATTGCATCGGGGTTGTTACCGCCGACGCCGACGGGCAGCACGCGGTAGAGGACATCCTGAAGGTCGCGAACGAACTTCGATCGCTGCCGGGCGAGGCTATTTTCGGTTCGCGCAGTTTCAAGCGCGACGTTCCCTTCCGCAGCAAGATCGGCAACATCATCTCGCGCTATGTTTACCGTTTCCTGATCGGCCTCAATTTGTCGGACACCCAGACCGGATTGCGCGGAATCCCGCGGCGGCTCGGCGAACTGAGTTTGGGCATTCGCGCCAACCGTTATGAATTCGAAACCGAGCAGCTGATCATCCTGACCAACGAGCGCATCGGATTTCGGGAAATACCGATCCAGACCATCTACATCGACGACAACAGGGAATCCCATTTCCGGCCGCTGTACGATTCCCTGAAGATCTATTTTGTCCTGCTGCGTTACGCGCTGGCCAGCGTGGCCGCTGCCGCGACCGACCTGGTGACGTTCTGGATCATCTTTGGATCGACCCAGCAAATCCTGCTGTCGAACATGTCGGCGCGAATGATTTCGCTGTGGGTGCAGCTGGCCCTGCTGCAGAGTTTCGTTTTCCGGAGAAAGATCAGCGTCAGGATTTTTGTCGAGTACATCGGGCTCGTGCTGGTGTCCGGCCTGCTATCCAGCGCCCTGCAGATTCAGTTGCTGCAGCTTGTCAATGTGCCGCTTCTGACCAAGATCGTGGCAGATACCCTGGTGTTTCTGTTCAATTTCCTCTTCATCCGGGATTTCATTTTCCGGCGCTGGAACGAAGCCGCCACCGAGGACTAGGGACGCGCATCCGATACCAGCAACGTCATGCCCATGCCTTCGACCACTTTCCGGTAGCCACGCGCCTTGGTCTGCGCGGCTATGAAATCCAGAATCGTCGGATGGGTCAGGTGAGGCGGATACAGGATGCCGGTGCAGCCGGCCGATTCACCGATCTGCTGCGCCAGTTGATCGGGTAGTGGATCGGCGACATGGAAGAACCGGATCTGGGGCAGAAATTTCTGAAACCCCGCGATCGTGGTGATATAGGCGTCGACGCTGAAGACCGTGCAACCGCGAACCAGCAGTTTCTCCACGTTCTGATTGATCTCGATTCCAAACCCCCGGATCATCTGCTCGTGGGCGAACCGTTGCTTCAGTTTCTCGTCACTGAGTGCCAGCGGTAGCGTCAGAACGACACAGAGCACGGCCACGCCGGCCGCGACGGCGAGATCCCGAACGTGCCACGGCCGCTCGCCCGTGGCGCCCCGTGCCGTTGCCAATCGGCGCGCCACCGCAAAGAGCGGAATGAACGCGGTGATCAGCAGGAGTCCCAGCGCATTGCGCAGGTCGTAGCTGGCGGTGTTGGCCCACAACCACAGTCCTGCCCCCAGCGGCACCGCGAGCCATCGTACCCGCGGCAGGAACGGGCTCAGCGCAAGGCCGGCGACAAGCAGAATGCGAAACGGCAGCGTGAAGTTCGAATTGAGCAGGTTGGCGGCCCGGGAAAGCCTCTCGGACAACTCCGTCACCGGGTAGTGCGGCATCCCCCGGAACGCGAGATGCCCATAATTGATGGCATAGGTGGCGACGAAAATCGCGACCACGCCGATCGCGGCGGCGATGAACCTGTTTCGCTCGGTGCCCCCGAGATATCTGGCGGCATCGGTACAGGTCGCGATCAGGAGCGCGATCGCCACCAGGCCGTGCATCGGTTTCGTCGCCGCGGCGATGGCGAGAAGACACAGCGACAGCAGCGCCGTGGCGATCTTCCGTCTGTCGAAACCGCCTTCGGGAGCGTTGGTGAGAAACAGCGCGGTGCCGCCAAGTGCAAAAATCGCGGCGATCCAGTCCGGAAAACCCTCCTGCAGGGTAGATCGGATCCATGGCTCGCGAATTTCAGCCACGAACCAGACGAACACGAAGAGCAGGGACACCGCATAGCGCCAGCTCAGCCGGCCCAGCATGGTTACCACCAGGACGATGGGGACGATGATGAGAACGATATAGGTATAAAAGGCAAAATACTGTTCGGCTGAGCCGGTGAAGATGTAGGTGGCCGCCCAGGTGGTCGGAATGAATTGCGGATAACCCATGGAGCGGACCGGAAACAATCCGTCCGACCAGATCCGCGCCCAGATGTTCCAGTTCACCGGGTCGCTGTTCTGGAAGATGTTGGGAACGCCGTGTTTCCAGATGTTGAAATAGGTGAAGCCGAGCACGACGAGGCTGCCGACCATCCATTTCACGTCGGATAACAGCAGGATGGATGCGCCTTGCCGTGCCGTCGCTTCCGGCGCGGCAACTTTCCTCGCCATCATGAAGATCAGGGCCGCGATCAGCACGGCTAGGACGATACGATAGGTCGCGAGCGGATCGAGATGGAACAGGGCGATCAGCGTCACCAGAGCATGGTTCGCCACCAGGCTGCCCAGGAAGATGGTGAGCCAGCGCTGCGGAAAACCCGGAATATCGAACGCGCGGACAAGCACCAGTCCCGGCAACACGAATACGAAGAAGATCGCCAGCAAGCCATTGATGTAGATGGGGGCGAAGCCAAGAAATCCTGTCATGCCGGGAGCAAATCCTTAAGGCGCAGCTTGATGGGAGCTGTCGTCCCGGCGATAACCGCGGACGAAAATAGCGCGGCCTTACGCCGCCTTCGCCACCGCGCCGTGCGCATGCTTGTCGATCGCGTCGATGATCTCAGGCCACATCGGAATCGGTATCGCGTGGCCCATGCCCTCGATCATCAGGAGCTTGGCGCCCGGGATCGAGGCCGCGGTGTCCTTGCCGCCCTCGGGACGCACCAGCGGATCGACGGTGCCGTGAATCACCAGCGTCGGCGCCTTGACGGCATGCAGCCGATGCTTGCGGCTGCCCGAGGCCAGGATGGCGCGCAGCTGGCGGCCGACGCCGTTGGGATTGAGGCCGCGCTCGAAGGTGCGTTCGGCGCGTTCGAGGTCCTTGGCTTCATCGAGCGGGAAATGGCCGACGCGCAGCACCTTCCAGGTCTGGGCGAAGCGCGTGAGATACTCCTCCTTGGTGGTCGGGGGCGGCGCCATCAGCATCGCCGCCGCCTCGCGGGTCGGCGGCGGCACCTTCGGATTGCCCGTCGTCGACATGATCGAGGTGAGCGAGCGCACCCGCTGCGGAAACGAGATCGCGATTTCCTGGGCGATCATGCCGCCCATGGAGGCGCCGACGATGTGCGCCGACTTGATGCCGAGCGCGTCCATCAGCCCGGTGGTGTCCTCGGCCATGTCTCGGATCTTGTACGGCGCGGCCACCGGAATCTTCAGGAACCGGAGCTTCAGCAGTTCGACCAGGGTCAGGCGCTGGCCGCCGCTCAGCCGGCCGGACTTGCCGATGTCGCGATTGTCGAAGCGGATGACGCGAAATCCGCGGGCCGCGAGTTCACGGCAGAACTCGTCGTCCCACAGGATCATCTGCGCGCCGAGCCCCATGATCAGCAGCATCGGCTCCGCGCCGGCGTCGCCGAAGATCTCGTAACAAATGTCGATGCCGTTGGCCCGCGCGATCTGCGGCGGCTGATGGGTTGACGAATTCACGTATTGGGCTCCCTCGAATGGCAAGCGACTGGGAACTCTATGGCACGGTTTTTCGCGCCGCAGAAGGCTCCGGTGCGGCAGGGAGCCTGACAAATCGCACCCCGCGATCAAATCGACGCCGGCGATCAAATTGACGCCGGCGATGTTGACCGTCCCGTCGCAACAGTGTGGTATGAGCCAAAAGGCGGGGCTCAAAAGCCCTCGTGGTCACGCTGGAGGGCGCCGATGGCAGACAAGAGCAACGATCCGGTCGCGATGTGGCAGAACATGATCGGCGAGATGGAGAAGGGTTTCAACTCCTTCGCCAATCAGGCCATGGCGTCGCCGGAATTTTCCAAGGTCGTCAATCAGGTCGGCGGGGTTTCGGCGGGCGCGCAGAAGCAGCTCGGCGACCTCATGGAGAAATACCTCGTCGGCATGAACCTGCCGAGCCGGGCGCAGATGGTCGGGGTGGCTGAGCGGCTGCAATCGATCGAAGGCCAGCTCAACGAGATCAAGGCGATGCTGAACGCGATGAACAGCAACGCCGCCGCGTCCGTTGGTGGAATGGCCGGCGCCCCAAAACCGCCGCGCACCAAACGTCCGCCGTCGGCGGGCGGAGAGCCAAAATGAACGCCCCCGCGGGCCTCGATCTGGCGTCGATTCCGGACCGGATCCAGTCCGAGGTGCAGCGCGCGATCCAGCGCAGCATCAAGGGCGTCGAATATATCGCCTCATCCGGCCCGTCGCTGGGGTCGACGCCGAAGGACATCCTGGCGGTCCGCGGCACCATGAACCTCTATCACTACCGCCCCATCGCGGATGAAATCTACCGCGTGCCGATCCTGATCGTGATGGCGACCACCAATCGCGGCTACATCCTCGACATGGTGCCGGGCCAGAGTTTTATCGAGTTTCTGCTCAAGCGCGGCTACGACGTCTACATGCTGGACTGGACCGCGCCGAAGCCGGAAGAAAAAAGCCTGCGGATGGAGGATTACGTCCTCGACTTCATCCCGGACTGCATCCGCCGCGTGCAGCAGGATTCCGGCGAGACCGACGTTACCGTGATCGGTTACTGCTTCGGCGGCGTGCTGTCGCTGCTGTACGGCTCGATCTTCAACGAAGGGCCGATGAAGAACCTGATCTGCTTCACCACGCCGATCGATTTTCGCGAGATGAAGCTGTTCTCGAATTTCTCGGACCGCCGCTATTTCGACGTCGACCGGCTGGTCGACAGCATCGGCAACGTGCCGCCCGAAATGATCCTGTCCTCGTTCGAGATGCTGCGGCCGGCCTCGCGCGCCGCCAGCCAGGTGCAGTTGTGGGAAAACATCTGGAACGACGAATACGTCAAGGCTTACCGGATGATGGATCGCTGGGGCACCGACACCTTGCCGCTGGCCGGCGAGTATTTCCGCACCATCACCAAGGATCTGATGTGGGACAACAGACTGTTCAACGACACCATGTCGGTCGGCGGCCGCAAGGCGGATATTGCAAACATCAAGGTACCGATCCTGCACGCGGTGGCCGAGCACGATCACATCGTGCCCTATGATGCGGCCAGGCATCTGATCCCGAAGGTCGGCTCGACCGACAAGGAAGAGGTGATTCTGAAAGGCGGCCATGTCAGCGTCGTCGCCGGCGCCAACGCCATCAAGCGGCTGTGGCCGAAACTCGATTCATGGTTATGCGAGAGATCGATATGAGCAGCGAGACCAGAACCTATCCGCGCCGCGTGCAGACCGAAGCCGGCGAGATCGAATTCCGCCTGATGTCGCCGGCCGACGAGGCCGCCGTGCTCGACTTCGCGCAAAAACTGCCGGTGCATGATCTGCTGTTCCTGCCGCGCAACATCAGCGAGCCCAAGGTGCTCTCGGCCTGGGTCAAGGAGATCGAACGCGGCGCCATCACCAGCATCCTGGCGGTGCAGGCGGGCAGGGTGGTCGGATGCGGCACCCTGGTGCGCGATCCCTGGTCGTGGTCGCCGCATGTCGGCGAAATCCGCAACGTGGTGTCCGCTGACGTCCGCGGGCAGGGGGTCGGCCGGGCGCTGTCGCAGGAGACGTTCGCTCTGGCTTTGGGAGCCGGCCTCGAAAAGCTGGTGGTGCAGATGACCGTCGATCAGTCCGGCGCCATCGCGATCTTCGAGGGCCTCGGCTTCAAGGCCGAGGCGCTGCTGCGCGACCATGTGAAGGACAAGGACGGCCGCAACCACGATATCGTGGTGCTCGGGCACAATGTGGCGCAGGTCCGGGCCCAGCTGGAAGCCTATGGGCTGCCGGGGGCTGTGCAGCACTAAAGCGTTTTCGAGCGAAGTGGATACCGGTTCGCGTGAAGAAAACGCGTCAAAACAAAGAGCTGAGCCTGATTTAGTCAGGCTCAGGGCAGCCTGGCGCCGATTATGCGGGCAATTTGCCCATTCATCACGCTGATCACGAATTCGTGATGTCGCATTGCACCATTGATGTTGCGACGCACCATTAACCGTGTCATAAAGAGATTGCCCCGGGCCAATCCGGACGGGGTGAGCCCATAGCTCAAACCTGAGGATGGAGAAACCCCAATGACCACCGAAACCAATTCCGTGCTGAACACCGTCAAGGAAGCCTTCGCGCCCGTCACCGAGGCGTTCACCAAGCTCCAGAACATGGAAGTTCCGGAAGCCGCCCGTGAGTTCGTGAAGAAGCAGACCGAGACCGCCAAGGTTCGCGCCGCCGACATCCATGCCGGCACCGAGAAGGTGACCGCCGCGATCGAGACCGCCGTTGCCGGTTCGGTCACCGAGGCCGCCAAGATCAGCCGCAATATCCAGGACGCGCTCTACCAGGACGCCGAGGCGTTTTTCGCCGGCATCGAGAAGCTGGCTTCCGCCAAGTCGTTCAACGAAGCGGTCCAGATCCAGTCCGACATGGTCCGCGCGCGCGGCGAAGTGTTCGTGTCGCGGGCGAAGGCCTCGAGCGAATATCTGGGCAAGCTCGTCGCTGACGGCGCCAAGACCGCTCAGGACAACTTCTCCAAGGTCTACACCAAGACCGCCTGATCGCGTTTCGACCGACAGTTGCTCAATTTGAAGGCCCGCTTAGGCGGGCCTTCTTTTTGGGCGGTACGCGCTGCCGTCATCCTGAGGTGCTCGCCGTCTTCGGCGAGCCTCGAAGGATGGCTGCGAACACCGGTGCCTGCAGCCATCCTTCGAGGCTTGCTTCAACGGCGCAGTTGCGCCGTTGAAGCACGCACCTCAGGATGACGGCGGAGTGTGTAGTGCCTATGTGTAGAACAGGGCCTTTCCGAAAGCCGCCATGACCTCCACCGCCACCTTCTCCTTCGACTCCCCTGGCGATGCCGCCCGCGCGGCCGAGTTGCGGCGGGTCAAGGCGCTGGCGACGCTGGTGCTGGCGGGTACGCTGGCGCTGTTCGTGACGGCGAAGGCGTTGCTGCATGTGCATCCCGCGTTCGGCTTCGTCGCGGCGTTCGCGGAGGCTGCCACCATCGGCGGGCTGGCCGACTGGTACGCCGTGGTGGCGCTGTTCAAAAGGCCGCTGGGCCTGCCGATCCCGCACACCGCGATCATCCAGAGCAACCAGCACCGCATCGCCGACAAGCTCGGCGAATTCATCGAGGTGCATTTTCTCGAAGCTGCCCCCGTCGAGGCCAAGCTGCGCCAGATCGATTTCGGCTCCTTCGTCGCCGACTGGCTGCGCGACCGCAAGCGCAGCGACGATCTCGCCCGCTTCGCGCTGCGGCTGCTGCCGGAAGCGTTGTCGGCGACGGAAACCTCCGGGCTGATGAGTTTCATCACCCGCCGCATCACCACCCAGCTGCAGGAAATCGATCTGGCCCCGCTTGCCGCCGGCACGCTGCGCGGCTTCGTGCAGGAGGGACGGCATCAGGGCCTGCTCGACGATATCCTGCGCGTGGTGCATCAGTCGCTGACCCAGGCCGAAACCATGGCCGTGATCCGCGAGAAAATCCGCGGCGAATTGCCGACGCTCCTGAAACTCTATCGTGCCGACAAGTTTCTGGTGAACCGGATCGTGGCGTCCGCCACCACGTTTTTCGAGGAAGTGAAAAACGATCCGAAGCATCCATTCCGCGATGAGTTCAACCGCATGCTGCTGTCCTTCGTCGACCGGCTCGGCAGCGACCAGGCGTTCGCCGACCGCATCGACGGATTGAAGCGCGATCTGCTGGCGCGCCCCGAACTCGGCGACCTCGCGCGCAACATCTGGGCGAATACGCGATCCTTCATCGAGCGCAGCGCCTCCGGCGAGACCCAGGTGCTGCAGCAGCATCTGGCCGGGATGTTCGTGAAGGCCGGCGAGACGCTGGCGGCCGATGCCGAGCTGCGCGCCGAGATCAACCAGGGCCTCGTCGCGGTGCTCCGAAGTTTCATCGCCGATCAGAAGAGCGGCGTGTCGAGCTTCATCTCCGATCAGGTCAAGAGCTGGGATATGGGCCAGTTGATCGCGCTGATCGAAATCAACATCGGCAAGGACCTGCAGTACATCCGCTTCAACGGTTCGTTGATCGGCGGGCTCGCCGGATTGGCGCTCTACACCGTGGAATTACTGGTTCGGATGCTGTGACTAAATCATCACTCCGTTCCTTTTAAGTGTGACGACCTATTGTCCCAAGGCGGGGCAGCCGCTTGAATGACGGAATCAAGGCCATAGCTTGATTCAAGTGATGTTGCGTTGCGGAACGATTTGACGAGCTTTGCGTCTTCCTATGGTCGATAGGCCGGCTGCCAGATTCAAAAGGGGCCGGCTCAGAGAGGAGCGATGATGTCCGCGACTACCCAGACGCTGCGCGCGCCGTCCAAAACCCTGATGTTCATGGAGGGGCGCGCTCTTCATGAGTTTGGCGCCTTTCTTGGAGCCCTGCCGCTGCTCAGTCTCGCCCCCAGGGGAGACGGGCATCCGGTGCTGGTACTGCCCGGGCTGGTTGCTTCGGACACGTCGACGCGGCCGCTGCGCAGCTTCCTGAAGGGCCGCGGCTACGCCGTCAGCGGCTGGCGGCAAGGCCGCAATCTCGGTCTGCGCCATGGCGTGCAGCACGCGATGGTCGACCTGGTGCATGAACTCAACGACACCCATGGCCGCAAGATCAGCCTGGTCGGCTGGAGCCTGGGTGGCCTCTACGCACGTCAACTCGCCAAGATGATGCCGGACCGCGTGCGCTCGGTGATCACGCTGGGCAGCCCGTTCGCCAGCGGCCCGAAGGCCACCAACGCCTGGCGGGTCTACGAGATGGCGAGCGGCCGCAGCGCCGAGGAGGAAGACCACCGCTTCGGCGGATCGCTCTCGGAAACGCCGCCGGTGCCGACCACCGCGATCTTCAGCCGCACTGACGGCATCTGCGCGTGGCAGGGCTGCATGGAAAAGACCTCGGCGATGTCCGAAAGCATCGAGGTCGAAAGCAGCCATTGCGGCATGGGCCATCACCCCGCCGTGGTCTACGCCGTGGCCGAGCGTCTCGCCCAGGCCGAAGGCACGTGGGCGCCGTTCCAGCGCAACGGCTGGCGCAGCATGGTCTATCCGGATCCCCATAGGTAACGTCTGGCTTTTTCGCTTCCTCATGGTGAGGAGCGCGTCCGGAAGCGCTTTTGCGCTGGCCGGTGCGCGTCTCGAACCATCTGGCACAAAGCCTGCTGCCATCCTTCGAGACGCCGCGCGAAGTGCGCGCGGCTCCTCAGGATGAGGTGGGCATTTCATATGCAGGCTCGCATCGTGAGGCCGGCGTTGTCGCTTTGCAAAAAACGCGGTAAGCCTTGCGCATGCCGCAGCCGCTTGCCCGCATCATCGAACAGCTGAAGCGCGAACCCTCGCGCACCGGCTCTATCGTCATCACGGTGTTCGGCGATGCCATCGTGCCGCGCGGCGGCTCGGTCTGGCTCGGCACGCTGCTTGAATTCTTCAAGGCGATCGACATCGACAGCGGCGTGGTGCGCACCGCGATGTCGCGGCTCGCCGCCGACGGCTGGCTCGAGCGCGACAAGGTCGGCCGCAACAGCTTTTATCGGCTGGCCGGGAAGGGCCGGCAGACCTTCGATGCCGCGACAAGGCACATCTATGATCCGCAACCTTCCGAATGGACCGGGCGCTTCGAACTGCTGCTGATCGGCAACGGCGAAGACCGCGACGCCGCCCGCGAGGCGCTGAAGAATGCCGGTTTCGGCAACCCGCTGCCGGGCGTGTGGGTAGCGCCGTCAGGCGTGCCGATCCCGGAGGAAGCCGCCTCCGCAATTCGGCTGGAAGTGTTCGCCGAGGATGACAGCGGCCGCCGCCTGCTCAGCGAAAGCTGGCCGCTGCATCGCACCGCCGACGCCTATCTGAAGTTCATGAAGACCTTCGAGCCGCTGCGGGCCTGGGTCGGCCGCCGTGACCGCCTGTCGGAAATCGACGCCTTCACCGCGCGGATCCTGCTGATCCATCATTACCGGCGGGTGGTGCTGCGCGACCCGCTATTGCCGACGGCGCTGCTGCCGGCGGATTGGCCGGGGCGGGCCGCCCGAAAACTCTGCGGCGAGATCTATCGCGGGGTGCTTCCCGCGTCGGAACAATGGCTTGACCGCAACGCAACCAATCCGGCCGGGCCGCTGCCGGCGGCCGGCCAGGAACTGGCGCGCCGGTTCGGCCCGTCCTAATTGTGTTACAGGAATGTATTGAGTTTCCCGTATTCTGATATATGTTAGAAGCGTTCCAGGGAGATCGGCATGTATACGCAGGCGCTCAACACGTCCGATGCGGATGACCGCCATATCGAGGACGCCGCGCGCGCCGCCGCGTTCCAGGCGCGTATCGATGCCGAAGAGCGCATCGAGCCGAATGACTGGATGCCCGCGGCCTATCGCAAGACGCTGACGCGGCAGATTTCGCAGCACGCCCATTCCGAGATCGTCGGCATGCTGCCCGAGGGCAACTGGATCACCCGCGCGCCGTCGCTGCGCCGCAAGGCCGCGCTGCTCGCCAAGGTGCAGGATGAGTGTGGCCACGGGCTCTATCTCTATGCCGCGGCCGAAACGCTCGGCGCCTCGCGCGAGGAACTGGTCGACCTGATGCTTTCAGGCAAGGCGAAATATTCCTCGATCTTCAACTATCCGACCCTGACCTGGGCCGACATCGGCGTGATCGGCTGGCTGGTCGATGGCGCCGCGATCATGAACCAGATTCCGCTGTGCCGCTGTTCCTACGGTCCCTACGCGCGCGCCATGATCCGGGTCTGCAAGGAGGAATCCTTTCACCAGCGCCAGGGCTACGAGATCATGGTGACGCTGGCGCGTGGCACCGAGGAGCAGAAGGCGATGGCGCAGGACGCGCTGAACCGCTGGTGGTGGCCGGTGCTGATGATGTTCGGGCCGCCCGACCAGGCCAGTCAGCACAGCGACACCTCCACCAGGTGGAAGATCAAGCGCTTCTCCAATGACGAGCTGCGCCAGAAGTTCGTCGATGCCACCGTGCCGCAAGCGCAGTATCTCGGCCTGACCATTCCCGATCCCGGCATGAAACAGAATGAAGCCGGACACTGGGAATACAGCGCGATCGACTGGGACGAATTCAAGCAGGTGCTGGCCGGCAACGGTCCCTGCAACCGCGACCGGATGGCGGCGCGCCGCAAGGCGCATGATGAGGGCGCCTGGGTGCGCGAGGCCGCAGAGGCCTATGCCGAAAAACGCAGGCACCGGCAAGTGGCGCAAGCTGCCGAATAGGATCGAGGGAACCGTCATGGCCACGCCGAACACACCGCTTTGGGAAGTCTTCATTCGCAGCCGCAACGGACTTGCGCACAAGCATGTCGGCTCGCTGCATGCCTCCGACGCGACCATGGCGCTGCAGAACGCGCGCGACCTCTACACCCGCCGCGGCGAGGGGCTGTCGATCTGGGTGGTGCCGTCGAACGCGATCACCGCGTCTGATCCCGCCGAAAAGGGCATGATGTTCGAGCCGGCGGAGTCCAAGATTTACCGGCATCCGACGTTTTATGAGGTGCCGGATGAAGTCGGGCATATGTGAGACGCTAAAGGCGAAGCGTCGCGCAACAAACACAGCCCTCATCCTGAGGAGCCCCGCACCCTTTGCGGGGCGTCTCGAAGGATGGCGGCAGGCACTGTACTCGCGGCCATCCTTCGAGACGCGCGTCCAAGAGGGACGCGCTCCTCAGGATGAGGTCCGAAATTGAATGGGCGGATTCTTAACATGGCAGTCGCTTCCATCTCCGTCTCCGAAACGCCGCTGGTGCTGTACACGCTGCGCCGCGCCGACGACGCGCTGATTCTCGGGCACCGGCTGTCGGAATGCTGCGGCCACGCGCCGATGCTGGAAGAGGACATGGCGCTCGCCAATATGGGCCTCGATTTGCTCGGCCAGGCGCGCGAACTGTATTCCTATGCGGCCAAAGTCGAAGGCAAGGGCAACGACGAGGACAAGCTCGCCTATCTGCGCGACGTCAGGCAGTATCGCAATCTGCTGTTGCTGGAGCAGCCGAACGGCGATTTCGCCCACACCATGGTGCGGCAGTTCTTCTACTCGGCCTTCGCCGATCTCTATTGGCGCGCGATGATGAAATCCTCCGATCCGACGCTGGCCGCGATCGCGGCCAAATCCGAAAAGGAAAGCGCCTATCACTTGCGGCATTCGTCGGAATGGATCGTCCGGCTCGGCGACGGCACCGAACAAAGCCACGCCCGCGCGCAGGCCGCGATCGATCATCTCTGGGCCTTTACCGGCGAAATGTTCGAGGCGGACGCCAGCGAGCGCGGCCTGATCGACGCCGGCATATCGATCGATCCCGCCAGCCTGCGGCCGCAATGGCTGAAAACCGTTGCCGATGTCGTGAACGAGGCGACGCTCGCTCTGCCCCAAAGCGACTGGATGCAGCAGGGCGGCCGCGACGGCCGGCATAGCGAGCATCTCGGCCATCTGCTCAGCGAGTTGCAGTCGATGCAACGGACGTTTCCGGGGGCCACATGGTGACCGCCATATTCAGCGATGCCGAGCTGCGGCAGCACGCCTGGAACACCGCGGCCTCCGTGGTCGATCCGGAAATCCCGGTGCTGACCATCGCCGATCTCGGCGTGCTCCGCGATGTCGCGATCAGGGATGGCCAGGTCGAGGTGGCGATCACGCCGACCTATTCAGGTTGCCCCGCGATGAACATGATCACACTGGAGATCGAACTGGCGCTGGAGCGCGAGGGTTTTCGCAATTCGAAGGTGCGCACCGTGCTGTCGCCCGCCTGGACCACCGACTGGATGAGCGAAGACGGCCGCCGCAAGCTCAGGGAATATGGCATCGCGCCGCCGCAGGCGGCGAGCTCCCGCCGCGCGCTGTTCGGCGTGCAGCAGGTGACATGCCCGCAATGCGGCTCCGGCGATACCGAGGTGCTCAGCGAGTTCGGCTCGACTTCCTGCAAGGCACTGTGGCGCTGCAAGAGTTGCCGCGAGCCGTTCGACTATTTCAAGTGTCACTGACCGTCACCCACCCTCGTCATTGCGAGCGCAGCGAAGCAATCCATCCATCAGCGCGAAGAAAGAATGGATTGCTTCGCTGCGCTCGCAATGACGTTGATAGAGCTTAGGCCCAACTTCCGATGTCACACGCCCCTAGATTCCATAAGCTCGCCGTCAACGACCTGCGCCGCGAATCTGCCGACGCGGTGTCGATGACCTTTGCGATTCCGAACGAACTCGCCGACGACTACCACTTTGCCCCCGGCCAGTATCTGACCCTGCGCACCACCATGGACGGCGAGGAAGTGCGCCGTTCCTATTCGATTTGTTCCGGGCCCGACGACGGCGAGTTGCGCATCGCGGTGAAGAAGGTCGATGGCGGCGCGTTCTCGAGCTGGGCGGCCGATGAACTGAAAGCCGGCGACCAACTCGACGTCATGACCCCGACCGGCCGCTTCGGCGTCGCGCCGGCACCCGGGGAGGCGCGGACCTATGTCGGCTTCGCCGCCGGCTCCGGCATCACGCCGATCCTGTCGATCGTGAAGGGCGTGCTGGCGCGCGAGCCGAAAAGCCGGTTCTTCCTGTTCTACGGCAACCGCTCCACCGGCGGCATGCTGTTTCGCGAAGCGCTTGAGGAGTTGAAGGACCGCTTCATGCAGCGGCTCTCGGTGTTCCACGTGATCTCGGGCGAGGAGCAGGACATTCCGATCCTGCACGGCCGGCTCGACGGCGAGAAGGTGAGGGTGCTGCTGCGCTCGCTGATTCCGGCCTCCGATGTCGACCACGTCTTCATCTGCGGGCCATCAGGCATGAGCGAGGACATCGAGACCACCTGCCGGGAGATCGGCATCGCCGCCGATCGCCTTCACGTCGAACGGTTTGTTTCGGAATTCGGTGGCAAGCCGCGGCCCAGGACCGTCATCGCGGCGGGCGCGCCACCCAGGGCGATGGCCTCGCTGATCATCGACGGCAAGCGCCGCGAGGTACCGGTCGCCGAGGGCGAAGGCATTCTCGACGCAGCGTTACGCGCCGGCATGGATCTGCCGTTCGCCTGCAAGGGCGGCATGTGCTCGACCTGCCGCGCCAAGCTGGTCGAAGGCAGCGCGGAGATGGAGGTGAATTACTCGCTGGAGCCGTGGGAGCTGAAGGCCGGTTTCATTCTCACCTGCCAGGCACGGCCGACGTCGGACCGGGTGGTAGTCGATTACGACCACGTGTGAGGTGCAGTCGAATGACGGACAAGCGTGCCAGATGGTTCGAGACGCGCGCCCGACAGCGCGAGGGCGCTGCCGGGACGCGCTCCTCACCATGAGGAAGTTAGGAATGCTGCCCCCGAAAACTACCGTCCTCATCCTGAGGAGCTGCGCCCCTTGGCGCAGCGTCTCGAAGGATGGGCAGCGCGCCGGACGCTCACACCTTCGGCCGTGGCGCGGTGCCCAGAATGGCTTCGATCGACATCCCCAATCCCAGCAGCTTGGCGTCGCTGCCGACGGGGCCATCGATCTCGATTCCGACCGGCAGGCCGCCCGGCGTCATGCCGGCAAACAGCGACAGGCCGGGAAGGCCGGCGTTGCTGCCGGGATCGGTATTGCGGATCATGGTGTCGAAGACAGGCACCGGCTTGTCGCCGTTGATCGACATCTCGCTCGATCCCTTCGCCGCGTCGATGGCGGGCGCCGGCGCGATGGTGGTGGGAAACAGGATGCCGTCCAGATTGTTGTCGCGGAAATAGCTCTCATACATCTTCTGCAGCGCCGGCCGCTGCACCGTAATCGCATCCTGATAGGCGGCGCCGAAGGCGTCGGCGGTGATGGCGCCGAACGCGCCCTTGACGTCGGGGCTGGCGATTTTGGCGGCGATGTCGGCCAGCGTGATGCCCTCGATGCCGGAGGCCTTGAGATAGGCCGGGATATCGGCGATCGGTTCATGCAGCGCGATCGGGAACGAGACTTTTGCGTTCTGCTCGAACAGCCCGGGCATATCGACATCGACGAGAACGACGCCGGCCTCCGCGAGTTTCGCGCGCGCGGCCTTCGTCACGGCGTCGACGTCGCGGTCGAGTCCGTTCCAGAACACCGCCGGGATGCCTAACCGCTTGCCGCGCAGCGGTTCCGCCGTGGCCATTGCCGTTCCCGTGATCACCGAATCCAGCAGCGCCACGTCGGCCACGGTGCGGCCCATCGGTCCCACCGTATCGCGGGTGTGGCTGATCGGGACCACCATGTCGGTGTCGTCGTAGCGGCGCTCGGCGCCGCCATTGCCGACCGACGGCCGCAATCCGACGATGCCGCACAGCGCCGCCGGTACGCGGGTCGATCCGCCGGTGTCGGAGCCGAGGCCGCAGCTGACGATGCCGGCGGCAATCGCCGCCGCGGTTCCGCCGGAGGATCCCCCGGGTATCCGCGTCTTGTCGTAGGGGTTTTTCACCGGGCCCGCGAACGACGACAAATTGGTGCTGGTGATGCCGAAGGCCAGTTCGTGCATGTTGGCCTTGCCGACCATGACGACGCCGGCCTTCAGGAGCTTCTGCAGCGACGGCGCGTTGCGGCCGGGCTGCGCCTTCTGCAGCGCCGGGGTTCCGGCCGATGTCGGCATATCAGCGGTATTGATATTGTCCTTGACGACGATGGGCAGGCCGGCGAGCGGCAGCGGGCCGCGGCCGCCGTCATCGATTTCGGCGGCAGCCGCCAGCGCCGGATCCTTGTTGACGATGATCAGCGCGTTGAGATCCCTGACCTGCTCGGCGCGGGCGAATGCGGCCCTGGCGACATCGGCGGCGGTCAGCTTCTTGTCCCTGATCGCGGCGACGATCTCGGCGGCGGACATCAGGCTGGGGTTGGCCATGGCTGGACTCACATGTCCGAGGGAGGGGAGGGCCGCACCGGCGGCGATGGCAAGCGTCGATGTCAGGACATCACGGCGTGAGGGATTGCTGGTCATGGACTCCTCCCTATCTCGGTGTTGAGCCTATTCCTTCGGTCGCTTGTCGTGGATGCGTCGGGCCTTGCCGAGCGAGCGCTCCAGCGAATCGGGCGCAACCGCCCTGACGTGGGCCGTGATCCCGATCGTGTTCTTGATGTGAACCCTGACCAGTTCGGCGTGCTCGTCGAGCCCGTCGTCGTTCCAGCTTCCGGGGCGGACTTCCGCCAGTATCGTCAATTCATCCATCCGCCCCTCGCGCGTCAATTCGATGACGAAGTGACCGCCGCACCAGTCGGTGGCGAGCAGGATTTCCTCGATCTGGGTCGGAAACAGGTTGACACCGCGCAGGATGATCATGTCGTCGGAGCGCCCGGTCACCTTTTCCATGCGCCGCATGCCCGGCCGCGCCGTGCCCGGCAGCAGCCGCGTCAGGTCGCGGGTGCGATAGCGGATTACCGGAAACGCTTCCTTGGTCAGCGAGGTGAAGACCAACTCGCCCTTTTCGCCGTCGGCCAGCACGGCGCCGGTCTCGGGGTCGATTATTTCAGGATAAAAGTGATCCTCCCAGATGTGCAGCCCGTCCTTGCTCTCGATGCATTCCTGCGCGACGCCGGGGCCCATGACTTCGGACAATCCATAGATATCGGTGGCGTCCATGTCGAACGAACCCTCGATCTCGGCGCGCATTGCATTGGTCCAGGGCTCGGCGCCGAAGATGCCGATTTTCAACGACGACTGGCGCGGGTCGAGGCCCTGGCGCCTGAACTCATCCAGGATCGCCAGCATGTAGCTCGGCGTCACCGTGATGATGTCGGGCCTGAAATCGTTGATCAGCTGCACCTGCCGTTCGGTCATGCCGCCGGAGATCGGCACCACCGTGCAGCCCAGCTTTTCCGCGCCGTAGTGCACGCCGAGGCCGCCGGTGAACAGGCCATAGCCATAGGCATTGTGGATGATCATGCCGGTGCGGCCGCCCGCGGCGCGGATCGAGCGCGCCATCACGTCCGACCACATGTCGATATCGGCCCTTGTATACCCGACCACGATCGGCTTGCCCGTGGTACCGGAGGAGGCGTGCACCCGGACCAGTTTTTCGCGGGGCACAGCGAACATGTTGAACGGATAATTGTCGCGCAGGTCGGTCTTGACCGTGAACGGGAATTTCGCGAGGTCGGACAATTGCCGGAAGTCTGCAGGCTTCACGCCGGCCCTGTCGAAGGCTTGTCTGTAATGCGCGACGTTGTCATAGGCATGCGCCAGCGTCCATGCCATGCGTTTTGTCTGAAGCGCGATGATCTCGTCGCGCGACGCCCGTTCGGCCTCGTCCATTTCGGCGCTATAACTACTGCTGCTGGATCGAGCGTTCGTCAAAGCCATTGTAGGTTTCCTGGCGCGTTTTCCGGGAGGTTTCGTAAATCAGCCGCCTATGTCGATTTGGTCTCGGCCTCGACCGGCAGCCAGGCGCCGCCGACGGTACGGGAATGGCCGCGAAACTCGGCAATCACGACATCGTTGGCGGTGACGCTTATGTCATAGATGCCGGAGCGCCCGCTGCGCGAAATCTCCCGCGCCGTCGCCACCAGCCGGTCGCCGAGCTTGCCGGGCTTGATGAAGGTGATGTCGCACTGCGCAGCTACCGTGCGCTCGTTGCGGGAATTGCAGGCGAACGCGAAGGTCGAATCCGCCAGCAAAAAGATAAAGCCGCCATGCGCGATGCGCTGGCCGTTGACCATATGCGGCTGCACCGTCATCGTCAGGGTCGCGTGGCCCGGCCCGACCGCCAAAATCTCCATGCCGAGGCCCTTGCTGGCGTCGTCTTCCCGCCACATCGCGTCCGCGCAGGCGCGCGCGAGGTCGTCAGGCGAGAGCGTGGCCTTGACGTTCACCTCGACGTTCAAGTTGGTCTCCCCGCGGTCGGGATCGGATGCAAAGCGTTCTCCCCGGGTCGGTGCGGGCCTGTTGGAACAAGCCTCTTGAACTAACCGATCAACCCGTTAGTCATGATGCGAAGCCACCATGGTGTCAACGATCCCTGCGGGCGTCAAATCGCCGGAAAACGCCACTCAATCGGAAGCGCCATGATACCTGCCCCCCCCAAACCGGACGGCCCGCCTGTTACGGTGGAGGCGCGCTGCGTGCGCCTGCCGGCGAAGGCCGACAATCCGGCTTCGCTCGCACCCAGCGTCGAACGCCGGCCGCTGGCGCGGGGCGCGAACGAGCTGCTGGTCGAGGTCAAGGCGGCGGCGGTCAATCCCTCCGACGTGAAAGCCGCCACCGGCCTGATGCCCTACGCGGTGTTCCCGCGCACGCCCGGCCGCGACTATGCGGGATTTGTGATCGACGGCCCCGCCGACTGGATCGGGCGCGAGGTGTTCGGCTCCTCGGGCGACCTCGGGATCCGCCGCGATGGCAGCCACGCCACGCATCTGGTGGTGGAAACCGAAGCCGTGGTGGAGAAGCCCCGAAATTTACAGTGGGAGGAGGCGGCTGGGATCGGCGTGCCCTTCGTCACCGCGATGGAAGGTTTCAGGCGCGCCGGCATGCCGAAAAGCCATGAGACGGTGCTGGTGATGGGCGTCAACGGCAAGGTCGGCCAGGCCGCCGTGCAGATCGCGAGCTGGCACGGCGCCCGCGTGATCGGCGTGGTGCGCAAGAGCGAACCCTATGCGGGCCACGCCAACGGCAAGGTTGAAATCATCGACGCCTCGATGACGGACGTCGCTGCGCGTGTTCGTGAACTTACCGATGGCAAGGGCGCCGATATCGTCTTCAACACCGTCGGCGATCCCTACTTTCAGGCGGCGCACCAGTCGCTGGCGTTGCGGGGACGCCAGATCCTGATCGCCGCCATCGACCGCATCGTGCCATTCAACATCCTGGAATTCTATCGCGGCCAGCACACCTATGTCGGCATCGATACGCTGGGGTTGTCGTCGATCGCCACCGGCGCGGTGCTGCGGGAGCTCGGTCCGGGTTTTGCCAACGGGCACCTGAAACCGTTTCCGATCCAGCCGGGTGCGGTCTTTTCCCTGGAACAGGCGAAAGCCGCCTTCCTCGCGGTGGCCGGGTCCTCGCGCGATCGCGTGATCCTGCGGCCGCAGGGTTAGGCGCGCGCCGAATCTTCCTGAAATCGCCGCGGAACAAATCCTCTCTCATTCCGATTGGGGGCGATGATTCTATTCTCTTTTCAGCGCATCGCGCGGTGGCTTCATTGCTTGTTACGGCGCGCCGTGGACGGGCCTATGCGAGAGGCGTTATAGCACAGCGAAATTTGCCTCCTATTTCAGCTGTGCCGGCCATCGCGCCGCCAAGCCCGGGGAAAGCCAGTGCAAAGTGTTGCCAACATCGTCGTCGCGAGCGGACTGTTGATCGGTCTCGCCTATGGCGCGGTCGCTCTGTTGAGCGGCTTCTGTCTGCTCTCCGGCCTGCGCGGCTGGTGGGCCGATGGCGACAGCCGACTGATCCGGACCTACGCGCTGGCGCTGGGGGTTGCGATCGCAGCCGCACAGCTGCTCGCGGCCGGCGGCGTCGTCGACCTCGGCAAGACGATCTACCTGCAGCCGTCGTTTTCCGCGCCGCTGATGTTTTTCGGCGGTCTGCTGTTCGGTTACGGCATGGTGCTGTCGAACGGCTGCGGTTCGCGCGCGCTGGTGCTGCTCGGGCGCGGCAATCTGCGTTCGTTCGTCGTGGTGATCGTGCTCGGCATTGCCGCCCAGATGACGCTGAAAGGCTTGATTGCGCCGGGCCGCCTCGCGGCGCTGCAGGCGACGCAGAGCGCGCCGGCCGTCATCTCCCTGCCGGCGCTGCTCTCGACCTTCGGCCTCAGCGAAACCTTTGCCCGCATGCTCGCGGCGTCCGCGATCTCGGGCGCGCTGATCATCTTTGCCTTCGCGCATGCGCCGTTCCAGCGCGCCTGGGGCCAGATCGCGGCGGGGCTCGCGGTCGGCCTGCTGGTCACATCAGGCTGGTTCGCCACCGGCTATCTCGGCGCCGACGAATTCAGCCCGGCCGCGGTGACGTCGCTGACCTTCATCGCGCCGATCGCCGACAGCGTGCAATACGTCATGCTGTCGACCGGGCTGACGCTGAATTTCGGCATCGCCATGGTGGCCGGCGTGTTCGCCGGAAGCCTGCTGACGGCGCTGGTCACGCGCCGCTTCCAGTGGGAAGGCTTTTCCTCGCCGCGGCACATGCTGCGCTCGATCGGCGGCGCCGCGCTGATGGGCGCTGGCGGCGCCATGGCCTATGGCTGCTCGATCGGGCAGGGCCTCACGGGCCTGTCGACACTGGCGCTGGCGTCGTTCGTCGCGGTCGGCGGAATCTTGCTGGGCACCGCCGCCGGCTTGCGCGGCGTGCTGCGGGTTCAGCCGCTGGTGCCGGCCTGATCTTCTCCCTCGCCCCGCGAGCGGGGAGAGGGTCGGGGTGAGGGGGACTCTCAGCGAAGCTGGTGTCTATGATAGTCCTGTACCCCCTCACCCGGATCGCATCTGGCGATGCGATCCGACCTCTCCCCGCAAGCGGGGAGAGGTGAAAAATTTCGTCAATCCGCCGCTGACGTCACGATGCGGATCTCCGATTTGAGCGTGCGGTGCACCGGGCACTTGTCGGCGATTTCCATCAGTTTCGTGCGCTGTTCGGCATCGAGCGCGCCTTCTATTGCTATCACCCGCTCGATCTGGTCGAGCATGCCCGTCCTGGTTTCGCACTCGGCGCAATCCTCCGCGTGAATCTTGCGGTGGTCGAGCGTCACCGTCACGCGGTCCAGCGGCAGCGACTTGCGGTCGGCATACATCCGCATGGTCATCGAGGTGCAGGCGCCGAGGCCGGCGAGCAAATAGTCATAGGGCCCGGGTCCGCTGTCGTCGCCGCCCGCGGCAAGGGGCTCGTCGGCCACCAGGCGATGCGGTCCGACTGAAACCGTCTGCTGGAACTTGCCGTTGCGGGTTTCGCTCACGACGACCTTGCGCGGCGCGTGGTCTGACGCGGGGGCTTGCGCGGGCAACGCGAGATCGACATAGCGCGCCGCCCAGGCGGCAATGACATCGGCCACATAGGCGGCATCGCGCTTGCCGGAGAGCAGGTGATCGCTGCCCGCGAGCGATACAAAACTCTTGGGATGTTTGGCGGCAACGAAGATTTTCGTGGCGTTGTCGATGCCGACGGTGTCGTCGGTCGGCGAATGCATGATCAGCAGCGCCTTGTGCAGTTTTGTCACCTGCGCCATCAGGCTGTGCTCGGCGATGTCGTCGAGGAATTCGCTGGTGATGTGAAACGGCCGGCCGGCGAGCTGGACTTCGACCTTGCCGTGCTGGCGGATGTCCTCGACGCGATCCCCAAAGAGGTGCGTGACATGTGCGGGATCGGACGGTGCGGCGATGGTCACGACGGCCTTGGCATCCGGGATCTGCCCGGCGGCGGCGAGAATCGCGGCGCCCCCGAGGCTGTGGCCGATCAGGATCGCCGGACCTTTGCGGGTTTCGCGCAGATGGTCGGCCGCCCGCACCAGGTCGGCAACGTTGGAGGAGAAGGTCGAATTGGCGAAATCGCCTTCGCTGGAGCCGAGGCCCGTAAAATCGAACCGCAGCACCGCGATGCCCCTGGCCGCCAGCGCGGTCGCGATGCGTTTGGCGGCCAGCACGTCCTTGCCGCAGGTGAAGCAGTGCGCGAACAGCGCATAGGCGTGCGGTGTTCTCTCGGGCAGATCGAGCGCGGCGGCGAGTTGATGGCCATCCGAGCTGGTGAATTGGAATCGTTCAGTGGGCAAGGTCAGGCTCCATCTTCACCTCTCCCCGTTGGGGAGAGGTCGGCGCAAAGCGCCGGGTGAGGGGATATAAGCTTCTCGATGGACCGTAACCCCTCACCCGGATTTCTCGCAACGCTCGAAATCCGACCTCTCCCAAAGGGAGAGGTGACGCTGAACGCAGGCCGCTGAGAGCTAATCCCCCGAATAACGCTCTTCCTTCCACGGATCGCCTCTGTTGTGATACCCTCGCACTTCCCAGTACCCCGGCGCGTCCTCGGCCAAAAATTCGATGCTCTGCAGCCACTTCGCGCTCTTCCAGAAATAGAGATGCGGCACCACAAGCCGCACCGGGCCGCCGTGCTCCTGCTCCAGCGGCGCGCCGGACCAGCTGTGCGCGAGCAGGGCGTCCTCGGCGGCGAAATCGTCCAATGCGAGGTTGGTGGTGTAGCCGTCATGGGAATGCAGCACCACGAAGCGGGCTTCCTCGCGCGGCCGGCAGGCGTCGAGCAGGTCGCGGGTCGAAAGCCCCTCCCACTGATTGTCGTAGCGCGACCAGGTCGTGACGCAATGGATGTCGGAGATGAATGTTGTCTGCGGCTGGCCTGTGAACTGTTTGAAATCCCAGAAGATCGGATTTTCCACCGCGCCATAGACGTCGAGGCGCCAGCGCTCCCGCGAAATATTCGGCGTCAGGCCGAGGTCGAGAGTGGGCCAGTCCCGGGTCAGATGCTGTCCCGGCGGCAGGCGCTGCTCTTCGGGACGGGAGGTCTTGCCGGTGAGGAAGCGGCCCTCCAGCGCCCAGCGCTGCTTGCTGCGCGTCAGCTTGGAGTCCGGTGGCGGATCGTCGGGTTCGGCCATGCTGGACCTTCGGTTCTGATTTGGTCAGAGCCGAAGGTCTAGCATGGGAAGCTGCGGAGGCGAACGCCTCAGGCCGGTTTGCCGAACAGCACCGGCAACTGCCGCGGCCCGCGGACGGTTCCTTCCGACCATTTGACCTGGCCGGCCGGGTCCAGCCTGAAGTCCGGAATCCGCTTCAGCCATTCCTCGATCGCGACCGTCATTTCCATGCGGGCGAGGTTGGAGCCGACGCAGCGGTGAATGCCGAGGCCGAAAGCGACGTGGCGATTCTCCTTGCGGTCGATCACGACCTTGTCGGCGTCGGGGAACACGGCGGGATCGCGGTTGGCGGCGGGAAACGACAACAGCACCATGTTGTCGTGCTTGACCGGGCAGCCACTGATCACGGTGTCCTTCATCACCTCGCGCGCCATCGTCACCGGCGCATAGGCGCGCAGCAATTCCTCGATCGCCGTCGGCATCAGCTCCGGCTCCGCGATCAGGCGGTCGCGATCGGCAGGCGTCTTCGCCAGATGCCACAGCGAGGCGCCGATCGCGCTCCAGGTGGTGTCGATGCCAGCGATCAGGAGCAGCCGCAAGGAGCCCAGCACGTGTCCGTCGGACAACGGCTGGCCGCTTTTGTCGCGGGCGTTCATCATCGTCGTGATCAAATCGTCGGTGGGGTTTTGCTTGCGCGCCTCGATATGGCCGTGGAAATAGCCGGTCATCTCATGGACCGCGCGCATCATGGTGGCGTCGTCCTTGATGCCGAGCTCGAGAATCTCGTGGATCCACTTGATGAAAAGGTCGCTGTCCTTTTCCGGAATGCCGAGCATGTGGGCGATGGCCCGCACCGGAATGTGCTTGTTGTAGCGTGCCGCGGCGTCGCATTTGCCGTCGGCGATGAATTCGTCGATCAGCTCGTTGCAGATGGCGCGAACCCGGGGCTCCAGTTTCTTCATGGCGTCGGGCGTGAACGGCGGCAGCAGCAGCTGCTTGGCCGGCTTGTGCTCGGGCGGATCGGAGGTGATCGGCGGCGCGGTGTTGACGATCTCGGGCCGGACGTCGCGCACGATGACCCGGCGCGAGGAGAAATGCGTGGTGTCGTAGGCGATTTCCTTTACCGCCTGATAGGTGGTCGGCATGTAGCAGCCGAGAAAGCGGTCGGTATGAATCACCGGCGACGCCTCGCGCAACGTGTCCCAGATCGGATACGGATCCTCGGTCCATTGCGGATCGGTATGGTCGAAATCGTGCACCCAATCGGTGACCGGCGGGTGATCGGCCTTCGCGGGGGCGGCATCGGGAATGGCGCGGGCGGGATCGGACATCAGGGTAATTTCCTCTGGTTCGTTCGCTTGATCTGCGATGGCGCTAAAGATCGGTGAGCAGCTTCAAATCGGCGGCACGGACGGGAAGCGGTTACTCTTCGGTGACTTCGATCGCGATTTCCGGGCAGTTCGACTTGGCGAGCCAGGCCTTGTCCTCGAGCCCGGCGGGTACCGAGCCGTCGCCGACCTCGTGCGCATTGCCGAATTCGTCGAGTTCGAACAGCTCGGGCGCCAGCGCCTTGCAGCGGGCGTGGCCCTGACACTTGTCCTGGTCGACATGTACCTTGAGTTTTCCGGACATGAGTCGCTTCCTCTGGGTCACAAGCAGCCTGGCTGCGTGGATGGCGTTTCCTGGTGTTATTCTAATGGCGCGGACCTTGTTGGCCGCGCCATGAAATTATAGCCTATTACATTCGCGCCACCCTTGTGGTGTCAAGTGAAAAGTCCGGGATTGCCGATGCCGCCTCGATTAGCCCGCAAGCCTGTCAACACCTACCATCATGGGGATCTCAGGGACGCCCTGGTGCAGGCTGCCCTTGCCGAAGTGGAACAGGGCGGCCCGGAAGCCATCAGCCTCAAGGCGTTGGCGAAGCAGCTCGGTGTCTCGCAGCCGGCGCCCTACCGGCATTTTGCCGACCGCGAGGCGCTGCTGGAGGCGGTTACCGCGGAGGCCTTCCGGCAGTTCAACGCCGTGCTGCGCGAAGCGGTCGGCAAGCCATCGAAGCAATCGAAGCTGTCGCGCCTGGCGCAAGCCGCACTTGATTTCGGTCTCCGCCGCAACGGCATCTACCGCCTGATGTTCGCGTCGCGCACGATGGCCTGTTCGCCCAAGGGCAGCGAGCTTCACAACGCCGCGATGGAAACCTTCGATCTGCTGCTGGAATCGCTGGAAGCTCCGGCCGTCGGATTCCTGCGCGAGCGGCAGGCCCTGAAAATATGGGCCGCGCTGCATGGCGTGGTCATGCTGGCCGAGCAGGGGCTGCTGACCGGACAGGTGGCCCAGATCAGCCGGGAGGAACTGGTCGAGGAAATCGTCGAGCAAAGCAAGCTGGCGCTGTCGGTTGCGATCAAGGCGGCCGGTGGCCCTTCCTGATCGTGAGTCTGAACGAATTCCGCCCTCATCCTGAGGAGCCGCGCGCCTTCGCGCGGCGTCTCGAAGGATGGCAGCAGGCCGTGTGCCAGATGGTTCGAGACGCACGCCAGACAGCGCGAGCGCGCTGTCCGGACGTGCTCCTCACCATGAGGGAGCGGGGGAGGACGAGCTACTTCGGCGCCCGCGGATGGATCGGCGTGCTGCCGCTGATGCCCAGAATATCCTCCAGCACTCGTGCGCCGGCGAGCAACTTCGCCTCGCCGCGCGGGGCTGCGACCATCTGCAGGCCGACCGGAAGGCCCGATTCCGTGAAGCCGCACGGCAGCGACAGCGCCGGGCAGCACACCAGCGTGATCGCATAGACTATGCCGAGCCATTCGACATAATTGTCGAATTTTACGCCCGCGCATTCCGCGACGTAGCGGTTCTCGACCGGAAACGGTGCGACGATGGTCGCGGGCGTCAGCAGGAGGTCGTAGGTTTCAAAAAATTCCAGCGTGCGCATGGTCATCGCCACGCGCTGCGCTTCGGCGCGCTCGAGCTGCTCGACCGTCAGCTTGAGGCCTTCCTCGATGTTCCAGATCACCTCGGGCTTGAGCTGGTCGCGCTTTTCGCGCAGTAGCGCCGCCTTGCTCAGCGCGAAGTCGAAGGCGCGCAGCACGTGGAAGCATTCATGGGCTTCGCGCAGGTCCGGATGCGCTTCCTCGACGATGGCGCCGGCTTCGGCAAAACGTTGCGCCGCCTTGGCCGTGATGGCGGCAACCTCGGGATCGACGGGGGTGATGCCGAGATCGGGCGAATAGGCAATGCGCTTCGGCTTGTTGCCGGAGCGCGCGGCGGACAGGAACGAATTCGGCAGCAGGGGCAGCGACAGCGGATCGCCTGGATGCTCTCCGCTCATGGCGTCGAGCAGCAGCGCGAGGTCCTCGACATTGCGGGCCATCGGACCCTGCACCCCGAGATTGCGGTCGACTGCCGCGGCCATCGTATGTGCGACCCGGCCGATGCTCGGGCGCATGCCGACGATGCCGCAGAAGCTCGCGGGGTTGCGCAGCGAGCCGCCCATGTCGGAGCCGTGGGCGAGCCACGCCATTCCGGTGGCGAGCGCCACGGCGGCGCCGCCGGAGGAGCCGGCCGCCGAGCGCGAAGTATCCCAGGGATTGAGGGTGGCGCCGAACACCTCGTTAAACGTGTTGGCGCCGGCGCCGAATTCCGGCGTGTTGGACTTGGCGTAGATCACCCCGCCATTGTCCTCGAGGTGCTCGACCAGGATATCGGAGCGCGCGGGGATGTTGTTCCGGTAAATCGGCGAGCCCTGCGTGGTCAGCACGCCCTTGACGCTGGTGAGGTCCTTGATCGGTATCGGCATGCCCGCCAGCAGGCCACGGCTGCCGACCGGCTTTTTCATCAGCTCTTTGGCATGGGTCCGGGCGCGATCGAAACACAGCGTCGGCAGTGCATTGACCTTGCCGTCGACCTCGGCGATGCGCTTTTCCAGCACGTCGAGCAGGTCGAGCGGCGTGACTTCGCCCTTGTTGAGTTTGTCGACAATGGCGCACGCCGTTGCCTTTACCAGTCCCTGATCAGCCACTCGCATATCTCCTGGTCATTCCGCGTTGAGGTCACGGATTGCCTAGTGCTGTAAAACATTTTCCGGCAAAGTGGAAATACAGACCGGCTTTGGAGATAACAGCATGACGACGCCATCCGATACGCCCGACTGGCGCAGCATGAGCCAGCAGGAGCGCGACCTCGGCCTCAATAATGGCGTTCACGTGGCCGCAAGTGCCGACCTCGTCGCCGGCTGGGACCGGCGTTCCCAAGAGAAGCGGGCGCAATATTCCGATCATCTCGATCTGCGATATGGCCCGCGCGAGCGCAACCGGATCGATTTCTTCAAGGCCGGGGAGAAGGCGCCGACGCTTCTGTTCATCCACGGCGGCTACTGGCAGACGCGCGCCAAGGAGACCTTTGCGCTGTTTTCCGACGGCCCGATGGCGCATGGCATCAATGTGGCGCTGACCGGCTACACGCTGGCGCCGGACGCGACGCTCGATCAGATCGTCGGCGAAATCCATGCCGGGATCGATTATCTCGCCGCACAATTGCCCGCGCTCGGCGGCGACGGCAAGGGGATCGTGGTGGCCGGCTGGTCCGCCGGCGGCCATCTCACCTCGATGGCGCTGTCGAATCCACATGTGCGGTCGGGGATGGCGATATCGGGCATCTACGATCTCGAGCCGATCCGCCACAGCTACCTCAACACGAAACTCGGGCTCGACGAAGCGACTTCACGCCGCAACTCGCCGATGATGCAGGAAGGCGGCGCGCTAAAGCCGTTGTCACTGGTGGTGGGCGACGCCGAACTGCCGCTGCTGCGCAAGCAGACCGCGGATTTCGCCGGGCACCGCGCGCGATATGGATTGCCGGTGACCTATGAGGAGATCCCCGGCGCCAATCATTTCACCATCATGAACGAGATGCTGTCGCCGATGGGGCGGATCACGACGCTGATCCGGCAGTTGTTCGAGCGGACGGCGGAATGACCATCACTGGGCATGAGGTTTGTCGTCGCTGCTCGGGGGTGCACCCGGCTCCCTCATGGTGCACGTCCGGCAGCGCCTTGCGCTGTCGGGCGCGCGTCTCGAACCATCGGGCACACTGCCTGCTGCCATCCTTCGAGACGCCGCGCGAAGTGCGCGCGGCTCCTCAGGATGAGGTCGAGTATGTGGCTACGTAGCTATCCCCACCCCGACGTATGCCCGCCATCGACGGTAAAAATCACCCCCGACGTATACCCCGAGCGGTCCGAGGCCAGAAACGCCATCAGGTCGCCGATCTCGCGGGCATGCGCGGGGCGGCCGAGCGGCATGCCCTTCTGCAGTTCCCTGTAGCGGTTCTCGTCGCCGAGCTGGTTTTTCGCGCGGGTCTTCATCAGCGTGACATGGCGGTCGGTGCCGACAGGGCCGGGATTGATGCCGACCACGCGGATGTTGTCGGCCATGCTCTTGCCGCCGAGTCCACGGGTGAACGCCATCAGCGCCGCGTTGCCGGCGCTGCCGCAGATGTAATTGGCGTCGAATTTTTCACCGGCCGCACCAATGTCGTTGACGATGACGCCATGGCCGCGCGCCTTCATCTGCGCGTAGATCGCGCGGGTGAGGTTGATGTAGCCGAACACTTTCAGTTCCCAGGCATGGCGCCAGGTCGCCTCATCGATCTTGTCGATCGAGCCGCCGGGAATGTCTCCGGCATTGTTGACGAGGATGTCGATGTCGGCGGCGTCCTTCGCCAGTTTTGCGAGGTCCTGCGGATTGCGCAGGTCCACGACATGCGCCGTGGCGTCGATCTGGTGCGCCCCCCGCAGCCGTTCGGCCAGCGCCTTCAGCGCATCGCCGCTGCGGGCCGCAAGCATGAGATG
This sequence comes from Bradyrhizobium sp., assembly GCF_030646015.1. Classification (GTDB taxonomy): domain Bacteria; phylum Pseudomonadota; class Alphaproteobacteria; order Rhizobiales; family Xanthobacteraceae; genus Bradyrhizobium. The sequence goes on from NZ_JAUSLT010000109.1 coordinate 29,316, forward strand.
GCAGCCTTCCTCGGCGAAGGCTTCGGCGGCGGCCGCGCCGATGCCCTTCGATGCGCCCGTAATCAGGACGCGCTTGCCGCGCAAATGCAGATCCATGGGATGTCTCGCTTGATGGGGGAGGGCGTCGGACGGAGTATCGGTGAGGCCGGAAAGTTAGGCCGCCACTCCCGAGGCGGTCAACATTGCACTGCAGCGTTGCACCGCGGGCGAGTTTGGTCCATTGCAATCCGGTCCAATCCAACGGCGTTACCGGCGCTCCCACGCATTAAGGAATCTCCCGATGAGCAACGAAAAAAAGCAATACCGGATCGCGGTCATTCCCGGCGACGGTATCGGCAAGGAAGTGGTGCCGGAAGGGCTGCGCGTGCTGGAGGTGGCGGCGAAAAAACACGGCGTTTCCGTGCATTTCGACCACTTCGATTTCGCCTCCTGGGACTATTACGAAAAGCACGGCGAGATGATGCCGGAGGACTGGAAGGCCAAAATCGGCAAGCATGACGCGATTTATTTCGGCGCGGTCGGCTGGCCGGCGAAAATTCCCGATCACATTTCGTTGTGGGGTTCATTGATCAAATTCCGCAGGGAGTTCGACCAGTACGTCAACCTGCGCCCGGTGCGGCTGATGCCCGGCGTGCCGTCGCCGCTCGCCAACCGCAAGCCCGGCGATATCGATTTCTGGGTGGTGCGTGAGAACACCGAGGGCGAATATTCCTCCGTCGGCGGCCGCATGTTCCCGGACACCGACCGCGAATTCGTGACGCAACAGACCGTGATGACCCGGATCGGCGTCGACCGCATTCTGAAATTCGCGTTCGAGCTGGCGCAGTCGCGGCCGAAGAAGCATTTGACCTCGGCGACCAAGTCCAACGGCATTTCCATCACCATGCCGTATTGGGACGAGCGCGTGGAGGCGATGGCGAAGAACTATCCGAACGTGAAATGGGACAAGTACCACATCGACATTCTCACCGCGAATTTCGTGCTGCATCCCGACTGGTTCGACGTCGTGGTCGGCTCCAATCTGTTCGGCGACATCCTCTCAGATCTCGGCCCGGCCTGCACCGGCACCATCGGCATCGCGCCGTCGGGCAACATCAATCCGCCCGGCCTGTTTCCCTCGGTGTTCGAGCCGGTGCACGGCTCGGCGCCCGACATCGCGGGGCAGGGCATCGCCAATCCGATCGGCATGATCTGGTCCGGCGCGATGATGCTGGAACATCTCGGCGAGAAGGCCGCGGCGGCTTCGATCGTCGCCGCGATCGAACGCACGCTCGGCGAACGCACGCTGCGCACGCGCGATCTCGGCGGCAATGCCGACACCACGGCGTGCGGCAAGGCCGTGGCTGACATGGTGGAGTAGGAGTTCTTCCTTCCTTCTCCCCTTGTGGGAGAAGGTGGCAGCCGAAGGCTGCCGGATGAGGGGTCTCCATCCGCGTAGACAGACCCCTCATCCGACGCGGACTGCGTCCGCGCCACCTTCTCCCACAAGGGGAGAAGGGAAGAGTTGTGTCAGCCCTGCACGACCCGCCGGCAGTGCTGCAACGACGCTTCGATCAGGTTCTCGCCCGCCTCGGGGGTGCGGCGCGCAGCGTCAAGACACATGACAACTAGGTCTTCTGATCAAATTCAACGATATCATCGTAGCGGGTGACGGCTGTCTGACCGGAGCTGTAAAACACAATGGCCTCAGGACCGACGAAATCTTCTGCCTTCAAAGAAATAGATATCGAGGATCGATCCTCAAATGTGATTGCAAAAGATTCCGAATTTGCGATTGCGACTTCCGCAACGATCTTTCCAATCTGACCGCAGATAAGATTTCGAAACTGGTCATCTCCGTCTCTCAACACGCTTCCGTCAGCGCTGACTTGCACCCGCGTTAACGCATTGATGGTCGGACCATCAAACTGAAGCTGCCAATAATCCATAACGAACGTGATGGCGCTTAGCTTTTCCCCCACGATGCAGTTATAGAAGTTAGGCTGTTTGTTCATCGTTCCGCAGGATAGTTGTGGGACAGGTTCAGGAGGGCCATCCTACCCCTTCGCAATCCTTCGGCAATGCTGCAACGACGCCTCGATCAGGTTCTCGCTCGCCTCGGGCGTGCGGAATGCCGAATGCGCCGACAGCGTGACGTTACGCAGTTTGGTCAGGGGATGATCACCCGGCAGAGGTTCGGTGTTGAAGACGTCGAGCCCGGCATGCCGGATGTGGCCCGATTTCAACGCCGATATCATGGCGTCTTCGTCCACGACAGCGGCGCGCGCGGTGTTGACGAGGATCACGCCCGGCTTCATCGCCGCGATGCGTTCGCGCGACAGGAATCCGCGGGTTTCGTCGTTCAGCAGCAGATGCAGCGAGACGACGTCGCTCTCCGCCAGCAATCTTTCCAGCGTGACGAACGCGACGCCGGGATGCGTCTTCGGCGACCGGTTCCAGGCGATCACGCGCATGCCGCTGCCACCGGCGATGCGGGCGACTTCCGCGGCGATGCCGCCGAAGCCGATCAGGCCGAGCGTCTTTTTGGTCAGTTGCATGCCGTCCTCGCGCAGCCAGTTGCCGGCGCGCATCTCGCGGTCCATCTCGGCGATGCCGCGCGCCGACGCCCACATCAGCGCGATGGCGGCTTCCGCCACTGCCGTGTCGCCATAGCCCTTGATCAGATGCACCTCGATGCCGAGTTCGGCGAGTTCTTCTGGGTTCATGTAGCTGCGCGCGCCGGTGCCGAGGAACACCACGTGCTTCAGGCCCGTGCATTTTTTCGCGATCGCGGTCGGCAGCGCGGTGTGATCGACGATGGCGATTTCGGCGCCGCCGAGCACTTCGGGATATTGTTCCGGCGTGATGTCGGGGTCGCGATGGATGCGGACCTCGGGATCGCCTGGTTTCGTCAGCCGCTCGAAAATAACCGCCAGCGATTCGTTGGCGTCGACAAAAACTCCGCGCACTGGATTCTCCGTTTGTCAGGTTGCCACGCCGGCAAGCGCCAGCACGGTGTGCATCAACACGTTGGCGCCGGCGGTGCAATCGGCCTGCGTGGCGTCCTCGAGTTCGTTATGGCTGACGCCGTCCTTGCAGGGCACGAACACCATCGCCGCCGGCATGCGGGTGTTCAGGTTGCAGGCATCATGGCCCGCGCCCGAGGTAATGCGCCGGTTGGAATAGCCGAGCGCCCTGGCGGCATTCTCCACGGCGTCGACAAGTTTTGGATCGAAATGGGTCGGCGGCTTGCGCCAGACCAGATCGAGCGCGACCGCGACCTTGCGCCGCGCCGCGATTTCGGCGACGGCGGCGCGCAAATCCTTATCAAGCGTATCCATGATGCCGGCGTCGGCGCTGCGGCAATCGACCGTGAATGCGATTTCGCCGGGAATCACATTGCGCGAGGGGTTGGCGATCACGGCCTCGCCGATGGTGCCGACCGCCTTGGGGCCGTGCTTGCTGGCAATTCGCTCCATCGCCAGCACGATCTCCGACAGCGTCGCCAGCGCGTCGCGGCGCAGCGGCATCGGCGTCGAGCCGGCATGGCTTTCGAAGCCGGTGATCTTGCCGTCGTACCACAGCACGCCCTGGCCGGAATCGACCACGCCGATGGTCTTGTTCTCGGCCTCGAGAATCGGGCCCTGCTCGATATGAAGCTCGACGAAGCTGCTGAATTTCAGCGTGCCCACGGCGGCTTCGCCGCGATAGCCGATGCTGTCCAGCGCTTCCGCCACGGTGACGCCATCGATATCCTTGCGCGACAGGATGTCGTCGGTGGTGAAGTCGCCGACATAGGCGGCCGAGGCCATCATCGCCGGCGCGAAGCGCGAGCCCTCTTCGTTGGTCCAGTTGACGATGCAGATCGGGGTTTCGGTTTCGATCCCGGCGTCATTGAGGGTGCGCACCACCTCGAGCGCCGCCAGCGTGCCGAGCACGCCGTCGAACTTGCCCCCGGTCGGCTGGGTATCGAGATGCGAGCCGAGGCCGACCGGCGGCTTCGACATGTCGCGCCCCTTGCGCAGGCCGAACATCGAGCCCAGCGCATCGACATGAACTTCCAGGCCGGCGTCCTCGCACGCTTTGCGGAACCAGTCGCGCACCTGCTTGTCCTCGGGGCCGAGCGTCAGCCGCCGCACCCCGCCCTTCGGGGTGGCGCCGAATTTCGCGGTCTCGTGGATGGTGTCCCAGAGGCGAGCGGAGTCGATTTGCAGGTTGGATGTGATTTTGGTCATTCAGTGTTCCGTAAAAGCAGGTGTGCGTATCGTCGGAGTGCATGGTAGGATTATCTGGCACCACCTGTCGAGGCATGGAGCGCTTGGATGAACGTCGGTCTGGTGAATAACGAGCAAGGCAGCCAAGGCGAGCCGATGCTGCCGAGCCGGCAGGCGCGGCTGGCGTGTCGCGCCGGGATGGCAACCACCACGGCGGGCATCGCCAACGGTTTCGTTCAAGGAAATCTCGCGATCCTGCCGGAAAAGCTCGCCGGTGCCTTTCACCGCTTCTGCCAGCTGAATCCAAAACCGTGTCCGATCATCGGCATGTCCGAGGTCGGCGACCCCCGCATTCCCTCGCTCGGGATCGATCTCGACATCCGCACCGACGTGCCGCGCTACCGGGTCTGGCGCGACGGCGAAGTGGTCGAGGAGCCCACCGATATCATGGCGCACTGGCGCGACGATCTGGTCGCGTTCGTGATCGGCTGCTCGTTTTCATTCGAGGAAGCGCTGCTGGCGGACGATCTGCCGATTCGCCACATCGACTGCAACGTGCGGGTGCCGATGTACCGCACCAATATCGCGTGTGCGCCGTCCGGGCCGTTCGCCGGCCCGATGGTGGTGTCGATGCGGCCATTCAAGCCGGCCGACGCCATCCGCGCGGTGCAGATCACCTCGCGCTTCCCCGCCGTTCATGGCGCGCCGGTTCATCTCGGCCATCCGCATTCGATCGGGATCAAGGATATCGCGAACCCCGATTACGGCGACCCGGTGCCGGTCGGGGACGACGAGATCCCGGTGTTCTGGGCCTGCGGCGTCACCCCGCAGGCGGTGATCGCGGCCGCCAAACTGCCGTTCGCGATTACGCACGCGCCCGGCTTGATGCTGGTGACGGATTTGCGGAACAAGCAGCTGGCGGTGTTGTAGGGGCGCATTGCGCGTTCGGTATCGGCCTTGGTGCCAACCCAACCCGACGCGATGCGACAAATTAACCCGTCGGGTAAGATTTCGCTTTTCCCGAAACCCAAATCACCCGTAAGAGTCCCGCCATCCTGTCCCCTTAGGAAGGGGCGTTGGCCATCGTCACCGAACGTTGGGACAGGAGTTGCGGTGGACGCAACGGGATCGTGCGCGGGATGGGATTGCAGGGCGGGATAAACTCCGTGAGCGGTTCTGGAACGTGCAGACGAGCGGTGCCGGAGCGTACGGCAAAACCGTGTGGACCTGACGCCTCAGTGGTCGGCGTCAAGTCTGCGGAAGGCACGTCGGCCCGACCGGGCGCAGACGAGCCAGCTATCCGCAGGCGACGGAGGCGAGAAGAGCCCGATACTCCGGGGTGAGCGCGAGATAAGCCGTAAAGCCATTGCGCAGGGAATGTCGGATGTTCTCCGCTGCCCTGTATGCTCGTGTGCGCCTTTTTCGCA
>NZ_JAUSLT010000110.1 GCF_030646015.1 Bradyrhizobium sp.
TGCGAAAAAGGCGCACACGAGCATACAGGGCAGCGGAGAACATCCGACATTCCCTGCGCAATGGCTTTACGGCTTATCTCGCGCTCACCCCGGAGTATCGGGCTCTTCTCGCCTCCGTCGCCTGCGGATAGCTGGCTCGTCCGCGCCCGGTCGGGCCGACGTGCCTTCCGCAGACTTGACGCCGACCACTGAGGCGTCAGGTCCACACGGTTTTGCCGTACGCTCCGGCACCGCTCGTCTGCACGTTCCAGACCGCTCACGGAGTTTATCCCGCCCTGCGATCCCATCCCGCGCACGATGCCGTCGCGTCCACCGCAATCCCATCCCAACGTTCGGTGACGATGGCCAACGCCCCTTCCTAAGGGGACAGGATGCGTGATTTATAATGGTGATTTGGATTTCGGAAAAAGCGAAATCTTACCCGACGGGTTGATTTGTCGCAGGCGGGGCGGAACAGGGTGGGTAGCGGTGCAAAGGGCCTGCAGGAGCCGTTGAGCGCGCTAACGGCAAATGCGCTGGAGGCAGCGTGGTCGTCGCCGAAGGTCCGCTTTGGTGGGCATAACGGACTCAAGCCAGACATCGCGCCAAATGTGCCAACAACGGAAGTGTTCCCACTCTGCCTTGCGTTTCGTCTTTGCCTTCGCCCGCCGTCAAAATCCCGACAGCGCTTGCAGTGTCTCGGCTTGATCTGAGTCAATCCCACGGCCTCGGAGTCGGGTCTGTATGGATGAAGTTGAGGGGCCAGGAACTCCAGCAAGTCTTGGGTCGATCATTCGGGTAAGTCGTAGGAGAACGCTGTCTTGATGCATCCCCGTGGATTTGTCGGGCAGGCTGTCGTTCTCAGCGGTTTATTCATCGCCGGCTGCGGTTGCTCCGACAGTTGCGCGCAAGGCAGTATTGGCGGGACCATCGGCAAGATGGACAAGGCCGTGTCAGGTACCCAGAGTTCGGAGCCGGAGCGGCCGGCGCGCAGGAGCAAGCCCGCGTCCAGCGCGCGACAGACACCAGCGCCAGCAGACGGCGGCAACGTTTCAAGATTCGACGGTACGTGGGCCTTCGTCGCGACAGGCTGTGGTGCAGGGATGAGGCAGGGCGCTATTTCAGGAGGCAGAATCAGCATTGGGAACGGCGGCGGTCAGGTCAGCGCCAGCGGTGCGATGCGCGTCTCCTTCACCACCATGACTGGTGTCACCCAAGTTGCGGTCGGTCGCCTCTCCGGCGTCACAGGCACCGGAACCTACTCTCGCCCCAATGGTTGCGCGGGCAGCTGGACAGCGACGAAGCAGTAGGATCCTGAATGGATCCGAAGATATCCGCTGCGGGTCATTAGCGTCGATACCGCGATGCACCCAAAGAGTCCGGTTCACCCCCGATAGCAGACATTGCGCGACGCGGTCGGGATGTCGGTTAAGTGCCAATTTCGGAAGTGAACCGTCTCACGTGGTTCCGCCGAAACACCCAATTGCCCTGGAGTGGCCACGAGTTGCGCGTCATTGATATTCAGACAGTGCATTCGCTTAGCTTCTAAATTCGGTGACACCGATGCCAACTGTGATGGTCCGCGCGACCACGATCCTCGGCGAGTTCGAGCAAGTTCAGGCCGAACTTGTCGGCACGGCCGTGATGCTCACCGATGGCAGGGCGGGGACAGTGGAAAGGGTTTGGCTTGATGAATTGCACGGCCTACGAATTTCAATCAGGGGCCACGATGGCAAGTGGCCTATCTCCACGGTGAAGTTGGCGGAGACCCGCTGAAATCGGACCTCGGTGAGCGTCTGAGCGCATGTCCGCTTTCCCTTCGATAGCGACCAAACTGCGGACATTGCGGGGGGCCGGTTCGTGCCACGAAGCGACATCATTCGATCATCTCGTCGGCGCGGGGCGAGTTGCATCGCCGAACCTTCTAAGCTGCCATCGCCGCGCCCGGACATTGCCTTCGGAAACACACGTAGCTGCGCCGATCTGCACCGTCAATTTTCGGTTTATCGTCAGCAAGTGAAGTTCGCATTATTTCTGCTGTGTGCAATTATTTGGCCGGCTTCCACTCGTCGGCAAGTTTTTTCGCGTCGGCCAACTGCGTCGGGGTCAACAGCTCCACCATTGCGTCTCGAACCGTCTTTGCATCTTTATTGCCTTGCGCAGCCGACAAGTGAAACCAGACGTATGCGCGAATATTGTCCTGCGGCACGCCCTGGCCTCTGAAGTACATGCCCCCCAAATTGAGCTGTGCCCCGGTGTGACCTTGGTCGGCAGCCTTGCGGTACCAACTTAGTGCTTCGGCATAGTCCTGCGGTGCGCCTTGTCCGTTGGCGTAAATAACCCCGAGATTATACTGTGCGGCCGCGTAGCGTTGGTCTCCGGCCTTCCGATACCACTTTATCGCCTCACCATAATTCTGCGATACGCCCTGACCTCTGATGTACATGCCTCCAAGATTGAATTGTGCGCTGGCGAAGTTTTGATCCGCTGCCTTACGATACCACTTCACCGCCTCGGCAAAGTCCTGCGCCACACCATGGCCAGTCTCGTACATGTTGCCAAGACCGGACTGGGCGTTAGCAAGACCCTGATCGGCTGCCTTGCGGTACAGCTTCGCAGCCTCGGTATCGTCCTGTGGCACGCCGACCCCGTTGGCGTAACTTACACCAAGATTGAGCTGGGCAAGGGCCGAGCCCTGATCCGCTGCCTTACGGAACCATTTCACGGCCTCGGCGTGATCCTTCGGTACGCCATGGCCAAAGGAGTAAATGTTCCCGAGCATAAGCTGAGCGCTGGCGTCGCCTCGGTCTGCCAGCGGTCGCAATTGCCGCATGGCGGTTGAATAATCGCCCCTCTTATACGAATCTATCCCGTCCTCGTACGGACCTGCGGCCAGCGGCACGACGAAGCTCACCACCAGAATGATGGCTGCAACAACTGCACCAAGCGAGCATGACATGACGGTCCCCTTCTACGCGGCACTCATGTTTAACTTATCCGCGCGGTGCCTCGCTCTGACATTGATCTGCCGCAAGGGAGTATTTGCCATGGGATGGCGACATCCTTTTCGGAAGTGCCGGAATGTCCAAGGTCGTGTCCCGCTCTAGCCCCCGACAATCGACATCCGCCAGCAATCGCGTTTAAGGGACCCGGATGGATGGACGCCTGCCCAGGGTCCCACTTTTTGGATTGCCGCGCGGCCTAGGCCCGATGTCCGAGTTGGGTCAAGAGCGGCCATCCACTCGCCATTCAGTCGATGGAAGCGAGTCGCGGGTGGTGCAGCGGTTGCACTTATTCGCTGCACTGTGGCCACAGGGTGACAGGCATGCGGGCTACAATCCCATATCTGTATAGAGATCAAGATTGCCTTGCGGGGCCAGGCGGAGAAGATCGATATGAAGAAGTTTTTGGTCGCTACGGCTGGCATTCTCGCAATGGCGACTTCCGCGTCGGCAGCAGATCTTTCTGCGCGCCCCTACACCAAGGCACCCATGGTGGTTGCCGCCGCGTACGACTGGAGCGGCTTCTACATCGGTCTCAACGGTGGTGGCGGTTCGAGCCACAAGTGCTGGGATCTCACCAACAACGGCGCCCCTCTTATTCCGGCCGAGGCCGGAGGCTGCCATGACGCGACCGGCGGCACCGTCGGCGGTCAACTCGGTTATCGGTGGCAGGCGAGCAACTGGGTGTTCGGCCTGGAGGCGCAGGGCAACTGGGCTGACTTTAGCGGCAGCAATGCCGCCACCTCTTTAGCCCTCGCGGGATTCACCAACAGGTCGAGGATTGATGCGTTCGGTCTGTTCACCGGCCAGGTGGGCTATGCCTGGAACAATGCTCTGCTCTACGTCAAAGGCGGCGCCGCCGTGGTGAACGACAAATACTCCACCTACCAGACCGCGACCGCTCTAACCCTCTTCACGGGCAGCGAAACCCGTTGGGGTGCCGTGATTGGCGCCGGTGTCGAATTCGGTTTTGCTCCGAACTGGTCGGTCGGCGTCGAATACGACCACATGTTCATGGGGTCCCGTGACGTCGATGGCTACGGCGCTGGAAACTTCGGTATTCCGGTAGGTGCTCGCGCGGCCATCAACCGCATTGGTCAGGACGTCGATATGGTCACCGCGCGACTCAACTACCGCTGGGGTGGCCCGGTCGTCGCGAAGTACTGATCTAACTTTTCTCCAGCAAGAATTAAAGCTCCGGCATCGTCCGGGGCTTTTTGTTGAGTGTCTGCGTCACGCATGTTCGCTCCGGGTCAAACTGAGAAGTCTGGCCGCCCTCCCGGCATGTCGGTTCTACCCCCGATAGCCGACATTGCCCGGCTACACGCACAGGTCCGGTTCGTGCCAGGAGGCGGTATGTAGCTGCATCTCATAGTTCGATCATCATCACTTCCTTGTAGCTTCCCAGCTACAAGTTGCGTTGCCCGACAACGTGCCCTTGATTCGCCTGGCCGCGAGTTGACCTCTCCAATATTGTACAACTTGGCCTGTTCGCGTGAAGGTAACGCTAGTGCCATTAACTTGGCCGTCCGTGATTGTTCCGACATCGTGCCAAGATGTTCCAGCGAAATTCCCGTTAAAGTGCCCCCGCGACGTCTCGACAAGATCGAACACCCCTCGCCAGGGCTGGCCAGCACAATCTGCGATCCAACGCCACCGGCCTGCGACAGGAGCTTCGGACGACTGAGCAGAGGCGCCTCTTTCGACTGGCCGTTGACCATTTGAGCGAGAACTCGTCGGTGGGTTCGGTCCTGCTGCATTTTGCCCGCCCGATATCGATTTGTCCGTCTTACCGATCGTTCCGCCGGTGGAACCGGCTTGTCCAAGAGCGAGCGATGCACTTGCGAAGAATATGATGGTAGCAAGGAGTGGTTTAGTCGCTACTCCACTCATCCGGTCCCTCAATTTCGATCGCTTTATGCCGCCGCCGTTGGCGCGGACTGAAGCGCTATTTGATCACTTCGATGAATTATTTCGGTTGAGCCTGCGGCGAAGAACAATGGTGGGCAATCCGCCATTCACTCTCATATTTTCCTAGGCCCCCTATGCTTTGCAGCATTGAGTTGGATCAACATTGGTAAGCCACCGCACCGGACGCCGGTCTGCGCACCTGCTGAATGTCGCAGATGGGTCAAAGTGCGAAGCCCGGGCGTTGAACCGGCAGTTCGGCTTTACCCTAAACTCCGGACATGTCGTTGCGCCGCACAAACCGACGCTTTGTGCCAATTGCGGAAGTCACGCGATGATTAGATCATTCGATTCAACTCTCGGCAGGACTGGGGATCAGCAGCTATTTGGCATTTTGGACGGACGCCCCATAGCGAACGATATTGTTTGCGGACAGCAGACCCAGAATGCGTTCAGCGACGAATTCGTGACCTTCAGGTGTCCAGTGAGGGCCCCATCCTCCTTGCGTGTAGAACGCAGCTCCTTCAAGTCCTACAAACGGGATCCGGTTTGCTTGCAGATAACGGACCAGCGCCTCGTCGTGATTTTGGATCCCAACCAGGAACTTGGCGCCATTGCCCTCGACAAATTCGCGGATCTTCCCGACCAGTTTTTCTGTGGGGTCAGGTACGAGTAGCGGCGGGTACCTGAGCTGCACATAGACATCCACAGCCAGTCGCGCCAGCCAAAGATTTCGGACCAGCCCATTCTCTTTGTAATACAACAGTTGAGATTTCGGAGCTGGCTGCCCCATTAGCATTAACGATCCATCCTGCCGGACCGCGAAATAAGGCTTCTGATAATAATCGTAGCTTCGATTAGTGCTGTTATTTATCCGGTCGTTATCCGCGCAAAAGATAAGCACGACGACAGTCGGCTTGACCTTTAACCACAACCGCTTGAGCAGCAGGTACTCCTGATCGGTGCCGTACCCCGAAACCCCCGCCGCCAGGATCTTGTAGTCGGGAATTTTTGGTTTCAGCAGCTCCGTAAAGCGTTCATGGGCTTCGGAATCAAGCCCCCAGACAAAGGAATCTCCCAAGAACATGATCGTCGGCTTGGCGTCCAAGCTGAATTCCTCGTCACGCAAGCCGAGGCGATTATGCTGGTAGTGAGTCGTGCGAAACGTCTTGATGAGCGATGAAGAATTCGGTACCGGCGCCCAGCCGAGTTCGACATCATAACCGTAAGCGAGCGACCTTTCGGTCAAAGTCTCGCGCAGCTCTTTGAAGTCGGCAACGCGAAGAAAGATTTCCAGCCCGGCCAACGTCGCTAGCGTAACAGCCAGCGAAAGAAATGCTTCCCGATACCAATTTCGCTTCGTCAAATGTTTCATCTCCATCGTTGTCCGTGTTTATCTCTGTTGCTTCAGTTTTGGGACCATCGCAATCTCGCACATGCGTCCTATTTATTAACTCATGGTAGGAAGTGATGTCGAATCTGCCGTCAGCCCATGGTAGATGACGAATTGCAACTTGCCTATCTAGGCGATTGCCAATGTCCGCTTGGGGTCAAAAGGCGACATCTGCCAACGACCTAACCAAGTCTGTTGCACCTCCAGGAAGGGACATCGGCGAAGCGATGGCAGTGTTGTGCCAGGAATGGGGTTCGAAGCGATGTCGCTTGATGACCCGTCGCTGACGTGATGAAGCTTGCCCTCGGTATGGGATTCCTGACAAAACTACTCATCGAGCAAGCTGCCAGAGAGACGTTGTATCGTGGTCGAGCTGCACAGCCGGCGACTCGCGACATCGCATCCGCATCAGAGGAAAGAACCGATGGATCTGAAGGGCGCAGTCGCACTGGTGACCGGCGGCAATGGCGGGCTGGGGCAGCGGATCTGCCACGCGCTGGCGCAGGAGGGCGCGCATGTGGCTGTGATGTACGCGCGCAGCCGCGAGCAGGCGGAAAGCGTCGCCGGCGAACTGGCGTCGCGCTATCAGGTCAACGCCCGGGCGTTCGGCTGCGACATCACCGATGGTGCTGCGGTGGAGCGGCTGGTCGGCGAGGTCACCAAAGCCTTCGGCCGCCTCGATATCCTGGTCAATGACGCCGCCTACAATGTCGCGATCCCGTTCGGCGATCTCGACAACCTGACGATGGAGGCCTGGGACAAGATCATGGCCATCAACCTGACCGGGCCGATGCGCCTGATCAAGGCGGTGGCGCCCGTCATGAAGGCCCAGGGGCAAGGCCGCATCGTCAACATCGCGTCAGTGGCGGGGCTCAGCCCGACCGGCTCCTCGATCGCCTATGCCGTGTCGAAGGCGGGGCTGATTCACCTGACGCGGTGCATGGCGGTGGCGCTGGCGCCCGAGACGCTGGTCAACTGCGTGGCGCCGGGCCTGCTGGACGGCACCCGCGCGACGGCCAATCTGCGGTCCGAGCAGGTCGAGCGCGCCGCCTCCAGCTCGCTGCTGAAGAAGCCGGCCGACAAGGACGACTGCGCCGACATGGTGGTCGCGATGTGCCGCACCGGGACCATGACCGGCCAGGCCGTCGTGATCGACTCCGGACGGATCTTTCACTAGGACGACGTAACGACGCATCGCATGGCGATGCTCTTCCCCCCTCCTCCCACGCGCACTTGCGCGTGGCGGGGAGGGGTCGGGGGTGGGGGGTGCTTCGGCAAATTCGCTGTCAGCGGAGTGTACCGATAGACCCCCCACCCCCGACCCCTCCCCGCCGCTTCGCCCGCCTTCGCCAAACGGCTTCGGCGGACGCAGCGGGAGGAGGGGAGAAGCAAGAAATACCCGAGGTTCGATCGATGGTC
>NZ_JAUSLT010000120.1 GCF_030646015.1 Bradyrhizobium sp.
TGGTGTTCTTGGTCGACAGGTAGACCGGGTAGTTGCGGCCCAGGCCGTAGGTGAAGCAGGCGCGCGCGAAGCCTTCGATCGAGGCATCGAGGTTGAACATGCCGAGGGCAATGCCGCTGCCCTTGGCCTTGATGATCTCGCGTGAGATCGGCTCTCCGCCGCCCTCGGGCGTCCAGCTAAGGGTGAGCGTGCCGGCACCGGGGAACGTGAAGTCCTGCGCGCGGTACTGGTGGCCGAAGCCATGACGGGCGACCACCACGGGCTTGTCCCAGTGCGGGACGAGCCGCGGCACGTTCTTGCAGATGATCGGCTCGCGGAAGATCGTCCCGTCCAGGATGTTGCGGATCGTGCCGTTCGGCGACTTCCACATCTGCTTGAGGCCGAACTCCTTCACCCGGGCTTCGTCCGGGGTGATGGTGGCGCATTTGACGCCGACGCCGACCTTCTTGATGGCTTCGGCGGCGTCGATGGTGACCTGGTCGTTGGTCTGGTCGCGGTATTCCATCCCGAGGTCGAAATACATCAGGTCGATATCGAGGAACGGGTTGATCAGCTTGTCCTTGATGTATTGCCAGATGATCCGGGTCATCTCGTCGCCATCGAGTTCGACGACGGGGTTGGTCACCTTGATTTTTGCCATGGCAGATCGGGCCTTTTCGATAAACAGCGCGTTTCGGGACGGATGGGGTGATGGTGCCGTGGCTATAGCACCCGAAAACGCGGGCTGGAAGGCGAATGGCAGGGCAGATCCGGCTGGTTTTCAGGCCACCCCTAAACCTTTCCGACGAGGCCGAAACGCCGTTCCAGCCAGCTTCGCGTCTTGCCCGGCCGCATGGCGCGGATCACCCTGGCGGCGTCGCCGGGAGCCCGCTCGTTCCTGACTTCCGCGATGTGCAGATAGAGCCGGGCGGCACGCCAGCTGTGGTCCGGATGGCAAAGCTCCAGAATTCTGTCCCACACCGGTTCGGCGTGGCCGGGGTCCGCCGCGAAGCAGGCGCTCCAGAGAATTTCGAGCGCGTAGGCCTGCGACGCGCGGGGCTCGACCCGGGATGCCAGCGCAAGGCACTTTTTCAGCTCGCGCCCGGCGAAGTTGAGCTGCCCCCGCCGGAATGCCACGCCAAGCGGCCAGGCCATTACCGCCACCGTGCCATAGACGTCAGGACATGCCTGCGCTTCGCGCGCGGCTTCCTCCAGAATCGACGGGACCAGCCGTGGCTCAGCATGTTCCGCAACCGAGGCGAGCGCCTGGACCCGATACCACGCATCGGGGCAGCCGCGGGCCGCCTGCAGCGCCTTGGCGGTGTCGGTCGGCGCCAGCTGTCCGGCCCGGTGACGGCCGACCACGGAGGCATGCGAAGGCGTGGGTGTATGCGGAAAGCGCTGCTGCTGCGAAGACATGACGCTTGGTCGCGGCGAGCGCGGGCGCGGTTCGCGGCGAGGGTTGCCTCATTGTCCGTAGCAGGCGATCAGAACGCCGCCTGCGTCGCCGTGCCCGCCACGATGTACCAGGTGACGAACAGCCCGCAAATCAGCGCGCCCGGCAGGCTCGATCCGGTGCGCCGCCAGGTGAAGGTGGCGACCACGGCGCATATCCCGAGCAGCGGCACGAACTGGATCGCGACGATGGTGGAGAGCGGCACGAAACCGGGATCGGGCAGCGGGTTGAACAGTTTTCCTGATAGCCACAGCGTGCCGTATTGCAAGACCAGCAGCACGATGAAGCCCAGCGTCAGCGCCAGGATATTGGTGAGATAGAGCGCGCCGCGCGGCGAGGCCATGGTCGAGAAATTCCGGTGCAGCACATGCAGCGCGACCACGAAAAACGCCGTGAACGGAACGAGGTAGATCAGGAAGATCAGGAACTGCTTCGCGCTCATCAGCTTCAAGGCGACGATCCAGAACCGGAAATCGATCTTGAAGACGAGGTCGGCCAGCCACAGCGCGGCATAGCCGACAATGACACTCGCCACCGCGATCACGACGGACTGGCCGATGATGCCGCCGCGGCTGGCGCGCTTCGGCGCGAACGGCATCAGCGCCAGCGTGATCAGGGCGTTGATGACGGCCCAGACCATGATCTGGTTGGTGATACCCTGAGGCAGATATGCCGACGGCTTTACGAAGGTGCCGGCCAGCGCGAACGCGGGGTAATAGGTCAGCGCCGGAATGAAGGCGGACAGCACGAACGCCATGGTCCAGCGGCGGCCGTCGGCCGCGACATGCTCCGGCATGGTTCCGTTGGCGATCTCGGGCAGCCGCAGCCGCGAAAACATTTTCGCTTCCAGCAGGCCGTCGAAGGCGCCGATCAGCAACGCGACAAAGCCGAGCAAGGCGATCAGCGTACCGATCTCCTTGCGCAGCCAGATCTGGTCATCGGCCGGTTTTGGGGTGCCGCCCTGCAGCGTTTTGGCGAACCAGTCGAGGCTGTAGCCGATCGCCTGATGCGAGATGTGCTCGGCCGGATGGGTGATCGCCGGAGTATAGAGCACCCGCGCCGTGCCTTGCGCGATGTCGCCATAGACCTTGCCTGATACAACGGCGCCTTGTGTGCCGAACAGGGTCCAGAGCTTTGGGCTTTTGGTGACGTCGCGGGCGAGGTCGACGCCCCACATCAGGGTGGAGAACTCTTCGTATTGCGCGAACACCAAAGCGACGTTGCGCGGCCAGTTGGCGGTGCCGTCGGCGGCGAACGGCTTGCCGGTGGAGGAGCCCTCCAGCACCATCGACTTGTAATCGCCAGGCATCGCGGTGGCGGCGGCCAGCACGGTCCAGCCGCCCATCGAATGACCCTCGAGCCCGATATTGTTCTTGTCGACGATGTCGAGGCTGCGCAGATGCGCCAGCCCATCGGGGCCGCCAAAGCCGTTGGCGAAGGCGGGCGGGTCGCTGTAGCCGTGGCCGGTCTGGTCGAGCGCCAGCACGACATAGCCCCGGCGGGCGAATTCGATGGCAAAGCCGTCCTGGGTCTCGCGCGAATTGATGTAGCCGTGGACCGCGAGAATGCCGGGGGCCGGGGTCTGCGCCGTGGCATTGGCGGGGATATAGAGCAGGGCGCTCATGGTGTTTCCCTTGGCGCCCTTGAAGCGGATATCCTGGATCCGGATGCCATCCGCGGTTTGGGTGAAGTGGGCGAGCAGGCCGCCGGCCAGGATCAGGATCACGCCGGCAATCGCCAATGACCATCTGCCGCGCATCGACGCCTCCCCTGTGCCCCCAGCCGTTGAACCGGCTATCGGGTTCGCTTTGCTTGTGCTTGATAGCCTATCCGAAAGTCTAATGCGCGCAAGCAGAAGGTATCCAAGGCCGGATGAGGCTTTGGCTGAGCGTTAGATGACGGCACTAACCCTGTTATTTGACTTGAGAAATCCTGCCCGCTGGGCAATCCACTACGGCTGGCCCGTGAGCCGTTGAATCAGGTTCTTCGGAACTTGATTCACATTCTTCAGACGTTGATTCAGAAAGTGAAGCGAATGTCCGGTTCGGGCACCGACAAAACCAAATCGAGCGTCACGCTGGCGGGGCCGGTCGTCATTCTGGTCGAGCCGCAGCTCGGCGAGAACATCGGCATGGCCGCGCGCGCGATGGGCAATTTCGGCCTAACCCGTTTAAGAATCGTCAATCCGCGCGACGGCTGGCCAAATATCAGCGCCCAGCGCGCCGCCTCCGGCGCCGACCATATTCTGGACGCGGTCGAGTTGTTCGACACGGTCGAGCAGGCGGTGGCCGACTGCACGCTGCTGTTCGCCACCACGGCGCGGGCGCACGACCAGGCCAAGCCGGTTGTGGCGCCGGAAGCCGCGGCACAGCAGATCGTGGCCGGGGTCAGCGGCGGCGGCACGGTCGGCATCCTGTTCGGCCGCGAGCGCTACGGCTTGCAGAACGAGGAGGTGGCGCTCGCCAACCGCATCATCACCTTTCCGGTCAATCCGGGTTTTGCCTCGCTCAACCTGGCGCAGGCGGTGCTGCTGATCGGCTATGAATGGTTCAAGCTCTCCACCGCGGGCGCGCTGCCATTCGGGATGCCGGAGCATTCCGAGCCCGCCTCGCAGCACCAGATGCAGGCGTTCTTCGACAATCTGGTCCGCGAACTCGACAAGGTCGAGTTCCTGCGGCCGGCCGAGAAGCGCGACACCATGCTGGTCAACCTGCGCAACATCTTTACCCGGATGGACCCGACCAAGCAGGACATGCACACGCTGCACGGCGTGGTGATGGCGATCGCGGAAGGACGCAAGGGCCCCGCCAAGGGCGGCGTGCTCGACGGCGAACAGGCCACCCGCTTGCGCGCGCTGCTCGCCGAACACGGGCAGCACGCCCTGCCGTCGGAAAGCGGCACCGTGCGCGGTCTGGCGCGGCTGTTGCGGCGTAATCCGACCGACGCCGAGCGCATCCTGTGGGAGGGCTTGCGAACCGATCGCCGTTTTGCCGGACAGTTCAAACGCCAGACCCCGGTCGGCCGCCATATTCCGGATTTTGTCAGTTTCGTGCACCGCATCGCGATCGAGCTGGTCAATCCCGACGAGACCGAGGTGATCGTGAAAGACCGCGCGGCGCGGCAGGCGTGGCTGGAGGAGCGGGGCTATCGCGTGGTCGCGATGGTGTCCGCAGAAGTCGAGGCCGATATATCAGGGCAGCTCGACCGGCTGGAGACGCGCGTGCTGGAGGAACGGTAGGAAAACGTAGGGTGGGCAAAGGCGCGCTCTTCGCGCCGTGCCCACCATCTTCTTTCTTGTTGCATCAAGCTGGGTACGTTTCGCCTTTGCCAACCTTTCATTCACCAAACGCGCCTTGGATATCCTTCATATCCCCACCCCAGTCTGCCGCCAGCAATCCACTCTCGACATAGCGATGGAAGCTACTGTGTGGCCAATCCGCTACGCGCGTCACGTGCCCATGTTTTACTGGATTGAAATGAATGTAATCGACATGGCGCTCGAGATCCGCATCATCGCGAATGACGTGCTCCCAATAGCGGCGCTGCCAAATGCCTTTTTCCCGCTTGGCCACCTTGCTTGCGGATCGTGACCTGCCTGGATCGAGCCCTCGTGAAAAGCCACTTTTGATCAGGCTCCAGCGCGTCGAGAAATCTGCATCGCCCTCCGGCAGTGCCCAGATGCAATGAACATGATCGGGCAGGACGCAGACAGCGACAGTTTCGAAGGGTAAGCTTTCTCGCACGGTTCGATAGCTTTTCCGGAGGCGATCGATCTCCTCGATTAGGAGATTGCTCGGCCGTTCAGCGAGAACGACCGTGAAAAAGAAGACGCTGCCCTTGAACTTGGCTCGTATGTATTGCGGCATAGCGCATCATATCAAGGAAGATGGTGGGCACGGCGCGAAGTGTGCGCCTTTGCCCACCCTACGATTCGTTTCGTCTCACACCGCCATTAACTGCGGCGACTCGCTTGCGCGTTTTGGCTTCTTCAGCTTCGAGGGCACCAACAGGCAGCCCGCGGCCAATCCCGCGGTGTCGGCGACGTCGGGATTGCGCGAGACCATCGCCGCGACGATGGCGCCGTCGATCAATAGCGCGAGCTGATGCGCCAGCACTTCCGGTTCCGCCGCGCCCATCTCACCGGCCAGCTTCTCGATATGCGCCAGCACCACCTTCTTGTGTTTCATAGCGATGGCGCGGAACTGCTTCTGGTCCTTGTCGTGCTCGGCGACCGCATTGATGAAGGGGCAGCCGTAGAAACGTTCCTCGCCGAACCAGCTCTTCAGCGCGGGAAAGATTCGCGCCAGTTTGGTCTGCGCGCTGCCGCCGCCGGTCTCGATCGAGTCGATGAACCATTCGCGCCACTGCTTGCCCTCGGTCTCCAGCACGGCATGCACCAGATTGGTTTTCGATCCGAACAGCTTGTAGAGCGTGGTCTTGGCGGTGCCGGCCTCGTTGATGATGGCGTCGATGCCGGTGGCGTTGATGCCGTCCTTGCAGAACAGCCGCGTCGCCGCGCCGAGCAGGCGTCCGCGCGCGGACTCGTCATCGCCGGCAGCGGAAGGGATGGCGACGGAACGCTTCTTCGAAGCAGGCTTGCGCATGCACCCACTTAATCCAAATGCGGCGCACGCATCAAGTCGCATCTTGCCGTGCTCAAAATCTCCGCGATGAAGCAGCGATTGCACCTGGTTTGAGCAGGAGGCTACCGATCGGTTTTTGGGCAGCGCCGCTTAAGCGGTTTGAGGCGTTCGAGTTTTCGGCCGGGCGGTCTCTGGCACGCTTCATGCAGGAAACAGACCGTTCGGTATCCTACCTCCCAGGGAGAAAACAAATGACCGCGGTTGCCCAAAAAACAGTGCTGACAGGCTGCCTTGCGCCGATCGACAAGGACGGGCTGCAACAGCTCATCATCACCAGCAAGGCCAACCCCAAGGTGATCAAGACCTTGAAGTGCAAGACGGTGGCCGAAGGCAAGTTCCGCCACGCCAACTACATTCGCAACCTGCCGCCCTACATCGTCGACGAACCGCCGGGCCTGCTCGGCGACGACACCGCGCCGAATCCGTCGGAAGCATCATTGGCTGCGCTGGGCTCGTGCCTTGCGGTCGGGCTGCACGCCAACGCGGTGCATCGCGGCTGGATCGTCAACAAGCTCGAGCTGCAGCTGGAAGGCGACCTCAATATCACGGCGGTGTGGGGCACCGGCGACGTCAGCGAGAAGCCGGTCGGCTTCACCGACGTACGGGTCAAGGTCGACATGGTCTGCGAAGGCATTGCCCAGGCCGAAATCGACGCGCTGGTGACCCACGTCCAGAAGTGGTCGCCGGTCGCCAATACCTTTACGCGGCCCGTCAACCTCGAGGTCAGCGCCTAGAGGGCGGCAAGCGTGCAATCGCTCCCTGAAAAACCGCTACGGAGAGTCTGATGGGTCAAGTGGCTGTATCGCGTCTGCCGGTCGACGATGTCGGCGGTCTTTCACAGGCATCCGTCGTCGCCGGGGTGGCGGCGATTGCACGCAAGGATCTCGCGCCGCTCGCGGCCGGCATCGACGACGGCACGGTCTATCCGGCCGAACTGCTCCGGCGTCTCGGCGATGCGGGGGCGTGGGGTACGCATCGACCGGCGAATGGCGCGGCCGATCTGTGCTGCGCCATTCAGTCGATCTCGGCGCTCGGCGAAGTCTGCGGCGCCACCGCCTTCATGGCGTGGTGCCAGAACACGCTGGCCTGGTATGTGACGAATTCCGGCAATCCGGCGCTGACGGCGCGGTTCGCCGACGGTGTCTCCACGGGAAAGATTCTCGGCGGCACCGGCCTGTCGAATCCGATGAAGACCTTCTTCGGAATCGAGAAATTCAAGCTGAAGGGGCGCCGGGTCGATGGCGGCTACGTCGTGCGCGGCGCGCTGCCCTGGGTGTCCAATCTCGGTCCCGATCATTTGTTCGGCACGATCTTCGAGATCGAGGGCAAGGCGAACGAGATCGTGATGTTTCTCGCCGACTGTTCCGATCCCGCCATCACCCTGACGCCGTGCCAGCCGTTTCTGGCGATGGACGGAACCGGCACCTACGGCGTCCAGTTCCGCGACGCCTTCATCGCGGACGATCACGTCCTCGCCGCGCCGGCCGGGCCGTTCGTGAAGAAGATCCGCGCCGGCTTCATGCTGCTGCAGGCGGGCATGGCGACCGGCCTGATCCGGGATTGCATCGCGATCATGAATGAGGTCGCCGGGCCGCTCGGCCACGTCAATCGCTATTTGCCGCAGCAGCCGGTCAATTTCCAGGATCTGCTGACAGAGCTCGAAACCGAAACCATGCAGCTGGCGCGTGACCCCTACAACGCGGACGACAGCTACTGGCGCCGCGTCGTGGCGCTTCGGCTCAGGGCCGGCGAGGCCAGTGTCGCTGCCGCGCATGCGGCGATGCTCCATTGCGGCGCGCGCGGCTACCTGAAAAGCCACCGCGCCCAGCGCAGGCTGCGCGAGGCCTACTTCGTCGCCATCGTCACGCCCGCCACCAAGCAGCTGCGCAAAATGCTGGCAGAGGCGTGAGTCTTGCAAGGGAGCATTGCCGGGACGTTTTGCGAGAAAGGTGTGCAGACAGATTTCCAGAGAACATCGGATCGACCCTAACTTTCAACGACGAAAACAGGAGAGGCCTGACATGACGGACGTTTTGATTTCCGCCGGCGAACTCGCCGAACTCATCACCAGGGAGCCGTGCGTCATCATCGACACGCGCAACCCGGATGCCTACGGCGCAGGACATCTCCCCAACGCCGTCAACGTGCATGAAATATTCACCTACCTCGCGACCTCGACGCCGGAAGGCATGCAGGAGCTGAAGACAAAATTCGCCGACGCCTTCGGAAAGGCCGGACTGTCGGGCAAGGAAACCGCTGTCATCTACGAGCAGTCGATGAATTCCGGTTTCGGCCAGTCCTGCCGCGGATATTTCCTGCTGACCATGCTCGGCTATCCCAGGATCAAGGTGCTGCATGGCGGGTTCGACGCCTGGGCCGCCGCGGGCCTGCCGGTGACGACGGACGTTCCGGCGCCGGCGCCGGCCTCGTTCTCGATCGTTCCGGAAGCCGGCGAGATCCTGATCGATGCCAAGACCATGCTGGCCGCCGTCGGCAAGCCCGGCGTCGCGCTGCTCGACGTCCGCGACGTCGACGAATGGATCGGCGACAGCTCCTCGCCCTACGGCAAGGATTTCTGCCCGCGCAAGGGACGGATTCCCGGCGCGGTGTGGCTCGAATGGTACCGCATGATGAAGCCGACCGCGGAGGGACCGCGCTTCAAGTCCAAGGACGAGATCCTGGCCGAATGCGCCACCGTCGGCATCACGCCGAATACGCCGGTCTACCTCTATTGCTTCAAGGGCGCCCGGGCTTCCAACACCTTCCTCGCGCTAAAAAATGCCGGCGTAAAAGATGTGCGGATGTATTTCGGTTCCTGGAACGAATGGTCGCGCGATCCGTCGTTGCCGATCGAGGAAGGCCTGCCCACCGACGCCAGGTTGACGGAGAAGGCGGCGTAGAGCCTGCAAGGTTTGCATCGTCCGGCCGCACTGAGGCGGCCGGCGATGAACCGCTGAAAGCGGCGGGTTGACCGTCGATCATCCGATACCACACAGGGGAATGGGGCATGTCCACCTTCGACGATGCGTTCGATGCCGATCGCAAGCTGTCACGATCAGGCTGCGTCTGCGGCCAGCATGGCTCCGCGGCGGAACATGAACAGGCGGCGCTGACGCTGCGCTGCGAGCCGGCGCCGACCGAGCAACAACGTTACGAGGGGGTGGTTGCTTCCGCCGTGATGCGCGCGATGTTTCCCAGGGATGCCGCGCGCCGCGCGTTTCTGAAATCGGTCGGGGCTTCCACCGCATTGGCCGCCGTCTCGCAGTTTTTCCCGATCAAGACGGCGACCGAGCTCTTCGCGCAGGGCGGCGCACCTGAAAAAAAGGACCTCAAGGTCGGCTTCATCCCGATCACCTGCGCGACGCCGATCATCATGGCGGCGCCGCTCGGCTTCTCTGCCAAATACGGTCTCAACGTCGAGGTGGTGAAGACCGCCGGCTGGGCCGTGATCCGCGACAAGACCATCAACAAGGAATACGACGCCGCCCACATGCTGGCGCCGATGCCGATCGCGATTTCGCTGGGGCTGGGCGCCAACGCGATCCCGTTCACGGTGCCGGCGATCGAGAACATCAACGGGCAGGGCATTACCCTTGCCATGAAGCACAAGGACCGGCGCGATCCGAAGGACTGGAAAGGCATGAAATTCGCCATTCCGTTCGACTATTCGATGCACAATTACCTGCTGCGCTATTATCTCGCCGAGCACGGCCTCGATCCCGACACCGATGTGCAATTGCGTTCGGTGCCGCCGCCGGAGATGGTCGCTAATCTGCGCGCGGACAACATCGACGGTTTCCTTGCGCCGGACAATATCTGCCAGCGCGCGATCTATGACGGCGTCGGCTTCCTGCACATCCTCTCCAAGGAAATATGGGACGGTCATCCCTGTTGCACCTTCGCGGCGAGCCGGGAATTCATCACGACGTCGCCGAACAGTTTTGCGGCGCTGACGCGGGCGATCGTCGATGCCACCGCCTACGCCGCGAAGGCGGAGAACCGCAAGCAGATCGCGGAAGCCATCGCGCCGGCGAATTACATCAATGCGCCGGTCACGGTGCTGGAGCAGGTTCTCACCGGGACCTATGCCGATGGGCTCGGCGGCATCAAGACCGATGCCAAGCGCGTCGACTTCGATCCGTTCCCCTGGCAGTCCTTCGCGGTCTGGATGCTGACCCAGATGAAGCGCTGGGGCCAGATCAAGGGCGACGTCGATTACAAGTCGGTCGCCGAACAGGTCTTCCTCGCGACCGACACCGCCAAGGTGATGAAGGAGATGGGGCTGACGCCGCCCGCAACCGCGTACAAGTCGTTTGCGGTGATGGGCAAGACCTTCGACGCGGCAAAGCCCGAGGAGTATTTCAGCAGCTTCAAGATCCGAAAGTCGTCGTGAATGCGAACGGCTTGGCGGCGCGGGCAGGGGCAAGGCCCAGCGCCTTCATGCGCGAGGCCAGCGTGGTCGGCTTGATGTCCAGCATCGCGGCGGCGCCGCCGGGGCCGAACACCTTGCCGTTGCAGGCCTGAAGGGCTGCCAGGATATTGGCGCGCTCGTGGTCGCGCAGCTCGGCCGAGGTCATGACCGCGGGCCGTGCGTCCGCCTTCTGGCGACCGGCACCGGATGGCGCGTGCGGTGCTGATGTGTCCGGCAGGTCGATGCGCAGCCGTCCGTTTTGCGCCAGGATCGCCGCGCGCTCGATCACGTTCTGCAGCTCGCGGACGTTGCCGGGCCAGTCGTAACGCTGCAGCCGCCTTGCATCGCCTTCCGACAGCCGCAGGTCGGATTTAAGCTCCTTGCTTTCGCTCATCAGGAAGTGCTGCGCCAGCAGCGGAATGTCCTCGCGGCGGTCGCGCAGCGGCACTGACTCCACCGGAAACACGTTGAGCCGGAAATACAGATCCTCGCGAAACCGGCCGCGCGCCACTTCCTGCTTGAGGTTTCGGTTGGTGGCCGCGATCAGCCGCACGTCCACGGCGCGGGTGCGCTCTTCGCCGACACGCTCGAAATTGCCTTCCTGCAGCACGCGCAGCAGCTTGCCCTGCAACTCCAGCGGAATTTCCCCGACCTCGTCGAGAAACAGCGTGCCGCCGTCGGCGAGCTCGAAGCGGCCGATGCGGTCGCGCACCGCACCGGTGAAGGCGCCTTTGACGTGACCGAAAAATTCGCTCTCGAACAGTTCACGCGGAATCGCGGCGCAGTTGACGCGGATCAGCGGCCGGTCGCGCCGGGCCGAGGCCTCGTGAATGGCGCGCGCGATCAACTCCTTGCCGGTGCCGGATTCTCCGGTGATCATGACCGCCGCGGTGGTCGGCGCCACCAGCTTGACCTGGCGCAGCGTCTTCTGGATCGCCCCGCTCTGGCCGATGATGCCGCGCGGGTTGGTCTCGATGCGGATTTCTTCCTGAAGATAGGCGTTTTCCAGCTCCAGCCGCTCGCGCAAGCGGTCGACTTCGGCAAGCGCCGCGTGCAATTTCTCATCGGCGTCGCGCCGCTGGCTGACGTCGCGAAACACGATCACGGCGCCGACCACCATGCCGCGGTCGCGGATCGGCGTCGATGTGTACTCGACCCAGACAGGTGAGCCGTCCTTGCGCCAGAACACTTCGCCGCCGACATTGTGCACGGCGCCGTCGCGGAACGCGGCATAGATCGGGCAATCCTCGTCCGGGTAATGGCTGCCGTCGTGATGACTGTGGTGCACGATCGGATGGATCGCCTTGCCGACCAGTTCCTCGGCGGCCCAGCCCAGCATGCGCTCGGCGGCGGGATTGACGAAGGTGGTCTTGCCCTCGGCGTTGACGCCATAGATGCCTTCGCCGGCGGCGCGCAGGATCAGCTGGTTTTCCCGCTCGATGTCCTGAAATACCCGCTCGACCCGCTGCCACGCCGCGAGCCCGCTGCGCATGTGGTCCTCGGCGGTGGCATCGACAGAGCGGCGGCGGCGCGCTTCGAGATCGCTCATGGTCAGCAGCATCAGCGCGCGCCCGTCATGCGGCAGCCGCGAGCCGGTATATTCCAGCCGCAGCGGCTGGCTGGTGGCGTGGCGCGGCGTCAACGCGTTGGTCCAGTAGCTGCCTTTGGCGAGCACGGCCTGGGTGAATACGATCAGCGCCGGCAGTTGCCCCGCATGCAGCGCGCTGATTCGTGTCTCCCGCAGCAGCGCGCGGTCGTAGCCGAGCAGCGTGCAGGCGGCCGGGTTGGCATCGACGATCTCATCGGTATGGGGGTCGAGCAGCAGGGTCGGCTCGGTTAGATAGTCGAAGGTGAGGGTGCGCAGATCGAGGTCGCGCCCCGTTGCGGGCGAAGCGAGCGGCGCCAGTTCCATTCATCACTCCGAGAAATCGTAATTTGACTACGAGTTATCGTGTACCACGAATTTTCGTAGTCGCCAACATCTGTCGAAAGCACTGCGTTCATTGAACAAGTGCGTGCGGCGGAGGCTGGCACGCTCTTTGCCTAATGAAATGGCAACGAAGCGCAGGAGGTTTCATGTCCACGTTCGACAATCCGTTCGATCCGGCCCGCCGTCTCCATTCCCAGGGCTGCAGCTGCGGTCAGCACGTCAACGAGGCCGAACACGATACCGCCGCCCGGCTTTCGCTGCAGCCGGCCGTCGCCTCGTCCGAGGAGGCCCGGTTCGAGGGCGTGGTCGCTTCCGCGGTGATGCGCGCGATGTTTCCGCAGGATGTTGCGCGCCGCGCCTTCCTGAAATCGGTGGGTGTCGCCACGGCCGTGGCCGCGGTGTCGCAATTCTTCCCGCTGAAAACAGCGACCGAGGCGTTCGCGCAAGGCGGACCGCTGGAAAAGAAGGACCTCAAGGTCGGCTTCATTCCGATTACCTGTGCGACGCCGATCATCATGGCGGCGCCGATGGGGTTTTATGCCAAGAACGGCCTCAACGTCGAAGTCATCAAGACCGCCGGCTGGGCGGTCATCCGCGACAAGACCCTCAACAAGGAATACGACGCAGCCCACATGCTGTCGCCGATGCCGCTCGCCATCACCATGGGCGTCGGCTCCAATCCGCAGCCCTACACCATGCCGGCGGTCGAGAACATCAACGGCCAGGCGATCACGCTGTCGGTCAAGCACAAGGACAAGCGCAACCCGAAGGACTGGAAGGGTTTCAAGTTCGCCGTTCCGTTCGACTTCTCGATGCACAATTACCTGCTGCGCTATTATCTCGCCGAGCACGGCATCGATCCGGATGCCGACGTGCAGATCCGCGCCGTGCCGCCGCCGGAAATGGTCGCCAACCTGCGCGCCGACAACATCGACGGCTTCCTCGGCCCCGACCCGATGAACCAGCGCGCGGTCTATGACGGCGTCGGCTTCATCCACATCCTGACCAAGGATATCTGGGAAGGGCATCCGTGCTGCGCTTTTGCCGCGTCGAAGGAATTCGTCACCTCGATGCCGAACACCTATGGCGCGTTGCTCAAATCGATCATCGAGGCCACCGCCTTCGCGCACAAGGCCGAGAACCGCAAGCAGATTGCGGAAGCGATCGCGCCGGCGAATTACCTGAACCAGCCGCAGATCGTGCTCGAGCAGATCCTCACCGGCACCTTCGCCGACGGCCTCGGCAATATCGTGACGCAGCCGAACCGCGTCGATTTCGATCCGTTCCCGTGGCAGTCCTTTGCGATCTGGATCATGACGCAGATGAAGCGCTGGGGTCAGGTCAAGGGCGACATCGACTATGCGGGCATCGCCTCGCAGGTCTATCTCGCCACCGATGCCACGAGGCTGATGAAGGAGGCCGGGCTGACGCCGCCGACCACCACGACCAAGAGTTTTTCGGTGATGGGCAAGCCGTTCGATCCCGCGAAGCCCGAGGAGTATCTCAACAGCTTCAAGATCAGGAAGGCGTCGTGATGGGAGTGGTGCGAACTGCTTCTTCACCTCTCCCCGCGTGCGGGGAGAGGTCGGATCATGCGCGCCAGCGCGTGATCCGGGTGAGGGGGACTCGCAGCGCTCCGAGCTCATTGAGACTCCCCCTCACCCCGACCCTCTCCCCGCAAGCGGGGAGAGGGAGATGAACGCCTCGCTCCGCCTGCGCGCGGCGATCGTGTCGATCGCGCTGTTTCTCGCCTTCATCGGCATCTGGCATATCGCCACCCGCGGCACCGGCGCGGTCGCCACCATGACGCCGGAATATGCCAAGCTGATGGGACTGACCGCGACCGCCGGCAAGTCGGCGATGCCGGGGCCGCTCGATGTCGGCGCCAAATTGTGGGAACATTTGAAGCGGCCGTTCTACGACAACGGGCCGAACGACAAGGGCCTTGGAATCCAACTCGGCTATTCGATCGCCCGCGTCGGGCTGGGTTACTTTCTCGCCGTGATCGTCGCGATCCCGCTCGGCTTCCTGATCGGCATGTCGCCGCTGATCAACAAGGCGCTCGACCCGTTCATCCAGATCCTTAAACCGATCTCGCCGCTGGCCTGGATGCCGCTGGCGCTCTACACCATCAAGGATTCCGGGCTGTCGGCGATCTTCGTGATTTTCATCTGCTCGGTGTGGCCGATGCTGCTCAACACCGCCTTCGGCGTGGCCGCCGTGCGCAAGGAATGGATCAACGTCGCGCGCACGCTGGAAGTCGGCACCATCCGGCGCGCCTTCACGGTGATCCTACCGGCGGCGGCGCCGACGATCCTGACGGGCATGCGGATTTCGATCGGCATTGCCTGGCTGGTGATCGTCGCCGCCGAGATGCTGGTCGGTGGCACCGGCATTGGCTACTTCGTCTGGAACGAGTGGAACAACCTCTCGATCACCAACGTCATCATCGCCATCCTGCTGATCGGCGTGGTCGGCATGCTGCTCGACCAGGTCCTCGCGCGCTTCACGCGCATGGTCACGTTCCCGGAGTGATGCGGATGATTGTTTACACGAGCATCGCTGTATCTTCACCTCTCCCCGCTTGCGGGGAGAGGTCGGATCACATCGCAGATGTGATCCGGGTGAGGGGGGCTCTCAACCACCTCCACTCGCCGAGAGTCCCCCTCACCCCAACCCTCTCCCCGCATCCGTATTCGCCCGAAGGCGGGCTTCTGCGGACAAGAGCGGGGCGAGGGGGCGCACCTTCACTGCGGGGATATCGAGCATGACCCCGGAAAAATTCATCTCCATCGAGGCCATTGCCAAACGCTATCCCGGCGCGTCGGGCGGCGAGATCGCGGTGTTCGAGAATCTCTGGCTGTCGATGGCGCGCGGCGAGTTCGGCTGCGTGATCGGCCACTCCGGCTGCGGCAAGACCACGGTGCTGAACATCCTGGCGGGCCTCGACGAGCCGAGCGACGGCGCCGTGATCGTCGACGGCCAGGCGATCGAGGGCACCAGCCTCGATCGCGCCGTGATCTTCCAGAGCCATGCGCTGCTGCCGTGGCGCACCGTGCTCGGCAACGTCGCCTATGCCGTGACCTCGAAATGGCGCGACTGGGACCGCGCCAAAGTGAAAGCCCACGCGCAGACCTTCATCGATCTCGTCGGGCTGACCGGTTCCGAGCACAAGCGGCCGTCGGAACTGTCCGGCGGCATGAAGCAGCGCGTCGGCATTGCGCGTGCGCTCTCGATCACGCCGAAAATCATGCTGATGGACGAGCCGTTCTCGGCGCTCGATGCGCTGACCCGCGGCACGCTGCAGGACGAGGTGCGCCGCATCTGTCTCGAGACCGGGCAGACCGCGTTCATGATCACCCACGACGTCGATGAGGCGATCTACCTCGCCGACAAGATTTTCCTGATGACCAACGGCCCCGGCGCCGTGCTGGCCGAGATCGTCGAAAATCCGCTGCCGAAGGATCGCGGCCGCACCGACCTGCACCGCCATCCCTATTACTACGCGGTGCGCAACCACATCGTCGACTTCCTGGTCAGCCGCAGCAAGACCTTTGCGGCCGACGTGCCTGGCCATGACCCACGCAACGTGCCGGTGGTGAAGATCGGTGTGAGCGAACCGACCATCGTCACGCCGCCGCGGGCGGTTGAAACCCAATCGGCGCAGACCATCGCGCGCTAGATATCAAAAGGAGACTGCCATGAAACGATCTGACCTCACGGAAAAGCTGCTCGACATCAAGCGCGAGAAGGAATGGAGCTGGAAGCACATCTGCGAAAAGATCGGCGGCTACTCCGAAGTGCTGATCGTCGGCGCCATCCTCGGTCAGATGAAGCTGACGAAGCCGCAGGCGGCCAATGCCGGCGAGCTGTTCGGCCTTTCAAAATCGGAAGTGGCGATGCTGAACGAAGTGCCGATGCGCGGCGACGGCACGCCGATGCCGCCGACCGATCCTCTGATCTACCGCTTCTACGAAATGGTGATGGTCAACGGCCCGGCCTGGAAGGCGCTGATCGAGGAAGAGTTCGGCGACGGTATCATGTCGGCGATCGATTTCGACATGGCGATGGAGCGCGTCGCCAATCCGAAGGGCGACCGCGTCAAGATCACGATGTCGGGCAAATTCCTGCCGTACAAATACTACGGCGCCAGCGGCAATGTGCCGGAGTACGGGTTCAAGGAAGGGTAGGGACCGCGCCTCAGTTAACGCAGTGTGAAATGAAAGTCCGATTTACCCAGGCTGTCATTCTTAAAGTTGCAATCCGGGATTGATAATAGGGCTCACCGTCAATCCCGGAGAGTTTTCATGCCGCTCAGATATACCCTTGTTGCTGCCACGCTCCTGTTGCTGTCGGGGCCGGCACTCGCGCAGACCGCCGGGCAGGCGCGGCAGGATACTCCTATTCAGGTCCAGGTCAGTTTCAACTTCTTTGTACCGGGTCCGAACGGAGACAGTGAAGAGGCTCACCAGTCGCGCGATAGAGCACGTCGCTCGGTCTATGAGATGGCCGCGCGCGAATGCGATCTGCTTCTGAAAGTCCTGGCAAAGGAATGTCGTATGACATCGGTCACGAGCAACGTCGGCGGCCGGCAATCCGGGGCGCAGCAGCTCGACGGGTACAACGTAAACGCCTCGATGAATTTCCAGATCATGCCGAAGTAGCCGCTGCCGGCGCGGCCGCGAACGCGTCCCGCAGTTCCCCAATCGGTGCCATCCCGCGCACATAGGTGAAGGACCCCTTGTCCTTCATCTCGCGGGCACATTGCAGGAAAGCCGCGAGCGCGTAGCGCGACATCGCGCCGCCGACGCTGATGCGCTTGACGCCGGCTTCCGACAATTGCGCGACGGTCAGGTTCGGGTCGGCATAACCCATCACCAGATTGAACGGTTTTTTCAGCGCCGAAACCACCGTCTTGATGGTGGCGAGATCGTGGAGGCCGGGCGCATACAGCACGTCGGCGCCGGCGGCCTCGAACGCCTGCAGCCGGCGGATGGTGTCGTCGAGGTCGTTGCGGCCGTGCAAGAGGTTCTCGGCCCTGGCCGTCAGCGTGAATGGAAACGGCAGCGCTCGCGCGGCCTCGACCGCGGCATGCACCCGTTCCACCGCCAGCGCGAAATCGTAGATCGGCTGGCTGCGGTCGCCGGTGAAATCCTCGATCGATCCGCCCACGACTCCGGCCTCGGCGGCAAGTCCGATCGTCCTGGCCGCGGCCTTCGGTTCGTCCGCGCCGCAATTCTCGAGGTCGGCGTTAACAGGCAGATCGGTCGCGGCCGAAATCATCCGGCAATTCTCGATGATGGCGTCGCGGCTGACGGTGGCGCTGCCCAGCGTATTGGCGACACCGAGACTGGTGGTCGCGAGCGCCTCGAATCCGATCGCAGCCAGCAGTTTTGCGGTGCCGGCGTCCCAGGGATTCGGGATGATGAAGGCGCCGGGCCGCGCGTGCAGCGCGCGAAACAGTTCTGCTTTTTCCATTTGAGTGCGCATGTCGGCTCCTGCGGTTGCTGGTCGGCCGAGAAATAGAGGCCTTCCGGTCATCAGACAAATTTGTTATTCCTTCCCATATCATCAGTTTTCTGCATGGGTTGGAAATGGACAGCGACGCGCTCGACACCTTTTTGATGGTGCATCGCCTCGGCGGGATCTCGAACGCCGCGAAAGCGCTGCATCGGTCGCAGCCGGCGATCTCGCGGCGTATTGCGCTGCTGGAGCAGGAACTCGGTGTGCCGCTGTTCGACCGTGTTGGCGGCCGGACCCTGCTGAGCGACGCCGGCCGGGTGCTGGTGCCCTACGCCGAACGCGCGGTGGCCGCTGCCCAGGATGCGGAAAACGCGGTTCGCGCGCTGGCGCGGCCGGATTCGGGGCCGGTCGCGCTCGCGGTGGTCGGCACGCTGGCGGGCGGCCGGCTGTCGGCCATCATGAAGCGCTTTGCGAGCGAGCATCCGACCGTCAATTTGTCCTTGCGTACCGCGACCAGCGCCGAGGTCAGCGGCTTGATCAGGCGGGGCGAGGCGACGATCGGTTTGCGTTTTGACCGGGACGCTTCCCCCGATCTCGATTGCGAATTGCTGTTTGCCGAGCCGCTCCAGGTCGTGTGCGCGCCGGATCACCCGCTTGCCGGCCGCCGAGTCAAACGACTGGCCGAACTGCGCGGCGAACGCTGGATTGCATTTCCCGAAGTGCCGGGACGCCGCGAGATCGCGGCGTCGCATATCTTCGCGCTGTTCAATATCCACGGATTGGGCGACGTCGACTGGACGCCGGTCGACAGCCTGACCGCCCAGAAACGCCTGATCGAGGCCGGCTTCGGTATCGCGCTGCTGTCGCAAATCAACGCGGCCGAAGAACTCGCATCCGCAGCGCTCGCGACCATCGGGGTCGGTGATCTCGTCGCATCCCACGATGTCGTCGCGGTGACGCGCCGCGGCGGCTTTCTCAGCGCGGCGTCGCGGCGGTTACTGGAGATCATCCGCCAGCAGACGAAGGGCGAGTAGCGAATGGCGAATGGCGAATGGTAATTCCCTATTCACTATTCGCCACTCCCTATTCGCGATCTTACGTTCCCGCCTTCACCTGGATGACGGCCGTGGCCATCAGCTCGTCCATCTTCACCCGAATCTCCGGCTCCGTCACGGCGACGCCCTTGGCGGTCAGATCGCCCAGCACCTTGCGGACCACATCGGCATCGCCGGATTCCTCGAAATCCGAGGCGACCACTTCCTTGGCGTAGGCAGCGGCGGCGTCGCCGGCGATTCCGAGCTTCTCGGCTGCCCATAATCCGAGCAGCTTGTTGCGGCGGGCTTCGGCCTTGAACTTCTGGTCCGCGTCGAGGGCGAACTTCTTCTCGAAACCTTCTTCACGCTTGTCGAATGTGCTCATTCTCTGGGTTCCGATCCCTGCCAAATTGGTGCGGCGGCCTCGTTGCGGCCGCCCTCTCGCGCGCTTAGATAACGTCAGCCAATGGTTAAGACAACCGGCTTTAAGCCGCAGGCGGCAGGGGTAAAACTCACCCCGAAGGGACCGGATCGATTGTGCTCGATAGGCCAATCAGATAGGTTGGGCATGAGGCCCGGTTCTCGTTCTGTTTCCCGTTCCTGGCCTTCACGGCAGCTCCGTCGTGGGTCGCAATCCCTTGTCATCCGGAGCACACCAAATTCATGGATTTCAACAACACACGGTACATCCCAATGAGCCGCCGACGCCGCATTTATGAAGGCAAGGCCAAGGTCCTTTACGAAGGTCCGGAGCCGGGAACCCTGATCCAGCACTTCAAGGACGATGCGACCGCGTTCAATGCCAAGAAACACCAGGTGATCGAGGGCAAAGGCGTCCTCAACAACCGGATTTCGGAGTACCTGTTCCAGCACCTCAACGACATCGGGGTGCCGACCCATTTCATCCGCCGGCTCAACATGCGCGAACAGCTGATTCGCGAGGTCGAGATCGTGCCGCTGGAGGTCGTGGTGCGGAATGTGGCGGCGGGATCGCTGTCGCAGCGCCTCGGCATCGAGGAGGGCACCCAGCTGCCGCGCTCGATCATCGAGTTCTACTACAAGAACGACCAGCTCAACGACCCCATGGTTTCCGAGGAGCACATCACGGCGTTCGGCTGGGCCACGCCGCAGGAAATCGACGACATCATGGCGCTGGCGATCCGCGTCAACGACTTCCTCACCGGGCTGTTTCTCGGCATCGGCATCCGCCTGGTCGATTTCAAGATGGAATGCGGCCGGCTGTTCGAAAACGACATGATGCGAATCATCGTCGCCGACGAGATCTCGCCCGATTCGTGCCGGCTGTGGGACGTCAAGTCGAACGAGAAGCTCGACAAGGACCGTTTTCGTCGCGATCTCGGCGGCGTGCTGGAGGCCTATACCGAGGTCGCCAAGCGTCTGGGCATTCTGACGGAGAATGAGCGGCCGATCGGCTCGGGTCCGGTGCTGGTCAAGAGCTGACCAGTGCCGTCATCCTGAGGTGCCCGCCGTCTTCGGCGGGCCTCGAAGGATGAGATACGAAATCCAATGTCGCCCTTCGAGGCTCGGGCTGCGCCCGAGCACCTCGAGCGATAACGGCGAAGCCGTTACGCGGGGGTGACGCACTGAATACTGGGTTAGAAATATGAAAGCGCGCGTCACTGTTACGTTAAAGTCCGGCATTCTCGATCCGCAGGGCAAGGCCATCGAAGGAGCGCTGAAATCGCTCGGCGTCGATGGCGTCGCCAGCGTGCGCCAGGGCAAGGTATTCGACATCGAAATCGCAGGCTCCGACAAGGCCAAGGCCGAAGCGACGCTGAAGGATGCCGCCGACAAGCTGTTGGCGAACACGGTAATCGAGAATTATGCTATCGAGGTGAAGGGCTGAGGGACCGGTAATGGCCGATGTGACCACGGAGCTCATGTTTGAAGTCCTGAAGGCGGTCCAGGTGCGGCTGGCTCAGGTCGATGGCAAGATCGACGAGCTCAAGCAAGAAATGCAGGCATCGCGAACGTCGCAGAATGGCATTCGTCACGAAATCACAAGCGTGTTCCAGGAGATTTCGGGCATTCACGCAACGCTGGTTCGCCACGAAGGCCGTCTGGATCGCATCGAAAATCGTCTCGAACTGAACGACGCTCCCACCCTATGAAATCCGCAATCCTCGTCTTCCCCGGCATCAACCGCGAGCGCGACATGGCGCGGGCGCTGAAACTCGCATCGGGCCAGGAAGCCGCGATGGTCTGGCATGCCGAGACCGCGCTGCCCAGGGGGACCGATCTCGTGGTGGTGCCCGGCGGGTTTTCCTACGGCGATTATTTGCGCTGCGGGGCGATTGCCGCGCGCGCGCCTGTGATGGACGCGGTGCGCGATTTCGCGGCTGGTGGCGGCCTCGTGCTCGGGGTCTGCAACGGCTTTCAGATCCTCTGCGAGGCCGGCCTGTTACCCGGCGTGCTGATGCGCAATGCGCGGCTGAAATTCATCTGCCATGACGTGCACCTGCGGGTCGAGCGTTCGGATACGCCGTTCACCCGCGGCTACAATGCCGGACAGGTGATCCGCGTGCCGGTCGCGCATGGCGAGGGCAATTACGAGGCGGACGAAGAGACGCTGAAGCGGCTCGAGGGCGAGGGGCGGGTGCTCTATCGCTACTGCTCTGCCGCGGGCGTGGTCGACGAGGAGTCCAACATCAACGGCGCGGCGCAGTCGATCGCCGGCATCGTCAGCGAGCGTGGCAACGTGCTCGGCATGATGCCGCATCCGGAAAACCACGTCGAAGACATCATGGGCTGCACCGACGGCCGCGGCCTGTTCGCCGGGCTGGTGGCGCA
The DNA here is from genome assembly GCF_030646015.1 of Bradyrhizobium sp. GTDB lineage: Bacteria > Pseudomonadota > Alphaproteobacteria > Rhizobiales > Xanthobacteraceae > Bradyrhizobium. The sequence continues at coordinate 21,728 of NZ_JAUSLT010000120.1, forward strand.
TCTGGAGAAGGCAGCTTAGCGTCTTCAAGCGAAGTGGAGCCGGCTCGCATGGAGAAAGCGCATCGACATCGAGTGACGAAGTGCCTGCTTTCGGTGGTCGCGGCGCTATCCCTCGTCACCGCCGCTTCGGCCCAGGATTATCCAAAACGTCCCATCAGCATGATCGTGCCGTTCGCGGCTGGCGGCACCTCCGACGTGATCGCGCGCGTCGTCGCCGAGCAGATGGCGTCGGCGCTCGGACAGCCCATCGTGATCGAGAATATCGCCGGCGCCGGCGGCTCGACCGCGCTGACGCGGGCGTCGCGCGCGGAACCGGATGGCTACACCATTGCGATCGGCAATGCCGGCACCAGCGCGGCGTCCTATACCATCTATCCGCTGCTGCCGTTCAAGCCCGATGCCTTTGCGCCGATCGCGATGGTGGCGAAGACCTTCGGCATCGTCGCGCTGCGCAAGGATTTTCCCGCCAAAGACCTGAAGGAATTCATCGCCTACGCCAGGAGCAATCCCGGCAAGGTCAATCTCGGCCATGCCGGCGTCGGCTCCTCGAACTTCCTGATCTGCAAGAGTTTCCTTCAGGCCGCGGGGATCGAGGTGACGCTGGTCGGCTATCGCGGCGCGGCACCGGCGCTGACCGACGCGATCGGCGGACAGATCGACGGCGTCTGCGATGCCGCGGCCTCCGTCAGCCAGGCGATCGACGACAGACTGGTGAGGGGGCTGGTGATCGGCTCGACCGTACGGTTGGCGACACTGCCTGACTTGCCGACCTCGGCTGAGGCCGGCCTTGCCGAATTCGAGGCGCAGGGCTGGAACGGCCTGTTCGCGCCGAAGGGCACGCCGCCTGATATCATCGCGAAACTCAACGCCGCCGCGCGCACCGCGGTGGAGAGCGATGCGGTCAAGAAGCGCTTTCACAGCCTCTCGACGGTCGCGCCCGACTCCGGCGAACTCACGCCCGAGGTGCTGCAGCAGTTGGTGACGCGCGACGTCGAGAAATACCGCAAGCTGCTGGAAGTGAAGAAGTAGAACCTCCTCCCGCTCAGCCGGCGCCGGTCACCGCCCGCCACCGCGCGAGGCTTGCCGCGGGCCAGATCTTTTCCCTGTCATAAAACTCCTCGACGGCAGGCACATCGGGGGGCAGCACGACCCAGGGCTGCTTCGACATCGTGAAAATGTGCACGTCCGGCGGCAGCGCGTCCGGCGTATCGAGCGTGCCGACGCGAACGAAGCGGAAGCGGTCGCCTGAACCGGCGTAGTTGCTCCAGACCGCGATACGGCATTTCGGGCATCGCGCGATCTTCTGGCCCTTGCCGCTGAGCGAAGGCGTCACGATGATTTCAGGCTCGCCGCACAGCAGTTCGACCCGATCGGCCTCGATCATGGCATTGAGCGCAAACGATGCGCCGCCGTCGCGCTGGCACCAGCGGCAGTGGCAGCAGTGAACGACGAGGGGAGGCGACGTCATGCGGTAGCGCACCTTGCCGCAGGTACAGCCGCCTTCGATCGCGAATGTGGTCATCTGGGTTTCTCCGATTGAGGAAAATAGAGACCCGCGGTAGAGACGGCAACCGGTTCGCCTGTTGCGCTTTCAGCGCCCGGTGCGAAACCGGTTGATCCAGCGTCGATAACTGTCGCCGGGGATGGTCATGGCGGCGACGCCGGCCATCACCAGGACGAGGCCGAGCGCCAGGTTGGACGGCACGGTTTCGCCGAGCAGCACCACCGACAGGCCGACGCCGATCGGAATGCGCAGATAGCCCTGCGCGTTGGTGGTCAGCGTGCCCAGTCGCGACAGGCACATGTAGAACAGCATCAGCCCGAATGCGCTGGAGAAAATCCCCATGGTGACGGTGGCGACCAGCGCTTCCGTCGTCGGCCGCAAGGTCCAGGGATGGTCGACGATCATTGCCACCGGCAACAGCAGCAGGCCGCCGAACAGCAGCGAGCCCGCGGCCACCACCATCGGGTCGTACTCCGTCAGCCGCATGCCGAAGATCGTGGCGCAGGCAAAGGAGACGGTGGCGAGCAGGATCACCATTTCGGCGAAGATGTTGCCGCCAAGCCCGCCCAGCGCATCCAAGCCGATGATCACGGCGGTGCCGGCGAGTCCCAGCACGGCGCCGGCCAGCTTCAACAGTGTGGCCGGCTCGTGCCGCGTGATGCCCCACGTGATCAGGAAGGCGAAGATCGGCGTGGTCGAGGCCAGCACCACGGTCGGCGCCGCCGCCACATATTGCTGCGCCCAGGTGATCATCAGGAACGGGATCGTGGAATTGATGGTCTGCTGCTGCGCGAACAGCTTCCAGGCCCTGGCATCGGAGGGTATGCGCAGGCCGCGCGCATACAGGATCGCGATCAGGAAAAATGCCGCGATCAGCGAGCGCGCCGAGATGAAGGTGACCGGCGGGATCGAGCCGAGCCCTATCTTTGTCAATGGATAGGTCGAACTCCAGCAGCAGGCCAGCGCCAGCAGCAGCGCATAATCGCGCCAGCCGCGCCGGGCCCGTGGAGAACCGGCTGGATCGGCCGGCGGCGCCGGTCTGGTGCCACCTTCGGTCTCTGCGTTGCTAGGTGACAACGGCACCTGCTTTGGCCGGCGGCTTCCAGTTCACCCGCTTGATGGTGGCGGAAAACGTGAACAGCGAGCGTTCGCCTGATGTCAGCACGCCGCGCAGGAAGATCATCGAGCCGCCGGCCCGCATGATCTCGCCTGACCCTTCGACCAGTTCGCCCTCGCGCGCGCCGTCGATGAATTCGCAGCCGAACGACACCGTCACCCCCGGTCCCTGCAGCACGGGTGTGGCAAAGGCGAACAGACAATAGTCCGCAAATGTCATGAAGGCGCCGCCATGGACGTTGCGCATGCCGTTAAGGTGCTTCTTCTCGACCCGGAACGCGCAACGCACGCTGCCGTCGTCCTCCATACGGTGCCAGAACGGCCCGTTATGGGATTCGTAGTTGTCGCGGGTCCAGGTGCGCCAGCCCTTGAATTCACCCTCGGTTTCGACGTGGAGATCGGGGCGGTTGAGGAATGCGGATTTGGTCAGGTCGTCCAACGAAAAAGCCCTTCTTTTCGGCGATTTGAGTCTTAAATCCGATCCACACCCGATGTGCAAACGCCCACAGCGCATGGATCGCCCGCAAATCTATGGACAGCGGGAAATTGCGCCGTAAAAGGCCTTTTCCGCGCCCTTCGATCTCCCTAATAAGGGACCTCAATCGCCCAAAGAGCCCCATGAACCAGCCTCAGATCACCCCCGAGCTCGTCGCCAGCCATGGGCTGAAGCCCGACGAATACGAGCGCATCCTCAAGCTGATCGGCCGGGTGCCGAGCTTTACCGAGCTTGGGATCTTCTCGGCGATGTGGAACGAGCACTGTTCCTACAAATCCTCGCGGCTGCATCTTCGGGGCCTGCCCACCAAGGCGCCATGGGTGATCCAGGGGCCGGGCGAGAATGCCGGCGTGATCGACATCGGCGACGGCCAGGCCGTCGTGTTCAAGATGGAGAGCCACAACCACCCGAGCTATATCGAGCCCTATCAGGGCGCGGCCACCGGCGTCGGCGGCATTTTGCGCGACGTGTTCACGATGGGCGCACGCCCGATCGCCTGTCTCAATGCGCTGAGCTTTGGCGCGCCGGAACATCCGAAGACCCGCCATCTGGTGTCGGGCGTGGTCGCCGGGATCGGCGGCTACGGCAACTCATTCGGGGTGCCGACCGTCGGCGGCCAGGTGCGTTTCCACACCCGCTATGACGGCAACATCCTGGTCAACGCGATGGCGGTCGGCCTCGCCGAATCCGACAAGATCTTCTATGCGGCCGCATCGGGCGTGAACATGCCGATCGTCTATCTCGGGTCCAAGACCGGCCGCGACGGCATTCACGGCGCTTCCATGGCGTCCGCCGAATTCGACGAGGACTCCGCCGACAAGCGGCCGACGGTTCAGGTCGGGGATCCATTCGCGGAGAAGCTGTTGCTGGAAGCCTGCCTCGAAATCATGGCAGCCGATTGCGTGATCGCGATCCAGGACATGGGCGCAGCGGGCCTGACTTCCTCGGCGGTCGAGATGGGCGCCAAGGGCAATCTCGGCGTCGAACTGGACCTCGACGCGGTGCCGACCCGGGAAACCGGCATTAGCGCCTATGAGATGATGCTGTCGGAAAGCCAGGAGCGCATGCTCATGGTGCTGAAGCCCGAGAAGGA